>JAWKVL010000012.1:0-101673 GCA_041398065.1 Dongiaceae bacterium | reverse complement strand
TTGAGCTGGAAGGCCTCCGTAGTCTACGTCGTCAAAGCAGCCGAAATAGTAGTAAGGCGTGAGAATTCCGATATCGATACCACTCCGCATCTCGTATTGTACGACTATGTTGCCATTACAGAGTTTTGCTATGTCCTGCCTATCGGCCCGGAACGGTGTGGCAGTGAGGCCGAGAAGAAAAGCATCGTCGATTTCAGCAACGATGCGACGATACGTTGGCGCTGCGGCATGATGAAACTCATCAACTACCAAGTAGTCAAAATTTCGGAGTTTCATCGCAGCAATGTGGTTCGCCATGTATTGGACGGTTGCAAGCGTCACTTGGCTCTTCTTACCCTCAAGATTGGACAGGTTTTCAACGTTCTTGGTGCCGAACACGGCGGAGAACTCCGCCTTTGCCACATCGAGAATTTCGTTTGTATGCGCAATGTAGAGGACTGAGTTGGCGCCAGCGTGCTTGCTATCTCGTGCAGCAATTCGTGTTTTCCCAGTTCCCGGTGGAAGAACAACAAGTGCTTTCGTCTGGCCTAGTTCGCGCGCCCTCTTGAGTTCAGAAAGCGTCTCCTCCTGTAGGATGTTGAGCACCGAATGTTGCGGTGCATATCCGCAATGGCACCTACCTCCTTTGATGCGTGTCCCATCGCGCGGGCAAAGAAAGCCATATGCCCAGAATAGGCGCGCTAGGTCATCCACATCCCAAATGCAGTAGCTAACTCCCAACCGCTTGGCCGTTGACGAGAACTGCTCCTTAACAGCGTCCAGAACAATTCCTGTTGCAGCAAATATCGCGATCGAAAGGTCATCTATTTTTTCGAGACGATATATTTGATGGGATACGTCCTTAGGACGGACGGTTTCAAACGACCTCCCTTTGAGCACAAATGCCGCAAGGCCCTCTGACCCCTCGATCTGGATTCGATGAGTCAGGATATCAACAATCTCAGCGGGACCGTGTGGAGTAGCGGCGCGATCACTCAGAATTGCGCGAATGAACTCTTCAATGTCATCGGCCTCATGTAACCGGCGTACTGCTGATCGAAGTTCCTCGGTAACCTCATGCAAGGGTACGCCACGAACCTCCTTGAATGCAGGAATGTCGTCGATCTGAAGCAGCCCGGCCATATGCTATCATAAATAGCACTTCAGTTATGTTGTTGCGACGGCAAAATTGGCCGGAAGCACAAGAAACGGAAGGCTGCCGAGAAGCACATTTGATATCGTCCAGCTGCCAATCCCCTAGAGGTATTTCAATGCTAACCCTCCACGAATACACCCCCTCGCAGAACGCCTGGAAAGTCCGCGTGCTGCTGGGGCTGCTCGGCATCCCCTATCGCAGCAAGCCGGTCGCAATCTTCTCCGGCGAATCGCGCACGCCGGAGTTCCTCGCGATGAATCCGGCCGGCGCCATTCCGGTGCTGGAGCTGGAGGACGGGCGCCCGATCGCGGAATCGAACGCGATCCTCACCTACCTGGCGGAGGGCACGCGCTATCTGCCCGCAGCCAATTCGCCCGATGCCCGCTACGCGCGCGCCAAGGCGATGCAGTGGCTGTTCTTCGAGCAGTATTACGTGGAGCCGGTGATCGGCTCGCTGCGCTTCTGGACGCTGACCCAGCGGCTGGAGATCAACCAGGCGCTGGTGCCGGGCAAGCGCGACGCGGCGGTGCGCGCGCTCTCCGGCCTCGAGCGCGCGCTCGCCAAGTCCCTGTTCCTCGCCGGCAACGACTTCACCATCGCGGACATCGCGAACTACGCCTATGCGCACCTGGCGGAGGATTGCGCGTTCCCGCTCGCTGGCTTCCCCGCGATCAAGCGCTGGGCGGACCGGGTCGCCGGCATCATCGGGCCGGGCCATCCGGTCATCCCCTACGGGCCCGAGGCGCAGCCGCAATAAGGCGCTGGTGACGTCGCAACAACGCGCAGGCTGAGCGGTGCGCCCGGCTTTTTGCGATCAAGGACCGGCGGGTGGCGCCCCGGCGCTATTGCATGAACGCAGCCGCGCGCTTGTTGGCGTCCTCGAACATGCGCACGGTCTTCTCGACGCTGGAGGGCCGCTCCAGCAGCGTCTCGGGGTCCCATTCGCTGCGCGGCGCGTTGAAGAAGTCGCCGCCATAGATATGGATGGCGCCGCTGAAACGCGGGATCGGGTTGGTCACGGAATGGATGATGTCGTGGCCGAGGGTCGCGATCTCGCCGGTCGACAGCGACTTGGCGCCCGCCGCCTCGACCTTGCCGGCATTGACCTTGCCATCGGCAGCATCCTTGATGCGGCGCCAGAAGATGTTGTCCTCGCGCCCGTCATAGAGGCCGATGATCGCCCACATGTTGTGATCGTGCGGCATCACCGTCATCTCCGGCGCCCACACCACGTTGAGGATAGCGAGGTCCGGGGTGACGTGCAGCCGCTGCACCTGCGCGCGCTGCGGCGCGCCGACGGCGTCGCGCACGGCGGCCGGGCCCGACAGCGCGCGGGCCAGCACCTCGCGCACCGCCTTCTGCGGCGTATCCTCCTTCAGGGCGGCATGGCAATCCTCGAAGAAACGGTCGAGATTGAAGGCGCTCCGCGACATCGCCAGCATGATTCCCCTCCTGAAGCCGGTCGAGCGCAAGGCTAGGCCCGGTCCCTTCTTGCGTCCAATACATAGTTTCTGCCTTTTCTCATGCTTTTCTGTTATAGATTGGACTCATGGACCTGCGGCACCTGCGCTATTTCGTGGCGGCGGCCGAACGCGGCAACGTCTCGCGCGCGGCCCAGGCGCTGCATGTTTCGCAGCCCGCTCTGTCGCGCCAGATCCACGATTTGGAGGCGGAGCTCGAGGTCGCCCTGTTCGAGCGCGCCGGCCGCATCCTGCGCCTAACCGGCGCGGGCGAGGATCTGCTGGCCTATGGCCGGCGCGTCCTGGAGGAGGCCGGCACCTTCCGCGAGCGGGCGCGCGCGATCGCGGCGGGCGATGCGGGCGTGTTGCGGGTCGGCGCCTCGCCGCAGGCGCTGCAGCGGCTGTTCCCGGCCATGATCCAGCGCTTCCGCCGGCTGATGCCGGGGGTCGAGCTGCGGCTGACGGAAGGCACGTCGGATGCGCTGATGGCGAGGGTTGCGGCGCGAGGAGCTGCACCTCGTCTATACCAGCTATCAGCCGGAGTTCAGCACCTCGGCGATCATGGTGCGGCCGATCCCGCTGCTGTTGATTGCGGTCGGGTCGCGCCGGCCGGGCGGCACGATCGACGTCCGGCAGCTCGAGGACGTGCCGCTGCTGCTGCTCCAGCGCGTACGGCTCGCGCACCCTGTTCGACACCCGCCTGCAGGCTGGCGCGCATCCGCACCAACATCTTCCTGGAGAGCGACGCGACGGCAACGCTGCTGGCGCTCGTCAAAGCGGGCTGCGGGGTGGCGGTGGTTCCGGGCAGCGTGGCCCTGCCCGCCAGCGGGTTCCACGTGCGCCGGCTGACCCGCGACGGCAAGGTGGTGGAGATGCCAACGGCGGTGCATTGGAATCCGCGTCACTTCCTGCCGCCCTATGCGGAGCGCTTCGCCGCCGCGTTCGCTGCCCACGCGCGGCGGGAATTCGCGGCGCGCTGACTGGTCAGCCCGCCGCCTTGGCCGGGCCGCCGCTGGCGTCGAGCGCCGCCACCGCCTGGGACAGCGCCTCGCGCACGCGGGCATGCTCGCCAGGGGCGAGGCGGCCGAGATCGAGATGCAGGTCGAGGCCGGTCATGTGCTCGGAGAGCACGCGCGTCTTGCCGTCGGCGCCTTCGACCAGGCCCTCGACCGCGTAGGGCACGATTTCGCGCCCGATGCCTTTCATGGTGATGGGGTCCATCGCACTCGCCTCCACGATGTCCTGCACCAGGGCGAAGGTCTCGTAGCTGATCACGATCTTGCCGCCCTCGGCGATCGATTGCAGGCGCGCCGCCAGATTCGCCTCCGCCCCGATGATGGTGTAGTCGAGGCGGTCGTTGCTGCCGAAATTGCCGACATTGCAGAAGCCGGTGTTGATGCCCATGCGCACGATGAAGGGCTCCTCCGTGCCCTCGGCGCGCCACTTGCCTTGAGCTCGCCCAGGCGCTTCACCGTATCCATCGCCATGCGCATGCAGGCCTTGGCGTCCTCCGTCGTGCCGCAGGTGTCCGGGTCGCCGAAGAACACCAGGATCGCATCGCCGATGAACTTGTCGACCGTGCCGCCGTGCCGGGCGCGATCGACGACATCTCGGTCGAATGCTCGTTCAGCATCTCGGTCAGCGCCTCCGGCTGCAGGCGCTCCATCGTCGCGGTGAAGTCGCCGATGTCGGAAGAGAAGATGGTGAGGCGCTTGCGCTCGGTCTGCACCACCACGTCCTTCTGGCCGCTGAAGATGCTCTTGTAGATCTGCGGCGAGAGATAGCGCGAGATCTTCATGGAGATGCTGGCCAGGAACTCGTTGGCGGCCTCCAGCTCGCGGTTGAAGGCGCGGATGGCGCGGGCCTGGCACCGCTGCAGGATGATGAAGGTGCCCGCGACCGCGACCAGCAGGAAATAGCCGAGCAGATACTTCGAAGGCGAAGATGTTGCCTACGGCGAAGGGCTGGCTGATCGACCTCCTGGATCGCGCGCGTCGCCACCTTCCAGTCGCGCTTCGGGCTGTCCGGATGGGTGTGTTGTGGCACGCCACGCACGCTTCGCCCATCACCACCGGCGTCACGAACCTGAAGGTGTTGGTGAAGCCCACGCGCGTGACGTCGGTGATAGTCTGCTGCGGGTCGGCGCGCAGCTTGGAAAGGGCCGCCATCTCGAATGCGTCCATCGGGTGCGGCTCCCGGCCCTTGAACGGCAGGTCGGAGAACCGGCGAACATTCGATGTTGGCCTGCTCCTCGCTGATCACCAGCCGAGCTCCAGCGACAGGGTGGCCGGAATCAGGATCCTTTGCCAGGATCTTCTGGTAGTTGTTGGACACCACCGTGCGCCGCCCATCCCGCTGGCATGGGCCGCCAGCACGCGGCCGTGCGTTGGAGGCGTAATAGCCGCGGATGCTGGTGATGAGGGAGCTCAGATCGTGGGCCTGCCGCCGCAGCAGGTTCTGCGACAGGTTGCTGATGTCGAGCCACACCGCCAGCGGCAGGCCCGCCAGCATGACCGCCACCAATATGATGAGCAGCCGCCCGCCGATCCGGCTCTCCGTGATCGCGGCCGCCTTTGCTTCCGTCGAAATCGCCGTATTACTGACCCCCGTCGCGCAGGCGCAAGTCTAAGCCACCGGCGGAGGCCCATCAATTGCGGGCTATGATGAAAATCACTTCCCGCGAAAGGGATGCATCCCTATGTAACAGATGCCAGTATCGGGGTTATCACAGTCGGCGATTAGGGACTTTCCATCGTGATCCGGACACTTCAATGCGTCTCCATCTTTGCAGCACTCTTGCTCGCCGCGTGCGCGACCACACCGGCCGCGAACCAGCCAACCGAGCCCATCACGCTCAGCCCCGGCACCCAGGGCGAGCTCAGCGCCTATCTCGGCAAGGTCAAGTCGACCCGGCCGGGCGCGTTCGCGGTCTCGCCGGATGGGCGCAACTCCTTCTATACCTGGTGCAACAACTTCACCTGCGAGACGCGGAACTATTCGCAGCCAGCGCTGCGGCAATGCCGAGGCGCTCGCCGGCACGCCGTGCATCGTTCTCTATGTCCGCCACGAGCCGCGGCTGGCTTTCACCCGCGCCGCGACGGCGAACGGCGGACCCGAAGGACGGCATGGCTCGGAAGAGCAGCAGCCGATCTTCTTCGACATCCATGGTGGCCGCGACTAGCCCTGTGATCCAGTTCATTCCGCCGGCGGCGCCAGCCGCTACTTTGTCGGCGACATCAGCTTTGCCAAGGAGAACGCGATCATGTCCCGTGTGACAGCTCTATTCACGCCTGTGCTGATTGCGCTGGCGCTCGCCGCCGGTACAGGCGCGGCGCAGGCGCAAAGCGGCGCGTCCACGCCGATCATCGTCAGCCCCGCGACCCAGGGCCAGATCGAGCAGTATCTGCGCATCGTGAAGGTGACGCGGCCGGGCGCATTCGCCGTTTCGCCGGACGGGCTCACCTCGTTCTACACCTACTGCAACGACGTGAGCTGCGCGGTGTCGAACTATTCACAGCCGGCGCTGCGCGGCTGCCAGCGCCTCGCCGGCACCGACTGCGTCATCCTCTATGTGCGCAACGAGCAGCGCCGCCCCTACACCCGCTCCGAAAGTGCCGGGACCGGCGGTCAGCACGGCTCCGAGCAGCAGCGCGAGTTCGATTTCAATTTCCATCGCTGAACGGGCGGGCCGCGGCCCGGACCAGTTCCCGGGCCCGCGGCCGCCACTGCCGCTACGCCCTGATCTCCTGCCGCTGGAACGCCACGTAGCTGCCGGTGAACAGCAGGATGGTGCCGGCGATCAGGCCGGTGAAATGCGGCCACACCAGCAGCACGCTCTGCCCGAACGGGATCGGCGCGCCCAGCACGGCGGCGCCTTCGAGCTGGCTCGCAGAAGATCGGCCCCAGCGACCGGGTTGCCGGATTGAGCAGCGCCAGCGTCGCCTCGCCGAACAGATAGTTGGGCGAGACGCGGGAGAAGATCGGCTCGTACTCCGCCATGTAGACCCGGGCGATGATCGGCGGCGCGTCGGGCGGGATCATGGATTGCGCCGCGAGCTGCGCGATGATCGGCAGAAGAAGAGGCGAAGATCCAGCCAGATCGCGGCGCGGCCAGCGCCGAGGTCGCAGGCTGGCGGAACAGCACCGAGAACATCATGGAAAGCGCCAGCCACACCCCGCCATAGAACAAGGTCGCGGCCCAGAAGGTGAAGGCGCGCGCCACCTCCTCCCCGCTCGGCGGCAGGCCGAGGAAAATGAGCCCGAGCCCGATCACCACCAGCCACAGCACGGCGAGGAGGATGCCGAGCGTCAGCAGCGCCGCCAGGAACTTTCCCATCAGCAGCGCGTCGCGATAGATCGGCTGCGCCACGACGCGGCTCAAGGTGCGGCGCGTGTGCTCTGTGTTGATCGCATCGAAGCCGAGCGCGATCGCGGCGAGCGGCACCAGGAAGCCGAGGAACGAGACGAAGGACGGCAGCGGATCCTTGGCGGTGGTGAACAGCGTCAGGAACAGGAACGGATCGCTGCCCACCGTCTGGCGGATGGTCTGGGTCGCCGCATAGACCGCGCCGATCGCGGCCAGGCCGACCAGCACCTCGAGGAAGCGCATGCGCGCGCTGGTCAGGTGGTCCGCCGCTTCCTTCGCGACTGACGGCCGCTGAGGCGCTCCAGGGTGAACCTTCACGCCGCATGGGACGCCTCCTCGAAATAGCGGGCATAGACCGATTCCAGGCTCGCCTGCCGGATGCCGAGACTGAGCAGCTCGCCGCCGGCCTCAGCGACCTTGGCGGCGACGGCCGGGCGCCAGATCAGGATCCGCCTCCAGCACGTAGCGGTCGCCATCTTCCGGCCATGCCCGCACGATGCCGGGAATACCGCTGACATCTGCGGTGTTGCGTCCTGCGCCTCGACCGAGATGTGATGGCCGCCGCCCAGCACCTGCCGGCCCAGCTCCGTCACCGTTCCACTGTAAAGCGATACGGCCGGCATTGAACAAGACGCGGTCGCAGATCCCACCTGCACCTTCTCCAGCATGTGGGAGAGAGGATGATGGTGATACCGTCGCGCACGAGATCGGCGATAGGCTCAGGAACTCGTGATGCATGCGGATGAGGCTGCGCTGGTCAGCTCGTCAGGATCACGATCCTGGGCCGATTTGAGCAGAGGCGTCGGCGGTAAGGTACTGGCGCATGCCGTGCGAAGGTGCGAACCTTCACCGCGCAATCAGCAGGCGGACACGCTGCAGCGTCTCCTCGATGCGCCAGGTATTCGGCCACGCGCCGAACCGAGGCGGCCGGTGTCAGCAGCTCAGGTTACCTCACGCGCGGTCAGGTTGTCGTAGAACCCGACCGAGTCGGCGCATGCCAGCCGATGTTGCGCCGACCACGCCAGGCGGCTGGCGCGCCGGTCAGGAACCACTTCCGCGCACCGTTCTTCGCTGACGTCGGTCAGGCCCATGATCATCAGGATGGTCGTGGTCTTGCCGGCGCCGTTGGGCCCGAGCAGGCCGAACACTTCGCCCTCGACGATCGCGAGGTCGATATGGTCGACCGCGACCCGCGGACCATAGCGCTTGGTGAGGCCGCTGGCCTCGATCACCGCATTCGACATGGCGTTCCTCCATGCCTCAGCGGCGGCCGAAGCGCATGACGGCGAGCGAGAGCACCACAACCGACGCCGCGATCACCACCACGCCGACGATGCCCCAGATGGTGGAGGTCTCCACCGTCACGCGGAAGTCGGAGGATTTCCGGGTGCCGTCGCCGCTCGCGGTCAGCGTCACCATGCTTGATGTAACCGGCGATCTTCTTGAAGACGGCGTCAGCATCGCCTTCACCTCCTGGGTCTTGCCCGGCGCCAGCTCGTCGATCTGTGCCGGCTCGAACGCGACCTTCCAGTCGCTCGGCTCGTCGGACGACAGCTTGATGCCATGCGCCGGCGCGGTTCCCTTGTTGGCGACCACCAAGGTCAGCGGCAGTACTCCCCGGCATGGGCATTGGCGCTGAGGCGGTGCGTTCTGACCGCTGAGCGACAATTGCGGCCTGGCCGGTGACGTCAGGCCAAGCACAGCTGTGCCCGCTGTCGTCGGTCGCCGCCTGGATTCCCGACCTGGTAGGTGCCGGCCTGCATCTGGGGCCCGGATCGACCGAGACGCCGAGTAGCGCTTCTCGCCCGGCTTGACCGGAATGCTGGTCAGCTCCTGCAGTCAATAGCCTTCTTGAAGGTGACGCGGAAGCCCAGGCGCGACGACGCCGAGCCCGCGTCTCGGCCTCGCGCCCGCTTTCGTTGCTGAGGATACGTCATAGCTGAAGTTCGAGGTCGGCGAGCCGCGTAGTGCCGGCAGCTCGGTCGACAGATTGAGACGCGCCGGCATCGACTGGCCGAAATTGAGCTCGATCGGTAAGTTGAAATCGCCACCATCATCGCCGGTCGCCGCCACCTCGAACTTGTAGGTGCCGGCATTGACGCCGTCGGGCGGCACCACGCGCAAGGTGACATCGACCGTGCCGTCGGGCGCGACGAATGCGGAATCGACCGGCCGGCCGCCGCCCAGGAACAGGGCGCTCCATTTGTCCGGCAGATGGGATGCCGCGAGCGCCACGCGCTGCGGCGGCATGCCGGAATTGTGGACCGTGAGCTCGAGCTCGATCGGCTCGCCGCCCGATACGCCGAGCGATGGATAGGGCGTGGAAACCCACAGACCCTTGTAGGAAGAGGCCGGATCGGGGGTGTTCGCGGCAAGGGCGGAGTGGCCGAAATGGCCAAAGGTGAGCGCCGCCAGAACAATGGCGGCTAGGGTGTGGACGCGCACGTTGATCCTCCTGTCGTGCAGTAGGTTACGTTCGCGCCCCCCGATATCCCGAGCGCGTTATGTGTCTGAAATGGGGCGAAATCATGGCGGCGTCAGACGCCATGGAGAAGGATTGCATCCGGCCTTGAGGGGCCGATTCGTCGGCCCTTTGTCCCCGGACGCCGGTGGTCGAAGAGGACGGCGCCGGGCCAGATGCCCGGCGCACGATGCCCAATCTTACTTGCTGTTGATCGCGATGCGCTTGGCCGTGCTTTGCAACTGTTCGCTCTTGGGCATGGTGATTGTCAGCACGCCGTTCTTGAAGTCGGCTGCGATCTTGTCCTCCTGGACCTCGCCGCCGAGGGCGATGCGCCGCTCGAACTGGCCGTAGAAGCGCTCGCTGAAATGCCGGTCCTTGTCCTCGGTTTCCGATCGTTTCTCGCCACGCAGCGTCAGAACGCCGTCGTCGAGCGTGACCTCCACGTCCTTCTCCTCGAGGCCGGGCATTTCGGCAGTCAGGCGGAACTCCTTCTCGGTCTCCGAGACTTCGATGTTGGGCCAGCTTACCGACCGGCCCGCGGTCGGCATCGGGAAGCGGCCCATGCCGAACCCTTCGAAGCCCCGAAATGCATCGTCGAACAGCCGGTTGACCTCGCGATGCAACGCCATGAAGGGATCGGCGTCGCGATAGAGCGACGGGCTCTTGCCTTCAGTGCGGCTCCACGGAATCAGATCTTTCACGTTCATGGCAATCTCCTCTCTCCAATCATGTCTTGGTGACAAGCCGCGCCATTCGGCCGCAGGACACAGCCGCACGGGCGGACATTTCCTTGCCCCTTAGCCGGCTTTCTGGTCGCTCTCGGCCTGCGTCGATTGGCTGGCGACACTGGTTGTCTTGATCGCGATCGTGCGCGGCTTCATCACTTCCGGCACTTCACGCACCAGGGCGATGGTGAGCAGGCCGTTCTTCAGGTCAGCGCTCGCAACCCGCACATGATCGGCCAGCTCGAAACGGCGTTCGAACGATGTGCCCGGGATGCCGCGGTGCAGATAGTCGGCTTCCTCCGCCGGCTGGCTGCCCGTCACGATCAGCAGGTTGGGCTGATGGGTGATGGCGAGATCGGATTCGGAGAAGCCGGCCACCGCCATGGTAATGCGGTAGGAATCCTCCGACGTGCGCACGATGTCATAGGGCGGCCAGCTCTCGACGCTTTGCGCCCGGTTGGCATTTTCCAGAAGATCGAAGACCCGGTCGAAGCCGATGGTCGATCTGAACAGGGGCGAATAGTTGAGATTCGTCCTCATAGCCACATCCTCCTAACGAGCAACATGGATACGGGGGCTGCCAGGAAATCCGGCGCCCCCTGGACCTGCCGGCCCCCGAATGGGCGACCGACATTTCTCGATGTGGGTAGGACCCTACGCGTTTCAAGGTCATGATTGCCGCACCCAAGCGCATTGCGCCTTGCATGCAAATAGCGGAGAGTGGCCGGCGTTCCGGACCAATTCCCGTTTGCTGCTGATGCTTGAGCACAAGGCCGTTAGCGCTGCCCTCGACCATCAAACCGTCGCGGCATTTCTTCGGCACGCGATCGATGCGGCCGAGGGTCTGCCGCGCGCCCGGTTGCATCGGCGGCTGGCGGCACCGGCCGGCATCCCGCTCGAGCTGTGGTTCGATGACGAGGCAGAAGCTGACGTAGCCGCGGCGCGATTGGTGGATCTGCCGCCGAACGATGACGCAGCGGAGCGCGCGCGGCTCTACACGCTGAACGGCAGCACCATCGGCTATGACACGCTTCCACCGTGGGACAACAGTTCGTACGACCCGGCCAAATTCCACGCCGCCCTGGCCCAAGCCGGTCTGTGTGCGGCGTTTCCATTCCATGCGCAACTGTGGCTCGCGTTCGATCTTGCCGCCGGCGTCGGCCTGCAGCTTGCCCGCTCCCTTAGCGACCGACCGGTCTGGTTTGGCGGGTCGCCGCTGCGCCACCACATACATTGGCTGTTGCGTGCGCGCGGCTGGCGCATCGCGCATGCGGGCAGCCTGGGACGGGACGGCCGGGGCATTCTGTTGCTGGGGCACGGCGGCGCAGGCAAGTCCAGCACGACGATCGCGGGCTTGGCGGCCGGACTGCAGACAGTCGGCGATGATTATATGGCGTTGCGCGGAACCGGGCCGGCGGTCGCACTTCCCTTGTTCCGAATCGTGAAACAAGACCGGGCAGGACTGGAGCGCATTGCGGGGTTGGCGGAGCGTTTGGCTCATCTGCCGCCAAACTGGATGAAGAAGATTGAGTTCGACCCCTCGACCATCTTTCCCGGCTGCCTCGCCGACAAGCTGCAGATCGATGCAATTGTGGTGCCCAGGCTTGCGCATGCGCCCATTCCCCGGTTCGCCCCAGCCTCGCCTGGCGAAGCAATGCGCGCGCTGATGCGAACCAATCTCTATCAATATCGGGGGGAGCCGGATGATGGCATGGAATACTACGCGGGTTTGTTGCGTGCGCTGCCGGTCTACCAACTCGATCTGTCGGACAAGGCACCGGACAATGGCACCGCACTGGCAGAGTTTATCGCTAGCCTTCGCCGGCCAGGATGAGCTACTGACGGCGATGCTGAATCCTGTATTGGCTGCATCCTGGGATGAGATCGGCATATGAGCCTGTCGTCCGCAGACATCACGGTTGTGATACCGGTCTATAACGGCGCCCTCTATCTCGTCGAGGCGGTGGAGAGTGTGCGTCGGCAGAGTCGAACAGTCGGACGGATTATCCTGATCGACGACGGCTCAACCGACGCGACCCCGACTGTCGCCGCCGCGCTGTGTCGCGACGGCCACTATCCGCCGATCGACTGCATCCGGCAGGACAATCGAGGACCGGCGGCGGCGATGAACCACGGCGCCGCCCTCGCAGAAAGCGAGCTTCTTGCCTTCCAGTCCGCCGACGACATCTGGGTGCTGGATAAGATTGCGTGGCAAATGCGGGCTCTCGAAGATGGCGCCGATCTGGTGTTCGGCCATATGCAGAATTTCATCAGCCCGGAACTGGACGAAACGGCAAGGACCAATCTTCGGTGCCCTCCCGACCCGATGCCGGGTCACAACGCCTCTTGCCTGCTGACGAAGCTGGAGACGTTTCGGAGAGTTGGGCCACTCAACGAGACTTTTCGGATCGGCGAATTCTTCGAATGGTACGGTCGCGCACTCGACCTCAAGCTCAAGTCGGTAGTGCTGCCGCAGGTGGTTACGAACCGGCGCCTCCACGGAAAGAACCACAGCCTGTCCCGTAAGACCGAGGCGGTCGGCTATGCCCATGTCCTTAAGGCAATTCTCGACCGCCGGCGCGCCGAGGGCAAGAAGCCATGAGTCTGATCGCACTCCTGCAGGCAAAGAACGAGCAGCGCTTCCTGCCCGGCTGGCTGGAGAACGTCGCACCGTGCGTCGATGGCATCATCGCACTTGACGACGGCTCGACTGACGCGACAGCGGAGATGTTACGCGCCCATCCCAAAGTGATCGAGCTGATCCAGAATCCGCCTGGAAAACCGTGGGATGAGCGCAGCAATCAGATGGCACTGATCCAGGCAGGGCGTCGTCATGGCGCCGGATGGTTTCTATGTCTCGATGCAGATCACAGGCTGGAAGCGCCATTCGCCGCGCGCGTCGGTGACCTGTTGTGTCAGGCGGATGCTCACAATATCCACGTGTACACCTTTCACCTGTGCGAGTTGTGGGGTGACCGCCGTCACTATCGAGTCGACGGGATGTGGAAGGACCGCGAGCGCCACAAGATGTTCCGCAACGATCCATCACACCGGCGTTTTGATCCACGTCCACTTCACCGCTACTGGATGCCGCTCGAACTGGTAGCGAATCTCCCTGCCTGCAGCCGGGATTGCGGCGCCAATCTCTATCACCTGCGCATGGTAGCGCGTTCCGACCGCGTGGCGCGGCATGCTCGCTACCGGGAGCTCGACCCGCTAACTCTCTACGAACCAATCGGGTACGACCACCTCATCGACGAGGCTGGGCTCGAACGCGAGGAGATCCCGCCCGGCCGCGACTTCCTGCCGTTCGATGATCCCGCGATCGTAGCCGATCGGTAGAGACTAATTCGGTCGCAGCTCTTTCCAGCCGCGCCATTGATCCGGGAACTGCCGCACCCAGGGCTCGTGCCTTCGCAGAAACTCCTCGGCCGCTAAGCCGTGAGCGTCGGCACGCGATGACGGCAACTCGATCGGCCGCTCGATGACCGTCCGGAAGCCCCGCGTGGGATCGTGAACCGAGAACACGGGCAGCAACGCGTCACCGGTCAGCCCTGCAAGGTGCGAGGCACCTGTGGCGACCGCCAAGTCAGAGCGCTGCCATATCGGCCGTGCCGCCAGGTTCCGGCGCCGATGCGTAACGGACGCGTCCGTAACGTTGTGACGGTCGACGACGCTCTGCGTTCCTGTCTGCAGGCTGCTTGCCATTCCCCCAAGACCCTGAACCCGGTCCATTCAATCATCCAACAAGATGAAGTCGTTGCCAATGCCACAGCGCACGTTGCAGAGACGCCCCGTTTTCTCCTAAGGTCCCGAGATGATTTTCTCGCCCCGGACCGCTTCCTTCGCGGAGTGTCAGCACCCGTGACCCTCATTGCGCTTCTGCAAGCACGCAATGAACAGCGCTTCCTGCCGGGTTGGCTGGAGAATGTTGCGCCCTGCGTTGATGGTATCATCGCGTTGGACGATGGCTCGATCGACGCGACGGCGGAGATTCTGCGCGCTCACCCGAAAGTGATCGAACTGCTGAGCAACCCACCGGGGCGGCAATGGGACGAGCGCGGCAACCAGATGGCGCTGGTTCAGGCGGGGCGCCGTCATGGCGCGGGGTGGTTCCTGTGCGTCGATGCAGATGAGCGGCTGGAGCGCGCCTTCGCTACAAACGCAAGAGACCTCTTGCGGGAGGCCGACGCGAAAGGCATCGACGTTTATTCGCTTCAATTGCGTGACTTATGGGGCGACCGCAGGCACTATCGCTGCGACGGAATTTGGAATCAAACCATACGCTTCCGATTGTTTCGCAACAACCCGACGCACCGGAAGTTCGATCCGCGCCCATTGCACCGACTGTGGATGCCATTGGAAATCGCGGTCAACTCCGATACCCGCGGACGGCATAGCGAGATCAACTTGTATCATCTGCGCCTGATCGCCGCCGCCGACCGAGCGGCGCGTGTCGCCCGCTACCAGGCTCTAGACCCCCTGCAGCTCTATCAAGGATATTCATACAGCCGGTTCACCGACGAAACCGGCCTGAGGCTGCAGGAAATCCCGCCTGAGCGCGACTTCCTGCCCCAGGACGACCCCGCAATCCAGTTGGACCGCTGAGCGCCTGCATGGGACAGCGGTCCGGTCCAGCCCGCCGTACGTGACCCAGGAGTAGTTGCCGGCACGGCGCTTCGCCCGCTATCCTGATCGCCCTTGGGCTGAGGGGAATAACCAATGTTTGCGCGGACTGCCGGCTCGCCGGCATGGGATTTACCGTGCGCGGGACAACCGCGGCGGGCGGGCGAGTCATGACTGTCATCGCCTTGTTGCAGGCGAAGAACGAGCAGCGTTTCCTTCAGGGCTGGTTGGAGAACGTTGCGCCGTCGGTCGACGGCATTGTAGCGCTCGATGACGGGTCCAGCGACGCCACTGCCGAGATCCTGCGCAGCCACCCGAAGACGCTTGAGGTGCTCAGCAACCCGCCGAGCCAGCCTTGGAACGAGTGCAGAAATCAGATGGCATTGATCCATGCAGGCCGACGGCATGGTGCCACCTGGTTCTTGTGTATCGATGCCGACCACAGGCTGGAGCAGGCGTTCGCTGCGCGGGTCAAGGACATGCTGTGCGAAGCCGACCGCGACAACATCGAGATCTATTCGTTCCAGCTGCGCGAACTGTGGGGCGACCGGCATCACTACCGGAGCGATGGCGCATGGAACATCGAAGCGAGGTTCATCCTGTTCCGCAACAATCCGACGCATCGCCGCTTCGATCCGCGTCCGTTCCATCGCTATTGGTTCCCGTTCGAGATCGGAGCCAACATCAAGACCTGCGGCCGACACAGCGAACTCAACCTCTATCATCTACGGTTGATCGCTCGGGCCGATCGGCAGACCCGCTTTGAGCGCTGGAACTCCATCGACCCCGGCGCGGTATACGAGCACAAGGGATACGATGTGATGCTCGACGAAAAAGGCCTCGAACTGACCGCGATACCGCCGGAACGCGATTTCCTGCCCAGGAACGACCCTGCGATCCTGCCCAGGGACATTGAGCTTGCGGCGTCCCGGTGATATGGTCGCGGCCGTTCGAAACGAGGGGGAAATTGCCGTGCAGACCGTGCTTGAGATCGCAGAGCCGCACAGCGTCGCTCAGGACTTCGAGGGCGAAATCGTGGCGCTCAATCTGGCCAACGGCACTTACTACAGCCTGCGCGACCTGGGCGCCGTGATTTGGCGTGACCTCGCCGCCGGACATCCGGTCGAACGGCTGGCCGCGATCGCTGGCGAATCCGCGGTCGGCGCGCAGCCGGTTCTGGACTTCGCCGCCAAGGCGACAACGGAAGGCCTCATGCGACCGGCCTCCGGTGCGGCATCTCCCAGCGAGGTGCCGCAGCTGATGGCGGCGCTGGCCGGCGGCGGCGCGCTGGATCTGACCTTCGAGGTGTTCGTGGATATGCAGACTCTGATCCTGCTCGACCCCGTGCATGAGGTCGATGAGACAAAGGGCTGGCCTATCCAGCCGAAAGACGCCTGAGATCCTCCTGCCAACGCCGCAGCGGCCGCAGCAACACGGCCAGCGCATTGAGCGGCGCCACAACCGGCTGCTTGTTCCAGCTCACAACGATATTGCGAATCTGCAGCCGATCGTTGGTCCTGATGCTGACATGGTCGATCTCATGCAGATCGATCAGGCAAGCCGGACATCGCACAACGACGGCACGCCGCACGCGGCCGCCGCGTTTCTTGCTGGCGCGCGGGATCGGAATCATCTTCAACGCGAGCGACGGCCCTTCAATGGTCAGGTAGGCGTGGCCGCGCGCGTGGTGAACGTCAAACGTGACGTAGAGGCGTAGCCGCTCGAACGGTCTCGTGCCCACCGGGACGGCGATCGCCATCTCCTCCTTGCGCCCGAGACGCGCTCTGCTAATGATTGGCGGCCGCGTGATTCCAGTTGCAGGGGCCGAATAGGGTCGCATGCGTGCCACGCGCATGGCGCGCGCGGCAAGCGCCGTCCGCCTGGCCTCGAACTGTTCCGGCGTCCGCGGTCCATATTGCGTGGCGCGGGTCTCAAATTCGACCAGATAGTGTCTGCCGACCTGCCGCGTCAGATCGTGCAGTATTTCCTGTGGGACAGGCGTGCCGAGCCGCTCTTTCATCATGAGCAGCGGTGAGGCGATAAACAGCTCGATCTTCCGAATATTTGCTTCGCGCAGGAGCAACGCCCAGTCGAGACGGCCGGCGCGAATCTCCGGATCGACGTCGAGCGCCCAGTGCGCGGCGGTTGGACCGGGGCTGTACAACATGGACTGCGCAAGCGTGACCAAGGAGAAATCCGTAACCGAGGGGCAAAGCAGGTCGAGATCCAGAAAACGCGCAGCAATTGCCCGCTCCCAAAGGTCCAGATCCTGACCCCGGTTGCGGCATTCCCACAGCACCTGCCGATGCAAATCGAATTCGCCGCGCGCGCCCGGCTGTGGACTGCGCAATCCGATTGCGTGCGCAAGACGCAATGCCGCAGGATCGGCCGCATGCTTGTCGCGCCAGCCTTCCCGCAGGGCGACCGACACCGCGCGCTCCCAATCGTCCGGGTGGATCAGAACGTCGATATCGCGCAGCGCCCTTTCTTGAGCGATCGACGGATCGATGGAGAGCCGCGCGGCGCCTTTCAGCAACATCATGCGCAAGCGCTCGGCATGCAGCGCCGCAAGCAGCGGACGCGTCGTTCCGAGCGTCATCTGCGTTTGGGTCCAGATATGGCGGCGCGCCCCCGCCAGACGCGGATCCAGCGGCACACCAGGCGCAAGCTGCGGCATGCGCCGCGCCACCGCTGCCAGCAGCCGCAACTCGGGCGAAGCCGCGTCCGCAAGTTCCTGCCGCGCATCCCATTGTTGCCACGCCCGCCGCGCCGTCTCGAGATCGGCCAGTGCGGCGATCAGCAACAGGATCTGCCCTTCCGGCGGCCAATAACGCCGGAGACTCTCGTGCATGAACTGGCTCTCCCCCTCGCGCCGCGCCAGCATAGTGATCCTTCCGTGCGCGGGCTACCCTCTCCGGCGCACTTACCCCACGTTTCTGGCCAATTCCTCGACCAGCACGCGGACATTCTCGTTGTAGTCCACCGGCGCGACCACCAGCTGCACGCCGCCGTCTTGGAATGCCGCTTCCAGCGCCGGGCCGAGTCCTTCGGCGCTTTCCACGCGACGGCCTTTGGCGCCGTATGATTCGGCGTAGGCGACGAACTCGGGATTGCTGAACCCGAGGCCGAAATCCGGAAATCCGTCGACCGCCTGCTTCCAGCGGATCATGCCGTAAGCCTTGTCCTCCAGGATCAGCACGACGAGATTGAGCTTCAGGCGCACGGCCGTCTCCATCTCCTGGCTGTTCATCATGAAGCCGCCGTCGCCGCAGACCGCGAGCACGCGCCGCTGCGGATAGAGCATCGCCGCCATCATGGCCGAGGGCAGACCGGCGCCCATGGTCGCCAGCGCATTGTCCAGCAGCAGCGTGTTCGCGACATGGGTGCGGTAGTTACGCGCGAACCAGATCTTGTACATGCCGTTGTCGAGGCAGACCATGCCGTCTTCGGGCATCACGTTGCGCACGTCGTTGACGATGCGCTGCGGCGTCAGGGGAAAGCGCGACTCCTCCGCGCGATCGCGGATCTTCTCGAGAATCTCGGTGCGCAGCGTGGCGAAGGCCGGATCGATATGCAGCTTGCCTTCGACCCGATCCGCGAGCAGCGCCAGGCTCGGCCCGACGTCGCCCACCACTTCGGCATGGGGATAGAACACCTGCTCCACATGCGCTGGCATGAAGCCGACATGGATGACCTTCGGCCCCTTCGGTCCCATCAGGAACGGCGGTTTTTCAATGGTATCGTGACCAATGGACAGGATCACGTCGGCGCGGTCGATGGCGCGATGCACGTAGTCGCGCTCGCTCAAGGCCGCGGTCCCCATATAGAGGTTCGAGCCACCAGCGATCGCGCCCTTACCCATCTGCGTGTTGAAAAACGGCAACCGCGTGCGGTGCACGAAATCGGACAAGGCTTCGCTGAGGCGCGGGCGGTTGGCGGTAGCCCCCGCCATCAGCAGCGGCCGCTTGGCCGCCAGCAGCATCTGGGTCGCACGTTCCAGGGCCGCCGGATGCGCGACCGGTACCGCAACATCGTGCGGCGGGACCAGCGGCACGTCCTTGGTCTCCTCGCCGGCAATATCCTCCGGCAGCTCCAGCAGCACGGGACCCGGTCTTTCTTCCATCGCCACGCGGAAGGCGTCGCGCACCAGAGTGGGAATGCTGGCGCCATTGACGATGGTGCGCGCCATCTTGGTGATCGGCCGCATGGTGGCGATGATATCGACGATCTGGAAGCGCGCCTGGCGGCTGAACAGAATTCCCTTCTGGCCGGTCAACATGATCATCGGCATGGCACCGAGATGCGCATAGGCCGCGCCGGTCGTGAGGTTGAGGGCGCCCGGCCCGAGCGTGGTGATGCAGACGCCGGGGCGCCCGGTCAAGCGCCCGTGGGTCGCCGCCATGAAGGCCGCCGCCTGCTCGTGCCGCGTGACGACCAGATCGATGCGCGACTTGCGCAGCGATTCGACGACGTCGAGGTTCTCCTCGCCCGGCACGCCGAATATCCGCTCGACGCCCTCGTTCTCCAGCGCCGCCACCAGCAAGTCCGACCCTTTGATCATGGCTGCTCCACTCGCTACCGGGCATCTGCGCGCCCGCGGCTCATAGAACCGAGCTTAGCCCACATGGGCAATATCGGGAACTGCTGGTGCCAATCAACGAGTGATATCCATGCCAAGTGCAAGTCCGCCGAGTTCCGCGCGGCTGACTTGCGCAGGGCCGCTAGTGTCGATCCGAACGCGTCGGCGGGTATTTCGAGGATCGCGCCGGTTGGCCGTCGGACAGGGTGTCGATCAGGGTCTGGAACATCTGATCCAGCGTCTGCGGCCGTTGCTTCTTGGTATTGCGCGTCGTCCGCGACGCGGTCGGAGCAGCGGCTGCCGTGGGTTTCGGCTTCGTCGTCAGTGTCGGCTTCGGTCCGATTGCCGCGGACTGATCTGTAGCCGGCGGAACGGACACACTCCCTGTGCTGGTTTCCTCCGCGCGCGCTGCGGGAACGAAGGGTTGTGGTTGATGCTCTGGAACAAAAGGACGCGCGACCATGAGAGAGCTGAGATCGTTGGCGCCCGAGGAATCTCTCTTCGTGTTACCCGGATTGGCCGGCGATTGCACGGATAACCGAGGTTCCTGCGGCGGCGGGACGATCGGCGCCTCATTGAGTGCGCCGCCATTGCGCACGGCGCCGAGCGTCATCTGTTCTTTGGAAGTCATTTCGCCCGCCTCCGGTTTTGTCTCGACGGGCGGACCTTTCGCCGCCGGCAAAGAACTGGCTTGCACTGACGGCGCTGGCGGCGCTGGCGGCGATGCCTCCGGCTGCGGCTTGGAGGGCGCCGTTGCCGGGGCGGGCACCGGGGTTGCTGCCTGGTCGGGTGGAGTCGACGGCGCGGGCACCGGAGTCATCGCGATCCGATCCTGATCCAGGGACGAGTCCTGTCGCCCGTGCTGCCAGAGCGCGGCCGGCGCAGTGACGCCGATGAGCAGAAGCGCCGCCCCCAGACCGATCGCCCAGCCGGCTCCGCTCCGCGCGCGCTGCACCTGTACCACGGCAGTTGGCGGTCCCTCCCATTCGGCAAGGTCGACACGCGGAAAGATCGGCCGCCGCACGGAAAACTGAGGATCGGCCCGCAATATCTCGATGCGCCGCGGCTCGATTCGAGTTTCAAGCGCGCTCGGCTTGAGTCGCGAACCATCGCTTGGGATATCAGACTTGGCCGGTATGGGCGCATGGGTTTCGGCGCTCGGCGCATCGAGGGTCGGCTCGCGACGCCCCGACATCTCGTCGCGTGCGTCGATCGAGCGAATGGCGGAGTCAAGCTCAGCCAGCGCAGGCTCGCCGGAATCCAGCGTGTCAGCGTCGAGCGCGGATGCCGAAATATCGTCCGCTTCGGCTGCCGGCACAGGCGCCCCGAGGCGCGGTCGCTCCATGTCCGCGAGCTCGACCGATCGCGCTTCGGCATCAGGTGGTTGTCGCGTCGGGTCGGCAACGGAAGTCTCAGCCGCCTCGATAGTTGCCAGCTCCGAGCCGGCGTCATCGATATTCGACGTCTCCAACGGCCGCGGTGTGCGGTCGGGCGCTTCGGCCGCTGTCGCCGGCACCGCTTCTGTCTCGCCGGTCGTCGCGTCGACTCCCAGCGGCTCGGCGAGAGGCCGATCGTCGGTCGCGCGCGCTGCATTCTCTGCTGGTTGGCCGAACAGGCGCGATTCGACCGGAGCGAACTGCACGGCCGGTGGCTTCAGGCTTGGTGCGGGCGGCATGGCACGCTGCCGCGAGACCGTCGCAAAGAGCGGGGCGGAGATCTCAGCATCGGAGCGTGCAGTGTCTACCGATTCGCGCGGCAGTGCTTCCTGCAACATTTGCGACGGCCGGCTTGGTTGTCCGGCGGCCTCTGTTCGACTCGGCAACCGAGGCGGCTGTACTGGTGCGGCGATCGGAGGCGTATTCCGCTCCTTCACCGGCGTGGCCGAAGACGGCGGAAAGGACCGGCCGCGCGCCTTCTTCCAGGCGGCCATGCGCTGGGCGATCTCCATCGCCACGTCCTTCTCGGAGCGGCGTGAAATGTCAAAGGGGTTCCGGTCTTCGTAGGTCGCCGCGGGTCCTGCCCTCTTGCCCGAACTCATGATGCAATCTGCTCCGTCGCTGCGGGCCACGGCTAACACGGTTTGGCCCAGCTGTGGAAACAGCTGGAGGGCGAACCCGTTCCCGATCACGTGAAGTCACAGGTCGCTCACAGATAGGGCAGCAGCAGGCGTACTGCACTGTCGCGCAGGCGTATCGCCAGCGGCCGTGCCCCAAGTTCGGCCAGCGACAGGGGATGGGACTGCCGCCGCTCGATCGCTGCTGCGACCAGCGCGCCGAATTGCGGGCAGCATACTTCCATGTTGATCTCGAAATTGAGGCGCAGGCTGCGCATGTCCCAGTTCGCGCTGCCGACTAGAGACCAGCCATCGTCGACTACGAACAGCTTTGAGTGCTCGAACGGTAGCGGGGCGCGCCAGACGCGTACGCCCGCGCGCAGCAGCGGCGCGATGTGCGCCCGCATCGCCCAGTCCATCATGGCGTGATCGCTGCGCTCGGGAATTACCACGTCAACAATGACGCCCGCCATCGCCGCCAGCACCAGGGCGCCCATCAGGCGCTCATCTGGCAGGAAATAAGGTGTTAGGATCTTGATGGAATTCTGCGCGCTGCCGATCGCCTGCAGAATGGTGAATTCGATCTTGTAGATGTCCTGATCCGGCCCGGAGGTGATGATCCGAGCCGTCGCGGTTCCCGCTTGTTCGAGCTGCGGAAACCAGGCATCGCTGGCGAGGCGCTCGCCCGTGCAGAAGTGCCAGTCGGCCGCAAAGGCTTCGACGATCTGCGCCACGACCGGCCCGGCAACCTCGAAATGCATGTCCCGGATGGGGTGCGGCGGTTTGGCCGCCAGCACGTTCGCGTCGGTGATATTGATGCCGCCGATGAAGGCGCGCGCACCGTCTACCACCAGGATCTTCTTGTGGCTGCGCAGGTTGAGGAACGCCATGCGCCAGGGCACCAGGGTGTGCATGAAACGCGCGACCGGTATCCCCGCACGCATCAGCTGTTGGTAGACCGGCGAATACCAATAGCCGCTCCCGATTCCATCGACGATCACGTGGATCGCGATGCCGCGCGCTTTGGCCGCAGTCAGCGCGGCAACGAACTTCTCGCCGGTCGCGTCCGCTTCGAAGATGTAACTGGCGAACGCGATGCTCATCCGCGCCGACGCGATCGCCTCCAGCATCGGCGGATAGGCCTCGTCGCCGTTGTGCAGCATCGCGACTGCATTGCCGCGTTGCGGTGGCCGGCCGGTCAGGACGCCGATGGCGCGCTCCAGCTGCGCGAAATGATCGTGCCTGGGATTGAGGAACGTCGCCGGATCTTCGATCCACCCTGCGCTATGCCGCCGGCCCGCCCGATAGGCGCGCCGCCGCACCCGGTTGACACCAAACAGGAGGTAGAGCGCGCTGCCGATGATGGGAGAAAGCCAAGCCAGTCCGATCCAGGCGATCGAGGCGGCGACATCGCGCTTGCGTTCCAGCACGTGCAGCGTAACGAATCCGGCCAGCACGACGTGGATGAGCGGACCCAGAATGCCGCCGGCGAGCTCAAATCGAGCCAATAGCTCGTGATCGATCATGACAGCATGGATGCTACTCGCGCGCGCCTTGTCAATTCCCGTGAGCGCGCTGGGCGCTCACTTGCCCACCGCTGCGTCGAGTTCACGCACCTCTTCCTGCAGGAAGCCGCCAGACTGCCGTTGCCATAGCCGCCAGTAGGTGCCGCGCCGCGCCAGCAATTCGCCGTGCGCGCCGGTCTCCACAATCCGCCCCTGCTCCAGCACGACCAGCCGGTCCATCCGTGCGATCGTGGAAAGCCGGTGCGCGATCGCGATGACGGTACGTCCGCGCATCAATCCCTCGAGCTGTTCCTGGATCGCCGCCTCGACCTCGGAATCGAGCGCCGCAGTCGCTTCATCCAGCACCAGGATCGGCGCATCCTTGAGAATGACGCGCGCGATGGCGATGCGCTGGCGCTGGCCGCCGGAAAGCTTAACGCCGCGCTCGCCCACGTGCGCATCGAAGCCGCGCCGTCCTTGCCAGTCCTCCAGTCCTTCGATGAATTCGAGGGCATGGGCCCGCGCCGCCGCAGCACGCACTTCGGCGGCGCTTGCTTCCGGCCGCCCGTAGCGGATGTTGTCGAGGATCGAACGGTGCAGCAGCGAGGTATCCTGTGTCACCATTGCGATCTTGGCGCGCAGGCTTTCCTGCGTGACCGTGGCGATGTCCTGGCCGTCGATCAGGATGCGCCCAGCCTCCAGCTCGTAGAACCGCAGCAGCAGGTTGACTAGCGTCGACTTGCCGGCGCCGGACGGACCGATCAGGCCGATGCGCTGCCCCGGCGTGATGGTGAGATCGATGCCGTGCAGGACGCCGCGCTCCGTGCCGTAGCCAAAATGCAGGTTCTCGAATTTCACCGCACCCTGCGCGACCTGCAGCGCGCCGGCGCCGGGCTTGTCCGGCATCTGCCGCGGCACGGCGATCGAGCGCATGCCTTCCTGCACGACGCCGACATTCTCAAAGATCGCCGTCACGTTCTGCGCCACCCAGCCCGCCACGTTGGCGATCTGCCAGGTGAGGGGCAGCGACATCGCGACGATGCTGACGCCGATCGCGCCATGGACCCACAGCCAGATGGCGACGCCGCCCGTCCCTACCACCATCATCGCGTTGAGCGTGGCGAGGCTCAGGCCGAACAGCGTGATGATTCGTTGCTGCTTGTGGAAGGAGAAGGTGTGATCGTCTACCGATTCGCGCACCACCGCGTCCTCGTCGCGCGGGCGGGCGAACAGCTTGACGGTCTGGATATTGGTATAGCTGTCGACCACGCGCCCGGTCAGAGCCGAACGCACTTCCGACATCTCGCGTGAACGCTCGCGCAAGCGGGGAACGAAAAATCGCAACAAGACGACATAGCAACAGAACCACAGCGCCATCGGGATGGAGAGGCGCGGATCGTTGCTGGCGGTCAGCACGATGGCGCTGCCGCCATAGACGACGATGTACCAGACGGCGTTGGTAGCGGCGACGACGCTTTCACGCAGCGCCGGGCCGGTCTGCATGACACGGTTGGCGATGCGCCCGGCGAAGTCGTTCTGGAAGAAGCTCCAGCTTTGCCGCACCACGTGCCAGTGGCTTTGCCAGCGGATCAGGTTGGTGAGACCGGGGACGATCGCCTGGTTGGTAATGAGATTCTGCGTCAGCAGCGCCAGCGGCCGCCCGATCAACAGCACCAGCGCCATGGCGACCAGTTGTGGCCACTGCTGCTGCCACAGCCGGCCCGGCTCGCTCGTGGCGACCAGCCCCACCACGCGGCCGATGAAGACGGGGATGGTGGAATCCAGGACAGCGACCACGAAACCGGCGCAAAACAGTGCGCCTACCAGCCACCGTGCTTGTCGTGCGTAGTGCCAGTAGAATGCCACGAGGCTCGGCGGCGGCGTTTCCTCGGTCGGAACCGCTGTCGGTTCCAACAGGCCTTCGAAGAAACGGAACAGACGCATTCGAGTCTCCGTCGCGCCCGACGTTGGTCAGCCGGCCACCCGACGCATCAGTTCGTTCCCCAAGGCCTGGCTTTGGGGCCCACGAGTTTGCCGACAGCCGGTCGGTCTTGCGGATGGAAACTCGTGGACGCCGGGGTCCGGCCCCGGCACGGCGGCGAATGAATAACGCCGGAATCCTATCGCGTCACTTCGATCGAATCCACTCGGTCCGGATAGAACGCCAGATGTCCGGCGATCTCCTTGACGGCGGGATAGGGTTCCACGTAGCTCCACACCGCGTTCTCGACGTTCTTATCTCCGGCCTTCAGGCTGAAATAGGAGGCATCGCCCTTGTATGGGCAGTGCGTCTTGTGCGCCGTCGCCTGGAAAAAGTCCATCTGCGCATCCGCGCGCGGTATGTATTGCACCGGCGGATAGCTGGCCTCCTGCAGCGTTACGGCGTGCGTGCTGTCGGCGACCACGCGGCCGCCGAATTTGACCTGCACGCGTCCCTTGGTCGGCGTGATGGTGATCGGGTGATCCGCACCTGGAATCTTCATCGTGCAATCCCTTCCGGAAAACAGACGGAACAATGTGCGCCCCGCAACCGGCGCATCCTTCGCTCAATATCGGCACCCCGAATTTCGCGGGCTCACTGTCATATAGAGCGCGAGCCTCAGCCCGCCAAGCCCGCCGTGCGCCAGACGAGACTAGGGCTTGCCTTCGCCATCCCGTCGGATCGCGAAGACAAGCCCCTGGAGCCCCGTTCGATGACCCGCGGGCGTCGCCGCCGCGGGCCAGATCGCTAGTACTTACCCTTGCATTCCGAATGGACGCCCGCATTCGGCGAATACGGGCTCATATTCGAGACGCCCCCGCCATCCGGATAGCCGCCAGTGCAACTCCCACCATAGGTGGTGCAGCCGGCAACCAGCAAAAGTGCCGCGCCCAGCAGGGCGCCCGTGCAGACGCGTTTCAGAGTGCGCTCCATGATGTCCTCGCTTTTCTGTTATTGCATCCTGTGAGCATGGCCGAGCCCCGCTGTTCACCTTCGCACGTTTTCCCGGATGCTCCGTGAGGCGTGCGGCCAACAAGCGGGAATTTACCATGGCAACCTTGCGGCGCACAGGGGCATTTGGCGGCACCTCTGGCGCGGCGGCGACCGGCCGCACGCAGCCATTTCGCCGCGGCGCAGCAGGCCGAACGTGGTGAACCCGCCAGTCTCGCAACCTCTGCGGTGCCGACACGTTGATTCCCGGCACGGGCATATGGATTGTTTCTCAAGCCATGCGCACAATGTCGACACGGAGGCGCCGGGATCCGAGCATGACGGCTGAGGCGACCGACATCGCATTGCGTTACCCGAGCCGCCACGAGTTGGCGGCCGATTGTGTCGTTCACATCCTGGGTGTGGCCAGCGGGTCGGTCGGCGGAGCGACGCTGGTCGCCCTGATCGCCGCGCGTGGCGACTGGCTGGAGCTGGGGGCGTTGCTGATCTACGCAGTCGGCATGATGGCCATGTTCTGCTGTTCCGCCGCCTACAACCTGGCGCGCAACAGCCCGTGGCGCGCCATTCTGCGGCGTTGCGATCATGCGGCGATCTTCGTCATGATCGCGGGCAGCTACACGCCATTCACCCTGCTGAGGCTGGACGGTGCGTGGAGCTGGACCCTGACCAGCGCAGTATGGACGATTGCCGTACTCGGCGTGCTCCTGAAGCTGTGCCGGTTTCGCGATCGCTGGTATGCGTCGCTTGCACCATACCTGTTCCTGGGCTGGATCGGGATCATTGCCATCGATCCGCTGTTCAGGTCGCTCGGCTGGCAGACGCTCGGCCTGATCGGCCTCGGCGGCGTGCTCTATACGATCGGCGTCGGATTCCACGTCTGGCACAGGCTGCCGTTCCATAACGCGATCTGGCACGGCTTCGTCCTCGCGGCGGCATCCGTTCACTATGCCGCCGTGCTCAATGGCGTGGTGCTAAGCGGCGCCTGATCAGCGCCTATTGCTTCTTGCCGGGCGGGTTTTCGATGATGTGAGTCGGCTGCTGCTTGCCGTATGTAGCGGCATAGGCCGACACCTGTTTCGCTCCTTTGTCCTTCTTCGATTTCTTCTTTTCGCGATTGCTGCGCTGTTCACCCTTGGGCATGTCCTCGCTCCTGGGCAGGTTGACGCTCGCATGGCTATGATACTCCGTCCATGTTCGACCGCCAATCACCTACTCAGATCCGCTCCGTGCTGCACCTTGGCCAGTTCGTGCAAGGTCTTTCGGTAGCGTCTGATCTTCCGGGTGTCACGCACCGTCCTGTTTCTCCGCGAGGCCGACCGCCTTCAATTTCCTTGCATCGAGTCCCTGGCGCCACTTGCGTGCTGCGCGCCAATCCTTGGGCAAGGCGGCCTTCGCCGCCGTCCGCAGATTGAAATCCGCCGGCCGCAGCCTCTCCGTCAGGTCGCGCCAGTCCAACGGCATGGCGACCGGCAGGTCTGGCCGGGCACGCACGCAATAGGCCCCGACGGCGGTCGAGCCGCGGTCGTTCCGCAGGTAGTCGACATAGATGCGTCCCTTGCGTGCCGCCTTGCTGGCCTTGGTGATGAAAACTTTGGGGTCTGCGCGCGCCAGCCCATCGGCGATTGCCTTGGCGAAGGACTTGACGGTCTTCCAGTCCGCCGCCGGCCGCAGCGGTACGATCACATGCAACCCCTTGCCGCCGGTCGTCTTCACGATCGATTTCAATCCGACCTCGTCCAACCGCTTGCGCACCAGCTTGGCCGCCAGGGTAACCGCGCCGAACGGCACGTCGGGTGCGGGATCGAGATCAAGGATGAAGCGGTCAGCCTTGTCCAACTGCTCGATATGAGTCTGCCAGGGATGGATCTCGATCGCGCCGAACTGCACCAGGGTGACGATGTCCCGGATATTGCGCACGCAGAGCAGGTCTTCCTTGTCCACCGGGTCTTTCACGGTGCTGATGCGTCCGGCCAAGGTCCGTTGGGGATGGCGCTGGAAGAAGCTCTGGCCCGTGATTCCGCCGGGATTGCGCACCACTGTCACCGGCCGGTCTTTCATGTCCATCAGCAGCGTCTTCGCGACCCGCTCATAGTACCGTGCGACATCCAGCTTGGTGGTTCCGGTCGCGGGGTCGATCACCCGGGTCGGATGGGTGATCTTCACGCCAGCGACCGTGCTCTTGTCGGATCCCGCCGGCGGCGGATCGCCTTGGGTCGCAGTTTCCGGACCGACGAGAGCGGAAAGTTTGACACGTTTGCCACCGCGATCTGACACGTTCGCGGCGACACGCTTCGCCGCCGGGCGATTCGACTGCCGCGCTCCTCCCTTGGCTTCGGCGATCTCCCGCATGGTCCGGCCGGACTTGACACTGGTCGCGTTCGCGATCGCGTCGTCACCGCGGCCGGGCTTGGCCCAGCGGTCGTTCTTCTTGATCAACAGCCAGTTGTGCTGAACCCTCCTGCCCTTGGCTTCGCCGCGGTCCGCCATGCGGACCAGGCTGTAGCCGCCATGCAGGCGCTCGCCCCGCAGCTCGAAGGCGATATGGCCTTTCTTGTGCGCCTTCGCTGGATTGCCTTCCGGGATCCACAGGCCGCGATCCCACAGCATGACAGTCCCGCCGCCATACTCGCCCTTTGGGATGGTTCCTTCGAAGGTGCCGTATTCGATCGGATGATCCTCGACCTCCACGGCCAGTCTGCGGTCCTTGGGATCGAGGCTTGGGCCGCGCGTCACCGCCCAGCTCTTGTAGACGCCGTCGATTTCGAGCCTCAAGTCGTAGTGCAGCCGGCGCGCCGCATGGCGCTGGATGACATAGCGGCCACCACCGGACGGAGTGGGTCGTTCGCCGGGTGGCTCAGGCGTGACGGAGAAATCTCGTTTCTTGCGATAGAGGGAAAGTTTGTCCTTGCGGCGCATGGCGTCTCAGATCGGCTGGAACGCAGATCAAGGCGCGCCTCCACGCTCCCATCGGAACATGGAGGCAAGCCTCTTCGCCGCAAATCGTCCGCGCGGTTTCGACTGCGTGCAAGCGTTATCTAGCCCCGACCCTGACAATCCGGTTGATAGGGATTCGCGTTCGGCGAATAGGGACTCATGTTCGTGACGCCGCCGCCATCCGGATATCCGCCTGTGCAGGATGCGATCTCGTTGGCAACTCCGCCGCCAGAGCTGGAGCACGAAGCGAGAGCGAAGCCGGCGCAGAGCACGAGCGCGATGCCGGCGAGTTTGAGGCCACGATCCACGAACTCCTCCTCTTCGAACTTGAACATCAAGAATCTGTCCGGCACCGGGATTATCGAACACCAGATCAACCCCGGTCGTCGCGACGGGTTCCAACCGATTGCGCAGCAGCAATTGCGAGACGCAAGCATGCCCGCGCGTCGGCCGTCACGTCTGCTGCGACTTACCATGCGCATCGCAACAGCCATGGGACGCTTAGCCCGCGCAACGGACTAGGCGACGGTTCTGACAGCCAGACACGACCCCAAGAATTAACCGCGATCTTGAACCGGCGTTGCAGCCGTCGATTTGAAGATCACTGCCGCTGGGCACTTTTCGGGACCGGATGCGTTTATTCCAGCAAAACGGACACGGGGATATTCCATGCTGGCCAAGAGGATTAGCGTGGTCGAAAGGCCGGAAGCGCCAAGAAGCGATCCCGCGGATGAGGCGCCGTCCACTCACGTATTCCGGCCTGGACGCAACGCCTGGCGCGTCGCCAAGGCTGACCGCGCCGCGGTGCTGATCGACGCGGCGCAGTATTTCGGCACGCTGCGCAAGGCTCTGCTGCAGGCGCGTCGCTCCGTCTACATCATCGGCTGGGATGTCGACAGCAGGACTCCGCTTGTCGGTCCGGCCGGCGAGCCGGACGATGATATGCCGCGCGAGCTCGGGCCATTTCTGACAGCTCTGGTCGAGCGTCGGCCTGCGCTGAAGATCTATATTCTGCTGTGGGACTATTCCCTGTTTTTCACCAGCGAGCGCCAGGCCCTCCCGGCTTACGTCCTGCGCTGGCGGACGCCGCCGCAGATCGACCTCTGTCTCGATGACGCGATTCCGCTCGGCTCGTCGCACCACCAGAAGATCGTCGTGCTCGACGAAACCTTGGCCTTCTCTGGTGGGCTCGACCTCACCATCCGCCGCTGGGATACCTGCAGCCACGATCCCGCTTGCCGCCATCGCGTCGATCCGGCGGGCAAACCGTACAATGGATTCCACGATGTGCAATTGATGGTGGATGGCGGCGCGGCGCGCGCCATGAGCGAACTGGCGCGGCAGCGCTGGTCGCGCGCGGCCTGCGAAGAACTGCCTGAGGCGCCGCAACTCTCCGCGCCCTGGCCGGACGATGTCGAGCCGCACTTCCGCGACGTCGACGTGGCAATTGCCCGCACCGAGCCGCCTTACGCGGGACACGACATGATCCATGAGGTCGAGACGCTGTTTCACGACATGATCGCGAGTGCGCGCCACACAATTTATGTCGAGAGCCAGTATCTCACCTCCTCCAGCTTCGCACGCGCGCTCGCCAAGGCGTTGAAGCGCAATCCGGCCCTCGAGGCGGTAATCGTCAGCCCATTTCGTTATCGCGGCCGGATGGAACGGGCGGTGATGACGGCGGGACGGGCGCGCGTCGCGCGCATCCTGCGCAAGGCGCGCGTCGTCGATCGCGTTCTGATGACGGCGCCGCGGATCGAATACGAGGGCAAGGCGGCCGACCCGCACGTCCATGCGAAAGTCATGATTGTCGATGATCGATATCTGCGCATCGGCTCGGCGAATCTGTGTCACCGCTCGATGGGAGCCGATACCGAATGCGACCTGGCAATCGCCGCCGGCGATGACGAGGCCGCGAGGCGCAGCGTTCTGCTGCTGCGCGACAGGCTGATCGCCGAACATAGCGGCGCGAGCCTGGAGGATGTGCAGAAGGCAATCGTGCACCACGGCTCCCTCATCGCCGCGATTCGATCTCTGCCCAGGCGGCAGCACTGGCTGCAGCCGGTGGTGGATCGCTCCCTGCCGGTTTCGCCGCCTTCGATGTTGGAATCGGTTGCTGATCCGCGCACACCCATCGACCCGACGCGTGGCTTGTCTGATGGCGGGAGCGCCATCGGCCGCGGCAGGCGCCGGCCGCTGCTCGCCGCCGCAGGTATTCTGCTGGCGCTGGCCCTGTTTCTCGGAATAGCCGCGGCCTGGCGCCTGACACCGCTGGCAGATTGGGCCGATCCCGACATGTGGGCAATTTGGCTGTCGTCCTTGAATGACGGCTGGGCCGCCGCGGTGGTGATCGTCTTGTTCGTGCTGGCGGGCCTGATCATGTTTCCCCTGACCGTGCTGATCGCCACGACTGCCGCGGTCTTCGGCGCATGGCCGGGGGCGCTCTTTGCCGGCGCCGGCGCGCTGGCGAGTGCGCTGACCACCTACGCGATCGGGCGTTGGCTGGGTCCGCGCGGCCTGCGCCAGTTCTTCGGTCCGCGCCTAAACCTGATCACCCGCAGCTTCGAGCGTAAGGGCATCCCGACCGTCACGCTGGTGCGCCTGGTGCCGGTGGCGCCCTTCAGCATCGTCAATCTGGCGGCTGGCGCCATCTGCATTCCGGCGTTCGACTATCTGCTGGGAACCGCAATCGGCCTGGCGCCGGGCTTGGCGGTGATGTCGTTGCTGGGCGACGAAGCGATCGCCCTGATCCGCGAACCGACCTTGGAAGGCGTCGCCACTCTAGCCGGATTGCTGGCTGCGGCGATCGGCATCTCCATCGGCCTGCAGATCTTCATCTCGCGGCAGCGCGACCGCGATCGGCAGCCACGGCGTCCTGGCCGCAGACTCCGAGGCGAAACTGTGTCATGAATCCCCGGACACAAATCCGCGGATCATGACAGAACACGCAGGCAACCACCCCGAGGCGAACCATTTCGCCCGCGTACTCACCTGGAACATCCATCGCGCGATAGGCACCGATCTGCGTCGCGACCTCGACCGCATCATCGAGGCGATCCGGCCGCACGATCCGGATATCGTGGCGCTGCAGGAGGTGGATTCGCGCGGCAAGGACCAGACCAACCTGCCGCTCACTGCGCTGAAAAAAGTGTTGGGCAGTCATGCCGCGGAGGCCCGAACCATTGTCGCCCCGGACGGTCACTATGGCCATGTCCTGATCAGCCGGTGGCCGATGCACGACGTCAACATCCATGAGCTTCACATCTCGCGGCGCGAGACCCGCTGCGCCATCGAGGCGACGATCGAAAGTCCGTTCGGCTATATCCGCGTGATCGCCGCGCATCTGGGTCTGCGGCCCAACGAGATCCGGCCGCAGCTCGATATCTTCGAGCCGTTGGTGCGCGGCGAATCCGTCGGGGATTCCGGCGATGCACCAGGCGGCTTGTTGATGATGGGCGATTTCAACGACTGGCACGGGCGCGTGCGCTCGACGCTCACCACCCTTATCCCGACTCACACGATGCAGAAGACGTTCCCGTCGTGGCGGCCGATGCTCAATCTCGACCGCATCTATTGCAGGCCAGGCAAGGCCTTGCTGCGCTCCTGGATCGACACCAGCGTGCGCCGCGCGTCCGATCATTTGCCGGTCTATGCCGAGGTCGACCTTGCGGCGATGGCGATGGAACGCGCACCGGCCGCTCTGACGAACTCACCGGATACGACAGATTAGTGCAGGCAGAAGCGGCGTAGACGAGCCGCTCAAATGGTCAGCAATGCGCGCAGCGGCGCGACCAGGGCAGGTGTTGTCGCGAGAATGGCGTTGCCTTTGCTGAGTGCGTCAGGCGCGCCAAAGAAGTCGCTGCACCAGCCGCCCGCTTCCGTCACCAGCACCAGGCCGGCCGCGATGTCCCAGGCATTGATGTGCGCTTCGTAATAGCCGTCGAGCCGGCCGTCGGCCGCGAACGCCATGCCCAGGGCCCCGGACCCGAATCGCACATACTCGCAGCCCGCCTCCAGGCAGGCGGAGACGGCACGAACGTGCTCATCGACGGGCCGGCGATAGCTGAAGCCGAGGCCCATGCGCGCTTCGTCCAGCCGTTGGGCCGTGCTGACACGGATGCGGCGGCCGTTGAGGAACGCCCCTTCGCCGGTCTGCGCCGTATAGAGTTCGTCCGTCACCGGGTTGTAGATGAGTCCGAGTACGGCCTTCCCGCCGATGACGAGGCCTAGCGACACGCACCATACAGGAATGCCCGCGATGAAGTTGCTGGTGCCGTCGATCGGATCGATGATCCAGGTCGCTGCGCCGCCGCTGCTCCGCAGGCCGCCCTCCTCCCCCAGGAAGGCATCGCCGGGGAACGCGCGCAGGATCGCCGCGGCTACCAGCTCTTCGCACGCCTTGTCGGCTTCGCTCACGAAATCCTGTCGGCCCTTGCGCTCGATGGTGAGCGTTTCGCGCTGCCGGTAACGCTCGAGCGCGAATTGTCCTGCCTCGCGTACCACGCCGTGCGCCATTCGAAAACGCAGACCGAGATCGCTCGAATCCATCCGTCAAGTCCTGCCTGATTCTGCACTGCAACAACATTTCTTCTTTGCAGACGCCGTCCGATCGGTCAATGTGCGTTGTCATATATCTGTCAAAAAACTGCCTCATATGGAATTTTCATTCCAGGGGCAAATAAACCGGGAGGATATCGATGACGCGAACTGCTTCTGCAATTCTGCAATTCGCCGCCCTGACGGCCGGCTTGGCTCTGACTGGGTTGAGCATGTCCGATGCTGCCAAGGCCGACGGCAACCTGACGGTCTATTGCTCCGTCCAGGAGGAGTGGTGCCAGCTCATGGTCAACGAGTTCCAGAAGGCGACCGGCATCAATGTGGCGATGACGCGCAAGAGCTCCGGCGAGACCTACGCCCAGGTGAAGGCGGAGGCCGCGAACCCCAAGGGCGATATCTGGTGGGGCGGCACCGGCGACCCACATTTGCAGGCCGCCGAAGAGGATCTGACGCTCGCCTACGAATCGCCGATGCTCAAGGATCTCAATGACTGGGCGATCAAGCAGCACAAGACTGCCAACGGCAAGACGGTCGGCATCTACATGGGCGCGCTCGGCTTCGGCTACAGCGCGGACGTGCTGAAGGAGAAAGGCGTCGAAGGCCCGAAGTGCTGGGCCGACCTGGTGAAGCCGGAATACAAGGGCGAAGTCCAGGTCGCCAACCCGAACTCCTCCGGCACCGCCTACACGTTCCTCGCCACCATGGTGCAGATCCTCGGCGAGGAAGAGGCCTTCGCCTACATGAAGAAGCTGAACGAGAACGTCAATCAATACACCAAGTCGGGCGCCGCGCCGGCGCAGGCGGCCTCGCGCGGCGAGACGCTGATCGGCATTTCGTTCCAGCATGACCTGGTGACGCCGGCCGTCACCTCCGGCGTGCCGATGGTGGTGGTCTCGCCCTGCGAGGGAACGGGCTTCGAAACCGGGTCCATGAGCATCATCAAGGGCGCGCCGAACCTCGACAATGCCAAGAAATGGTACGACTGGGCATTGACCCCGGAAGCCCAGGCGCTGGGCGCGCAGGCCAATTCGTTCCAGGTGCCGTCGAACAAGAATTCCCCGATCCCGGAAGCTGCGCCGAAGCTCTCCGAGATCAAGCTCATCGACTACAACTTCGCGAAATACGGTTCCTCCGACGAGCGCAAGCGCCTGCTCGGCCGGTGGGACAAGGAAATCGCGGCACAGTAACCGATAGCAGGCAAGGCCGGCGGCGAAGCCTTTCGCCGCCGGTCGCCATTTATGGACCGTCTGTCCCGCCAAGACCGCAACGTCGTCGCCCTTCTGATCGCCGCCGCGATCGGATTGGCGCTGCTGCCTTGGTATGCGATCGACGACGGATTCTGGAGCTTCGGCTGGACCGCGTCCTTTCCGGACGCCAAGACCGCCCCGGCGCTGTTGCAGGCATCCTTGTTCGGCGCCGGATGGCTGTGGCCGCTGGCCCTCGGGCTGGTCATTCCGCTGCCCGCCTTGTTCGGTCACCGGCGCGGTGCGCTGCTGATCATGCTCGGCGGCGCATTCGGGCTCGCCTACATGCTGCTCGAAGGCTTCCTGATCGGGCTGCATGGCTGGACCTCTCCCGCCCTCGAAGGCGTGTTCGGCCCCGTCCAGCCGCAGGAAGGCATGGGGGCCGGTGCGCTCATTGCCGGCACGTCGTTTCTGCTGCTGCTCGCGGCGGGCTTTGCACGGCGCGGTGCCATGCGCGGCGATCTGTTCCTGGTCGGATCGATCTCCATCATCGTCGCCTCGATCGCCTTGTTCGTGTTTTTTCCGGTCGCTGCCGTGCTGCAGCGTGCGGCCGTCAGTGACGAAGGCCGCTTTTCCATCACAGCGCTCGCCGCGCGTCTGACCGCGCCGGATATCTGGTCCCTCGGCTGTTTCGCCGGTCAGAAGTATTGTGGCGTGTTGTGGAATTCGACCTGGCTGGCGGTGGCTTCGGGCATCACGACGACTCTGCTCGGCCTCGCATTCGCCTTGTTGCACAAGCGCACAGGCTTCCGGGCCAAGGGGCTGCTGCGCCTGCTGGCGGTTCTCCCGATCATCACGCCACCCTTTGTGATCGGACTTGGCATCATCCTGCTGTTCGGGCGCAGCGGCGTCGGCACCGTGTTGATCAGCGACGTGTTCGGCATTCCGCCGAGCCGCTGGATCTACGGCTTCTCCGGACTGCTGCTCGTGCAGACGCTGGCCTTCACGCCGATCGCCTATCTGGTCCTCATCGGCGTAGTGGACGGCATCAGCCCGTCGATGGAGGAAGCGGCACAGACTCTGCGAGCCAACCGCTGGCGCACCTTCCGCACCGTCACCTGGCCGCTCCTGCGGCCCGGCCTCGCCAATGCCTTCCTGATCGGATTCGTGGAGAGCCTGGCCGATTTCGGCAATCCGCTGGTACTGGGCGGCAATTACGACGTGCTGTCGACCGACATCTTCTTTGCCATCGTCGGATCGCAGAACGATCCCGGGCGCGCCTCCGCGCTGTCGATCGTGCTGCTCGCTTTGACGCTGTCGGCCTTCGTGCTGCAGCGCCGTTGGCTCGGCCGGCGCTCCTACACCACCATCTCGGGCAAGGGCGATGCCGGCATGCCGGCGGCGCTGCCGCACGGTCTGAAGGTCCTGATCTACGCCGTGACCATGCCGTGGCTGGCCTTCACCGCGCTGCTCTATCTCATGATCCTGGCCGGTGGATTCGTGCGCTCCCTCGGGCTCAACAACACGCCGACCATCCAGCACTACATCACCGCCTTCGGGATCGACTGGGGCCCGCACGGCATCCTGTGGAGCGGCCGCGCCTGGCAGTCTTTCTTCACGACCATCGAGCTTGCCGCCATCGCCGCACCGCTGACCGCGGCGGTCGGCCTGCTGACCGCCTATCTGCTGAACCGGCAGAATTTCTTCGGCAAGAACAGCTTCGAGTTCCTGACCATGCTGAGCTTTGCCATTCCCGGAACGGTCATCGGCATCAGCTACATCGTCGCCTTCAACGTGCCGCCGATCGAGCTGACTGGCACCGGCCTCATCCTCATCATCTGCTTCGTGTTCCGGAACATGCCTGTTTCGATCCGCGCCGGTCTCGCGACCCTGAGCCAGATCGACAAGAGCCTGGATGAGTGCTCGCTGACCCTGCGGCACGGCAGCTTCGCCACGGTGCGGCGAGTGATCCTGCCGCTGTTGCGCCCAGCCATCGTCGCCTCCCTGGTCTACGCCTTCGTGCGCGCCATCACCTCGGTCAGCGCTGTCATTTTCCTGGTCAGCGCACAGTACAACTTGGCCACCGCCTATATCGTCGGCCGGGTCGAGGTGTCGGATTTCGGCGTCGCCATCGCCTATTCTTCGGTCCTGATCCTGTGCATGCTGGCGGCAATCGCCACCATCCAACTGGGCGTCGGCGAGCAGCGGCGCGCACGCCGCATTGCGCCCACACCGGTATCGCTGGAGGCCGCGTCATGAGCATTGCCAATCGCGCCGCCGCCGTGGTGCTGGACAAGGTGCGCAAGCAATATGGCGCAGTAACTGCGGTCGAAGAGATATCGATCACCATCGAGGCGGGCACGCTGGTCACGCTGCTGGGGCCGTCGGGCTGCGGCAAGACCACCACGTTGCGGATGGTGGCGGGGCTGGAAATGCCCACCACCGGCCGCATCCTGATCGGCGACAAGGACGTGACGTTGCTGCCGCCCAACGAGCGCGATGTCAGCATGGTGTTCCAATCCTATGCGCTGTTTCCTCACATGACCGTGCTGGAGAACGTCTCCTACGGCTTGGCGGACGCCGCGCTCAGCAAGGCGCAACGGCTGGAGAAAGCGCGCGAAGGCCTACACCTGGTCGGCCTCGAGGGCTATGACGAACGTCTGCCGTCGGAGTTGTCCGGCGGCCAGCAGCAGCGGGTCGCCTGCGCCCGTGCGCTGGTGCTGGAGCCGCAAGTGCTGCTGTTCGATGAGCCTTTGTCCAATCTGGACGCGAAGTTGCGTCGCCGCATGCGCGAAGAGATCCGCGACCTGCAGCAGAAGCTGAACCTGACCTCGATCTACGTCACCCACGACCAGGAAGAAGCGCTGGCCGTATCGGACAAGATCGTGGTGATGAACCAAGGCAAGATCGCGCAGGAGGGAACGCCGGCCGACCTCTACGAACGGCCCGCCAATTCTTTCGTCGCCGACTTCATCGGCGGCGCCAACCTCATTCCGTGCGACATCCTGCGATACGAAGGATCGACCGCCACCGTCCGGTTCGGCGGCATCGAACTGCAGGTCAAAGCGCCGCGCGTCAACGGGGCAGCCGGCAACCTGGTGGTGCGGTCGGCGGCAGTGTCGCTGGCCGACAGGAGCACAGCTTCCGGCGGCCTGCCTGCCACGGTGCGCAAGGCGACCTATCTAGGCGGAATTTGGGAATACACGCTCGACACGGAGTTCGGCGCGCTGTTCCTCTCGCAGCCGGTCGGCAGCCGATTCGAGCAGGGTGCGACGGTCGCGCTGCAGCTCGATCCGCAGCATCTCTCGGTGGTCGCTCGCCCCTAGCAGAATATCCGAAAACCGGGTCGGGAACGACCGGGCGCGCAAACGGAAGAGTGAATCACTCCCTGGGCAAGTGCTGGCTTAATGGCTCGGCACTTATCCCTGTCTCATGCACGCTTTATCGGTCGTCCCCCAAACCCTGTCTAATGGGCCTTTCGGCAAGGCCCCGAAGGATCGATCTCTATCAGATCGATTCCTTGAGCTCCTTGGCCGCGCGGAACGCAACCTTCTTGCTCGCCTTGATCTTGATGGCTTCGCCCGTCGCCGGGTTGCGGCCCATGCGCGCCGCGCGCTTGCGCACCTGCAACACGCCGAGGCCGGCGAGGCGGATGCGGGCGCCCTTCTTCAGGTTCTTCACCAGGAGGGCAATCACGTCGTTCATGATTGCTTCACCCGCCTTCTTCGAAAGGTCGTGCGCAGCGGCGATGTCCGCAGCGAGATGCTTCTGGGTAACGGTCGTCGGAGTCGACTTTCCGCCCTTGGATGGTTTGATTCCCATGGTCTTAAGCCTCTCTTTTCAGTAGGGGATCAGTCCCCGGAAAGAATCACGACCGGTCGATAAAGACAAGGCCGAACAGTCGGAAACGCGTGATTATTACGCCGATTCTGCGAGTCGGGCCATCACAAAACGCTCTGTGGATAAGTCGCGAGGGCTCGGAAACGCCTGTGGTGCGGGCATTTCCGAGCCCTCGATCACAGCACGAAAATGGCGCGCCAAGAGCAATTCGAGCCGCAACGTCTTTAGCTGAATCGCGTTTGCCTTCGCCACCAGAGCTCTTCCATGTGCTGTATTTCAAGCGCTTGCGTAGCGATCTTGATTCGATGCTTTGCCCTTCGGCGCAAGTCGCATCGGCGCATCTGCGCACATGCGCAATGCCTCGATCGTCTCAGGTGCGCTCGAATTCTATGACTCGCCTTGAAGCAAATTGTGATCTGGATCACGCACGGCATGAGCACGATTGGACCTATGGCACAAGGCTGTCTGAGCTACCGAACGGTTAGCCATCTCCCGAGTCGCGGGCCATTTCATGCCGGCACTGCCGCGACCCATTGCTGGATTGGATCGCGCGACGCTGCCGAAATGAGCAACGGGATGGCCGATCAGCGGTTCTCAAGAGTGGCAGAAAGCGCGTCGGCAGGCCCATGCCCGACACCAATCACGACCCCACCAAGCGACCCTATCCGGCCGACAAGGCGCGCGGCGGCGAGATCATCCTGCGCTCACGTTGGCAGCGGGTTGTCTTTATCGCTGGTCTTGTCGGCGCCGTGCTGATCGGCCTTGTGTTGAGCTTGTGGGCAGGCTGACGGCTCCTCAATCGCCGGGCAGTTCCAGCCTGGCGCGCAAGCCGCCGAGCGGAGATTCCTCCAAGCTCAGCCTGCCGCGATAGAGCTCCGCAATCTCGCGCACGATATCGAGGCCGAGCCCGCTGCCCGGCACGGTTTCGTCCAGCCTGGTGCCGCGCATCAGCGCGGCTTCGCGCCGCGCCGGCGGAATGCCGGGTCCGTCATCTTCGATCAGGATGAGGAGGCCCTGTGCGCCGGTCTGAGCACTCGCGCGTACCGTCGTCTTGGCCCATTTGCAGGCGTTATCCATGAGGTTTCCCAGCATCTCCGCAAGGTCCGCGGCATCGCCGGGAAACACTGCGCCATCGCTGCAATCGATCTCGACCTTGATGCCGCGCTCGCGATGGATGATGTCGAGCGAGAAGGCGAGATCCTGGAGCACCTGGACCAGCCTGGTGCGACCGCCGGTCGCGCTCAATGGACCTGCGGCGCGGATACGCGCCAGCACGCGCTCCACTTGATCGCCGATGATGGCGACCTGATCGCGCAGGATGTCGCCGCGCTCGTCCCTGATCTCGGTCAGTTCCTGCTGCAGCACGGTCAACGGGCTCTTGAGGCCATGGGCAAGGTTGCCCGCCTGGACGCGCGCCCGTGCGATCAGCGCCTCGTTATGCGCCAGCACCTCGTTCAATTCGTCGACCAGCGGTGTCACTTCGATCGGGTATTCGCCGGCCAGGCGCGGGGCAGTCCCCTTGCGCACTTTCTGCAATGCAGCACGGAGCGCCCCGAGCGGCAGCAGGCCGTAGCGCACCTGCAGCGCGGTCGCCAGCAGAAAGGCGAGGCCGAGCGCCCCGAGCGCCAGCGCAACCTGGATCCCGAACGCGAGCACTTCCTGGTCGATCTCGGCATGCGGTCCGGCAACAATGACCCGGACCGTCTTGTCGCCATCCGGCAAACGCACGTCACGCGCAACCGCCCTCAGCTCTGCGTTGCCAGGGCCGGTCGTGTCCGAAACGCCATCCACCGCGGAGATCAGCAGGCCGTCGGCGCCCTGCAGCGGCCCCGCCGAAGTCGATTGCGCGAGCGTGCGGTCGCCGATGCTGATCTGCCAGTACCAGCCGGAAAACGGCAGATCGAACTGGGGATTGGCCGGCATCGCTGTGAGGTTAAAGGTGCCATCCGCCGAGATCTCCATGGCGGCGATCAATTGCCGCTGATAGGCGGCCAGGAAGTCGTCGAATCTGCTCTCGATCCGCTCATAGAACAGCCAAAGCAGCGATGCGCCGGCAAGGAAGAGGACTGGCAGTGCGCCCAGCGCAGCCACCAGCACCAGCCGCGCCGTCAACGAGCGTGCGCGCTGGCGCTGCACCGATGCTGCGATCGCGCCCTCTTCCGAAGTCGCGGCCATCGCCGGTGCGTCAGGTTGCGACGGCGTCATCGCCGATCATGTAGCCGAGACCGCGGCGTGTCCTGATGAAATCGGTCCCGAACTTCTTGCGCAACCGGTTGACCAGCACTTCGATGACGTTCGAATCCTTGTCGAACGCCTGATCGTAGATGTGCTCGGTCAGCTCGGCCTTGGAAACGATGGCCTTGGGCCGGTGCATGAGATAGGCCAGCAGCCGGTGTTCGAGCGCGGTCAGCACCACTGCCTGGCCGCGCTGTGTAACGATCCCGGTGGCGGTATCGAGCTGCACGTCGCCGCAGGTCAGCAGCGAGCGCACCGAGCCCTTGTCGCGCCGGATCAGCGCCTCGATGCGGGCAATCAGCTCCTCCATGTGGAACGGCTTGGCGAGATAATCGTCGGCGCCGGCGCGCAGGCCTTTCACCTTGTCCGACCAGGTGCCGCGCGCAGTCAGCACCAGTACCGGGGTTTTCATCCCTTCCTGCCGCCAGCTCTGCAGCACCGAGATGCCGTCCAGCACCGGAAGGCCAAGATCGAGAATGATGGCATCGTAGGTTTCGGTCTGTCCCAGGAACTTGGCGTCCTCGCCATTGCGGGCCGTGTCCGTCACATAGCCGTGCGTGGAAAGCGCCTGCACGACCTGCCGGCTGATCTGGCGATCATCCTCAACCACCAGCACGCGCATCAGTCGTCCCCGCCGCCTTCACCGCCTTCGCCACCACCGCCACCAGAACCGCCGCCGCCACCCTCGCCACCGCCATCGTGATCGCCGCCGCCCCCGCTGCCACCTTCACCGCCGCCGGATCCGCCACTCGATCCGCCACCGCCAGAACCGCCGCCCGATCCACTATTGCCCGATCCGCCGCCGGATCCGCTTCCCGAGTTGCCACCCTCGCCGCCGCCCCGATTGTTGCTGGACGCAGTGGCCTTTGCGCCGTTGCCGCCCTTATTTGCGCCGCTGGTCAGGAAGGATGCATCACCGCCGAAATTCTTCACCAGGCTCGCGGCGTCATGATCATGATCCGGGCCGCGCGCGCCGACGAGGTCGAGGCCATGGGCGTCGAAGTCGAGTTCCACTACCGACCCCGAAGCGGTCAGCAGCTTCACCTCGTAGATCCATGCGCATGTCTCTTCCATCGGCTTGCGGAGAAATCCGATGGCCAGCAATTGCGCGTTGGTGCGGGCGCGCAGCGTATCGTAGAGCATCGACGGTGTGGCGAGATCCGCAGGCGGCGCCTCGGCGGCGGCCGCGCAATCCTCGGCCGCGGCCGGCGACATGCCGGCCAGCAGCGCGGCCAGCGACGCAGTCGCAAGCAAGGCAGCCGCCCTGCCCTTTTTTCGATGACCCAATCGCGCGCGTATCATGGCCGCACTCTGGCATTCGCTAGCTGAAGCCAAGCTTAAATTCCGCCTCAGGCTGGCTTCAGGATCGTTCCGTTACCCTCCTTGGCACGGTCGGTCGGAGGGACCGGCCCGGCACCCCAGGAGGATAAGACGATGGACCGCTTTTCGCGTCAGCAATTTATCGACGATGAGGGATTTGACCCGAAGCGCAGGATGCGCCGGCTGCTGCGTTCCGCCGCCATGGCGGCCCTCGCTCTCGGTTTCGCGGCTGCCTTGCCGATCAGCCTCGACGGCCATCTATCCATGACCAAGGCCTTTGCCGAGGGCGGCGAGGGCGGTGATGGCGGCGGCGATCATGACGGCGGTGGTGAAGGCGGCCATGACAGCGGCGATCACGACGGTGGTGGCGAAGGCGGCCATGATGGTGGCGACAGCGGCGGTCACGATGGCGGCGAAGGCGGCCATGACGGCGGCGAAGGCAGTGACCACGATGGTGGCGATCACGATGGCCAGGAGGCTGGCGACGATGATGGCCCAAACCATGACGTCGGCGATGATCATGAGGCTGGCGACAACCAGGACGCCGGTGACGACGACCTGATTACGGACGACGACGGCACACCCGATCAGGGTACTGGCGACACCCCCACCCAGTAACCCGAAGCGGCCGCGCCCAGCGGCCTTGGGAAGGGGGTTGGCACCCCCGGCCACCCCCTTCCCCCCGCTTTCTCAGCTATGGCATAATGGTTTACGCGCAATCGGGCTTCGCTCGATTGCGTGCTTTCGTTTCAAGCCCTTAACAGCTTACAGGAGCCTTCCATAGCTAGATTGCCTGCCCAGGAGCCCGCGCCGTCCCGCAATGATGGACCGCGCATCAATCACCAGATCAACGTCCCGAATGTGCGCCTTGTGCGCGAAGACGGCACCATGGTGGGGGTCGTCACGACCCGGGAAGCCATCAATATGGCCGCCGACGCCGGCCTTGATCTGGTCGAGGTTTCGCCCAACGCCACGCCGCCGGTCTGCAAGATCCTCGATCTCGGCAAGTTCAAATACGAAGAACAGAAGCGCAAGAACGAGGCGCGCAAGAAGCAGAAGATCATCGAGGTCAAGGAGATCAAGCTGCGCCCCGGCATCGACACGCACGATTACGACGTGAAGATGCGGAGCATCCATCGCTTCCTCGAGGAAGGCGACAAGGTGAAGGTCACCATGCGCTTCCGCGGCCGCGAGATGGCGCACCAGGAACTGGGTGCGAAGGTGCTGGACCGGGTGAAGGCCGATCTGGACGCCGTCGCCAAAGTCGAGAGCGCGCCCAAGATGGAAGGCCGCCAGATGATCATGGTGATCTCGCCGAAGTAGCGGCGGTCACCAGACAATCGATTGAGGGCGCCGGCATGGTCGGCGCCCTTTGTCATTCCAGCGCTGCGTAGAGCTCTATCCGCCTACCCGCTCACCACCGCCCGCGCCAGCAGCAGCCCGTTCCGTGGGCTTTCGCCGACGCGGCGCACGGCGTAAGGCCACCAGTCGCGGCCGAACGGCAGATAGAGCCGCACCTGCTCGCCTGCGTCGCGCAATTGCCGCTGCAGCTCGGTGCGCACGCCGTAGAGCATCTCGAACTCATAGGCGCCTGCCGGCCAGCCGCCGTTCCTGGCAATCCGGCGGATCTCAGCGATCACGCTATCGTCGTGGGTGCCGAACACGGGACGAAAGCCGCGCGCCCTGGCGTCGGCGCCCAGCATCGTGCGCGCGAGCTCGACATAGTTCCGGTCGATCTCAGCGCGCGACTGGAACGCGTGCGCCCTGGCATCGGCGAACGCGCCCTTCACCAAGCGCACGCTGCCGCCTTGCGCGATGATCGGCGCCAGGTCGTCGCCGGTGCGCCTGAGATAGGCCTGCAGGGTCTGCGCGACCGGAACGCCTTCGGCCGCCAACCGATCGCGCAGCGCCAGCGTACGCGCGACATAATCGGCGTCCTCCATGTCCAGCATCAGGACCGGCCGATCGCCGTCCGATCGCCGGATCGCACGCCCGATCTCCAGCGCATTGCGCTCGCCCAACGCATCGTCGTAGCCGAAGCCGATCTGGGTCGGATCGATCGAGAGATGCACTTGCAGGCGCGCCTGTTCGAGCAGCGTCACGGCCAACATCTTCTGCCGTACGGTCTCCGCGATCAGGTCCGCATCGGCGACATATTCGCCGAGGTAGTAGAGCGAAGACTTGAAACCGGCCTCGTGTAGCTGCCGTGCGGTTTCGATTCCCTGTTCCGCCGTCAGGCCGCCGACAAAGCGACGCGCCAGGGTCGCGGTGGCACGGTTGGCGTGCATCCACCGGGTCACGCTAGGCGAACGCGCCAGCGCGATCATCCAGCTTTGCCAGGCTTTCACGAGATGCGGCCGCGCACCGCTTCCAGGATGAGCCGGCCGCCCAGCAGACCCACGACACTGCCGGCGAAGCGGTCGATCCAGGTCTTGGCGCCGAGATAGAGCGCGCGCGGACGCGCGGCGGAAAATGCGAGCGCGACGATGGTGTACCAGCCCGCCTCAAGCGCGAAGATCATCGGCAGCAGGGTCCAGAACATCCAGCTCGGAATCGGATTCGGCAGGAAGGCCGCGAACACGCTGGCATACCAGATCGCGGTCTTTGGGTTGCTGATCTGGGTCGCGAACGCGATCGCGAAGCTCTTGCGCCGGTTCGCGACGGTCGCTGGCGCACCGCCATTCGACATCGCGAGCGGAACCTTCGCGCCGCGCCAGATCCGGAGGCCGAGATATATGAGATAGCCGCCGCCCGCGACCTTCAGGATCAGATAGAGCCACGACACCTGCATCAGAAGCGCCTGCAGACCGGCCAGCGCCAGGCTTGCGAACACCAATCCGCCGCAGCCCATGCCCAGCGCGGACGCAAGCCCGTCGCGTCGCGACAATGCAGCGGATGCGCGCACCACCACCACGAAGCTCGGCCCCGGGCTCATCGCACCGATGGCCAGCGTGCCGAGAATGCTGAGCAGAGCGAGTTGAGGGTCCATCGACATCACCGGATTGCTGCGACCTCCGGATGATCGCGCAGGAAATAGATGAGATCCAGCGACGGCGGCGCGATCTCAGTAGACGAGAGCATGGCGTGGGCCTGGCCGCGATGGTGAGTCTGGTGATTGAAGACGTGCGTCAGCACCTGGCCCACCTGCGTGGTGAGGGGTTCGCCAGCCATCGTGCGATAGACGAGGTCCTCCTCCAGGCGGCGCGGCACGAGCCCGTCCACGTAGGCAATGATGCGCTCATCGATGGCGCGCCGGGCAGTTGTCAGCGCGCTGAATTCCGCATGCAGGATCTGGTCGAGCCCGCTGATCCCCGGGCTGCCGGTGCCTTCCAGCCGTCCGAGCCAGATCGTGTCACCGACCAGGATGTGATTGAGCGTCTTCAGGATGGACGGAAAGAAGCCCGAGCGCTTCTCGTCGAGCGCGGCGGGCGAGAGTTGGCCCGCCGCTTCATAGAGCCGCTCGTTGGCCCAGCGGTTATAGGCCGCCATCCTCTGGAAATGTGCTTTCATGTCCCCTCGCCATCCGCTGCGGCAAATGATGCTTTTGACATGCTGGCCCGCCGGAATAAAGCTGGCGTCATCTGATTTCCGCAACGAGCGCGCGCCATTTGGCATTTGACCCGGCGGCGGGCAACGAGGTCCAATTACCGCGATCTGATACAAGGGCCGCCGTGGTACCGCGCATCAACATCTCCGCCTTGTTCTCCGGAAGCGCCGCAGCGCGCGCCGAGACCGATGGCGCGATCATGCGTGCGGCCGGCGGCACCGGTTTCATGACGGTCGGCGGCCTCCCGCCCGACATCCCGGTCGATGCCGCCTCCCGCCGTGCCTTGCTGCGCCTGTTCGATCTGCCGTTTGCCGAGACGCGCAAGCTCTGGCGCCAGAAGTTCGATCCCGCCCATTGCAACATCTATCGCGGCTGGTTCCCGCTGCAGAATGGCCACGAAACCTACAAGGAGGGGATCGACCTCGGCCCGGACATCGCGCGCGGCACTGATGCCGTTGCGGCCGGCGATCCGCTGCGCGAGCCGACCCCATTGCCGTCGGAAAGCATGCTGCCAGGCTGGCGCGCAGCGGCGGCCGGCTACTTCCGTGCCATGGAGCGGGTCGCGCAGGCCTTGATGCGCGCCCTGGCGCGAAATCTCGGTCTGCCGGAACGGATATTTGACGAGGCCTTTGCCGATGGAATCTCGACCCTGCGCCTCATCCACTATCCGGTGCGACCGCCGGACTCGATGACGGGCGTGGCTGAGGACCGGCTTTGGGTCGTCAATCGCGGCGAGCGGCACTATCTGCTCGGTCGCGCCCATGTCGATTCCGGACTGATGACGCTGCTCGCGCAGGATGGCGTTGTCGGTCTGCAGGCGCGCGGCCCGGATGGCGCCTGGATTGACGTTGCCCCGGAGGAAGGCACTTTGGCGGTGAATTTCGGGAAGCTGCTGGAGCGCTGGACGGGCGGCTGCATCAGGGCGACGGAGCATCGCGTCATCGGCAATGGGCGCGAGCGGTTCTCGATCCCGTTCTTCTACGATGCCAGAGCGGATGCCTTGATTGAGCCCCTGCCGCTTCCCGGCATGGAGCCCTTCACGCCGTTCTATTTCGGGGACTATCTGTGGTCGACCATGACCAAGTTCGTCGAGTTCCATGGCCTTGAGGGACTGCGCCACCCTCAAGGCCAATAGACCGCTCACAACTATGCCCGCCAGAACGGCTTCTCTACGACGTGCTCGACGTCGGCGCGGCTGACGCCGATGTCCTTCAGCATGTTGTCGTTGAAAGCCGCCAGCTGCCGGCGCTCGCGCATGCGCTCCAGCCAGATGACCGGGGCCTCGATCAGGCGATCCAGCGCAGGCGCCAGCTCGGTGGCGACAATGTGCGCCAGACCACTCCGCGGAACCAGGTCCAACATACCGTCTGCTTGGTACTTCATGGTCTGTCTCCTTGGGTTTGGGTTGTCCTTGCGCGGCGCTTCACAGAAGTCGGGTGAGAGCGGACCGCTTCCGTCCGTCGCGCCGCGCTTGGACTGGATGGCGGGGGCGCCATCCCGGGAAACTCCTCGTTATGCCCGCCAGAACGGCTTGGTGCTGACCGTTTCGACCTCGGCCCGATTGAGGCCGATATCCTTCAACAGGTGGTCGTCGAGCTGCGCCAGGTGGCGGCGCTCCGCCGCCCGTTCCGCCCAGATGAAGGGGGCTTCGAACAGCCGGTCGAGGACCGCGACGATCTCGTGGCCGACGCCCCGCGACAAGCCGTTGATCGGGCTTGAAAAGGTATTGTACTTCATAGCTAACCTCACAGGTCTGAGTGTGGCGTCATCGCCGTTGACTAGGAGAATGGCCTTGATTTCCAACTCGGACAAACGATAGTTTCTCAGGCGTTCTGTTAGAAAAATTGACAGAAGAAAGGGCCCTCGCGATGCGCCTTCCGCCCTTGAAATCAGTGCACTATTTCGAAGCGGCGGCCCGGCTGCAGAGCTTCACCAAGGCCGCCAACGAGCTGAACGTCACGCACAGCGCGATCAGCCATCAGATCAAGGCGCTGGAAGAGTGGTTGGGCCAGCCTCTGTTCGAGCGTAAGACCCGCCAAGTGCGTCTGACCGAAGCCGGCAAGCGGTTCCTGGGCCCGGTCAAGACAGCTTTCGAGCAATTGTCGGAAGGTGCCGCGGAGATCACGCGCTTCGGCAAGGACCGGCCGCTGACCGTCACCGCGCTGCCATCGCTCTCAGCCAAGTGGCTGGTGCCGCGCCTGTCCGACTTCCAGCGGCAATATCCGGACGTCCAGGTACGGCTCTCCGCCACCAGCACGGTGGAACAGATCGGCGGGCGCGACATCGACCTCGGCATCCGTTTCGGACGCGGTCAGTGGGATGCGCTCGAAAGCGAGCTGCTGGCGAAGAACGACATCTTCCCGGTGTGTGCGCCGACCCTGATCTCGCCCGACAAGCCGATCAAGGAACCGCGCGACGTGCTGCAATATCCGCTGCTGACCGACAGCGACTGGATGCGCTCCGGATATGACGAATGGTCGGACTGGCTGCGCGCCGCCGGATATCCCGAGGTGAAGATCAAGTCCAATCTCAGTCTCAACTTCTCCAACCTGCTGATCCAGGCGGCGATCGACGGGCTCGGCATCGCCATGGGCAACGTCATCAATGCCGGCGACGATCTGCGCCATGGCCGGCTCGTGAAGCCGATCGATTTCACGGTGCCGACCGATACCGGCTATTGGATCGTCTATGCCAAGGGCGCCTTGAAGCAGCCCAAGATCAAGGCGTTCCGCGACTGGCTGATGCAGCAGGCCAGCGGACATGTGGAAACCTGCAAGGAAGCAAAAGTCGCATGATGCGCCTGGTTCTCGGCGCCGTGGCGCTGCTTGCGGCCTCGCAGATCGCGCTGGCGGAGGAGCCGCGCCAGCGCGTGATGAATGTTCCGCTCGACATGCCGCTCGAGGAGTCGCTGGATGGCGAATTCCTCGAAGGCATCTACGAAGAGGATCTGCACGACGTCCTCAAAGACAGCGTGCTGATCGAAGCGCCGATCCAGCATATCGAGAGTCATTTCACCGAGAACCGCACGCTCGCGCTTTGGTTCTCCTCCCAGGAGGACGGACGGCGCGTGTTCTGGGCCCATCTTACCCAGAGTTTCGAAGGCAAGGATATGAAACCGCAGGCCGCGCTCACCAATTTCGAAGCGACCTACGGCAAGCCCGACAAGACCGCGCAGGTCAAAGGCGAGCTCAGCAGCTACTGGATCCTGCTCAAGCTTGATCCGCGCCTGGGCGACCAGCGACGCGCAACCATCCTGAAACAGCTCGATGCCAGCTTCAATCCGACGCCCGAGCAGGTCGCCGATTTCGGCCTCTCCGACATGCGCGACCGCGTGAAGTTGCTGACGCCAGACTTTCGCGGCGCGGTCCTTTTCCTGACCGCCTTCAAGGGCAAGGTCGGCTCCATGCAAACCGACCTCATCGACATGGTGCGGGCACAGAGCGTGCTGAACCTCACGCCGTAGCGCGTTCGCATTCAGAACGACGAATTCGGCCCCTTCAGGAATTCCGCCTCTTCTTCCGTCGTTTCCCTGCCGAGCGCCGCATTGCGGTGCGGGAAGCGGCCGAAGCGCGTGATGATGTTGCGGTGGCGGTGGCCATAGTCCAGGTATTCGGCGGCAACATCGCCAAATTCGCGCACGCAGCCCTGCAGCAGCGCGATGTAGCGGTCCTGGTTGGCCAGGGTCTCGCAATGCTCGAACGGCAGGTAGAAGAACACGCGGTCTGGAAACGGATAGCGCCGGTCGAACCCGCGCGCGATCGCTTCGCTCGCGATTTCGCGCGCATGCGCGTCGCCAAGATAGGCTTTCGCCAGGCCGCGATAGAGATTGCGCGCGAACTGATCGATGAGGAGCAGCAGCGCCAGCGCGCCGTCCGGCGAAGCGCGCCAGTCCTCGAAGGCGCCCATCTGCGCCTCATGCACCATTGGACCGAAGCGAGTGCGGATGTCGGCATCGAACGCCGAATCCTTCTCGAACCAAACGGCGCGCGCGCGATCCGAGAACCAGAACTGAAGAATGTCGCGCGGTGTCGCCATGAGGGCTAGGCCATATTCTTCTGGATCATGCGCTGGATGGCCGGGCGTGCCGCCACCAGATCCGCGAGCCGCTTCAAGTTCGGGAAACGCTCATAGGCCTTCGGGCAGCAATCCTGCCAGCCGGACAGCATGTGCGCATGAAGGTCGGCCGCACTGAAACGGTTGCCCAGCAGATAGGGCCCATGCGCCGCAAGATGCTGGTCGATGCGGCCCCACAGGGTCGCGATCTCCTCGGTCGCTTTTGCCGCCACCGCCTTTGCGCCGCCTTCGTCGACGGTGTGCCGGTCCGGATAGTAGTAGCGCAGCATCGCCGGCTGCACCGAATTGGTGAGATGCGTCATCCATTGATAGTAGTGCCCGCGCGCCATCTCGTCCGGCGCCGGCGCCAGCTTTGCTTCGGGATGGCGGTCCGCGAGGAACATGGTGATGGCGGCCGATTCGAACATGACGAAACTGCCGTCCACCACCAAGGTCGGCACCTTGGCGTTCGGATTAAGCTTGAGATAGGACGGATCGCGGTTGGCGCCGGCATCGACGCTGGTGAGCCTGAGCTCGAACTTCGCGCCCGTCTCTTCCAAGGCGCCGTGCGGCGCCATCGACGCCGAGCCTGGCGACCAATAGAGCGTATACATGGATGAGTCCCCTGACGATGTGGCTGCAGCCGGCGCCAAGCTAGCGAACGAAAAGAACGCGCGCCAGACCCAGCGCACAAAACAAAACCGGGGCCAGATGGCCCCGGTTCGTAACGTGGTCTGCCGTCGTTTCTAGCGGCGATCGCCCATGAAACGCAGCAGGTAGAGGAAGAGGTTGATGAAGTCGAGGTAAAGCGCCAGGGCGCCCATCACCGCCTTCTTGCCATGGATCTCGCCATCGTCGCCGGCATAGTACATTTCCTTGATCTTCTGGGTGTCGTAGGCCGTGAGGCCGGTGAAGATCAGGACGCCGATGACCGAAATTGCGAACTGCAGCGCAGAGCTCTGCACGAACAGGCCGATGATGCTGGCGACGATCAGCCCTAGCAGGCCCATGAACAGGAACGAGCCCCAGCCCGTCAGGTCGCGCTTGGTGGTGTAGCCATAGAGCGCCATGCCGAGGAAGGTCGCCGAGCTGACGAAGAAGGTCGTGACGATCGACTGCCCGGTATAGACCAGGAAGACCGAAGCCAGCGAAAGACCCATGACGGCGGAAAACGCCCAGAACACCAGCTGCGCGGTCGAAGCGCGCATGCGGTTGATCCCGAAGCTCAGCGCCAGGATGAAGGCGAACGGAGCGAAGAACACCACGTAGCGCAGGCCCGTGCCATAGACCATGTTCAGCAAGGCCGGGCTGTTGGCGGTGAAGAACGCCACCAAGCCGGTGATCGCGGTGCCCAGCCCCATGAGGCCGAACACCCTCTGCATATAGGCCCGGAGGCCGACATCGATTTCGGCAGCGCGGGCGCCGGCCGGCATGCGGCCGTAATATTCCCTCTGTGGTCCCGTGGCCATGTTTCTACTCCTTGGTTCCCTCGGGCCAAATGGCCCTCTAGCCGCTTCATAATATGAGGGTCTTGGCCTTTTCCTTCAATGCCAATCGGCTCGAAATCGGACTGATAGGATCAAATTCAGGAGCTCTGAAGGCCCTGAAAAGCCTTGCGAAAACCGCTTCCGGGCGGCGATATAGCCGCCACCCTGCGGCCGGCGGACGTTCTCCGGCCCATTGCACAGCGAGAGCGCGAAAGCACAGTCGATGAACCGTATTTTCTCCGGCGTCCAGCCGACCCACAAGCTCCACCTCGGCAACTATCTGGGCGCCGTGCGGAACTGGGTGCGCATGCAGAAGGACTATGACTGCATCTTCTGCGTGGTCGATCTGCACGCCATCACGCTGTGGCAGGAGCCGGCCGATCTGCGCCAGAACACGCGCGAGGTCGCCGCCGCCTACATTGCGTCCGGGATCGACCCCAAGGCTTCGATCATCTTCAACCAGAGCCAGTGCTTCGCCCACGCGCAGCTCACCTGGATCCTGAACTGCGTGGCGCGCCTGGGCTGGCTCAACCGCATGACCCAGTTCAAGGAGAAGGCCGGAAAGAACCGCGAGAATGCCTCGGTCGGGCTCTATGACTACCCGGTCCTGATGGCGGCGGACATCCTGGCCTACAAGGCGACGCACGTGCCGGTGGGAGAGGACCAGAAACAGCATCTCGAGCTGGCGCGCGACATCGCGCAGAAATTCAACAACGACTACGGCGTCGAGTTCTTTCCGCTCCCGGAACCGGTGATCGGCGGACCCGCCATGCGCGTCATGTCGTTGCGCGACGGCACCAAGAAGATGTCAAAGTCCGACGAGAGCGATTACAGCCGCATCAACATGACCGACGATGCGGAGACCATCGCGCTCAAGTTCCGCAAGGCCAAGACCGATCCCCAGCCGCTGCCCGGGACCGAATGCCTGGACGAGGAGGGCGAGGTAAGGGCCGAGGCGGAGCTGGCGCGGCCGGAAGCTTTCAACCTGTTGTCGATCTATGCCGCCTTGTCCGACGTCACGCTGGCGCAAGTGGTGCAGCGCTTCGCGGGCCACGAATTCTCGCGCTTCAAGGGCGAGCTGACGGATCTTGCGGTCTCGACGCTGGGTCCGATCAATGGCGAGATGAAGCGCCTGCTGGCGCATCCGGATGAGATCGACGCGCTCCTGCGCGGCGGCGCCGAACGCGCCCAGGAGATCGCCATGCCGGTCCTGCGTCAGGTCGAGGATATCGTGGGGTTCCTGCGCTGACCTTGCCGGACCGGGATTTCGACACCAAGTCTCAAGGATCGCCCCACTTGGAGTAGGCCTTTATGACCGCCGATCCGTTCCTCGATTCCCCAGCCGACACGCCGAAACTGCCCGGTTCCAGCCGCCGGTGGTTGAAGCGAGCCAAATGGATCGCGCTCGTGATCCTGGTCGTGCTGCTGCTCTACTACCCCGCCGGGATGATCATCGTGCACAAGATCAACGACGATCCGGCGTTCACCGCCGGCGAAGTGCCGCAGGGTGAGAGCAAGGCGGTGGCATTGGCTGCGGCCCTCATCCAGCGCGAGGTGGGCGAGACCTCTTGGCCCGCGAACGATCCATTCTTCATGCCGGGCTATGCGCTCGACAACATGCCGAACTTCCAGCGCGGCATCCAGCAGGCGCTCGCCCGTTTCGCGATCGAGATGGCGGACCAGATCGGCCGGTCGCGCGGTTCGGCGAGCGCCGACCCGGATCTGACCGACGCGCGCGGTCTGCTCAACTATCCGCCGAACGTCTGGTACGTGAGTTCCGCCTCGCTCGCCGCCAATTCCGAAACGCAGTATCTCAAGGCGATGGCGAAGCTGAACAGCTACAATGCCCGGCTGGCCGCGGGGAAAGCGAACTTCGAACCGCGCGCCGACAACCTGATCACCACATTGGACCGCATCGGCAAGGATCTGGGCGCTGCGTCCAACGCGGTCGACCAGCAGATCGACGAGCATGCCGGTGACTGGATCGACCTGCATGCCGACGACATATTCTATTACAACAAAGGCCTGCTCTACGGGAACGCGCTGCTGCTGCGCGATCTGGGCGAAGACTTCAAGAGTATCGTCGGTGAACGGGGCGCAGCCAATGTCTGGCAGCGCATGGTGGATTCCATGGTTGAGGGCGCCAGCCTGCAGCCGCTTGTCGTGATCAACGGTACGCCGAATGCGCTGGTCGAGCCCAATCACCTTGCCGTCCAGGGGTTCTATCTGCTGCGCGCTCGCACCCAGCTGGAAGAGCTGACCGACATCCTGCAGAAGTAGAGATCGGATGTCAGAAGACAGAAGTCAGATCGGCCGGCTCGCGGACGCGATTTCGCTCACTAAGTTATTATTCTGACTTCCGACTTCTGACTTCCGACTCCTGGCCTCACGTCGTAGAGTGAGACCAACGATTGGCCGCGGTCCCCGAGTCGCTGTCGCCGAAGACGCTCACATCATCCAGCATTTTCTTGAGGATGCGTCTCACAGGCCGCCATCACCAGTCGCGGGGGATATCCGGCCGACGCCTTCAAGCGCCAGCCGGGCGGGTTGGATCGTAAGGACCGGGGGTTCGGTCGCGCATGCTGGGCGCCCTTCTAGACTGGCTACTCAGCTTCCAGGTTTATTTGCCGATCGCCGAGATCTCGGTGTCGGTGCTGCTGTTGCTCGGTCTCGGCGGTGGCGTCGGGTTCCTGTCCGGCCTGTTCGGCGTCGGCGGCGGCTTCCTGATGACGCCTCTGCTGATCTTCATCGGCGTGCCGCCCCCCGTCGCGGTCGCGACCCAGTCCAACCAGACGGTCGCGACCTCGGTCAGCGGCGTGCTCGCGCACTGGAGCCGCGACAACGTCGATTTCAAGATGGGTACCGTCCTGCTGTCCGGCGGCGTATGCGGCTCGGCGGTCGGCGTGGCTTTGTTCTCCATTCTGCGCCGATTCGGGCAGATCGACCTGGTCATCAATCTCGCTTACGTGGTGATGTTGGGTTCGATCGGCCTCATGATGCTGGCGGAATCGATCCACGCGCTGCGCCGGGTCAGGCGCGCGCAGGCGCCGCGCAAGCTGCACCAGCACGTCTGGGTGCATGGCCTGCCCTTCAAGATGCGGTTCAAGAAATCGCGGCTCTACATCTCCGCGGTCTTGCCGGTCGGTCTCGGATTCGCGGTCGGCATCCTGTCGGCGCTGCTCGGCATCGGCGGCGCTTTCATGCTGGTGCCGGCGATGATCTATCTGCTCGGCATGCCGACCGCGATCGTGGTCGGGACTTCGCTGTTCCAGATCATCTTCGTCACCGCCGTCACCACCATCCTGCAGTCGGTCGAGACCCGGACGGTTGATGTGATGCTGGCCTTCGTTCTCACGATCGGCTCGGTGGTCGGCGCGCAGTTCGGCGGCCGGATCGGCGCGCGGCTGCCGGGCGAGCAGCTTCGCTTCCTCATGGCGCTGCTCATCCTCAGCGTTGCCGTCGGCGTGTGCTACGAGCTGGTGGCAACGCCGGCCGACCTTTACGTCCTGCAGAGCCTGGCAGGGTCGCGGTGATGCGGCCGCTGGCTTTGTGCATGACTGTGTTGCTCGGCGTTACTGTTGCTGCGCCTGTCTGGGCCAAGGGCATCGTGGCGGATGTCGATGACCATCTGGTGGAGATCACCACCGACTTTGCAGGTCAGGATATCCTGGTGTTCGGCGCGATCGATGCGCCGGGCGATGTCATCCTGGTCATGCGCGGTCCGTCCAGCCGCCTGCTGGTGCATCGCAAGGATCGCATCGCCGGAGTCTGGGTGAATGCGGATTCGATCGAGTTCGACGGCGTGCCGTCGCTGTACGGCGTTGCCTCCTCGCGTCCATTGTATGAGATTCTCACGCCCGATGTGCTCGATCGCTATCAACTCGGTGTCGGACGCGTGCATTTCGACGCCGTCGACAATTCCATCCCCGGGGTCGGCCCGTTCCGCACCGCCCTGGTGCAGCAGAAACGGAAGCAGGGCCTCTATGCCGACCGGGTTGGCCGCGTGACCTTCGTCGGCACGACCCTGTTCCGCGCCAATCTGCACTTGCCCTCCAACGTCCCGACCGGCACGTTCCTGATCGATGTCTATCTGGTGCGCGACGGCAAGATCGTCGATGCGCAGAATATGCCGCTGGTGGTGAGCAAGGTCGGGTTCGGCGCTGACATCTACAAATACGCCAACGCCCGGTCCATCACACAGCGTTTCGCTTACGGCGTGACAGCCGTCCTGGTGTCGCTGTTGACGGGCTGGCTGGCGCATCTGATTTTCCGCAAGCGGTAGAGGTGAGTCATGAGCACCGACCCAGGATCCGACCCCCAAGTCCAACCGGCGAGCCCGCCGCCTGCGGCGCAGGAGCGCGTGTTCCTGGTGGTGATCGACGAATCGCCGGAGCTGAAGGTGGCATTGCGCTATGCTTGCCGGCGCGCCTTCCGCTCGAACGGCCGCGTCGCCATGGTGCACGTGATGGAGCCGGCCGATTTCGGCGACTGGATGGGCGTCAATCAACTGATGAAGGACGAGGCGCGCCAGCAGGCCGAGGCCACCATGCAGAAGATGGCGTCTGAAGTGAACAAGCTCTCCGGCAAGATGCCGATGCTCTATTTCCGCGAAGGCGACCGGCGCGACGAACTGCTCAAGCTGATCGAGGAAGAGCCCGGCATTTCGATTCTCGTGCTCGCCGCCTCGGTCGGGCCCAAAGGCCCCGGCCCGCTGGTCTCCGCCCTAACCGGGAAATATGTCAGTAAGATGCGCGTGCCGGTGACGATTGTCCCCGGTCACCTGACGCAGGACGACATCGAGCACGTGGCCTGATTTAACGGCCTAGCGCTTGACCACGCGGTAGACGATCAACAGAAGGATCGAGCCCAGCACCGCGATAACGATGGACGGCACGTTGAATCCCGTGACATCGCCGAATCCGAGCCGCATGCTGATGAAGCCGCCGACCAAGGCGCCGACGATCCCCAGGACGATCGTGATGATGAGGCCGCCGCCATCGCGGCCGGGCATGATGAACTTGGCAATGATCCCCGCGACGAGGCCAAGGACGATCCAGATGATCCAGCTCATGTGATCCCCCTGCGGATACCGGCGACCAGAGTCTAACCTACGGCGCGCAGCGCGTCACCATATTGCCAGGTCAAAGATACCGCACCTGCGTCATCATGCCGGAGAGCATGTGATAGAGGTTGTGGCAGTGGAACATCCACTGTCCCGGATTGCCGGCATCGAATGCCAGGGTCACGGAACCGCCCACCGGAACCAGTTCGGTATCGCGCACCGCGCCATGCACCCGGGTGCCGTTGATCGCCACGATCTGGAAGTGATGGCCGTGCAGGTGCATCGGGTGGGACATTCCGCTGCGATTGGTCAGGGTCATCTCCACCCGCTCGCCCTGTTTGACGGGGAAGTGAGGATGCTGCGACGGTGCGCCGGCATCCTCGATCCCCCAGCGATAGGTCATCATCGAGCCGGTGAGGTCGATCATGAGCTTGCGGTCCACGGGCCGCTCGGGCAGCGGCTCGGCCGCCTGACAGACCATCGGCACTTCGCGGTCGATCGCACCGATCGGGTGATGCGCCTGATCGGCCGCCTTCGCGACAGCGCCGGTCTTGGTCGCCAGCACGATCCCGGTCAGCGCCGTGTCGCCTTCGCGCTGGAACAGGATCGGCCAGGCGCCTTCCTCTGCCGGCAAGGTGAGGCGCACGTCCGCGCGCTGCGCCATCGCCAGCGGGAAGCGGCTGCCCATCACCGGCACGATCGGCCTGCCGTCGACATCGGTCAGTGAGCCGGCAAGCGGCCCGAGGTCGAGCAGGAAATTGGACGCGGAGCCGCCGTTGATGATGCGCAGGCGAACGCGTTGGCCCCGTTCGACGCGCACCACTTCTGGATCATCGAGCGTGCGATCGTTGGCCAGGAACGCGTCATACGAGACATCGTTCAGATCCATGCTGCCCGCGTCCATGCCACCCATGTCCATGCCACCCATGTCCATGTCGCCCATGTCCATGCCTGACATATCCATGCCCGCCATGTCGTGATCCATCTGGCCGTGGTCGTGGCTCATGCCCTTGGACAGCTCGCTCAGGATCTCCTCGGGCGCGCGGAAGGTGAAATCGTGCAGCAAGATCACGACTTCCTGCTCGTCGAGCGCCGCTTCCTTCGGATCGCGCACGATGAGCGGTGCCGCCATCATCGACTGTTCCTGCAGCAGCTGATGGGAATGCATCCAGTTGGTGCCGGGCAGCGCCACCGTGAAATCGTACTCGTAGCTCTCGCCCGGCGGCAGCAGTGGCTGGCTGACACCCGGCACGCCATCCTGCGCGCTGGGCGGTGTCATGCCGTGCCAATGGATGAGCGACGGCTCACCCACCGCGTTCGTGAGGCGCACGCGGAACCGGTCGCCGGCATTCATGACGAGGCCGTGCGTGCCATTCGGCTGCATCAGTCCGAACACTTTGGCGGCCTTGCCCTTGACTTCGATGACGCGCGTGCCGATCGCGATTTCGGTCGGTCCATCCTGCGAGACGGCCCACGTCGCCGGGGCAATCGACATTCCGCCCAAGGCGGCGCTTGCGGTGAGGAAGCTGCGGCGGGACAGGATCATGAGCTGGAGCCTAGTCTCGCCCGCGATCCCCGCCAAGCACGCGCCGCCAACCTTGCCCCATGGCTGCGGCGGCATGCCGCAGTGCGTCGGCGCTAAGGCAATTCGCACTAACTTGGAATCCACCTGCTTTTTCACGCAGCCCGTTAAGGTCGCATCAACCAGCGCAGTGCTATGCGGTGCGGCTCAGTCGGGTCGCAAGTCGCCCTCTGCCATGAGGGTACGCCCGATGTCACGGAGCCGGACCGATGCAGTGCCGCAGCCTGCGATCGCTCCGGCTCCGACCATTTTCGGCAGCCGGATATCGGATTGCCCCGTAATCGTTTCTGAGTTCGGACCTAGAGCGACGTCTGCTGAAGTTCCGCGGACACAGATTGCAGCAGCGATTTCACGCAGCGGTCGGCGGGCGTTGATTCCGCCGCTTGGTTGCGGGCTTCGAGATAGGCGACGGCAAGGCCGGTGTCGCCGTCATAGAGATAGAAATCCACGACGCATTCCGCGCCGTAGTATTGCCAGATCTCGGCCGGCTCATCCTTGCGTACCTGCTTGGGCTCGCCGAGCGTGCGGGAGAGCTCGGCCTCGCCCACGCCGATGAAGGCGGCGGGATCCCCGGACAGGATCGGTCTTGCGGGCTGCGTAGTCGCGTGCTTCGAGGAGTCGGAGGAAAGCGGAGCTTGGCAGGCAGCGAGCAGGAGCGCCGCGCCGGCCAACGCGGTCCACGAGCACCCTCTGCGGCCAATCTGGCCAGCTCGCATTTCGGGCCCCCGCCCAAAAGCACTCCGCCGGGTAGGGCCGGCCTGTCTCAAGAACCGGCCGGCGCCGCCCTCCGGCGCCGGCGGCTATTTTATCGAACTGTTACGCCGCTGCTTCGCTGGTCGCGGCTTCCGGCAGCGATTCGACCGTGCCGGAGATGATGCCGCCGCGCTCCACCTCGAGCTGCCCGTACTTCACTTTGCCGAACACGCGACCCGTGGCACGCACCGTCAAGCGGCCATGCACGGTGAGGTCGCCGTCGAACCGGCCGCTGATGTCGGCGGACTCGATGTCGGCAGAACCCTTGAACTGGCCAGACGAGGCGATGTCGATCTGGCGGCAATCGTTCAGCACCGCTTCGACGCGGCCTTCGACCACCAGGAAATCGCAGGTGCGGATCTCGCCGTTGAGGATGATCTCGCGGCCGACGATCAGCTTCTTGTGGTCGGCCTCGCCCGCGCGCGGCGCGGACGGCTGCTCGCGGCGTTGCGTGAAGGCGCTCAGATCAGGCGGTCGACGCGCGATTTCCGGAGCCGCGGGGCGCGACGCGCCCGGCGCCGGGGCATCCGATCGCAGATAGCTCTTGGCGTGGTCGGCAGCCGGCGTCGCAGAACTGGTGTCCGCACTGGTTGGCGTCGACATCTCCTGGTCCTTCTTCTTTCCGAACATCTTAACCCTTTCCCGTGAGGTCGGAGTGCGCCCCGTGCCCTCAACGCGGCTACTCTCGAAGTTAGGGCCCCATCAGCCCCTGCGAACGACCCAGATTGCGATTCCCCGGCCTATGCCAATGGCTTGACGGCGTGAGTCGCGCCTCTTGTGTGGTTTAGCACATTCTGGGTGATGTGCACCATAAAAGCCGCCCCCAACACCGGCGCCAACAGGTTGACGAACGGGATCGTGAGGCACACCGCTATCATGACGCCTGCGATGGTAAAAGAACGGTTATGACGACGATGCAATTCGTGCGCGCTGGTCCGGTCCATGCGCCGGAGCGCGACCATCTCGAAATATTCACGCCCCAGCAGCCAACCGTTCACACCCCAGGTGATCAGAACGTAGATTGGGAACACCAGCAGGAACGGCAGTGCGACGAGATTGGCGATGATCGCGATCGCCGCGAGTTTCAGCCCGTCCAGCACTGCCATCAGCACCGGCACCGGCTTGCCGGGGCCCAGGGACGGGTAGTGTTTGGCCTCGACCGCGTCGATCACCTCGTCCGCGAAGATGCCGGCGATGGCTGCGGCGACGGTCGGGAACAGGAGCCAGGCGACCACGATGGCGCCGATCACCCCGCCAAATTCCGCCAGGTTCTGCAGCCAGCCGCTGAGGCCCGACAGCCAGTTGATCAGGAAGTAGACCACCACCACGAACAGGATGTAGGCCAGGATGGCAAGGCCCAGGGTCTTGCCGATCACCCGCCGGATCGGCGGGTCGTTCAGTTGGCCGAGGGTCTTGGCAATCGCGCTGAACACAGGATTTTCCCTTTCTGAACAGTATCTTGCTTAGCAGGCCGGCAGCCAGCCAAAGCCCCCGGATAGCCATCGGTGAACAGAATATGGGGTATGCGCGACCCCGTTGCGATTCTGGTTTCCGATTCGCGTTCCCTGACTATACTCCGCCAGCTTTTTCGGGCGGGACAGACAGGCTTTCATGACTGACGTCATCGATGTGGTCGGCATCGGCAATGCGATCGTCGACGTGCTGGCGCATTGCGAGGATTCCTTCATCGAGGAGATGAGGCTGAACAAGGGCGCCATGACCCTGATCGGCACCGATCGGGCCGAGGAGCTGTACGACGCCATGGGGCCGGCAATGGAGATCTCCGGCGGGTCCGCCGCCAACACCACGGTCGGCATCGCCAGCTTGGGCGGCCGGGCTGCCTTCATCGGCAAGGTCGGCAACGACCAGCTGGGCGGTATCTTCCGCCATGACGTGCGCGCCGCTGGCGTGCACTACGACATCCCGCCCGCCCATTCCACCACACCGACCGCACGCTCCATGATCCTGGTGACGCCGGACGCCGAGCGCACCATGAACACCTTTCTCGGCGCCTGTCATGAGTTGACGCCGGACGACATCGACCCGCATCTGATCCAGCGCGCCCGGGTCACCTACATGGAAGGCTATCTGTGGGATCCGCCGCTGGCCAAGGAGGCGTTCCTCAAGGCCGCGCGCATCGCCCATGACGCCGGCCAGGAGGTCGCGCTGACCCTGTCCGACTCGTTCTGCGTGAAGCGCTACCTGCGCGAGTTCCAGGATCTCGTCATGAACCATGTCGATATCCTGTTCGCCAATATCGGCGAGATCACGGCGCTGTGGGAGACCGACGACTGGGACGAGGCCGCGCGCATCACCCAGCAGCATTGCGACCTTGCGGCCCTGACCCGCAGCGAACTCGGCTCCGTCATCGTGACGGCGGACGAAATGATCGAGATTCCCGCCTGGCCGGTCGACCAGGTGGTCGACCTGACCGGGGCCGGCGATCTCTACGCCTCGGGATTTCTCTATGGCTATACCCACGGCCGCGATTTCGAGACCTGCGGGCGCATCGCCTCGCTTGCCGCGGGCGAGGTCATTTCCCATATCGGCGCCAGGCCCGAAACGCCGCTCGCCGAACTTTTGCTCAGCCGGCTGTAACGACCATGCATCTCTTCAGCCGCTATACCTCGGGAACGCCGCCGACCTTCGGCTGATCAGGCGAGTCTCGTTTCGCCGGTCCGACCGCGCGCTCACGCGAGCTGCGCGCCACTTTGCTCAATCTGAGAGTCACGATCATGAAGTTGCGTAACATCGCCATCATCGCCCACGTCGACCACGGCAAGACCACGCTCGTCGACCAGCTCCTGAAACAGAGCGGCGCCTTCCGCGCCAATCAGCAGGTCATGGAGCGGGTCATGGATTCCAACGACCTGGAGCGCGAGCGCGGCATCACCATCCTCGCCAAGTGCACCTCGGTCGACTGGAAGGGCACGCGCATCAACATCGTCGATACGCCCGGCCACGCCGATTTCGGCGGCGAGGTGGAGCGCATCCTGAACATGGTGGATGGCGTCATCCTGTTGGTGGACGCCGCCGAAGGCCCGCTGCCGCAGACCAAGTTCGTCACCATGAAGGCGCTGGCGCTGGGTCTGCGCCCAATCGTGGTGATCAACAAGTGCGACCGGCCGGACGCCGAGCCGCACCAGACCCACGATGCGGTGTTCGACCTGTTCGCCATCCTGGGCGCCCAGGATGAGCAGCTCGATTTCCCGACCTTGTTCGCATCCTCGCGCCAGGGCTGGGCGGTCGGGGACCTGGAGAAGGATGAGCGCAAGGACCTGTCGCCGATGTTCGACCTGATCGTCGAGCATGTGCATGCGCCGCGGGTGCAAACCGACGCGCCGTTCTCCATGCTGATCACCACGCTGGAATACGACAACTACCTGGGTCGGGTGCTGACCGGGCGCATCCAGACCGGCAAGGCGCTGGTCAACATGCCGGTGCGCGCGATCCAGCCGGACGGTAACATCATCGAGAGCGCGCGCCTGACCAAGCTGCTCTCGTTCCGCGGCATCGAACGCGTGCCGGTCGAAGAGGCGGAAGCCGGCGACATCGTCGCGATCGCGGGCCTGACCGAGACCACGGTCGCCGACACGATCTGCGACCTGTCGATCGAGATTCCGCTGCCGGCCCAGCCGATCGATCCGCCGACCCTCGCCATGACCTTCTCGGTCAACGATTCGCCCTTGGCGGGCCGCGAGGGTGACAAGGTGACCAGCCGCATGATCGGCACGCGCCTGATGCGCGAGGCCGAAGGAAATGTCGCCATCAAGGTGAAGGAGACCGAGACGCGCGACGCCTACGAGGTCGCGGGCCGCGGCGAACTGCAGCTGGGCGTCCTGGTGGAGACCATGCGCCGAGAAGGCTTCGAGGTCGCGATCAGCCGGCCGCGCGTGCTTTATCGCCAGGATCCGAATACCGGCGAGCGCACCGAGCCGATCGAGGAGGCGGTGATCGATGTCGACGAGGAATTCACCGGAATCGTGATCGACAAACTCGGCCAGCGCCGTGGCGAACTGATCGAGATGCGGCCCTCGGGTGGCGGCAAGACGCGTCTCGTCTTCCACGTGCCGGCGCGCGGGTTGATCGGCTATCACGGCGAGTTCCTGACCGACACGCGCGGCACCGGAATCATGAGCCGCCTGTTCCACGGCTATGGCCCGTATCGCGGTCCGATCGCCGGGCGGCGCAACGGCGTGCTCATCTCCAACGCGGAGGGACCGGCGGTGGCCTATGCCCTGTGGTATCTGGAGGAGCGCGGGGAATTGTTCGTCAACCCAGGCGAAGCGCTCTATGAGGGCATGATCATCGGCGAGAACAGCCGGGGCCATGACCTCGAGGTCAACCCGCTCAAGTCGAAGCAGCTCACCAACATCCGCACAACGTCGAAAGACGAAGCGATCCGCCTGACACCGCCGCGCCCCATCACCCTCGAATACGCCATGGCCTATATCGAGGATGACGAGCGCGTCGAGGTAACGCCGAAATCCATCCGCCTGCGCAAGGCGATCCTCAATCCGCACGACCGCAAGAAGGCGGAGCGCAAGGCGGAAGCAGAGACGGCTTAGGCAATTGCAAGCCCGCTCTCACATCCCCTCCCCCGAGCCGGGGGAGGGTTAGGGCGGGGGCGAGGCGCTTCAGCTTGGACTCACTTTCGTTTGAGAGAACATCCCCCGCCCTGACCCTCCCCCAGCTTGGGGAGGGTGTTCTGATTGGAGTTCAATTGATGCTCTTTCAATCATCCTCGACGGCGGCATGGGGCGCGAACTGCATCGGATGGGCGCGCCGTTCAGGCAGCCGGAATGGTCGGCGCTGGCGCTGATGCTGGCGCCGGACACCGTAGCCCATGCGCACCAGCGCTTCGTCGATGCGGGGGCGGAGGTCATCACCACCAACACCTATGCCTTGGTGCCTTTCCATATCGGCGAGAAGAAGTTCGAGACGGAGGCGCACACCCTTGCCGATCTGGCCGGCGGCCTGGCGCGCAAGGTGGCGAACAGTGCAAAGCGCACGGTGCAGGTGGCCGGATCGCTGCCGCCGCTGTTCGGTTCCTACCGCCCCGATCTGTTCGACGCGGCGAGAGCGCCGGAGATCATCCGGCCATTGATCAGAGGCCTGTCGCCGCATGTCGACCTGTGGCTGGCGGAGACGCAAAGCTCGGTCGCGGAAGCGCGCTTTGCCAAGCAGGCACTGGTGGGCGACGCGCGCCCGTTCTGGACCTCCTTCACGCTTGACGATGAGAACGACGATCCGGCGGAGCCGCGCCTGCGCTCCGGCGAAACTGTTGCAGATGCGGTCGGCGCCATGCTGGACCTCGGCGGCGATGTGATCCTCTTCAATTGCAGCCAACCCGAGATCATGGCCGGCGCTGTCGATGCCGCCCGTGCCGTCCGCGATGTGCGCGGCGCTAAGGTCCGGATCGGGATCTATGCCAACGCGTTCCCGCCGCAGCGCGACGAGGCGGCCAACGAGGACCTGAGCGACATCCGCGCCGATCTCACGCCCGATCGCTACGCACAGTTCGCGCAGGGCTGGCGCGACCGCGGAGCCGACATCATCGGCGGGTGCTGCGGCATCGGCCCCGAGCACATTGCGGCGCTGAGGGCATTACGCGGCTAACGCGATCACCGGCAGAAAAACGGGGGCAGAAAAACGGGCCGCATGGCAAGCCACGCGGCCCAGTCGTTCTGGGGATGGTCTACTCTGCCCTAGGGAAATCTCTGGAATGCTTCATCCGGGGCTGCAGAGGATTCAGCAAACGCTGTGCCAGTCGATTGAGCCGTTGATTCTGTGCGGATTTTTCCCTTTCCGTCGGAGATCGTCTGGACGCGCTTTGAGCAAGTGCGTAACGATTGAGCAGATGGTTACAAGCCCGCGCCGAGTCGGAGCGGACGTGGAGGGGGAGCGATGGCTGAAGCAGTCGTAGCAAAAAAAGACTGGCGAGCGGCGATCGCGGCCTATCTCACGCCCCGCATGCTCATCATTCTGGCGATGGGCTTTGCGTCGGGCCTGCCGTTGTTGCTGACCCTCTCGACCTTGTCGTACTGGCTCTCCAAGGTCGGTGTCGACAAGACCACCATCGGCCTGTTCGCACTGGTCGGCACGCCGTATACCTTCAAGTTCCTGTGGTCTCCGATCATGGACCAGGTGCCGCTGCCGGTCCTGACGCGCCTGCTGGGGCGGCGCAAGAGCTGGCTGCTGCTGACCCAAGTGCTGCTGGCGATCGCGATCTTCGTCATGGGCCAGATCGACCCGACGATCGATCCGTGGCTGACGGCCCTCGCCGCCCTGATCGTCGCATTCTTGTCCGCCAGCCAGGACATCGTGATCGACGCCTATCGCATCGAGTTCCTGCCGCAGAACGAACAAGGCCATGGCGCGGCTGCGACCCAGGTCGGCTATCGGTTCGGCCTATTGCTCGCCGGGGCCGGCGCGGTCGGACTATCCGACTTCGTGTCGTGGCCCGCGGTGTTCGGCATGCTCAGCGGGGCGATGGTCGTGGCGGCGGTGGTGACTCTGTTCGTGCCAGAACCCAAGGTCACGATGCGGCATGGCAGGCGCGACTATGCCCAATGGGTCAAGGAGGCCGTCATCGACCCTTTCGCCGAGTTCATGGACCGCAAGGGCTGGGTTGTCATCCTGCTGTTCGTGCTGTTCTACAAGTTCGGCGATGCGCTCGGCGGAACCATGGCCAATCCGTTCTACGTCGAGATGGGCTTTAGCGGCATTGAGGTGGCAAGCATCACGAAGATCTGGGGCATCTGGATGACCATTGTCGGCGCGCTGATCGGCGGCGTCGCGGTCGCCAAGTGGGGCGTATTCCGCGCCTTGCTGATCGGCGGCATCCTGCAGGCGGTCACCAACCTCGCCTTCGCCTATGTCGCAGTGAAGAGCGCCGATTTCGGTGCTTGCGCGACCGCCGCCTGGGCGGCCGACAAGAACGCGCCGGTGACCGAGCTGTGTGCCGCATATCCGCACGATCTGTACGCACTCGCGGCGGCAATCACCGCCGACAACCTTGCGGGCGGCGCGGCCGGGGCCGCGCTGGTCGCCTATCTGTCCGGCCTGTGCAACGTCGCTTTCACCGCCACACAATATGCCCTGCTGACCTCGTTCATGGCGCAAGGGCGGACCTGGCTGTCGTCGGGCAGCGGCTGGCTCGCCGATCACATGGATTGGGCGAGTTTCTGGACCTCGACCATGGTACTCGCCGTGCCCGGCCTCTTGCTGCTGCTCTGGATCATGCGCCTCTACCCGAGCGGCGCGATCATCGAGCATAGGCATGCCACCTAGATCGCCCCGGATCGAGATCGAATTCTGCACGCAATGCCGCTGGCTGCTGCGCGCCGGCTGGACGGCGCAGGAATTGCTCACCACCTTCCAGGACGAGATTGGCGAGGTTGCGCTCATTCCCGGCACTGGCGGCGTGTTCGAGGTGCGGGTGGACGGCCGGACCATCTGGTCGCGCAAGGGCGAAGGGCGGCACGCCGAGCTCACCGAGTTGAAGCAGCGCCTGCGCGACATAATCGCGCCGGAGCGCGAATTGGGGCATTCGGACCGCAAGCGCGAGGAGTAGCGCGAACCCGCCTCTCGCTCGTCGTCCTTGGACACATCAACGGTCTGGCAGGGCCATGCGATCGTGCTAGGCTGGTTCCATGACGACCATTGAACCGGCGACCGGGCAGGCTGCGGCGGGCATCGCCGAAATCTACGTCGATACCTGGCGCTCGACCTATGCGGCGCTCCTGCCGCATCGGGTGCTGCTGGGCATGTCCTACGAACGCCAGGCGCGCGAATGGTCCTGGGTCATCCGCAACCGCGCGGAGGTGCAGCCGGTGATCGTGGCCAGCGAGGCCAATCATGGCGTGGTCGGATTTGCCAGTTTCGGGCTGGCGCGGTTCGGCGATCGCCCAGCCGGCGGGCCATTTGCCAGCGAAGGCGGTGCGAATGTCGGCGAGGTCTACACGCTCTATGTCCGGCCGGAATTCCAGGACCGCGGCATCGGCCGGAGGCTGCTGGCGGCCGCTTTCGCGGCAATGATCGACAAAGGATATGGCTGCGGTTTCCTGTGGGTCCTGCGCGACAATCCTTCACGCTACTTCTACGAGCGCGTCGGCGGCAAAGCGGTCGCCGAGCGCAGGCAGCGCTTGTGGGGCTGCATGCTGGACCAGGTCTGCTACGGTTGGCCCGACCTTATCCAGGCGGTCGACCGCTTCGGTTCCTGCGAGACCGGCTGAGGCTCCGGCAGTCGCCTGCCCGCGCTAGATATTCACATCCAGCGCATAGCCGGCCGAGCGCACCGTGCGCACCAGGTCGGCGGCGCCGTCGATGTTGATGGCCTTGCGCAGGCGCCGGATATGTACGTCGACGGTGCGCGGCTCGACATAGATATCGCGGCCCCACACGTGATCCAGCAGCTGCTCGCGGCTGAACACGCGGCCCTGATTCTCCAGGAGGAAGCGCAGCAGGCGGAACTCGGTCGGACCGAGATGTACGTCCTTGGCGCCGCGCCGCACGCGGTGGGTCGCGAGATCCATGGAGAGATCCTGGTATTGCAGCACCTCGGTCTCGGTCTGCGGCAGGGCGCGGCGCAGGACGGCGCGGCAGCGCGCCACCAGCTCGCTGGGTGAGAACGGCTTGGTGACGTAGTCGTCGGCGCCGACCTCGAGCCCGCGCAGCTTGTCGCTCTCCTCGCCGCGCGCGGTCAGCATGATGATCGGCGTGCGGCGATGCTCCGGCGAGCGGCGGATCTGCCGGCACACCTCGATGCCGGACAGCGCCGGCAGCATCCAATCGAGCAGGATGAGGTCCGGCCGCTGCTCTTTCACGATCAGCAGCGCCTCCTCGCCGTTGGCCGCGTCGATCACCCGGAAGCCTTCGCGCTCCAGGTTGTAGCGCAACAGCGTGACCAGGGCCGCTTCATCCTCCACCACCAGCACCAGGGGTTGCCCCTGCGCCTCGCGCACGGGCAGCGGGCTGGCTTTCGCGCGATCAGTCATCGATGGAAACATTGGTCGTGTCGCCTTTCGGTCTTTCTTCGTCCAGGCTCCGGCCATGGACCAGGTAATAGACGATCTCCGCCACGTTGGTGGCGTGGTCGCCGATGCGCTCGATGTTCTTGGCAATGAACAGCAGATGCGTGCAGGGCCCGATGTTGCGCGGGTCCTCCATCATGTAGGTCAGCATCTCGCGGAACAGGCTGTTGTACATCTCGTCGACTTCTTCGTCGCGCCGCCAGGCGGCCCGCGCCCCCTCCGCGTCCTTCTCGATATAGGCGTCCAGCACGTCCTTGATGATCTGCAGCGCCAGCTGGCTCATGCGCGGGATGGAGGCGGCCGGCTTCATCGGCGCGTGGGTCGACAGCACGATGGCGCGCTTGGCGATGTTCTTGGCGTAGTCGCCGATGCGCTCGATATCGGATGCGATCTTGATCGCCGCCACCACCTCGCGCAGATCCTGGGCCATCGGCTGGCGCAGCGCCAGCATGCGCACGGTCATCTGGCCGACCTCGGTCTCCAGCGCATCGATCCGCTTGTCGTCCTGCACCACCTGGGTGGCGAGGTCGCTGTTGCGGCGCACCAGCGCCTCGACCGCGCGGGTCAGCGCCGCCTCGGCCAGGCCGCCCATCTCGGCGATCACGTTGCTGAGGTGCTTCAGATCCTCATCGAAGCTCTTGACGATATGGTCGCCCGGCTTGTTCAGCATGTGGTTGTCCTATGTCCCTCTTACCCGAAGCGCCCGGTGATGTAGCCCTGCGTGCGCTCGTCGCGCGGGGCGGTGAAGATCTGCTCGGTGTCGCCCCATTCCACCAGGACGCCGAGATGGAAGAACGCGGTCTTCTGGCTGACGCGCGCGGCCTGCTGCATGGAGTGGGTGACGATGATGATGGTGTAGTTCTCGCGCAGTTCGTCGATCAGCTCTTCGATCCGCGCGGTGGCAATCGGGTCGAGCGCCGAGCACGGCTCGTCCATCAGGATGACCTCGGGCGAGACCGCGATGGCGCGCGCGATGCACAGGCGCTGCTGCTGCCCGCCGGAGAGGCCGGTGCCGGGTTGGGCGAGGCGGTCCTTCACCTCGTTCCACAAGCCGGCGCGCTCTAGGCTGGTCTGCACGATGTCATCCAGCTCCGCCTTGTTGTGCGCCATGCCGTGGATGCGCGGCCCGTAGGCGATGTTGTCGTAGATCGATTTCGGGAACGGGTTGGGTTTCTGGAACACCATGCCGATGCGCGCCCGCAGCATCACCACGTCGAGCTTCGGGTCGTAGATGTTCTCGCCGTCGAGCGTGATGTCGCCGGTGACCCGGCAATTGTCGATCACGTCGTTCATGCGGTTGAGGCAGCGCAGATAGGTCGACTTGCCGCAACCGGACGGGCCGATCAGCGCCGTCACCTGGCGCGACGGCACGTCGAGGTCGACATTGAACAGGGCCTGTTTCTGGCCATAGAACACCGAGACCTGGCGGCTCACCATCTTGGCCGGTTCGCCGGCCCTGGCCGCCACCGCCGGCTTGACGTTCGGGTTGGTCAGGAGCGTTCCGCCAGGTTCCATCGTTCCGTCATCCGCTGTCTGTTGGGTCTTTTGCGCCGCCAATGCCATCGGCCTGCTCCTACCAACGCCGTTCGAATTTGCGGCGGACCACCACCGCCGCCGCATTCATCAGCACCAGGAACGCCAGCATCACCATGATGCCGGCCGAGGTGCGCTCGACGAACGCGCGTTCCGGCGCATCCGCCCACAGGTAGATCTGCACCGGCAGAACCGTCGCCGGATCGGTGATGCTCTTCGGGATGTCCACGATAAAGGCGACCATGCCAATCATCAGGACCGCCGCCGATTCACCCATGGCGCGCGCCGTGCCGATGATGGCGCCGGTCATGATGCCGGGCATCGCGAGCGGCAGCACGTGATGCATCACCACCTGCTGCTTGGAGGCGCCGACGCCATAGGCGGCCTCGCGGATCGACGGCGGCACGGCCTTGAGCGCTGCACGGGTGGCGATGATAATGGTCGGCAGCGTCATGAGCGACAGCACCATGCCGCCCACCAAGGGCGCGCCGCGCGGCAGCCCGAAGAAGCCGAGCAGCACCGCGAGGCCCAGCAGGCCGAACACGATCGAAGGTACCGCCGCCAGGTTGTTGATATTGATCTCGATGATGTCGGTGATCCGGTTCTTGGGCGCGAACTCTTCCAGATAGATCGCCGCCGCCACGCTGATCGGCAGCGACAGCACGATCGCGGTCAGGATGGTGAGGAAGCTGCCCATCAGGGCGCCGCCGACGCCCGCCTGCTCCGGTTCGCGCGAATCGCCGGTGGTGAAGAACCCCACGTTGAAGCTGCTGACGATGCGGCCGTCCTGCTTTAGCTTGTCGAACCAGCCGATCTGCTGGTCCTTGAGCGGCCGGTCGCCTTCCGGCACGGCGCGGTCGATGCGGCCCTTGGCCAGCATATCGATCTCGTCCGCGGCCAGCACATCGACATGCTGCGTCGTGCCGACCAGCGCCGGGTTCGCCAGCACCATGCGCTTGATCTTGTCGCCGGCGGCGTTGCTCAGGAAGTCGTTGAGCTCCCGCCGGTCAGCGCGCGACGTCACGTCAGGGAACTGTGTGCGCAAGGCGTTGCGCACCACCGCCTGGTAATTGCCTTGCTCCAGCGATTCGGGCGAGCGCGTGTTCTGGGGATCGATCTCGGCCGGATCGATGTTGACATCGAGCACGATGCGGGTCTGCCAGAACGCGCTATAGCCCTGTAGGATGACCGTGATCGCGAGGAAGCCCAGCATGAAAACGGCGAAGCCGATCGCCAGCATGCCGTACAGGCGGAACCGCCGTTCGGCGGCGTAACGGCGGCGGATGCGGCCCTCCGACAGGTCCGGCCGGCGCAGCTTGGCGACCGGCGTCATGAGCACGGCGTCAGTCATACTTCTCCCGGTATCTGCGCACCACGTTGAGCGCGATGACGTTGAGGCACAGAGTGACGATGAACAGCAGCAGACCGAGCGCGAAGGCCGCCAGCGTCTTGGGTGAATCGAACTCCTGGTCGCCGACCAGCAGGGTCACGATCTGCACCGTCACCGTGGTCACCGCCTGCAGCGGGTTGGCGGTGAGATTCGCCGCAAGGCCGGCGGCCATCACCACGATCATGGTCTCGCCGACGGCGCGGCTGATCGCCAGCAGCACCGCGCCGACGATGCCGGGGAGCGCCGCCGGGAACACGACTTGCTTGATGGTCTCGGACTTGGTGGCGCCGAGCGCGAACGACCCGTCGCGCAAGGACTGCGGCACCGCATTCATCACGTCGTCGGACAGCGAGGAGACGAACGGAATGATCATGACGCCCATGATGAGTCCGGCGGCCAAAGCGCTTTCCGACGCGACCGCGAGGCCGAGCGATTCGCCGACCTGCCGGAAGATCGGGCCGATGGTGAGGGCCGCGAAGAACCCGTAGACCACGGTCGGGATGCCGGCCAGGATCTCCACCAGCGGCTTGAAGATGCTGCGCACCCTGCTGGTCGCGTAGTCCGACAGATAGACCGCGATCATCAGGCCGGTCGGCACCGCGACCACCATGGCGATGAAGGTGATGAGCAGGGTGCCGGCGATCACCGGGATCGCGCCGAACGCCCCGGAGGAGCCGACCTGGTCGGCGCGCAGCGCCATCTGCGGGCTCCATTGCAGCCCGAACAGGAACTCGGTCACCGGAATCTTGGCGAAGAACCTTGCCGATTCGAACACCAGCGAGAGCACGATGCCGACGGTGGTCAGGATGGCGAGCGATGAACAGGCGAATAGCAAGCCCAGCACGATGCGCTCCACGCGATTGCGCGAACGTGCTTCCACATTGATCCTGCTGTAGGCGAAGCCGATGCCGAGCAGCGCCAGCGCCACCGCCGCGCCGATCGCACCCAGATGCGCCATCGCATCCCAGCTGCGATAGGCTTCGGCCGCGACGCGCACCGCCGGATCCGCGACCTGGGTGAGATCGGTGTGTGCCGCCGCCTGGCGCACCTCGCTCAACAAGAGGGAAAGCTGGCTCTCATCCAGGCTCGCCACCCGTTCCGGCGGCATCGCGGAAATGGCCGCTTCGGTCACGATCGCCGGCTGCGCCGCCAGCCACACCAGCGCCACCAGCAGCGCCGGCAGCCCGCACCACAAGGCGACATAGAATCCGTGATAGTTCGGCAACGAATGCAGCTTGCGCAGCTCGCCGCCGGCCTTGGCGACCGCGCGGGCGCGCCCCATGAAGAAGCCGATCAGGCAGAGCCCCACGACCGCGATCAGCACCGCTGTCGCGGTCGCGCCGGTCGAGCTGCTGACGCTGTGCAGCGCGGCGTCAAAGGTGCCGTTCGGCTCCGCGCCACCCGGCGTCGGCAGCGGCGTCAGTCCGAGCGAGGCGAGCGTCGTGCTCTCGATCTGGATATGCCGGTCGGACGTGAAGGGCACCAGCCCCTTCTCGGCCAGATAGCCGTCCGTGCCCATGGCGCGTTGGCTTACCAGCTCGCGCACGAAGGCGTCGATGGCGGGCACGATGGCACGGTGCGCGTCCTTCACGTAGATGTAGAGCTCGCGCGCCACCGGATATTGCTTGCCGGAGATCGTATCGTAGGTCGGGGCCACGCCTTCGACCGTCGCCGCCTTGATAGTGTCGGCGTTCTGCTCCAGGAACGAGTAGCCGAAGATGCCGAAGGCGGCCGGGTTGGCCTGCAGCTTCTGCACGATGAGGTTGTCGTTCTCGCCGGCATCGATGTAGCTGCCGTCTTCGCGCAGCTGCTGGCACGCTGCCTTCCTGGCATCGCCGTCGAGCGCCAGGATTTCTGAGAAGGCCTCGCAGCCCTTGTCCATCACCAGCTCGACAAAGGCATCGCGCGTGCCGGAAGTCGGCGGCGGACCCAGCACCTCGATCCTTTCATTGGGCAGGCTGGGATCGATCTCGTTCCAGGCGCGATAGGGATTGGCGACCAGCTGGCCGTTCTGCGGCACGGTCTTGGCGAGCGCCAGGAACAGCTGTGCGCGCGTCACGGCGAAATCCGGGCCCTGCTTGGCGTTGGCGATGACGATGCCATCGAGGCCGATCGGGATCTCGGTGATCTTGGTGACGCCGTTGCGGGCGCAGGTGTCGGTCTCGCTCTGCTTGATCTGTCGCGAGGCGCCGGCAAGATCGGGCGTATCCTCGCCCACGCCGGCACAGAACAGCTTGAAGCCGCCGCCGGTGCCGGTCGCTTCCACCACGGGTGACTTGATGGCGCTCTGCTTGGACAGCGCTTCCGCCACCGTGGTGGAGAACGGATAGACGGTCGAGGAGCCGACGATGTGGAGCTGGTCGCGCGCCATGGCGGGCAGCGCGGCCAGCAAGACAGCCGCAAAGCCGAGCGCAAAGGCTGAAGCGCGTTTCATGCCCAAAACCGCTCCCGTCTGCCTGCCTGCTTCATCTCGGCAGACATTATTTCTTTTATGTTACAGTGATATGACAACGTGATATAGGGGTGGCAAGAAACTGCCACCCCTATATCCGGTGTTAATTCATCGGTGATAGGGACATCGCCTTGGTCGCGACGTCCTTGTATTTGCTGTCGTCCAGGGTGATCAGGCCCTTGTCCGCGAGGTAGCCTTCCTCGCCCATGGAGCGCTCGCTGACATATTCGGCGACGAACTCCTGGATGCCCGGGACGACGCCGACATGGGCGTTCTTGACGTAGATGAAGAGCTCGCGTCCGACCGGGTAGGACTTGTCGGCGACCGTCTCGAAGCTCGGCTCGACGCTCTCGATCTTGGCGCCCTGGATCTTGTCGGCGTTCTGCTCAAGGTACGAATAGCCGAAGATGCCGAACGCGGCTGGGTTGGCATCCAGCTTCTGCACGATCAGATTGTCGTTTTCGCCCGCTTCGATGAAGGCGCCGTCCTCGCGCATCGACTGGCAGGCCGCCTTCTTGGCGTCGCCTTCCAGTGCTTTCACTTCCGGGAACTCTTCGCAGCCCTTGTCCATCACCAGCTCGACGAAGGCGTCGCGCGTGCCGGACGTCGGCGGCGGACCGAGCACTTCGATCTTCTCGTTGGGCAGGCTGGAATCGATCTCATTCCAGCTCTTGTAAGGATTGTCGACCAGCTGGCCATTGACCGGCACCTGCTTGGCGAGCGCCTGCCAGATCTGCTTGCGGCTGAGGTCGACGACCGGACCCTTCTTGCTGTTCGCGAAGGCGATGCCGTCATAGCCGATCACGATCTCGGTGATCGCGGTGACGCCGTTCTTCTTGCAGGTCTCGAGCTCGCTCGACTTGATCGGGCGCGAGGCGTCGGAGATGTCCGGCGTATCTTCGCCGACGCCGGCGCAGAACAGCTTGAATCCGCCGCCGGTGCCGGTCGATTCCACCACCGGGGTCTTGAACTTGCCGCCCTTGCCGAAATTCTCGGCGACGGCGGTGCTGAACGGGAACACCGTCGAGGACCCGACGATGTGGATCTGATCGCGCGCTTCGGCCGCACCGGCGGTGATTGCCAGCCCAGCGAGAGCGGCAAGAGCAACGGATACGTGCTTCATGGCCTCTCCTTGAGGTTTGATGGGAACCAAGCCGGCTGCTCGCGCTCCATGCGACCCCGATCGCCGGCCCTTTGTACTCGGCGGCAAACTAGGTCGCTTTCGTGACGCGCTTTCTACAGTGAGATTACGGTTCTGTTACATGGCCTGCGAATCCGGTTGAGCGGCCAAGGCTACGAGGCTGAAACACCGCCGAAAAACCCGGAAAATGGACAGTTCAATGACACAATTATGACGCCGCCCGCAGGCTCGCAGCGGCCTCTTCGGCGGGCAGATAGACCGTGAAAACGCTGCCCTCGCCCGGCACCGACTCGATCTCCAGGCTGCCGCGGTGGCGGTTGACGACATGCTTCACGATGGCGAGGCCGAGTCCCGTCCCGCCCAGATCGCGCGAGCGCGCAGCATCGACCCGGTAGAATCGTTCGGTCAGGCGCGGGAGGTGCTCGCGCGCGATGCCCTCGCCGCGGTCGGCGACCGCCACCGCGATCATCGCCTTGGCGCGGCGCAGCCCTGGCAGGTGCGCCCTGACCTCCGCCGGGTCCGAGATGTGCGCGGCGCTCACCGTCACCACGGTCCCCCGCTTGCCGTACTTGATCGCATTGTCGATCAGGTTCTGGAACACCTGGGTCAGTTCGTCTGCATCGCCGATGGCGCGCCCCATCGATCCCGGCGGCAGCGCAATCTTCATGTCGCGCTGGGCCGCGCGCAACGACAGCGCGTTGGCGACACGGCCGATGATCTCCGCCAGATCGACCGCGCCCGATGGGCGCGCATGTTCGTTGAGTTCGATCCGGCTCAGCGACAACAGGTCGGCGACCAGGCGGCTCATGCGCCCCGCCTGTTCCTGCATGATGCCGAGAAATCGCTCGTGTGCTTCGAGGTCGCCCTTGGCCGGTCCGCGCAGAGTCTCGATGAATCCGATCAAGGTGGAGATCGGCGTCTTCAACTCATGACTGACATTGGCGATGAAGTCGCTGCGCAGCCGTTCGAGCCGCCGCTCCGCGCTGGAATCCTTGAGCGCGATCAAGGCGCGTTCCGCGTCCAACCGCTTCAGATCGGCGATCAGCACACGGTCCTGTCCGATCGGCGTTTCGATTCCTTCGATGCTGGCGAGGCCGCCCGGCGCCTCCAGTTGTTGGCCACCCAGCACCTGGTCCAGCGCATCGATCAAGGGCGGATGCCGCAGCACTCCCATCAGGCTGCGACCGGCCACCGCTTCACCGAGCAATTGCCGCGTCCGGTCGTTCGCCCACAGGATGTCGCGTCGCTTGTCGACCACCAGGATCGCCAGCGGTACCGCCTCCAGCACGCCGTAGGAATCGACATCCTGTTCGCGTTCAGGCGCGGTCAAGCCGCCTGGTGCTTCGCTGGTCTGGAGTTCCGGCAGGACTGTGACGGGGGCCTCTTCCGGCGGTTCGCGCGAGGCCGCACTGTGCGGCCGGGTTGCGATCCAGGCGGCCCAGGTGGTGAAGCCGATTCCGCCGATGCCGATTGCGGCCAGCCACACTGGATCGCCGCCGATCGTGAAGCCGATCAAAGCCAGCAGGGCTGCCCAAATGACAGTGTCATAACAGAGAAGTGTAAGGAACGCTTTCTGCAACGGACCCATTTTCCGGCATAGTCAAATGCACGCCAACACCCGGAGGGCGAATCGGGAACCCAACCCCGCCCGGGCAAACCAGTATACCGGGTTCCATCACCACGGGACGATTGTCATGAAAAGATCAAAAGTCGGTAAGGCGTCGCTAGCGGCCCTGCTGATTGGCCTCGGGTCTTGGGGGATGAGCGCCGCGGCGCTGGCGGACAGCACCTATCAGCCCTGGTCCGGAGCCACGCAGGTGCAGGCAAACCAGACCAGCGACCAGAAGCTCCAGAAGCTGGTGGGGGATCTCAACGCGCTGATCAAGAAGGCAGAGGATGCCGATGCGGCCGATCCCAATTTCCTAGCCGATCTCAAGAAGCTTGCCGCGCAATATCCGGTGACCAAAGCACTGGCGGCGCCGGGCACGGTCTTCCTCTATGACAATTTCTCCGACGGCAACTACACCACCAACCCGACCTGGAAGGTGAGCGCCGGGACCTGGGATGTCGACACCAAGGGCGCGAATACCGGCCTCTACAGCAAGATCGGCACATCGACCAAGAACAAGGTCACCGGCAATGACGTGCTGAAATCGATCCTCGGCGTGCAGGAACAGCAGGCCCCGCAATCGACCTATGCCTCGATCTACACGACGGCGCAGATCGCGAACTCGTTCCGCATGACGATGAAGCTGATTTCCGGCAACAAGAACGGCCCGCTCAACATCGGGCCCTATCAGGGTGCGAGCGCCAGCAGCGGCTATCGCCTGGTCTATCAGCCGGGCAATGAAACCGGCCTGGTGCTCCAGCGCATCGTGGGCAACCAGGTGACGCAGATCGGCGCTTACTACGATCCGATCAACTTGGAAGACGGCAAGGTGCATGAGCTGACATGGCAGCGTGAATCGACCGGCAAGATGCGGGTCTATGTCGATGGCCAGCAGCTCATCATCGCCACCGACACCCAGATCGCGGGCAATCTCGACGGCTGGCTCAACGTCAACCAGGGCGGCGCCTATTGGATCCGCGAGATCAAGGTGGTGGGGCTTTGATCTAGCGCTCCACCTCCACCGCCATCACCGGGCCGCAGCGAAAGCTGCGCGACCCGGTGATCCAAGTTTCCATCCATACCCACGGCACCGCGAACTTGGATTGCAGGGTCTCGCCTGACGGCGGCCCGGCAATGACGATGTTGGATGTAATTGTACTTACTGTGCCGCCGCGCTTTGTTCGCGGAACATCGCTTCCATCTCGCGGCGAATGCGCACAGCCTCGCTGTTTCCATCGACGACAATGTCGTTCCAGGTGAGGCAGGCACCGGCTCTTACCGGGCGTCGCAGCGTCACGTGATGGGCGAGGCCGATGGGCAGGGCGCCGATGCGCAGCGATGCCGATGCCGGCATCAGCTTGCCCCACACGGTGTAGCCGCCTTCGCCGTCAAGAGCCTCGCCTTCCTTAAGGTCGCGCTTGGCGGTCGCGACGGCGTCGCCGCGGAATCCGGTCGGCGCGCCAGTCGGTTCGCGCCGCAAGCCGGCGCTGGCGACCGAGATGCCGAGCTCCAGCCCGATCAGGTGATAGGGCTTGTAGAGCGCGGCGTAACGGCCTGACGGATCGGTGACGAGGCCGTATTCCGCGAAGCAGCGCTTGACGTAGTCGCTCGGCGCCTCGAACACCACATAGACGCCCCAGCGCAGATCGCGATTGACCGGCGTGCCGTCGCGCGCGAGCGACGAGATGACTTCCACCTGGCCCTTGTGATCGAGCGTTCCGCCCTCTTCCTTGGGACGCAGCACACGCGGCAGGTCGTCGACCCCGCATGGCGGAAAGGCCAGTCCGTCCGGCGCCGGCGTCAGGCCCGTCGCATTGGCGACCGCCGCCATCTCGATCGCCGACTTGGTGCCGTCGAGGAAGGAATTGAACATCTGCGGATTCATGCCGCCCTGCTTCGCCTGCTCGGGCGTCAGGCCGTAATGCGGCCAGACCGTGTCTGGCGTCGATTGATGATAGAGCGGCAGATACTTGGTGCCCTTGCCCGCCGCGACGACGTCGAAGCCCGCGGCGCGCGCCCAATCCACCTGCTCCGCGATCAAGGCTGGCTGGTCGCCATAGGCGAGGCTGTAGACCACGCCGGCTTTGCGCGCCCGTTCCGCCAGCAGGGGACCGGCCAATGCATCGGCCTCGACATTGACCATCACGATATGCTTGCCGTTGGCGATGGCCGCGAGCGCGTGAGCGATGCCGGCCGGCGGATGGCCGGTCGCATCGATCACGACATCGAGCGCGGGATGCGCGATCAATCCCATGGCATCGTCGCCGATCCAGGTGGTGCCGCGCTCCATTGCCTCGCTTGGCGAACGGGCGGCGATCTGTTCCGCGGGCCAGCCGACGCGCTCGAGTGCCGCACGCGCCCGTGCCGGATCGAGATCGGCGACGCCGAGAATGTGCAAGCCCCGCGTGCGCCGGGCCTGCGCCAGGAACATCGTGCCGAACTTGCCGGCACCGATCAGCCCGACGCGCAGCGGCTTCCCCGCCGCATCGCGCTCGAGCAGCAGCTTGTGCAGATTCATCGCCGCCTCCGGCTAAGCCGCCGCATGGCGATGCGTGTGCGCATAAGTCGACAGGCAATCGTCCGGCAGCATCTCGATCGGCGTGAAGTCGCGGTTCGCGATCCAGGTCGGGCGTTTGAATCGGCGGATCGCGTTGTCGCAGCGATTGAGCGACAAATAGAGGATCCAGCGCGACCACGGCGTCATGTTGCAACCGGACGCGTGCACCAAATTGCCGTGGAACAGCAGCATCGAGCCCGCCGGTCCCTTGGGCGCGACGATGCCGCCTTCATTGACCAGCCGCGTGATGGTGTCGTTGTCGATGGTCCACAGCGGATAGCTGGTGGTGGTGACGTCATGGTCCGCCTCCAGGCGGCCGAGCCGATGACTGCGCGGAATGAACATCAGCGGCCCGTTGAACTCGTTCGCTTCCGCCAGGAACAAGGCGATGTTCATGGCGCGCGGCGCCGGCATGTCGTCGTCATTGAACCAGGTCGCGTAGTCCTGGTGCCATTGCCACACCGCGCCGTCGAAAGCCGCCTTCGCGTTGATCTTGAACTGGTGCATGTAGAGCTTGTCGGAGCCAAGCAGCTGCGTGCCCGGCTCCACCAGGCGCGGATGGCGCGCCACCATCTCGTAGACCGGATTCCAGGTCTGCACGTAGAAAGCCGTGCGCGGCGATTTCGATTCCTTCTCGCGGATCACTTCCGGCCGGTCCTCTGCAAACAAGCCGGGAATCTCGCCGGTCAACAGCGCCATCTCTTCCGCGGAAAAGACATTGGGCAGGAACAGATAGCCTTCGGTTTCGAAGGTGGCGATCTGAGCTTCGCTGAGTTTCATGAGCCTTTCCTCCGTTTGCCTGCCGGCTTCTTCGGCTTTGCTGACGATTCTATTGCGGATGTATCCGCGACCGATGCGGTGAATTGCGCCGACGCGTTGTCGGCGTGGTGGCGGGCCGCCATTTCCGCGCGATCGGAATCGCCGCTGATCACGGCATCCAGGATCGCCTGGTGCTCGTCCCACACATTGCGCATCGGATAGTGCAGCAGATACCCGCCGATCAGCCGGCGGACATGCTGCCAATGCAGTGCAGCGGTTTCCGCGATCATCGGATTGCCGCACAGGTCATAGAGCAGGCGGTGGAACCGCATGTCGGCGTCGATCATGCGCTTGACCGATCCGGATGCGAACGCCGCGCGCCCTTCCGCGATCAGGGCCGGACCCCACAGCTTCGCTTCCGCGCTGCCGCGCAGGGCGGCGCCGCGGCAGGCCGCGCCATCGAGAGCGCTGCGCAGTTCATAGAGATTGGCGATGAAATCGGCGTCCAGCGGCGCCACCACCACGCCGCGCCGGCCGGAGTCCCGCACGAAGCCCTGGATCTTCAGCAGCGCCAGAGCCTGCACGATCGGCTGGCGCGACACGTTCAACTTCAGCGCCAGTTCGTCCTGGTTGATACGCGCGCCCGACTTGAGTTCGCCGTCGCAGATCGCTTCGACGATTGCATCGTAGGTGCGGTCGGTCAGCGACCGCTCGAGCGCTAGATGCCGCACGCCTGATCCTCCCAGTCCCCTGCAACCGATCGGATGGTGTTTTCGTGAGTTCGTATACGGTACACGAAAATTGAAAAAGATCAAGCTGATACGCGACCGCCGGTGAGAAGCGCCGGACTCCTCAGGACTGAGTTGGCTTACTTGTTGAAATATCTGCCGAAATGCCGGGCCAGCACGGCTTCCCAACCGCCATTGTAGTCGTCCCGTTTGGCCTGGGCATCGGCGCCGAGCGCTTCCCAGCCGCGATGAACGAGGCGCACACGCGTGGCATCGCCTTCAGCGGTAAAGCTGAGTTCGAGGATGGTGTGCGGAGTCTCAGGGCGGCCGGGATGCCAGGTCACGGAGAAGCCGCCGGGCGGCGACCAGGTCAGGACCTTGCCCCACGCGCATTCACTGCCGTCGTCGGCGGTCTCGACGATGCGCCCGCCAATCGCGGGCTCGATGCGCACGCGGCGCGCCTTCGCCTGATTCACCGAGTGCGTCTTGATCGGCCACCATTGATCGATCTCGGCGGTGAATGCCTGAAAAGCGCGCGCCGGACTGCACGGCACGATCAGGCTCTTGTCGACCGGCGGAACGCTGAACGACGCCACCTTCTCTTGGCTCATGGCCTGCGCTCCTTTTCCACGTGGTGCGCGAAGGCAGCGAGCGCATCCGACCATAATTCGTCGAGATAGGCGCGCAATTCGCCGATCCCCTCCGGCGCGATCGCGAAATAGTGCCGCGTTCCCTGTCGCGTTTCCGCGACCAACCCGGCTTCCTTCAGCACCTTCAGATGCTGCGAGACCGCCGGGCGGCTGATCGTCATGCCCGCCGCGATCTCGCCCACCGGGCGCGGGCCGGCGCGCAGCTTTTCGAGGATCTCCCGCCGGGTCGGATCGCTCAGGGCCGACAAGATTGTAGATCGGTAAGCCATGAGATACGGTAAGTCAAAGATTACCGTATGTCAACATCACGCTTGCGGCAGCGACTTCTGGAAGGCGTCCATCTGCCCGATCCGTCGATACCAGGCAGCGATGTGCTCGCCGGCCGGAATGGCCTCGGCCATCGAAAGCTGGAACAGGTTGGACGCGACCGAGAGGTCAGCGATGGTGGGCTTCGGCCCGACGAGATACTCATGCCCGCGCAATCCGTCCTCGAGGATGGGGCCCAGTTCGCGCAGCTTCGCCTCGCCGCGCGCGATCGCGTCCTTGTCGCCTTTCTCGCGCAGGAACACCTTGTTGCGCACGATGTCGATCACCGCCGGCGACAGGCGGCACTGGTTCCAGTCCAGCCATTGATCGACCATCGCCCGCTGCTTGAGATCCGCCGGATACCAGTCGGTCAGGGCGTGCTTCGCGCACAGATAGCGCAGGATCGCGTTCGACTCATGGATCTTGAGATCGCCGTCAACCAGCGTCGGCACCTGATGGTTGGGATTGATGGCGAGATATCCTGCTGACATGTGCGCGCCCTGCGCCATATCAACATGGCGCAACTCGTACGGCAGCCCCGCCGCCTCCAGCAGCGACACCACGCGCCGCGCGTGCTGCGAATAGGGGAAGTGATAGAGAATATACATGTGCTCCTCCGAAGCATGATCGCAGCGGAGTCCTGATAGAGCAACTCACTGACACATCTTGTCAGCATGCAAATGAGCGGGTTCAACCGAGCCGCGCGAGCTCTGCCTTTGCGATATGGAACTCGGCAATGCGCTGCGCTTTGCTGTCGAGTGCGGCTTCGAACCTTTTGATTGCGCCCTTTCGGTCGTTGGTTCCTAGCCTCTGTTCCGCCAGCGCGAATTCGGCGACGCAGGTCAATTCCGCGCGCAGATTGCGCTTGGCAATCCTCACCATATCGGAAACCCCGGCGGCAGAGCCGTATTTCTTGCCGAGTCCGTCAAGCAGCGCGTCGACAATGCTCGACTGCAGATCGATATACTCAGCCTTGGTCGTCTCGCCGCGCAGCATTGTCCGGATGGACTCTCTGGGCGCAGCCGGCAAGCTCGCGTGATCGTCGCCCTTTCGGAGCAGTGACAAGTAAAGCCACGCCGCGCTGTCCCGGAATCGACTACCGCCGACGAGGGCTGCCTTCTCGGTCGAGCCTATTGCCAGGACTTCGCCGACGTCGAATACGGCAAAATCGTCTCTGGTCCCACCTCTTTTCTCGATGCGCTGGAATTCGTCGGACGCTGCCGCGAAATCGCCGCCGCCGAAGCAGAGTTGCCCAAGGATCAGTCGCAGATTGCGATCAAGTGGCCGTTCTTCGACCAGCTTCCGCATGATTGCCACGGCACCGACGAAATCCCCGGCATTCACCAGATCGCCTACTTTGTTCGTCGTCGCATCGTCCTGGGCGAATGCCGAAGGAGAACCCACGGCCACCGTGGTGGCCAGAAGCGCGCGGATCGCACTTCGCCGCGACCAAGTCATTATCGGTGTGTCCTACCGCACGTGCACCATGGTCGCCAGTGCGGCAAAGGCGGCGGCGGTGACGATGTCGTTGACGGTAGCGCCCATCTGGACGATCTGCACCGGCTTCGCCAGGCCCACCAGCACCGGGCCGATCACCGTCTCGCCCAGCTGCTTCATCAGCTTGGCGGAGATGTTGGCCGAATGCAGCGCCGGCATGACGAGGATGTTGGCCGGGCCCGACAGCCGCGTGAAGGGATAGAGCTCCTTCATCAGGGCGTAGTCGAGCGCGACGTCGGCCTGCATCTCGCCTTCGTACTCGAAATCGACCTTGCGCGAATCCATCACCTCCACTGCTTCGCGGATGCGCTCGGCCTTCTCGCGCGGCGGGTTGCCGAAATTGGAGAAGGAGAGGAAGGCGACGCGCGGCTCGTGCCCCAGCTGGCGCGCGAGCGAGGCCGACTGCACGGCGAAATCGGCCAGCTGGTCCGCCGTCGGCAGCTCGTGCACCGAGGTGTCCGCGATGAGAACCGTGCGGCCGCGCGCCACCACCACCGAGATCGCCATCAGGGTCTGGTGCTCGCGCACGTCGACGACCTTCAGCACGTCGTCGAGGCAGACCGCGAAGTTGCGCGTGGTGCCGGTCACCATCGCGTCGGCGTGGCCGGCCTCCACCATGCAGGCGCCGAACACGTTGCGGTCCAGATTCACCATGCGCTGCACGTCACGCTGCAGGAAGCCGCCGCGCTGCAGCTTGCCGTAGAGCATCTCGTGATAGAACTTGGTGTGCGGCGAATTGGCGGCGTTCACCATCTCGATGCCCGACGCTTCGCCCAGGCCGGCCTGCTTGATGGTCTCGCGGATACGCTCGGTCCGGCCGATCAGCACCGGCGTCCCGTAGCCCGCGGACCGATAAGCGAGCGCGGCGCGGATCACGCGCTCCTCCTCGCCTTCCGCGAACACCACGCGGCGCGGATTGACGTGCAGCCGCTCGAAGATGAGATGCATCGAGGCCGCGGCCGGATCGAGCCGCGCGGCGAGCGTCGCCTTGTAGTCCTCCATGTCGACGATCGGGCGGCGCGCGACGCCGCTATCCATCGCCGCCTGGGCGACCGCCGCCGGCACCCACGAGATCAGGCGCGGATCGAACGGCACGGGAATGATGTATTCCGGCCCGAAGCGCAGGCGCCTTCCGGCATAGGCGGCGTCGACCTCGTCGGGCACGTCCTCGCGCGCCAGCGCCGCCAGCGCCTCGGCCGCGGCGATCTTCATCTGGTCGTTGATGGTGCTCGCGCGCACGTCGAGCGCGCCGCGGAAGATGTAGGGAAAGCCGAGCACGTTGTTGACCTGGTTCGGATAGTCGCTGCGCCCGGTCGCGATGATGGCATCGGACCGCACCGCGCGGACCTCTTCCGGCGTGATCTCCGGATCGGGATTGGCCATGGCGAAGATAATCGGCCGGGGCGCCATGCTCTTCACCATTTCCTGCGTCACCGCGCCCTTGACCGACAGGCCGAAGAACACGTCGGCATCCGCCATCGCCTCGGATAAGGTGCGCGCCTTGGTCACCACCGCGTGGCCGGATTTCCACTGGTTCATGCCTTCGGTCCGGCCTTGATAGACGACGCCCTTGGTGTCGCACAGGGTCGCGCGATCGTGCGGCAGGCCCATGCGCTTCAGCAGCTCGACACAGGCGATCGACGCAGCGCCGGCGCCGTTCACCACCATCCTGATGTCCTTGAGCGTGCGGCCGGTCAGGTGCAGCGCGTTGAGCAGGCCGGCGGTCGCGATGATCGCCGTGCCGTGCTGGTCGTCGTGGAACACCGGAATGTCCACCAGTTCGCGCAGCTGCTGCTCGATCACGAAGCATTCCGGCGCCTTGATGTCCTCCAGATTGATGCCGCCGAAGGACGGCGCCAGGTAGCGCACCGAATTGACGAACTGGTCGACGTCCCGGGTGCCGACCTCGAGGTCGATCGAATCGATGTCGGCGAAGCGCTTGAACAGGCCCGCCTTGCCTTCCATCACCGGCTTGGCGGCGAGCGCGCCCAGATCGCCGAGCCCCAGCACCGCCGTGCCGTTGGTGATGACGGCGACCAGATTGCCCTTGGTCGTGTAGTCATACGCGGCGGTCGGATTCTTCTCGATCGCGAGGCACGGCCAGGCCACGCCCGGCGAATAGGCCAGCGACAGATCGCGCTGTGTCGTCAGCGGCTTGGTGGCAATGATCTCGATCTTGCCCGGGCGCCCGGTGCTGTGGAAAACAAGCGCTTCCTCTTCGGTGACGCGCGGCTTATTGGTGGACATGGAACGAGATTCGACTCCCCTCGGTTTCCCAGAAAACTCCTTTGTCCCCGCACCCGGCAGGGCGGACGATCAGGCTTGCATGAATTTGAGCGTGTTGCAAAGGGTTGGGCGCACCGAACGTGCTTGCTGCGGTGCACCTTTGGCCCTTGTCCGGCATTTTTGCTCCGTCACCCCGGCCAAGCGAAGCGCGAGCCGGGGTCCACGGGAATCGCAAGTGCGGGCGGCGGGGAGGGCCCCGGGTCGAGCCCGGGGTGACGGCAAGAGAAGCGGCGAAAGAGAAATACAAAGGGCAGCCGCCGATGTCTGACTCCCAGCGTCTTGCGGGCGACATGAGTGATGGCCCGGACATCAAAGGCGACGCCGCCACGACACCGTTGATGGCGCAGTATCTGGCGGTGAAGCGCCAGCACCCGGATGCGCTGCTGTTCTACCGGATGGGCGATTTTTACGAGCTGTTCTTCGCGGACGCGGAGAAGGCGGCCGCCGCGCTCTCCATCGTGCTCACCACCCGCGGCACCCACCTGGGCGAGCCGATCAAGATGTGCGGCGTCCCGATCCACGCCGCCGAAGGCTATCTCAACCGCCTGATCCGCCAGGGCTTCAAGGTCGCGGTCTGCGAGCAGATGGAGGACCCGGCGGAGGCCAAGAAGCGCGGCTCCAAGTCCGTGGTGCGGCGCGACGTGGTGCGGGTGGTGACGCCGGGCACGCTGACCGAGGACGGGCTGCTCGACGCCACCAGCCACAACTATCTCTGCGCCCTCGCCGACGCCGCCGGAACGCTCGGTCTCGCCTGGGTCGACATCTCGACCGGCCAGTTCCGCTGCCAGGCGATCGAGCGCAAGGCGCTGCCCGCCGCCCTCGCGCGCCTCGACCCGACCGAGATCCTGCTGCCGGAGCGCCTGCTGCTGCAGAGCGACCTCTACGAATTGTTCCAGGAATGGAAGTCGGCGCTGTCGCCGCTGCCCAACGCGCGCTTCGACAGCGAGAATGCGCGGCTGCGGCTGCAGAGCTTCCACAAGGTGGCGGCGCTCGATGCGTTCGGCGCCTTCACGCGGAGCGAACTCGCCGCCGCCGGCGCGATCCTCGACTATGTCGAGCTGACCCAGCAGGGCAAGATGCCGCGCCTCACCGCGCTCGCGCGCATCGGCGCCGGCGCGATCTTGGAAATCGACGCCGCCACCCGCCGCAACCTGGAACTCAGCCGCACCCTTGGCGGCGAGCGGCAGGGCAGCCTGCTCTCCATCATCGACCGCACGGTGACCGGTGCCGGCGCACGCCTGCTCGGCGAATGGCTGGCGGCGCCCTTGACCGACATTGCCGCCATCGCCGCGCGCCAGGATGCCGTCGCGCATCTCTTGAGCGAAACGCGCCTGCGCGAGGATCTGCGCGCGCACCTCAAGAAAGCGCCGGACCTGGAACGCGCGCTGTCGCGCCTGTCGCTCGACCGTGGCGGCCCGCGCGACCTCGCCGCCATCCGCGACGGGCTGAAGGCAGCGGCGGAGATCAAGCGGCTGTTCACCGAAGCGCGCTTCTCATCGCCGCCGCCCTTGCTGAACCAAGCACTCACCGACCTCGGCCATCACGGCGACCTCATCGATCGCCTGATCCGCGCGCTGGACGAAAGCCTGCCGCTGCTGGCGCGCGACGGCGGCTTCATCGCGCCGGGCTACCTGGCAGACCTCGACCAGTGGCGCTCGCTGCGCGACGATTCGCGCAAGCTGATCCTGGAGCTGGAGGCGCGCTATCGCGGCGACCTCGGCGTCGGCTCGCTCAAGATCAAGCACAACAACGTCCTCGGCTATTTCGTCGAGGCCACCACGACACAGCAGGACAAGGTGCGGGCGGACAGCCGCTTCATCCAGCGCCAATCGACCGCCAACGCCACCCGCTTCACCACCGTGGAGCTGGGCGAGCTCGAGACCAAGATTTCGCAGGCCGCCGACAAGGCCGTCGCCCTGGAGCTGCGCCTGTTTGCCGACCTCGTCACCGAAGTGACCCAACGCGCCGACGGCATCTCGAAAGCGGCCGGCGCGCTCGCTTTGATCGACGTCGCGGCGGGCCTTGCCGAGCTGGCTGAGACCGAGCGCTGGTCGCGCCCGCGCGTGGTCGGCGACGGTGTGTTCCGCATATCGCGGGGGCGTCATCCCGTTGTTGAGGCCGCGCTCAAGCGCGGCGGGGAGAGCTTCGTCGCCAACGATTGCGACCTCTCCGACGGGCAGCGGCTGTGGCTGGTGACCGGCCCCAACATGGCGGGCAAGTCCACGTTCCTGCGGCAGAACGCGCTCATCATCATCCTGGCGCAGATGGGGAGCTGCGTGCCCGCCGAGCGCGCCGAGATCGGCATCGTCGACAAGCTGTTCAGCAGAGTCGGCGCCGCCGACGATCTGGCGCGCGGCCGCTCGACCTTCATGGTGGAGATGGTGGAGACCGCCGCCATCCTCAACCAGGCGACTCAGCGCAGCCTCGTGATCCTCGACGAAATCGGCCGCGGCACCGCCACCTTCGACGGCCTCTCGATCGCGTGGGCGACGCTCGAGCACCTGCACGAGGTCAACAAATGCCGCGCCCTGTTCGCCACGCACTATCACGAGCTCACCTCATTGGCCGCGCGCCTGCCCGAGATGAAGCCCCACACCATGAAGGTGATGGAATGGCGGGGCCAAGTGAAGTTCCTCCACGAAATCGCCCCCGGCGCCGCCGACCGCAGCTACGGCATCCACGTCGCCGAGCTCGCCGGCCTGCCCGCCGCGGTGATCGCGCGCGCGCAGGAAGTGCTGAGCACGCTGGAGCAAGGCGAGCAGGCGAGCGCGCTGACAAGGCTGGCGGATGATCTGCCGCTGTTCTCCGCGGTGGTCGCGACGGCATCGAAACCGACCGGCGCGTCGGAACCCAGTGCTCTTGAGCGTGCGCTGGCGGAGATCAGTCCCGACGAACTGACACCGAAGGAGGCGTTGGAGATGCTCTATCGACTTAAGAGTGGGACTTGAGAACTATTTCCGGACGACTCTTATCTCAAATTTCTTCATGTTGAGTTTCTGGCCCTTTTTCGGAACAAGGAGCTGATACCCGCTGTCTGTACGCTGGAGATGTATGTGCCAGTATTTTCGATTCTCGTTCTCCGTTGTGTTTAGATGTGGAATCACTTCCTCAATGACTTTGGACGGTAGCGCATAGGTAAAATCATTGTCCAGGCATCCCAAGAGAAGATAGCCGTTCACAGCTTCGGAAATAAATGCGCGTTGATGGGGATGAAAGGCGTACCAATACCCGCCCGACTGATAGCGCTTGGAGACCGGACAAACAGCCCTGACTGTCTTGTCTCCAGACCAGAATTGCGCGCGCTTGTGCGCGATCAGTGAGACTCCTTCGCGCTGAGCCAAAGCTGCGATTGAATTCTTCCTTACTTCATCCAGAATTGCCTTTGGAGTGTGCTCCTGCTTGTAGGAAACGTCTTCCTCATCCTCTGCATTGGCTCCAGCGGAAGGCAATTCATTTTCGATCGTTGACGCACTAGCATCTCTTGCCGTCGCAAACATTACGTCGATGATGTTGTCGAGGCGCGTGTATTCGAACGGAACCAGCAGGTTTCGGATCTTCTCCGTGGTCTCGTCTTCGTCTGAATTCACCTTGAGTTCGACAAGCTTGACCAATGCATCAGTGCTAATAATTCGCGCATCCCAGGCATGACGCGATCCTCGAATTTGCGCTTCTAGGTCCCCGGTATCTTGCCGTCCCACAACGATAAGAATCGACGATTCCTCGCCAATTTGCTGCGCATCTATGAGTTTGCGGCGATAGTTGGCAGCGCCTGTATCTAAATTTATTCGATAGGCGTCTGTTGTTTTCACTTCGACCACTATCGAATGACCATTGGGAGCCTTCCAGATTCCATCCCACCCAATTTGGCCATGCTTGCCTTGATAGAGTCCATTCTCTACTTCATAGTCGAGACGGCGACCAAGCTCATTGACTAGGTCCTGCAGAACAAAGCCGTTCTTATCAAACGAGTTTGCCAAGCAGAACTCCACGTGCGCAAAAAGCTTCTCAGCGGGCAGCTCTCTTAAATAGTCTCTAAGTTCCTTCGAGCATTTGCTTCCATCGGCCAGGGTTCCATCGCCCGCAAACGCGACGAGTTGCTTGATTGTGTACTGATAGAAAAGCTCAGGTGACTTTGCAGACAACTGGGTAAGGGACACGGCTCCCTCGACTTGACCGTTCTATCTGAGCATCAAGCTCAATCATACGATGTATGCTTTCTTACAAGCCAGCGGGAAAATACTATTGCGCGACCGAATAAACTGCGCTCCTCACTCCCTCCACCTCCACCTCTCTCCAGAATCTTAGCCCCACCTTCTCCGCCGTCCTGATCGAAGCCTTATGCGCCGGATCGATCAGCGCGATCAACCGCTTCAGCCCGAGCGTCTCGAACCCATACCGCACCAGCGCCCGCGCCGCTTCGGCGCCGAGGCCTTGGCGTTGCCAGGGTTTGGCGATCAGGTAGGCGATCTCCACTTCGTCGACGCCGTCGATGGTCCAGGGCAGCAGGCCGCAGCGGCCGATGAACGCGCCGCTCGGTTTGTGGATCGTGGCCCACAGGCCGAGCTCGGGATGATCGGGGTGGCCGTTGAGGAACCATTCCAGCTCCTCCCGCGTCTCCTCCAGCGTCAGGACGCCTTCGGGGAAATAGCGGCGGATCTCCGGATCGCGATAGAGCGCGTAGAGATCATCGAGATCGCCCGGGACGAGGCGCCGCATCAGCATGCGTTCGGTCGCCAGGATTTGCATGGTCCCTCGATGGCCAGCCACACGCCGAACAGCACGAGCGCGGAAGCGAACAAGACCGTGACATCGATCCGCCTGCCGGGCAACAGGCCTCCGAGGATGACGGATGGCGGCATGTTGCGGGGATTCCCACATGTCCGCGCTGCCACGGCGACCCGGCTCGAACGCTGCCAACCCGCATGACCGCCCCACGCATGCGGGCGATGAAACAGCCGCTCTTTCCCGAACCTTAACCAATCCTCAGCAAGCTATGCCGTGGCTACCCGGAGGATTTTCCATGGCGAGCTTGCCGGACGATCTCATCCAACGCATTCGCGCGCGATCTGCCGATCCGCTGACGCGCACCGATGCGCCGCCTTCCACCCACGGACAGACGGTCACGGTCGGGCCGCTGTCGATTGCCGGAATCGACCTCGGCGCCCTGCTGCGCGGCGAGCGGGACGTGCGGCCATCGCCGCCCGATCCGAACCTGCCGCCGCCCGCTTCCGACTCCGCGTTGGCCGGGGCGGCAAAGCAGCTTGGCTTCCCGTTGCCGGACGAGCTCCAGCAGCTGCTCAAAATCGCCGATGGCGGGTTCGGGCCCGGCGCCGGGCTGATGTCGCTTGCGGAGATCGTCGGCACCTATCGCGACCTGCTGGCCGATGCGCCGGGGCCGCGCGGCCAGGAATGGCCGCGGCACCTGCTGCCCTTCACCCGCACCCGGCCCGGACACGATTGCATCGACACGCGCACCGGCGCGATCGTGGTGTGGGACGAGGAAGAGCTGGCCGACGGCGTCAGCGACAAGGTCTGGAAGCGCTCCTTCAAGCCCGACGCGCCGGACCTTGCCGCCTGGTTCGAGCGCTGGGTCGGCACCGCATCGCCGGCGCAGAAGACGCAGGACATGATGCAGCAGGCGATGCTGAGCGGTCTTCGCCAGACACTCGCTTATTGGCGCGCCAAGACCCCGCAGGAACGCGCCGCCTTCGGCCTGCCGGAGACCGGATGGGAACAGGCCCTGTTCGGCCATCTCGGCATCGACCTCAGCAAGCTGTAGCCGTCCGCTTCACTGCGCCTTTTCCGCCGAATTCCGCGGCCATTTCCCCTTTATCGCAGGCGCTATCTCTGCCTAGGATGGTCCCAAAGAAGCGGTCCGAGCGCGATCGCCCTGCCGTCATCACGCATCCGGCGAGGGTCCCATGAGCTCCTATTTCAACGCCACGCAGCTGCGCGCCGACGCCTGGCAGCGGCTGCGCGCCTTGAGCGAGCGGCTGGAGCGGACCGGCGCGCTCGAGGAGCGGGTGCGCCTGCGCGACGAGGCGGCGGATCTCCTGACCGTGTTGCAGCCGATCGAGGCCTATTGGGCGTTTCCCGGCCATGGCGGGCTGGAGCAGCTGAAGGAGCATTTCCGGCGCGAGGAGCATGGCGATTTCCGCCGCCTCACCGCCTCGATCGTGCGGGCGCTGGCGAGCGAGGCCTACCGCTACCGCCTGACCAGCGACCTGCTGGCTTCCGACCCCGAGGACGTCGAGTACGACGAGCGCGACCAGAAGAAGCGCAACGATTTGCCGGGCCAGAAGCCCTATTTCGAGGTCCTGGTGGTCGACGCGCTGGCCGAGCGCGAGGAGCGCGTGCTGCGCGACGGGCTCAGGCGCATGCGCGGCGAGGACGACCCCTTCCTCTACGACACCCTGGTGGTGCCGAGCTTCGAGGATGCGATCATCGCCGTGCTGTTCAACTACAACATCCAGGCGGTGATGGTGCGCTACAGCATCGCGTTCAAGTCGAAGAACCGGCTGGACGTGCTGCAGCGCTACCTCGGCGGGCTCGACGACGAGGATCTGGCGCCCGGCGACAGCGAGGAGCTGAGCGCGCGGCTCGGCCGGGTGATCGCGGAGCTGCGGCCGGAGCTCGACCTCTACCTGGTGGCGGACGCCTCGGTGGAGGACGTGGTCGGCGCAACGACCCAGGCGTTCCGGCGGATCTTCTACCGCCAGGACGACTACATGGAGCTGCACCTCTCGATCCTCAGGGGGATCAGCGAGCGCTACGAGACGCCGTTCTTCACCGCGCTCAAGCGCTACGCCAAGCAGCCGACCGGCGTGTTCCACGCGCTGCCGATCTCGCGCGGCACCTCGGTCGTCAAGTCGCACTGGATCCGCGACATGGCGGACTTCTACGGCATCAACATCTTCCTCGCCGAGACCTCGGCCACCACCGGCGGGCTCGATTCGCTGCTCAATCCCCTGGGGCCGATCAAGAAGGCGCAGGAGCTGGCGGCCAGGACCTTCGGCGCGGAGCGCACCTTCTTCGTCACCAACGGCACCTCGACCGCTAACAAGATCGTGGTACAGGCGATCCTCAGGCCCAACGACATCGTGCTCATCGACCGCGACTGCCACAAGTCGCACCATTACGGCATGGTGCTGGCGGGGGCGCAGGTCTGCTATCTCGAATCCTATCCGCTGCCGGATTATTCGATCTATGGCGCGGTGCCGCTCGCCGAGATCACGCGCAAGCTGATGGACTACAAGCGCGCCGGGCTGCTCGACCGCGTGAAGATGCTGCTGCTCACCAACTGCACGTTCGACGGCATCGTCTATAATGTCGAGATGGTGATGCAGGCCTGCCTCGCCATCAAGCCGGACCTGATCTTCCTGTGGGACGAGGCGTGGTTTGCCTTCGCCGGCTTCCACCCGACTTATCGCCAGCGCACCGCCATGTGCGTCGCCGCCAAGCTGAAGCGGCGCTACCGCAGCGAGGAGTACCGCGCTCGCTACCGCGCCTGGGTCGAGAGCACGCCGAGCGAGAGCGAGCGCGACGCCCTGCGCCTGGAAGGCAAGGGCCTGGCCGACCCGGACAAGGTGCGGGTCCGCGTCTACGCCACGCAATCGACGCACAAGACGCTGACCGCGTTCCGCCAGGCCTCGATGATCCACGTCCACGACCAGGATTTCCACGGCAAGGTCGCGACCGCGTTCCACGAAGCCTACATGACCCACACCTCGACCTCGCCCAACTACCAGCTGCTGGCCTCGCTCGACATCGGCCGGCGGCAGGTGGCGCTCGAAGGGTTCGAGCTGGTGCAGAAGCAGATCGAGCGTGCCATGACGCTGCGCGAGCGCCTCAAGGAGGTGCCGATCGTCGCCAAGTACCTGCGCTTCCTGTCGATGCGCGATCTGATCCCGGCGGAATACCGCGCCTCCGGCCTCGAGGTCTATTACCACCAGGAGCACGGCTGGTCCGGCATGGAGGATGCCTGGATCGGCGACGAGTTCGTACTCGACCCGACGCGCCTGACCCTGTTCACCGGGATGGCCGGGATCGACGGCTACAATTTCCGCGGCCGCGTACTGATGGACAAATACGCGATCCAGATCAACAAGACCTCGCGCAACACCGTGCTCTTCATGACCAACATCGGCACCACGCGCAGCGCGGTCGCCTATCTCTTGAAGTCGCTGGTGAATTTCTGCGAGGGGCTGGAATCCGATCTGGAGAACGCCAGCCGGACCGAGTGCAAGGTCCACGAGATGCACGTGCGTTCGCTGTCGGAGAACCCGCCGGCGCTGCCGCATTTCAGCGGCTTCCATCCGGCGTTCCAGATGTTCTCCAGCCGCGGCAACACCCGCAACACCCAGGATGGCGACATCCGCACCGCCTTCTTCCGCGGCCACGAGGACGAGGATTGCGAGTACCTCGATATCAAGTCCATGACCGACGTGGAGGTCGACCGGTTGTCCGGCAGCCAGGTGTCCGCGATCTTCGTCATTCCCTATCCGCCCGGCTTCCCGATGCTGGTGCCGGGCCAGGTGGTGACGCCGGAGATCGTGCATTACCTGCGCAAGCTCGACGTGAAGGAGATCCACGGCTACCGTCCCGACCTCGGCCTGCGGATCTTCAAGCCGGCGGTGCTGCAGGCGGCGGCGGTCACCGAGGCGAAGCCGTTGCGCGCGACCGCGGAATAGCGGCCGGAGACGGCGCGCCGGCTATTTCGGCATTTCCACCGTCACTTTGATCTTGGAGAACCAGGCCGCGACGTTGGCCATGTCATCGTCGCTCAGGTCCTTGGCGATGATTGACATCATCTCGTTCTTGCGCTCGCCCGACTTGAAGGCCTTGAGCTGCTTGATGATGTAGGCCGGGTTCTCGCCTGCCAGGTTCGGCGCCTCGGGATTCTTGGCGATGCCGTCGAGGCCGTGGCAGACGGCGCAGGTCGACGCCACTTTCTTCTTGCCGGCGTCCGCGTCGGCGGCGATGGCCACGCTGGTGGCCAGCATCGCGAGGCCGGCGGCGACCGGAGCCGCGAACCAGGCGGCGTGATGGAGCTTCATCGGATTTAACTCCGCGATAGGCGGGCCGCGGGTGTTGCGTCACCCGCGGCCCGATGCGCCTACTTGCCGTACGAGATGCGATAGACCGCGCCAGCGAAATCGTCGGACACCAGGATCGAGCCGTCACGCAATTGCGCGAGGCCGACCGGACGCCCGATATACTCGCCGTCCTGGGTCAGCCAGCCGGCGGCGAATTCCTCCTGCTCGCCCGCCGTCCCGTCGTCATTCAGCGGCGTGAAGAGCACGCGCGCGCCCACCGGCACGGTGCGGTTCCACGAGCCGTGCTGGGCGGTGAAGACACCCTTCTTGTATTTCGCCGGGAACTTGCTGCCGGTGTAGAACAGCATGCCGAGATCGGCGGCGTGCGCCACCGTCTCCACCACCGGGAACACCGCGTTGGCCGGCGGCTCGCTGTCCTTGTACTCGTTGGTGCGGGTGTGGCCGCCGCCGTACCAGGGGAAGCCGAAGTTCTGCCCCATCTCGGTGATGTGGTTGAGCTCGCCCGCCGGGATGTCGTCGCCCATGCCGTCGACCTGGTTGTCGTTGGTCCACAGGTCGCCGGTCACGGGGTCGAAATCCATGCCCACCGGATTGCGCAAACCGTCGGCATAGATCTCACGGTCGCTGCCGTCCTGGTTCAAGCGGATGATGCCGCCGACGCCGATCTTCTTGAAGCCTTCCTGGCGGTCGGGCGGCGGCACGTTGTAGGGCTGGCCCAGCTGCACGTAGAGCTTCTTGTCCGGCCCGACGACGCATACGCGCGCCGTGTGGTTGAAGCTCTCATCCGCACCGGGGATCAGCTCGCCGTCCTTTACCACCTCACCCACCGCGACGTCCGGGCTCTCATAGAAGAACTCGGCGGCGGGGAACACACGGATGCGGTTGCGCTCCGCGATATAGAGGAAGCCGTCCTTCGAGAAACAGACCCCGTTCGGGATCACGAACTCGAGCGACGGCGCGAAACGCTTTACCTCGTCCGCCGTTCCGTCCTTGTTGCGGTCGGTGATGGCCCACACCGCGTCCTTGCGCGTGCCGACGAAGGTGACGACCCCCTGCGGGCCGACCGCCATGTGGCGCGCGTCCGGCACCACGGCGTAGAGGTTGATCTTGAATCCCGGCGGCAGCTTGATCTGCTCCAGGTTCTTGCGCAGCTGTGCCGCGTACTCGTCGTTCTGCGGGACCGGCTGGAACGCCGCCATCGGCGTCGTCGTCGCCTCCATGTTGGTCAGCGCTTCCATATTGTCGTTCGATTGCGCAAATGCCGTCCCGGCCAGCGCCACCGCACCGGCGGCGACGGATAAAAGCAATAGGCTCCTCATTTGCTCCTCCCATTGTTCGTTTTGACGCCCTCTTTGTACTCCCCCACTGCAAACGCTAACATGACGGCGTCGTATTCGCCTATTGATCTCACGGCCAAGGTCGTCGCAGTACCCAAGTACTGCATGGACCAATTCGGCGATTGGCCGTCGGAGCGGATCTGGTTTGCGCGACGAAGGTCGCTTCTCGCAGCAGCACATGCACCAGCACATTGCGCTCGGCGTGCCAACCAGCGGCACATGTTGCGTCGACCGCGGAGCGGTTGACCGAAATTTGAGCCAATTATCCGCCGGCCGAGTACTAACCATTCCTAAACACGCTGGTGATGGAATCAAGACATCCTCTGGCAACCCAGCTCCGGAACCCACATGCCCCACGATCGATTGCCGCGCGCTGAGATCAATCCACGACTGATCGACGCCAAGGTCGCCGGTTCGAAGAAGAGCGTCCTCAGAGCGTACATGTTCTGGTACTTCGGTGGCGTGATCGGTGTTCACAATTTCTATCTCGGCAAGAGGCTGCTCGGCGGCTTGCAGGCCTTCTGCATCGTCTTGAGCGTCGGCCTGCTCGAAATCGCCAAGATTCTGGGCACCCAGAGCGCAAGCGGACAGGGTGCCGGCGCCATCGCCATCACCGCGCTCGGTGTGGTGTGCCTGACGCTGGTGATCGACGCGTTCCTGATCCCCGCCCGGGCGCGCGCCTACAGTGACCGGTTGCGCAACCAGCTTGAGGTTGAGGCGGGCTGGCACGCCGCTTGAGCCGGCGGACTGGAGAGACCAGATGTCCTACGATCATCCCTTGACCCACGACCGCGACGAGTTCCGGCGAAGCATGATCGAAGATACGGTGTTCGCCGCGCGCAAGAGTGGCCTGGTCGCCTATCTGCTATGGACGGTCTTCGGCAGCGTGGGCCTGCACAACATCTATCTCGGGCGGTTGAAGCAGGGCCTGGCCCAAATGGCCTGCGGCCTCTTCATCTATTGCACCTACGTGGCGGACGATCCCTGGTCATTGATCGGCCTGATCCTCGGCGTGCCGCTGAGCATCAGCCTGCTGGTCGACGTGCTCCGGATCCCGCAATACGTCGTGGAATACAGCGAGCGCCTACGCGTGCGCCTGCAAGGTGATGGAGAAGACTGGAGCGCCGCCTGACGCGGCGCTCCGTTCCCCGATGCAAGCGTTTGTTGCCTGCCTGCTCTAGACGAGCTGCAGGAAGATGATGATCAGCCCCACCATCGACACCGCCCACACGGCCGTCCGCACCCACGGAATGCCGGCCAGATAGATGATGGCGTAGACCAGCCGCGCCCAGAAGAACAGCTGCGCCCCCAGCACCGTGGTCTCGTTGGCGGCGCCCGCGATGTGCGCCACGATGACCAGCGTCGCGAACAGCACCAGGTTTTCCAGCATGTTGCGGTGCGCGCGGGTGGCCCGCCCGACCCAGCCGGTCAACTCCGGCAGCGGGTCGCGGTTGCCGGCCAGGCGCGGCAGCCCGACCTGGAGCGTCGCGCCGGCCACCGCGACCAGCATCTGCACCACGCAGAGCGCCGCCGCCCATACCAGCAATTGAAGATCGGGGGAATAATCGATCGGCATGTGCGTCCCTTTCTTGTCCGCCAGCGGAATCGCAGCATCCCGAATGATACGTGACTGGGCCGAGTCGCCGGAAATGTCGATCAGCTTCCTTCGCGAATGTAGCGCGACGTATCCTCGATCAGGACACGGCCGAGCTCACTCAGGTCCGCATGCGCCATGACCGTGTTGAACCCATCGTCGAAGTGGTGAGCGTCGCGTTCCGCCAGTTCGGTCGCTTCCACCCGAATTGAGCGCGGCAAATCGGCGGCGGCCACCGCCCGATGGAAGAAGCAGGTACGGGCCAGCACGAAGGTCGCGTGATAGATTCCCTCCATCGGCCGCGGATCCTGGCGGACTGGCGACCGGAACCGCGCGTCGCGCGGATTGCGCACCAAGGGTTCCTCCCGCGCCAGGGCGGTCAATAGTGTGTGCGCCGCCTCATGCACCAGGGTTTCCGCGGTTTCATAGGGGGTCGTGTGGCGTGCCGGATTGAGGAACACACCGCCCCACAGGAAGAAGCTCGATCCGCCGTAGAATGGATAAGGAGCACCCGGCGCTTCGGCCGCCAGGATGACTTGCCGGGTCACGTGGCCGACTTCCTCAGCCAGAGCGGAAGCCACGCCCTGGATCAGCGCCCGCGCTTCGCTCAGCCGCGACGTCGCTGTTGCGACACTGGCCGCCGGGGGCGCGATCAATGACAGCTCCCGCCTGACGTCGGAATCGATATTGCGCCGGTAGATGTCCGCAAGCGTCTCCCCCAGCGCGACCTCATCCAACGCCACGATCGTCCCGCCGGACGCGAAATCGGCAAGCAAGGCAAACGCATCGGCGATGCCTCGCTCGTCCTCCTCGGCGATCCGGTCCAAGAGGTCGAAATGGATGCCGTACTGCAGCGGATGCGCCGTGCCACCGGCCGCCAGGGTTCCCGCGAGGCGATCAACGCCGCGCCGATCGATCGTCACCTGCCCGGCGCAGGCCTGCGCCAAGTGATCAAGGCTCGACAGCAGATGCCGGTCCAGCTCCGACGCGGCCGAACGGGCACGCGCAGGATTCGGCGCGAAGCTGTCCCGTCGCACGAAGTGCGGTGAATGCGGAACCCGGTCGCCGCTCAGCCTTTGCTGGCGGGCGCGGTGACTTTGACGAGGACCTTTGCCGTGGTTTCGCGATCGGCTTTCGGATTCGCGCCGACCACCACCCCAGCCTTGCTGCCCAACACTTTGTCAGCGCTGACGATGATCTTCTTGCCTGCCATGATGCAGCCCCCTCTTGGTCTTTGCCCTTCGGCTATGGCGACGCTTTTTAGCAGTCACGCCACGCGCCATCAAGCGCGCGCCCCTCGGACCGGGGTCCTAGTCCGGTCCTTCGCGCGTGACAGGCGATGGCCAGCCGGGCAAGGTCCGCGGATGCTGCGATTCGTCGCCACCCGTTCCCATCGCTACACGACCTGGCCCCTCCGACGGATCTTCGGGCGGTCCAATGTTTCGGTCTGGCACTACGACCGACTGTTCCGTCAGCATAGCCTGCCTGCCGGCACCTGGGTGTTCACCGATCACGAGCGGTTGGATCCATACGAGCTGCGCTTGGCGGCCGAGATCGCGCGCTTGTTGCGCGCAGGTGGGGCGCAACTCCTCAACGACCCGGCGCGCGTGCGTTGCCGCGTTGATCTGCTGCGGGCCTTGCACCGCGCGGGCATCAACCGCTTTTCCGCCTGGCGTGCCGACGAGGCGCCACAACCGGACCGTTTTCCGGTCTTCATCAGGGCCGAGTGCGATCACCTGCTGCCGCATTCCGGCCTCTTGCATGACCAGGGCGAGCTGGATGCGGCACTTGAAGACCTCAAGGAGCGAGGCGAGCCATTGCGCGGCCTTGCCGTCATCACGCAGGCAGCGGAGGAAATCCGGCCTGGTCTGTGGCGCAAGTATTCGGCATTCCGCGTCGGCGATCAGGTATTCGCCCACCATCAGGTCGTTGACTATCAGTGGGTCGTGAAGATGGGCAACGCAAAGCGCCTCAGAAAGGAGTCGGCGCTGAACGAACTCGTGGCGGAAGAGAACGAATTCGTGCGCGGCAATCATCATGTGGGCACGCTGAGGCAAGCATTCGAGATCGCAGGTATCCAGTTCGGACGCGCCGATTTCGGCCTGGTCGACGGCCGCCCACAGATCTACGAGATCAATACCAATCCAATGCTGGGGCTCAGCGACCAGGCCGGGATCCCCTTGCGCGACGAGACATTGCGCCTGGCGAAGGAGCGGTTACTTGCCGCCATTCGCGCGCTGATTGGGCCGGACTGCGGGCGCGTTCCGATGGCGTCTCAAGAACTCCGACCCCATCAAGGTTGGCGTGGCTGGCTGGCGCATAGCCGGCACAGGCCGTGAAGTCACGCGCTGGCCGCCTCGAGCTCCCCGATGTCGGCTTGCGTGAGCTTCAGTTCCGCTGAAGCGATCAGATCTGCCAGCTGCTTCGTGTTGGTTGCACTGGCGATCGGCGCCGTCACTTTGGTCATCAGCCAGGCGAGCGCCACCTGCGCCGGCGTCGCCGTGTGGCGTCCGGCCACCGCGTCGAGCGCCGCCAGCACCTTGAAGCCACGCGCATCGAGATACTTCTCGACATCCTCGCCGCGCGCGCTCTGCTTGAGGTCGGCCTTGCTGCGGTATTTTCCGGTGAGGAAGCCGGAGGCGAGGCCGAAATAGGGAATGACGCCGAGCCCGTGTTGACGGCAGAGCGGCGCCAGGTCGCGCTCGAAGTCCCGCTCCATCAGATTGTACTCGGGCTGCAGCGTTTCGTAGCGCGGCAATCCGTGCCTGGCGCTCGCGTCCAAGGACGCCGCCAGCCGCGCCGCCGTGAAGTTGGAGGCGCCGATCGCCCGCACTTTGCCTGCCTTAATCAGTTCGCCATAGGCCTCCAGCGTCTCCTCGATCGGCGTCGTCTCGTCATCGCGGTGCGACTGGTAGAGATCGATATAGTCGGTGCCGAGCCGGCGCAACGAATCCTCGGCCGCGCGCAGGATATAGGCCTTGGACAGGCCTTTCCTGTCCGGCCCCATCTCCGACCCGACCTTGGTCGCGATGATCACATCCGTGCGCTTGCCGCGCCGCCGCAGCCAGTCGCCGAGGATGATTTCCGATTCGCCGCCGTGATGGCCGGGCGCCCACTTGGAATAGACGTCGGCCGTATCGATGAAGTTGAAGCCGGCGTCGACGAAGGCGTCGAGCACGGCGAAGCTGGCCGGTTCATCCGCCGTCCAGCCGAACACATTGCCGCCCAGGCACAGCGGCGCCACCTGAAGATCCGATTTGCCGAGCCGGCGCTTTTCCATGATCGCTCCCGTCAATCCACGTTCCGTGCCCACACCGCGCGCAAGGGCTCCAGATCTGCCACCCGCGCCGCGATGCTGGCGAACTGCGGGCATTCCTCCTTGAACCACGCCGGCCCCGGGCGCCACATGTTCATCACCGCGACATAGAGGTCGAGCGCTGAGAATTGCGAGCCCAGCACCCAGGGCCTGCACGGAGTCTGCGCCGCGAAGTAAAGCCACAGCTCCTTGCGATGTGCGTCGGTCGCCGCGCGCAGATGCTTGCCGGCCGCATCGTCGCTCGCCCAGCGCATCGGATCGTCGCCATAGGTGAAGGTTGGATAGATCGCCGCCACGATGAATGCGAGCCAGCGCAGGAACATCGGCCGCACGGGATCCTGCGCATCCGGCATCAGTCCGGCCTGCGGCGCTGCGTCCGCCAGATGCAGGATCATGGCGGCGCTCTCGGTCATCGCACGCCCGTCAGGCAGCAGCATGGTCGGCACCTGGCCCAGCGGATTGAGCGCGAGCAGCCGGTCCCGTTGCGGGCCCGGCTCGCCATAGGGGATCATCTCCACCTCGTGCGGCAGCTGCGCCAATACAAGCGCCGCCTCCACGATCATCGAGCCCGCGCCCTTGGACGCGATCAGATGGTACGGTTTCATGCCGTGACTCACCGCCGGTTGAAATGACGCTTCAGGATCACCGAGGTCTCGATCTGCTCCACGTCGTCGAGGGACGCGATCTCGCTGCGCACAGCCTGCAGGCGGGTCATGCTTTCCGCCACCACTTCCACCAGGCCGTCGGTTTCTCCGGCGACCGAATCGAACACCACAACCTCCGGAATCAGCCGCAGATGAGGCGCGAGGTCGTCGCACACCGCCTGCTTGGTCTTGATGATGAAATAGGCGGCGACCTTGCCCTCCACCGGATCGTTGCGCCGGATCGTGTAACCGGCCAGCACACCGTCCCGTTCCAACCGCGCCAGCCGCTCCTGCGCCGCCGAGCGCGACAGGCCGATGCGGCGCGCCAGTTCCTTGACGCTCTGCCGGGCATTCTCGGCCAGCAGTGTCAGGATCTGTTGATCGGTCTGGTCGAGTTTGCGGGCCATGGCGACGCCTCACAATGCCGGTCGATACACGACACAATGACGATACAGGCCGTTTCGCTCGGCTGCTAGACCCGCTCCCCATGAAGTTTACGAGCCCACACAGCTTCACCGCCGCCAAGGCCTGGGATGCGTTGCCGATCACCGAGATCGAGGGCGCAACCATTCGACTGCATTGGACGGACAAGCCTTACATCTGGCACGTCAACGACGGTGCGGAGGTGTTCGTGCTGCTGGATGGGGCGGTCGTCATGCACTATCGCCGTGACGGTGCGGAATACCGGCACGTGATGCGACCGGGCGACATCTGCCATGCCGAACCGGGCGACGAGCATGTCGCCCACCCGCAAGGCCCCGCGCGCATCCTGGTGATCGAAAAGAAGGGCAGCGTGTGACCCGCTACCCTGCCGGCCGGACGAGAAACAGCCGGTTCAGCTTGTTGAAGGTGTTATAGACGCGATCAAACACGGGCTTGAAGGCATCCCAGTTCTTCAGCGCGTCTAGCTTGCCGGCCAGAGTCTTGTGGATATCCGCGATCGTGCGCTTGCCGTCGATTGCGGCGAGGATATCGGCGGAATGCGGCGGCACCTGGATGCGCGCCTCGAGACCGTCGATCGCGACCTTGAGGCTGCTGCGGTCGCGCAAGGTGGCGGCGAGGTCCGCGCTGTCGGCGCGCAGCACCGGCACCATGACGCCATCGGGTTGCGCCACCGATTGGCCGGCGCGCTCCTTGCGCACCAGATAGATCGTGTGACGCTTGAGATTGCCGGCCAGCTGCTCGGCGAAGCCCGCGCGCGCGACCGGATCCAATCCGTTCAGCCGGTGCAGCAGACCCACATCGCTCAGGTAGCTGGCGGGATCGTAGCGCCAGGGCTCGATGAATGCCGTGATCTCCAGCCCCGCGCCATGCACCAGCGCCGCCAACTCGGCCACGCTGTAGGCGCGGTCCTGGGCGTGCAGCAGCAGATCGTGCAGCCCCG
>JAWKVL010000011.1:0-109835 GCA_041398065.1 Dongiaceae bacterium | reverse complement strand
GGATGTTGTCGCCGGCATCCGGACACCGCAGCAGGTGACCGTCGCCGGCAAGAAGGCGAACAATTCTCCGCTGCCCGCGATGGAAGAGGTGATGCCGGCCGTCTTCAAGCAGCTGGATCAGGTGCGCCAGCAGCTCGAGAAGCACTATTGCGATATGCAGGACATTGAGTTCACGGTCCAGCAGGGCAAGCTCTATATGCTGCAGACCCGCAACGGTAAGCGCACCGCGGCGGCGGCGCTGAAGATCGCCGTCGATCTCTGCAGCGAAGGGCTGATCGACGAGGCCACCGCCGTCGCCCGCATCGAGCCCGCTTCGCTCGATCAGCTGTTGCATCCGACGCTTGACCCCAAGGCCAAGAAGGAGGTGGTGGCGCGCGGCCTGCCGGCCAGCCCCGGCGCCGCATCGGGCGAGGTCGTCTTCACCGCCGACGAGGCGGAGGACCGTGCTTCCAAGGGCCACGACGTCATCCTGGTGCGGGTCGAAACCAGCCCGGAAGACATTCACGGCATGCACGCCGCCGTCGGTATCCTCACGACGCGAGGCGGCATGACGAGCCACGCGGCCGTGGTGGCGCGCGGCATGGGCCGACCCTGCGTCTCCGGCGCCGGCGAGATCCGCGTCGATTCCGACAAGAAGCTGATGGTGGTGAAGGGCCAGCGCGTGGCCGAAGGCGACATCATCACGCTCGATGGCGGCACCGGCGAAGTGATGATCGGCAAGGTTCCGACCATCCAGCCGCAGCTGTCCGGCGATTTCGCCAAGCTTATGTCGTGGGCCGACAAGGTGCGCAAGCTCAAGGTGCGCACCAATGCGGACACGCCGCCCGACGCCCGCACCGCCCGCGAGTTCGGGGCGGAAGGCATTGGCCTCTGCCGCACCGAGCACATGTTCTTCGAAGGCGATCGCATTGTCGCGGTGCGCGAAATGATCATGGCGGACTCGGTCGAGGGCCGGAAAAAGGCACTCACCAAGATCCTGCCCATGCAGCGCCAGGATTTCGTCGAGCTGTTCAAGATCATGCGGGGGCTACCCGTCACCATCCGGCTGCTCGATCCGCCCTTGCACGAATTCCTGCCGCACTCGCGGGATGAAATGGCGGAAATTGCCAAGGCAGCCGGTGTCACGCTCGATGCCGTGGCCGCCCGCACCGCACAGCTGCACGAGACCAACCCGATGCTCGGCCATCGCGGCTGCCGCCTCGGCATCACCTATCCCGAAATCTACGAGATGCAAGCGCGCGCCATCTTCGAGGCGGCCGCCGCCGTGTACAAGGAAATCGGCGAGACGGTCGAAGCGGAGATCATGATTCCGCTGGTCGGCATTCCCCGGGAGCTGTCGCTGATGAAGGCGATCGTCGAGCGCGTCGCCAAGGAAGTGGAGAAGGCGACCGGCTTCAAGAGCCCGTACCTGATCGGAACCATGATCGAGCTGCCGCGCGCATGCTTGTTGGCCGCCGAGATTGCAAAGGAAGCTGAGTTCTTTTCCTTCGGCACCAACGATCTTACGCAGACCACCTACGGCCTCAGCCGCGACGATGCGGCGTCCTTCCTGACCTCTTACGAGCGGCAGGGCATCGTCAAGAAGGACCCTTTCATCAGCATCGATGTCGAGGGCGTCGGCGAGATGGTGAGAATCGGCACCGAGCGCGGCCGTCAGACCCGCCCCAAGCTGAAGCTCGGCATCTGCGGCGAGCATGGCGGCGATCCCGCCTCGATTCACTTCTGCGCTGAGGTCGGGTTGGACTATGTTTCCTGCTCGCCCTATCGCGTGCCGATCGCCAAGCTCGCCGCCGCTCAGGCGGCGCTTGCCGGTTCCGACAAGCGCAAGGGCGAAGGTTAGTCCGGACGGCAGAGATCAGCGGCGGGGAGTGGCACTATGAAGGCCTATTGCATCGTCTATGAGCGCCTGCACGACCAGAAGATGTTCGAGGAGTACCGCAAGCAGGTGATGCCGACCATCGAGGCGTTCGGCGGGAAATTCCTGGTACGCGGCGGCAAGTTCACCGTCCTTGAAGGCGAGATGCCGTTCGAGCGCATCGCCGTGCTGGAATTCCCCTCCCGTCAGGCGGCGGAGGACTGGTACAATTCGCCGGCCTACCAGAAGATCCTGCCCTTGCGCCTCAATGCGACGCACTGCCAATTCATCGTGGCGGACGGGGTAGAATAGCATAGGCTTCCCACCGGCGGCGCAGCCGGACGCGGGTCAGGAATCGCGCCCTTTGCTGGCAAGGCCCCCTAAAGGTTGCGCGGCCCGTCGTTGACGCCTTGTTTACCGCGCCGGAGCGACAGTCGCGCATGGGTCAGAGGACGTTCATGCACGCATCGGTGGCGGCGAGCGCAGTCGGCTTTCAAGGAGCGGCTGGCTGATGGACTGGCGCGTCACACTGCCGGTGATTGTCCTGATCCTGGCCGCCGCTGCGCTGGGCGTTTGGCGGGTCCGGCAGTGGCAGCAGGCTGTCGAACGGCGCATTGCCCTGGTCTCAGCGCGCGAGACTGCCTTCATCGCGATCCTTCAGCGCCTGTCGGGCGCGCTGACGCTTGAGGACGTGCTGCTCGAAACCGTCAGGGCGATTGAGCGCATCATTCCCGACTGCATCGGTTCCATCCAGCTGATCAGGGACGGCAGGATCCGCAACGGCGCCGCGCCCGGCCTCCCGAAATTCTACAACGATCTGGTCGAAGGCCTGGCGATCGGCGAAGGCGTCGGCTCCTGCGGCTCGGCCGCCGCCCTGCGCAGGCCCGTCATCGTCGAAGACGTGTTCGAGCACCCCTATTGGGTACCTTATAGGGAGGTCGCCCGCCAAGCCGGTCTTGCAGCCTGCTGGTCACACCCCGTTATGCAGCCGGACGGCACGGTGATCGCAACTTTTGCCACCTACTACCGCACCAAGCGGGTGCCGACTGAGGATGAGCTGTCGACCATCCGAATCTTTGCCGAGATCCTGCGGCTGGCTATCGAGCAGTTCCGCAACCGGGTCGCGCTGCTCGACGCCAAGGACGCGGCGCAATCCGCCAGCCGGGCCAAGAGCCGGTTCCTGTCCATGATGAGCCACGAACTGCGCACGCCGCTCAATGCGATCATCGGCTTCTCGGATGTGATGCGACTGGAGCTGTTCGGCCCGCGCCATCTGCCGGTCTACCAGGACTATGCCGATAACATTCATCGCTCCGGCCGCCATCTGCTGGAGCTGGTGAACCAGATCCTCGACGTTTCTCGCATCGAAGCGGGCAGGATTGATCTGAAGCTGGAGGATCTGCATCTGCCCGCAGCTCTTTCCGACGTGCTGCAGATCGAAGGCGGCGCGGTTCTGCAAAAGGGGCTGCGGGTCCATGTGGCGGACGGCCAGGATTTCGCGGTCCACGGCGACGGACAGTCGCTCCGTCAGCTGCTGCTCAATGTCGTCGACAACGCGATCAAGTATTCGCCGACCGGCGGCACGATCGAAATTGCCACCCGACAGGAGAACGGACGCGTGGTCGTGTCGGTCGTCGATGAAGGGCCCGGGGTCCCGCCGGACAAACTGGATCAGCTCGGCGTCCCGTTCGTCAGCTTTGCCGATCCGCAGATGGTGGATTCGAAACAGAGCATCGGGCTCGGTCTGGCCGTCTCGCGTGCACTGGCGGAAGCGATGGACGGCGATATCCGCTTCGACAATCGTCCGGATCGCGGCTTCATGGTCGAAATCACGCTGCCGGCAGCGCGGCGCTAGCCAGCTGGCTGGTCTGTCGCAAATACTCCGATCTCGGTTTCGATCCCGCGCACGCGCCGACTGCCCAGGCTGCGCAGGGCGCGGCTGGCGGCGGCGGCGAATTCGGCGGATGCGAGGATTGGCGTGCCGACCGTCTTCGTCAGTTCCTGCAGCCGGCTGGCCACATTGACCGCGGGGCCGATCACCGTGAAATCCAGGCGGTCGCGGGTTCCGATATTGCCGAACTCGACCTCGCCCCAGTGCAATCCGATGCCGAACGCAAGCGGCGGCCGGCCTTCCGTTGCAAGCGTCTCGTTCAAGTCCACGGTATGGGCGAGGGCGGCCAGGGCGGCGTCCAGTGCCCGGTCGCAAGTCGCGCCTCGATCTTCTTCCAGCGGAAATACTGCGAGCAGTCCGTCACCCATGAACTTCAGGATGTCGCCGCGATGTGCGCCGATCGCCTCGCCGACCACTTCGAACCAGCGATTGAGCAATCCCACGATCTCACCAGGCTGGGCGCGGTCGGTCATGGAGGTGAAGCCGCGCAGGTCGCAGATCAGAATGGCGGCTTCGATCCGCGTCACATCGCCGCGTTCGATCTGGCCGGCATAGACCCGCTCCGCGGGCGCGCGGCCGAGGTAGTGCGCGAGCAGGTCGAGCGCGATATGCCGAAGCACCCAGCGCTCCGCAACCGAAGACCAGATCCGCGCCGCCATCTGCAGCCGCTCGAGGTCGAGGTCGGAGAATCCGCCCTCGCGCGTGCTGGCGAAACTCAAAGTGGAGGTGCGGGTCGCGTCCTGGAACGGCAGCGGCATGACGAAATAGTCCGTCATGCCGAACTCCTGGAGCTGCTGGATCAGTTCCATGTCGGGCACGGGCTCCGGCTTGTGCCAGCGGAACGGCCGGTTGGTGGTGTCGACCACATAGATCGCGCTCTTGAGATAATCCATGCGCGTCATGATGCCGGCGCGGTCGACCTCGGTACGAGTCAGCGCGCCGTCGCGCCACACCAGTTGTGATCCGCTGAGTTCGGGATTGAGGACCTCCAAGCCGAGCGTGCAGCGCCATAGCGGGCAGACCCAGTCCGACAGACGTGCGCAAAAGCCGGCGAATAGCTCGGGGAAGGGGAGCGCGCCGATGTTGTTTTCCGGCCGCCCCTGTGCATCCAGGCCGGTGTCGCCCAATGCATGCACCGCCAGCCACGCCGCCAGGCGGCCGTAGATCGCATCGCTGTCCTGTGCTGCTGGTGCTGCCATCTCGCGCCGTTGCATCTGCGAGTCACTTGCAATGATCCTAGAAGGAATCCCCGCTGTTACAAGCATTTGAGTGGGATAGGCGGGCCCTCGATCCGTCAGTAGGCGGTCATGGTTCGCATGGTTTTGTCGGTGCCTCGCGACCTGGTCGCTTCATCAACGGAGGAAGACATTATGGGTTTCAAGTCGGCAATTCTTGCCGCCTTTGCTGCAATCGGCCTGGTCGGTTTCGCCAATTTCGCGCTGGCCGACAATGAAGATCTGAAGTGCACGGATGCGCAGCAATCGAGTTGGATGAGTGAAGACGCCACCAAGGACATGTTGATGAAGCAGGGCTTCAAGGAAGTCCGAGATATCGAAGTGACCGACGGTCATTGCTACGAAGTCTACGCCGTCGATGCCGGCGGCGGGAAAATCGAAATGTATCTCGATCCGACCAGCGGCAACGTTGTCGCGAAGGAGGATTGAGCATGTCGGCGGAAGGCGCGACGAACGCGGTCCCAGCCGAATCGGTTGCATCGGCACCCCCGATCCCCGCGGCCCCCGCTGCATCCGTCCGGGTGTGGGATCCGTTCGTCCGCGCCTTCCACTGGCTGCTGGTGGCGGGATTCCTGGCGAACTATTTCGAGCTGGTGCGAGCGGGCCGCTACTCGCACCGCGCGATCGGCTACGTCGTGCTCGGCCTGATTGGCGCGCGCTTGCTCTGGGGCTTTGTGGGGCCGCGGCATGCGCGCTTCGTGGACTTCGTGCGGCACCCATCGGTCATTTTGTCGCATCTGAAGGCGATCACGACTCGCCACGACGGGCGCCATCTCGGCCACAACCCAGCCGGCGGCGCCATGATCATCGCCTTGCTGGTGGCCACCCTGCTGGTCGGATTGACCGGCTGGCTCAGCCGCACCGACTGGTTTTTCGGCATCAAATGGATGGAGGAGACGCATGTTGCGCTGGTCAACGCGATGTTCGCCATGGTGTGCATCCATATCCTCGGTGTCGTTCACGGATGTTGGCGGCACCGCGAAAATCTGGTCTTATCCATGCTGACCGGGCGGAAACGTGCCAACTGATGATGTCGCCCGGCGCGAAGCTATGCGCCTGTTGATCGTTGAGGATGAACCCACCCTGGGCGAGCTGCTCCGTCGCAACCTGACGGCGCGGGGCTTTGCCGTCGATTTGGCGCAGAGCCGCGCCGACGCCGCGGCCTTCCTGGATGTCGAGAACTACGACGCCGTTCTGCTCGACCGTCGTCTGGGTGATGGCGACGGTCTGGCGCTGGTCAAGCAGATCCGCGACAAGGGCTCGGAGGCAGGCATCCTGTTCCTGACCGCGCGCGATGCTCCGGCGGACCGGATCGAGGGACTCGACGCCGGCGCCGACGACTACATCGTGAAGCCGTTCGACATGGATGAGCTCAATGCGCGGCTGCGTGCGGTCCTCAGGCGGCCCGGCAAGCGCATGGCGACCATTCTGGAAGCCGGTAATCTGTCGTTCGACGCGGCTCAGCGCCGGGCCTCGGTCGCTGGCCAGGCGGTCGACCTGCCGCGCCAAGAGGCGGCGCTGCTCGAGCTGCTGTTGCGCAGCCAGAACGCCGTCGTGAAGCGCGAAGACATCCAGCGGAGCCTCTATGGCTTCGATGATGAGGTCACGCCCAATGCCGTTGACGCCGCAATCTCGCGCTTGCGCAAGCGGTTGCGGACGGCGGGCGCGGATGCGGAAATCGCCGTTCTGCGCGGAGTGGGCTGCATGCTGGAGGTGCGATCCCTGTGAGCACGATCGGTGCGGTCGAGCGGCGCGACTGGCTGGTGATCCTGGGCGTCGCGTTGATCGGGCTTGTGGCGCTGTTGGGGGGCTGGTGGACTGCTGAGTTCCGCGTACGCGATGCCGTCCGGTCCTACGCTTTGACGGTCGCGGAACGCGTGACCAAGGCGGCGGCGGACATCCTTGATCCAAACGGGCCGGAGACGGTCTATGCCAACGATCGCGAGGCGCACGCGGTCGCATTAGAGCTGCTGCAGCGCACGTCCGGCGTGCTGCGCATGGTGGCCTATGATCGCGACAGCGTGGTCTGGCTCGATTCCACCGGCGCGGCAATCGGCCGCCACTACGACCAGGAAGACGTCGCCGAGGTATTCACCACCGGCCAGCCCCTGATGATGCTGCACATTTCCGGCGGAGAATATCACGTACTCGGCCTCGATGACGGCGCCAGCGCTCTTGCAGAAACCTATGTGCCAATGTGGCGGGGAGGCGAGATCGTCGGTGCGTTCGAGCTCTATATCGATGTGACCGACACGTTGGCCGCCGCGACCAACATCGCGCGGATCGCCTACGCGGTGTTCGTCGTGACCATCCTCCTCGCGATGGCGGCGATCCTGCTCCTGGTCTGGCGCTCGCTGCGTCGGCGCAGGCGTGATCTGCTGGCGATTGACGCATTGCGGCGCAACGCCGAGGCGATCTCGGCCGAGCTCGCCGCCGCCAACAAGCGGCAAGAACGATTCAACGCCAATGCCGCGCACGAGCTGCGGACGCCGCTTGCCATCTTGCGGGCGCGGCTTGACGCCATGAAAGAAGACGAGGATCTGCGGGCCTTGAAGCGCGACGTCGACGGCATGATCCACCAGGTGGAATTGTTGCTCGAGCTGGCCCGGACGGAAACCGCGAGTGTACGCACCGACGCGGAGATCGACCTGGCCCAGCTTGCGCAGGACATGGCCGCGCGGCTCTATCCGGTAGCGCGTCGCGCCCGCCGCGAGATCGCGGTCGAAGCGCCGCGGCACGCTGTCGTGGTGGCGGGGGATCGGGCCCTGATGGAAAGCGCGGTGCGCAATCTGCTGGAAAATGCACTAAGGGCCTCGCCGGCGGGCGCCACGGTACGCCTGGTAGTGGAGGAAGACCCGTCGCGCCTCGCTGTTGCAGACAACGGGCCCGGCGTCGATCCGGCCGACTTGCCGGAACTGACGGAGCCCTTCCGGCGCGGTCCGAAGGGCGGATCGGCCGGCCTTGGCCTCGCGATCGTGGCGGAGGCAGCCAAGCGGCTGAAGGCGCAACTTTCCCTCGCGCGGACCGACGAGGCCGGCGGGGCTACTTTTTCTCTGACCTTCCCGCGCTAGGTGGAGCGGCGCATGCGTAGGAGCCGTTGGATCGCCTGGATGCTGACGCTGATGGCCGGCCCAACGCTTGCGACCGCTGCGCACGCCGCCGGTCCGCAATGCACGACAGCCGACAAGTCGAGCTGGCTGCCGCCCGCCCAGGTAAAGTCGATGCTGCAGCAGCACGGCTTCACCAATATCGGCGTCATCAAAGCGAGCGACGGCAATTGCTACGTCGTTCAGGCCAACGACCAGACCGGCGCCAAGAAGACCCTCTATCTCAACCCGACCGACGGCGCGCTGATGGGGATGGAGTAGCCGCGCCGACCCTGTACGCGCGGAGAGCGTGACAAGACATCACTTCCCCGGGCACACTTTGCACGACACAGACGGGGACGCATCATGCCATCCAAAGGAAAGAAGTCGGCGTCGCGCAAGGCGGCGCCCGGACGCACGAGCAAGGCCGCGATTGCAGCGGCGTTCCAGCGCGCCTCGGAGAAAGCGGCGCGCTCGCCCTACCGCGTGGTGCGGCGGGTGGAGCGGATTCTCTATGACGACGTCCCGACTTTCATGGAAGCGCCGTATGCCGAGGAGGCGCCAGACGCCGACGTGGTGGTGGTCGGCTTGCCGTACGAGGGCGTGAAGATCCTCGATCCGCGCCGCTTCCTGCCGGCGCAAGCGAGCCATCAGGCGGCGATCTATTCGCGCACCGGCGCCACCGGCGCACCGGCCGCCATCCGCCGCAACGCCATCTACTATTCGCTCGACCATTCCGGCGGGCTGTTTCCAGAGCGCGGCCCGGACTTTCAGATCGCGGACTGGGTCAAGGTTTCCGACGGCGGCGACATCCGGATCGACTACGAGATCGACGCCGAAACAATGCTGCACAAGGCCGGCGACCGGATCGAGCGCCTGATCGGCCGGAACAAGGTGCTGATCCTGCTCGGCGGCGACGACACGGTTCCCTATGTCGGCGTGCGTTCGGTCGTGCGCCAGAGGAAGCAGCGGATCGCCGTCCTCAAGTTCGATTCGCATTACGATCTCGCCTGGGAGCCACGCTATTGGGCCGGCTCGCAGTGGGCGCGCTGCTTCGAGGGCGGTTACCTCGATCCGGCGAATTTCGCCGAGATTGGCATCCGCGGCACGCGCAATTCGCTCGCTTGGCACGAGGCCGCGCGCGAGCTCGATATCGGCATCTGGACTCTCCAGGACGTGGAGGAGAAGGGGATCCGCCAATGCGTGCGCGAAGCGCTGGCGCGAATCTGCCGCAATGTCGATGCGCTCTACCTCTCGCTCGATCTCGACGTGATCGATCCCGCCTTCCTGCCGGCGCAGAAATACCCCGATCCCGCCGGCCTCACCGCGCGCGAGATCCTGCAGGCGCTGCGGCTCGCGATCGAAGAGGGCCCGCCTGTGGTCGGCTTCGACATGGCGTGCCTTGGTCCGGATTTCGACGTCAATGGCCTTGGCGCGCAGCTTGCCGCTCGCTGCGCCGTTGAAGTAATCGGCGGTCTCGGCTGGAAGAAGGCGGCTAATGCGAAGAATGCTGCGGTGCGCGGATCGCGACGTCGCCGCTAGCGCGCCACGGTCGCCGACCTGTGCTGCCTCTTAGCATGACGGCTGTCGGCGGGCCACTCATGGTAGCGCTCGGGCGGAAAGGCGATTGTGACGGTCGTGCCTTCATCCTGGATGCTGGCGATATTGAGGGTCGCACCGTGGGCTTCGGCCATCGACTTGACGAGGGAAAGTCCGAGTCCAACGCCTTCGTGGCTGCGGGTAAGCGCGTTTTCCACCTGTTCGAATGGATGTAGGATCCGGTCCATGTCGGAGGGCGCGATTCCGATGCCCTGGTCGGCAACCGAAAACACGATCGAGTGATCGCCGGCCTGTGTAACTGACAGTTGGATGAGCGTGTGGGCGCCGCTGAACTTGATCGAATTCGAGATCAGGTTGATCAACATCTGCTTGACGAGGCGACCGTCGGCCCAGAGTCCGCCGGTCAATCCGCGGATGGAGACGGCCATCGAAACATGCGCCTCCAGCAGCTTGCCGGACATCAGTGTTTCGACCGACCGGCATGCCTCCTCCGGCGATATCAGCGATTCCCTGAGCCTGGGCCTTCCCGCTTCGATCGAGGAAATGTCGAGAATGTCGTTGATGATGGCGAGCAGGTGTGCAGCGCTCTCATTGATGTCCTTGACGTACCCTCGGTAGGCTTCCGTGCCGAGCGGCCCCATCAGCTCCGTCTTCATGACGTCGGAGAAGCCGATGATCGCGTTGAGCGGCGTGCGGAGCTCATGGCTCATATTGGCAAGGAACTGGCTCTTGCTGCGGTTGGCTGCGTGGGCCTGATCGTGCGCGGCGCGCAGTTCCGCTTGCTGTCTGCGCGCTTCGGTAATGTCGGTATGGACGCCGACGATACCGCCCTCGCTGGTCTTGCGCTCGTCAACCAGGATCCACCGGTCGCGCTCGATCGACATTTCGAACGGCTTGGTAGGGCTACGGAAGCGGTTCATCCGATCGGCTGCCATGCGCTCGACCTCCGCATCCTCGGCCGAAGGATTCGCGGACTTGATCTGAGCGAGGACGATATCCTCGGTCCGCCAGCCGGGGACCAGGAGATGTGCGATCGCGGGATAAAGGTCGCGAAAGTTCTGATTGCACATGACCAGCCGTTCATTGGCATCAAACAGAGCAAAGCCGCTGGCGACGGAATCGATCGCGTCCTTCAGGCGGCTCAAATTACGGGCTGCCGCCGCCATCGCGGTCTTTCGATCGGTAATGTCTCTGAGGACCGCAATGAAAGCTGCAGAAGGTTCATCAGGCAGGCGCGTTACTGCTATCTCGGTCTCGATTGATATCCCGTCGGCGCCGAGGACGGTTATCTCGCGCGGTTCCGCCTGATCGGCCAAGTAGTTAAGCCAGTCGGCGCTTTTCTCGACGGGCAGCGATGAAATCAAAACCGCGAATGGCCGCTGCACAAGGTCGCCGCTCTTGCGGCGCAAAATGCGTTCGGCGGCGGGATTGAGGCTCCTGATCGTGCCATTGGAGTCGAGTGTCAGAAGGCCGTCGAACGTATTGTCGACGACCCGGCGCATGAGATTGCTGCCGCGGCGCAATGCAATGCTCTGTCCGATCACCGTCAGGTCGAGATCCCTGAGGCGCGTAATGAAGCTGGTGAACTGCGCCGTGACGACCGCAAGGAGCAACGGTGTCAAGTCCACCATGACCGGCACGGCGACCTGAATCACTGTGCTGAGGACGAATACGGCGATTGCCCATGCGCCGCCGTACCCGACGACAGCCCACCAGCGACGCCGGCGGCAGCAATAGGATACGGCCATGAACAGCGCGACTAACAGCACCAGAAGTGGACCGCTCGACACCTTGTGCAGAGTACGACCCTGCAGCAGAGAGCTCGTGGCCAGTGCCTGCAGGACGGTTCCTGGCGTCAGGCCGTTGACCGGTGTCGCGGCGATATCGCCGAGTTCAAGGGCAGTTGCGCCGACGAACACGATCTTGCCCGCCAGCATTCCGCGCGGCACGCGTCCATCAAGAACGTCGAGGTAGGAGACGGTTAAGAGGCGATCCGTCCGGATGCCGTAGTCAATGAAGAAAGGTCTGGTATCCGACCCTGCAACGCCCGCCGCCGCTCCGGCCAGCGTCGGTACCAACGCGCCACCCCACTCTTCGAATCGTGAGGTCTCGCGAACGATACCGTCCCGATCCGCGCGGATATTGGCCGATCCGATCCGCGCGTTCCGCGCCAGCGCAGCGAGTGGAAAGTTCTGGACCATCTCGTTCGATTGCCGCTGCGCGGCCTGCTGGAAGACCGGCAGGATGACACGGTCGCCGGCGCGGTGCAGTGCGGCGGCCAGCTCATCGTCCTCTTCCCGGGTTGAGGCCGCGCTGAAGTCGATATCAAGGACAATCTGGGCAGCGCCTGCTTCTACCAGCCGATCGACGACTTGCGCATGCCAGGATCGCGGCCAAGGCCAGACCGGACGCTCGTTCAGGCTGTGCGCATCGATTGCAACAACAGCGACTTGCGGCGATGGGTCAGACCGGGCCAGATGAAAGCGCGCGTCTGCCAGCTGCGAATCGAGATAGTCGAGATGGCCGTTGGCGTGGAGCCAGATGATCGCCAGGCCGAACCCCAGGGCGATCAGCGGGCGCCTGAGCAGTGCATCGCACTTCCGAACGAGCGGGGGAATTGTCATCCGGCGCTGCAGCGCTCAGCGGCGCTCGAGGATCGAAGTAGGATCGGACTGCTCGCCGCTTTGCGTGCTGCGTGGCTCATTTGCCACTACACGATGGCGACTCTTTGACTTCCCTTTACCGTTGCTGTTGCCGCCACTATTGCCGTTGCCGCCACTATTGCCGTTGCCGCCGCTATTGCCGTTGCCGCCGCTATTGCCGTTGCCGCCGCTATTGCCGTTGCCGCCGCTATTGCCATTGCCGCCACCATTGCCGTTGCCGCTACCCTTGCCATTCCCGTTGCTGCTGCCGGACGAATTGGAACTGCCGTCCGTCGTGCTGTTACCCTTCGCCTTTCCTGACTTTGCGCTGGCTGCAGCCGCTGCAGCTGCCGCTCCGCCGGCCGGCGTAGCTTCTACGCTCGGTGCGCCGCCCGATGCGTACGCGGTTCGTCCAGGGGTGACATCGACACCGTGGTTTTCGCCCGGCGAGCGAACCGAAACTGTTCCTTCTGATACGGAAACCGCGGCTGCGCCATCGGACGCTACGACGTCGAATTCGGTGCCTTTGACGGTGGCCACGAGATAGCGGGTCTCGACTGAGAACGTACGGCCGGGTACGCGCTTGCCGACTTTCACATGCACGGTACCGTCAATCAGCTCGACAACCGTCGTCTTGCCGTCCGTGCTGTTTTCGCCGATGACAACCGTCGAATGAGGTTCGATGGTCAGTACATCGCGGCCGTGAGTCAGAACCACGCGCTCCGAAGCACCAGTCGAAATCTCGTCCTGTTGCTGGAGCGTGACGCCGCGCGTGAATGAGCCTGATTGGCTGGCCGGTTCTACATTGGCGCTTTCTCCGGTCACCGCCGAAACGACCCAATCGAGCGCACCGCCGGCTTGGCTGGGACCGGTCAGGCATGCGACCAGAGCAAGCGCGGCCAACGCGCGCAGGACGCGCATCAGGTCGGCTGCCGGTCGGACTGCGTGCCGGCAATCGCCTGACTTCTGTGCTTGCACACCATCGGAATTGATCTGGAACATGGTTGGCGTCCTGGCTTGTCAATCCTGCCACCGTCACGGCCAAAGGGACCGGACAGCAGCGCTGCCCAAACTAATGAACGCCACCTGAACCGCGTATTAATCGCTATGCCTAACAGACGATTAACATGTTGTGATAAAACGATAATTCCTAATAAATGAATGATCTTTCGGATAGGGTGCGGCAGGATCCCACAGGCCCCGTGAACGCGTGACGGCTGTCACCACGCTGTGCGCCTTTCAGCGTTCAACGGCGGAGGGCGGCGCGGTTGGCCGCGCCGGCGGTCATTCGGTCTGTGGATTGGGCTGGCGCCCTACTGTCTGTCGGGGACGATGAAGCCTTGCGCATCGCCCGTCGGTATGGCCTTTGCCGCTTCAATTGCTGCGGCGGCTCCCTCAGACGGTGTCGGGCCGACCACGGGCACGCCGCCGGCGCTGGAGAGAACGACTGCCGTGACACCCAGGGTGACGTCGACGCTACTGCTTGACCCGGCGGCCTTCACCGAGACGACGCCCTCAGTGACTGAAACGGCGGTTCCGTCATCGGTGGTCGCGACGTCGAACTTTGTGCCCTTGACGGTCGCGACCAAGTACGTGGTCTTGATCGAAAGCGTTTGGCCACCTGTGCGCTTTGCCGCCTCAACATGGATCGTCCCATTGAGGAGGTCGATGATCGCTGCCGAGCCATTCAGTTGGCTTTCGCCGATGGAGATTGTCGACTGAGGGCCAATCTCCAGAATGTCGTGGCCGCGCGTGAGGACGGTCTGGCCCGTGCTGCCGGTCGTGACGCTTTGGTTCGGCTGCAGCACTGGCCAACTGGAGGAGGTGGACGAACTCGCGACTTGATCGTGTTCTACGTCCTCGCTGCTGAGCGCGGACACCACCGAACTCCACACCTGGTTCGTGTCGGCGCTCTTGCCGTCGCCCGTCGGCACGACCCGTCCGATCGCGTTGTCGACTTGGTTCGGCGCGATCAGGCATATGGCGATAATGGCGGCAATGATCAGTCCGATCATCACACGCGCAATGCTCACGCCGCCTTCGCGCGACGAAGAGCTGGCATCGGCACTGGTCAATCGCTTCCGACGCGATTCATTCAAGGGCAAACTGGGCATGATCCCTCACTTGCTCTTGCGAGCCTCTGACCGTCCCGTTGCAACCGTGCACAAGCGCGATTCCCATCAAGAAACAGAATAGTCGGTAGAACATAAAATTCGCGTTAATCTCTTTGGCTAAAGAATTGCTAATGCGCGAGTTGTTCAAACAAATCAGGGATATCTGACTATTCATCGGTTCAATGAATTGCTATTCCGCCGCTCGGATTCGCCCCTGATGGGCTTTGTCGTTCGGTTCCACCGCCGTCTCGCTGGCATGAGCCACACGTGGCCGCGTGCGCGCCGCCGGAAACAGGATCGAGACCGTGGTGCCGACGTTCGGCTCGCTTTCGATAGTGAGCGTGGCGCCGTGCAGCCTCGCCATCGAATTCACGAGAGGAAGTCCGAGGCCGACGCCGTCGAAATTGCGGGAGAATGCAGTCTCGACTTGTTCGAAGGGCTTCAGGATGCGCGGGATGTCTTCGCTGGCGATGCCGATGCCTTTGTCCGCAACGGCGAACCGGATGCCGGCGGTCGGCTCCGGTCCTTCCGGCGCCACTCTGATCACGATCCTGCCGCCCTTCGAACTGAACTTGATAGCGTTGCCGACCAGGTTGATCAGCATCTGCTTCACCATGCGCCCATCGGCGTGCAGCAGTTTGGTGGCGGGATCGACCTCGACCGCCACGGTTACTTGCGCCGTGTCGGCGCGTCCCGCGACCAGGGCGATCACCGACTGGCAGATCTGATCCGGTTCATGGATGCCTTCGTGGAGGCGCGGCGAGCCGGATTCGATCGATGATATATCGAGAATGTCGTTGATGATGCCAAGCAGATGCTTGGCGCTGTCATGGATGCTGTGGCTGTAGCCGCGGTAGCTCTCAGTGCCGATCGGTCCGAGCAGCTCGGTCTTCATGATCTCCGAGAATCCGATGACGGCGTTGAGCGGCGTGCGCAGTTCGTGGCTCATGTTGGCCAGGAACTGGCTCTTGCTCTTGCTCGCGGCTTCCGCCTGGTCGCGCGCGGCGCGCAGCTCCGCTTCGCGCATCTTCATCTCGGAGACGTCGTGCAGCAGAGCGACGTACGCGGCGTCCGGATGATCGGGTAGACGGCTCAACCCGACGTCGGCGACCAGTCTCGAGCCGTCCGGCCGGGTCAATTCGACCTGGCTCGGCCGCTCCTCATAGGCCATGCGCGCAAGACTGTGAATCGGCGGCTGATGCGTCGACGTCGCTATGACATCGAAAAAATGCTGGCCCGCCAGTTCGTCGGCGGTCTGTCCCAACATGCGTTCGGCCGCCGGGTTCACCGACCGGATCTCGCCGTTCTCGTCGATGACCAGCAGCCCATCATAGCTGCTTTCGACCACCTTCTGCATCAATTCGTCGGTCCGGCGCAACAGCATGGACTGACCGATCAGCCTGATGTCGAGGTCGCGTAGTCTCTCGAGCAGGGCCATCAGAAGCGCCGCTGCCAAGGCGGTCAGCCATGGCGCCGCTTCGATGATCAGCGGCAGCTGAGCCTGGACCACGAACGGCAGTCCGACAACGGCAATCAGCGCGCCCGTGCCTGCTGCGAAGCCATGCGGCCAGCCTCGTTGGCGGCAGATTGCTTCGATCACGAAGAACAGCATGCAGGCGAGGCCGAGTACCAGCCAGCGGGAGACCTTGTGCAGGTCACGATGCTGCCGCAGTGATTCAGTGGCCAAAGCCTGGACGATCACTCCGGGCATCACGCCACCCACCGGCGTTGCGACCGTGTCGCCAAGTTCCCGCGCCGTCGCGCCGACGAGGACGGTCTTGCCGGCGAAGATCTTGGGATCCAGCGTTCCCCGTAGGACGTCGACGTATGAAACCGTCACAATGCGGTCGGCCCGAATTCCGAAGTCGATGTAGTAGCTGCCGATCTCCGTCGGCTGCAGTCCGGCGGACGCGGCCGCCATGGTCGGGACGAGTACGCCTGACCAGGATTCCACGCGCGCCAGCCGCCGTACGATGCCGTCGCTATCAGGCCGGATGTTGGCGGAGGCGATCCGGGTGTGCTTGGCAAAGAGCGGCAGCGGCGCTGTCGCTGCCACGCCGTTCTTGGCATCCGCTGTCTGCTCGAACACCGGCAGGATCACGTTGCCGCTTGCGCGCTCGAGTGCCGCGGCCAAGGCGTCATCCTCCGCCTTTGTCGAAGATGCGCTGAAGTCGATGTCCACGGCGATCTGGCGGGCGCCGGCCGCACGCAAATTGTCGATCAGTGCGGCGTGCCAGGATCTCGGCCATGGCCAGACCGGCATTTCATGCAAGCTGCGGGCGTCGATCGCGACGACGACGACGTCGCCGGAAGGATTGGACTTGACGAACTGGTAACGTGCGGCGGTCAGTTCGCGATCGATGAAGAGTAGCGAGCCCGAGAGATAGAGCACCGCGATGCCGACACAAACCACGAATCCGACGAGCCATCGCCAGAAGTAGGGTCGGTATCGTTGGAGCAAGTGGACGACGCTGAGCGCGAACACGGGAGGATCCCTATTTGCTGCGTCCAAGGCGGCCGACAGCACCGCCTAGCGCGCCGCCGACCCCACTGACTGCGCCGCCGACGGCACCGCCGACACCGGAAACCGCGCCGCCGACGCCGCCACCGACCGCATCGCCGACCACGCCGGTGGCGCCGCTCACGGCTCCGCCGACGGCATCTGCCGTTCGACCAACCGCTCCACCGAGCCCGCCGCCGGAACCAGAACCGCCAGAGCTCGGGCCTTCGGAACTGGAACCACCCGACCGATCGCTCTTGTCGCCCGTACCCGTGTTGGCACCCTCAAGATTGCCGTCGAGATCGAGCTTTCCGGGCGCGGTGCTGGCAGGAATGGCCGCGCCGGTGGGCTGCGTCGGCGCGATCGTCGGCACACCGGGGAGGAGGCGCGACACAGTTGCAGTGTTGCCGGCTGTCACATCGATGCCGTTGCCGGTTGCGATCGCCGACACCGCAACAATGCCTTCCGTTACCGAGACGGTCGATGCGTCGATCGTCGTGCCGACGTCAAACTTGGTGCCCTTTACTGTCGCGATAAGATAAGGCGCGCCGATCGAGAAGGTCTGGCCCGGCGCCCGTTTGCCGACCTCGACGTGGATCGCGCCGCTGACGACGTCGACATTGGCCTTCGTGGTCGCCGGATCGTTGTCGCCAATCACAACAGTCGTGTCTTGACCGATTTCGACAAGATCGCGGCCGTTTGTCAGAACCATGCGTTGTCCGCCAGTGGTTGAAATCCGCTGACCGCTGGTGAGCGCGGTGCCCTCCTGTGGCGCCTGCATCGTCGATGTGCGGATATAGGCGCCGTCCTCGTTGGAGGAGATCGATTTGACGATCCAAGTCAGGACGTTGTCCTCGGCGCGCGCGACACCCGCCATGGTCAGTGCTGCCGCCAGTACCGCCAGCCCGAGCCAGTGTCGAATGTGTCCTTGAGCGACCGCTCGCCGTGCAGGGCTCGATGGGTTCGACATGAACGTTCTCGCTGTTGTGTTTCGACAACGATCCAATCGAGGTAGGCCATGGCACAGCCATCCGCGAACGCCCAACCGTGCGTCCAATTTCTTAATCGAATCTAACTTTTCGTAGTTAACATCGCCTATGGAGGAGGGATCCGATACAGGCCGGTGTATGAGATTGCTCTATCGAAAATTTCGCTTCAAAAGCGGTGCTGCAAATCAATCGAATTTTAGGAAAGTGCGAGATGCATCTCTTGTCGGCGTAATGCGCGACCTGGCCGGTGGCCGGTCGCTTTGCCCTCGCGCCACACGGCCATTCCATTCACCCACGTGACGACGATGCCGGTCGAGACCTGCATCGGGTCCTCGAACGTCGCGCGATCCTTGACTGTCTTCGGATCGAACAGTACCAGATCCGCAGCGTAGGCCTGTTGCAGACGGCCGCGTCCGGCGAGCCCGAAACGCTCCGCCGGCAGCGACGTCATGCGGCGGATCGCTTCTTCCATCGGGAACAGGCCGAGTTCACGCGCGTAGTGCCCCAGAACGCGGGGAAAGCTGCCCCATAAGCGCGGATGCGGATGGGCGTCGTGGGGCAATCCGTCCGACCCGATCATGGTGTGCGGATAGCGTAGGATGCGCTGCACGTCGGCCTCGTCCATCGCGAAGTAGACCGCGCCAGCCGGCTGCAGCTTCTTCGCCGCCTCTTCCAGGGAACAGTGCCACTCGCTCGCGATGTCGCTGAGCATGTGTCCGGTGGCCTCCGGATGCGGGGTCGACCAGGTCACCATGATTTTCAGCGCCTCGCCAATCTCCTGCGACTTGAGGACGGTCGATGAGGCCGAATAGGGATAGGCATCCAGGGCCAGCGGCTGGCGCAATCGCTGCACGTCGAACTTTGCGAGGGTCTCCACCGAGCGGCCGAAATTTGCCGCACCGTGCACTTTGAAATGCGAGATCACCACCGGCACGTCCGCCGCGCGGCCGATCGCGAAAGCCTCATCCATTGCCTCGATCACATGATCGCCTTCGCTGCGCATATGCGTGGTATGGATCGCTCCAGCGGCCTTCAGCAATGCCGCCAACGCCAGGATTTCTTCGGCGGGCGCGGCCTGCGCAGGTTGGTAGTCGAGGCCGGTCGAAAGGCCGATGGCGCCCGCATCGAGTGCCTCCTGCAACCGCCCGCGCATGGTGGCGATCTCCTCGCCGGTTGCGGCGCGGTCGAGACGATCCATCGCTCCGACCCGCAAGGTCGAATGGCCGACGAGGCAAGCTGCGTTGACGGCCGGCGGCTGACGACCCAGTGCCGCCATGTAGTCCGCAAAGGTTGGATATTTATAGTCAGCCGGAGCGCCGATGAGGTCCAGCGGCGGTGGCGGCGCGTCGCGCAGCGTCAGCGGTGCCAGCGAGATTCCGCAATTGCCGACCACGACGCTGGTGACGCCCTGGCTGGTCTTGCTCGCCATGTCACCGATCAGAAGCGCCCGGTCGTCGTGGGTGTGGACGTCGATGAAGCCCGGCGCCACGGCCAGGCCGTCGGCATCAACGGTTTCGCGCGAGCGCCAGTTCCGGAGATCGCCGATCGCCGCGATCTTGCCGTCGGAAACCGCCACGTCGCCGGCGATCGGCGATGCACCCGTGCCGTCGAACAGCAGCGCATGTCGGATCAGAAGATCGCAGCGATGGGGATCGGTCACGTTGCACTCACTCGCTCGGTTGCAGGATTACGAAGATCTTCTTCACGTATTGCGTATTGCGCCAGCCGAGCGGCGTACCCTTGGGCACGAAGATGGTTTCGCCCGCGCGCAATACCTGGCCGCTGGTGCCGCCATCGTGCAGATCGACCTGGCCTTCCAGGAAATGCATCATCTCGTACCGCCCGAACGGCGTTGCCTTGCGGTCGTAGGGCGTGGCGGACCACAAACCGACGGTAAGGCATCCGCTGGCATCGGAATAGAACACATGCTCTGTGCAGCGTGGCTCGGGTCCATTCAGCAGCGCAGGATCCGGCCCTGCGCAGGGCGACAGTTCCGCCTGGAGGTTGAGCTTGATGACATGGGTGGCCGCCGGCTTGTCTGGCATCGGCATTGCCGGGTCCTGATAGCTCACGAAGATCTTGCGGACATGGCCGTCCTGCTTCCAGGCGCAATTGAGCCCGCGCGGAATGACAAAGCATTCACCGGCCTCCACGCGCGTCGTGCGGCCGTCGGCCTCGGTCACGGTGACCGCGCCCTCCAGCAGCATCATGAATTCATCGACGGAATACGGGGCCATCGCCCCTTCGAATGCGGTGCAGTCCCACACACCGGCGCTGAGACCGATGTCCGGCGCGTTGAAGTAGTAGCGCCCGCGCTGCCTTGGCGATCCTGACACCAGCTCTGTCGGCGGAATGTCTCCCCAATCCTCCAGCCCGTCACCGTTCGGATGGGGAAACATCCGCAATACCCGTGGCGAAATCATGAGGGCGCTCCGAGCTGTGGAGCGCGCACCCTAGCAAGCATGCGCGATGCGGACAATCAGAGCTGTTCCAATGACACAAGCAGATCGATGCTCGTATCTCACGTTCCGGCGCGATAGATCGCAACCAGGAACTGGTCGACCGTGCGGCCATCGGTAGCAAGCGGTAGTATCAACCGCTCCAGCTTGGAGGAAATCGCTGTTTCCGAGCAGCTGTAGAACGAGCCATAGACCGGCACACGGCTTTCGGCGCAACGTGCATAAGGTGCCAGAATTTCGTCGCGCTGGTCTGTAGGAATGACCTCGTCCAGGAACAAGCCGGTGTTGTCGCGGCCCTCATAGTAGACAATACGCGTTCCAGCCAGACGCACACGATACCGGCTCATATCGTCTCCGCGCACAAGTTCAACGATCTGGATGTGCCCCATCCATGGCGCGAGGCTTTCGGCCGGAAAATCGGCGCGTGCCGGCAGATTGCCGTCACGGCAAAGCTCCTGCCAGCGGCGCTGAATGGCCTCGAACTCCTGCCGGAGCGGTTGCGACACGCGTAATCCTCGATTTCAGCCTCGTTGAGCGACCGATCGCATCGCTGCACCGACTCGGGCAGTGGATCGCGTCGCGCGCAAAGCTAACGTTCTTCACGCTGGCGTGCACGGCGAAATGACGAGGCGAAAGGTAGTCATGAGAAAGGACCGGCGCGGCCTCCCGGGACAGTTTGGGGAGAAGACCGCGCCGGGCTTCGGCGGCCACACTCAGCCGGGATTTAGCTGAGGGGATGAGGGCCGCCTACCGATCTCGAGCTTGTCGGGGGGCGCACTCGAGATCCTAGGGAAACGCAAGTACTCCTTATGACTGGCCGATCTGCACGGCGACGAAGTGATCGTTGCCATCGCGGGCGATCAGCATCACGACGACAGACCGGTTGTCTGCGCGCGCATCGTGCAGGGCGGCGGCGACGTCGCTTGGATTGGTGACTTTGTGGTCATTGATGCGTTCAATCACATCGCCGGGGCGGACACCCTGGTCGGCCAGTGCGCTGTCCTGATTCAGATCGGCGACAACCACGCCCTGTGCATCATCGGCCAGACCGAACTGCTGACGGGTCGTGTCGTTCACCGGCGCCAGCGTTGCACCAAGCTGCGCGACCGTACCAGAGGCGTCGGGCTGGTCACTCGATCCGCTGGTATCGTTGCTGGCGACCTCGTCCTTCATCTTGCCGATCTTGACCGGGATGGTCTGCACCGACCCGTTGCGCCAGACCTTCACTTGCACGGTTGCACCGTTCTGCGTATCGGCCACGACGCGCGACAGATCCTTGGGCGAGTTGACTTCGTGATCGCCGAAGCCGACCACAACATCGCCGGTCTTGATTCCAGCCTGGGCGGCCGGGCTGTCAGGCTGCACCGAAGCGATCAACGCACCCTTGTCGGAGCTGAGGCCCATGCCCTGCGTAAGGTCAGGCGTCAGTTCCTGGATCGACACGCCGAGCCAGCCGCGATCGATATGACCCTGCTGCTTGAGTTCGGCGATGATCGGCTTGGCGAGATTTGACGGGATGGCAAAGCCGATGCCGACCGAACCGCCGCTCGGCGAGAAGATCGCCGTGTTGATGCCGATCACGGTGCCGTCGGTCGAGAAAGTCGGACCGCCGGAATTGCCTTGGTTGATCGCGGCGTCGATCTGCAGGAAATCGTCGTACGGGCCTTCGTGGATGTCACGGCCGCGAGCCGAGACGATGCCAGCGGTGACCGTTCCGCCAAGGCCGAACGGATTTCCGACCGCCATCACCCAATCGCCGATCCGCATCTTGTCGGAGTCGCCGAACGAGACATAGGGCAGGGACTTCTTGGCATCGACCTTGAGCAACGCGAGATCGGTCTTGGGGTCATTGCCGATCAGCTTGGCCGGATATTCGGTACCGTCGGTCAGCGTCACCTGGATGTCCTTGGCGCTGTCGATCACGTGGTTGTTGGTGACGATGTAGCCGTCGGTATCGATGATGAAGCCGGAGCCGAGAGAGGTGACCTTGCGCGGGTGTTCCTTCTGCCGATCCTGGAACTGCTTGAAGAACTGCTCGAAGGGCGACCCCTGCGGGAAGTCGAACGGCATTGGCCCGACGCCTTGGCCCTGTTGGCCCTGCATGACGTGGGTCGATGAAACGTTAACGACGGCAGGCGAAACCTTGGCGGCCAGATCGGCGAAGCTGTCCGGCACCGGGCCTGCGTAGCTGGGCGCAGCAACCGCGGCTCCCAGAATGGTTATGGCGGCGATCCCGCCGATCGCTTTGGCGCGTCCGGCGCCGAGACGGGAAGAAAGTGAACTCATGTGCGACCTCCGATAACTTGCTGCAACGGGGCAGCTGACTTGGGGACAAGTTGGGCGGCCCGGGTAACACGGCGGTGTCCGAAGGGGCCGGTTTTGGTAACGGATTGCGACGCGAAGGCTCGCTGTTACAATCTGTTACGATGCGGCCATGGCCTCTGTTACCGGCGTCGGGTCAGGTGCCGTCGTGGAACAAGACGAGAGAGCGCTTCGGGCAACCTGAATGGATCGGTCCGCTCATATCCTGGTGGTGGACGACGACAAGGAAATCCGTTCCCTGCTGTCTAAATTCCTCACCAAGAACGGTCTTCGGGTCAGCGTCGCCGCCGACGGGCGAGAAATGCGCCGCGTGCTGGAGGAAGCGAAAATCGACCTGATCGTGCTCGACATCATGCTGCCGGGCGAATCCGGACTGACCCTGTGCGGGCAGCTGCGCGCCACCACGACCATTCCGATCCTGATGCTGACGGCAGTCGCAGAGGATACCGACCGCATTATCGGGCTGGAGATGGGTGCCGACGACTATCTGCCCAAGCCTTTCAATCCGCGCGAACTTCTGGCGCGCATCCGGGCCATTCTGCGCCGGGCGGACGAGCGTGCGCCGGTGACGACGGTGGCCGAGGCTGAAGGTGAATCCACGCTATCCTTCGACGGCTGGATCATTCAGCCGGGGCGCCGGCAGGTGCTCGACCCCGGTGGGCAATCCGTCGACCTGACCGGCGGGGAGTTTGACCTGTTGCTGGCATTGGCGGAGCGGCCGCAACGCGTCCTGAGCCGAGACCGCCTGCTTGACCTCACCAAAGGCCGTGCAGCGTCCCTGTTCGACCGCTCGGTCGACGTGCAGATCGGCCGCCTGCGGCGCAAGCTCGAGGCCGCGGCGCCAGGGAGCGGCGCCCTCATCGCCACCGTTCGTGGCGGCGGCTACATGTTCACTGCCGCAGTCACCAAGCTGGAATCGAGCAGGTCCATGACTGCGAAGCCGGCCGCGAAATGCTGACACGGCTGTTGCGTCGCCTGATCCCGCATTCCATGCTGAGCTGGTTTGCGCTGGTTCTGATTGCCGGTATCTCGCTTTCGCTGATTTCGGTTTCGGCGTTTCATGCCTTCAACCGCGATGAGGCGGTGGCGGCGCTTGAGGACTTGCGTGCCGCCGAGCGCATCGCTGCTGCTGCGCGCTTCCTCGATCATTCCGCGCCGGTGCTGCGGCCGGTAATCGCCGAATCCATCAGCGGCTCGTCGCTCTACATCGCGGCAACGGCGACCAGCATGGTCGATGAGTCCCAGCCGCCGGACGGGCGCACGGCGCGCCTGCGTGACGTGATTGCGGCCAGGTTGCTTGATATGCGGTGGCGCGACCTGCGCGTGGATTACGGCATCGGCCCCGACGACCATTCCAGCCAAATGTGGTCGTGGCTGCCCAGTGTCTGGAGCGACGAGGGCAAGAAGAGCGACCAGATTCTCTCGCTCCAGGACCAGGGCCAGACCTTCACCGTGGCCCTGCAATTGCTGGACGGCACCTGGCTGAATTTCAGCTTCGCTTCGGTCAGGACGCTGCCGTTCTCTTCCTGGTCCCATCTGGTCGCTTTGGGCATCGGCATCGCGGCCGTGATTGTGCTTGGCATCGGCGCCCTGCGCCTGATCACGCGGCCGATCGAGAGCCTCGCGACGGCGGCGGAGGAGCTCGGTCGCGGCGCCCGGCCGGGCGACGTCCCGGAGGCCGGCCTCAACGAGGTGCGCCGTGCCGCCCACGCTTTCAACCGCATGCAGCGCCGAATCCGCCGCATGATCGAGGATCGCACGCAGATGATCGCCGCCATCTCGCACGACCTGCGCACGCCGATCACGCGGCTGCGCCTGCGCGCTGAGTTCGTCGAGGACCCGGAGGAGCAGCAGAAGATGCTGGCCGATCTCGACCAGATGGAAACGATCATCCGTTCGACGCTCGCCTTCGCGCGCGAGGACAATGACGCCGAGCCGACCGAGGCGGTCGACCTGCGCGCACTGCTGGAGGAGGTAGCCGAGCATCACCCGCCGGCCCGGCTCGCGCCCGGCGCGCCCTGCGTGCTGCGGGCAAGGCCGGTCGCCCTGCGGCGCTGCTTCAACAATCTGGTGGAGAACGCGGTGCGCTACGGGAACAGCGCCGCGATGACCGTCCGCGACCTGCCCGATGCGGTGGAAGTCACGGTCGACGACAGCGGTCCCGGCATTCCGGAAGACCGATTGAAGGATGTCTTCCGTCCCTTCGTGCGCCTGGAGGAATCGCGCAACCGGGATTCCGGCGGCGTCGGCCTCGGTCTCGCCATCGCGCGCAGCGTCGCGCTGGCGCATGGCGGCAGCATCGACCTTGCCAACCGCAAGGAGGGCGGACTCAGGGCGACAGTGCGGTTGCCGAAGGGGAACTAGCGGGCTCGAACGCCGCGCGAATGCGCGCGCGTTTCGCATATGCCCAGCCCCATGCCAGCAGGCATATCAAAGCGACGATCAGCATCGGCAATTGCAGGCCGTGGCGCTCGGCTGTGGCGCCGACGACGTAGGTGCCGATGCCCCCGGCGATACGCGAGAACAGGAATTCCGTGCCCATCACGCGCCCGCGCTGCTCGTCTGGAACCGAGATCTGCAGCAGCGCAATGGTGCCGGTGCTGCGGACTTGGCCGGCAATGCCCCATAGCAGAGCGGCACCGGCGGCAAGCCACAAATTGCCCGCCAACACCAATCCGCTGATCGCACAGACATAGATTGCGAACGCACGCAGCACGATCGTGGGCCTTGTGCGCGCCGAGCCGCCCTGCGCCAGCCACAGCGCGGCCAATGTCGCGCCGCCGCCGTAGACCGCCAGAATGGTGCTCATGCCCTCGACACCGAGACCGAGACCTTTCGCCGAGAATGCCGGGAGCATGTGATAGAGCGAGATGGAGAGCACGTCGCCCAACAGCATCAGGATGAGCAAGGTGCTGATGCCTTGATGCCCGAAGATGTAGCGCGCCCCGTCGACCAAGTCGCCGACCACGGAACGATCGCTTCTCGGCGGCTGCCGGTAATCCGGCGGCGTGCGCAGGAAGACCGCGGAAACCAGGAAGACAACATAACCAAGGGCATTGATGGCGAAGGCGAAGGCAACGCCTTGATGCAGGATCAACCAGCCGGCCAAGGCAGGTCCAAGCAGGATCGCTGCCTGGGTATAGGCGCTGTTGACCGCGATCGCGGATGCCAGGCGCTCGCGCGCGACGAAGCGCGGCAGCAATCCGTATGCGGCCGGCACGCTGAATGAATGTATGGCACCGTGCAACGTGACCAGGACGGCAAGCGGCCAGATCGTGAGCGTATCGGTGTAGGCCAGGATCGCCAGCGCCAGGGCCTGCAGCAGCGCGACGACATAGGCGATGATCTCGATCCGGAAGCGGTCGTAGCGGTCGGCCAGCACGCTGCCGAGCGGTACGAGCAAGACGTTGGGCGCAATATCGAGCAGCGCGATGATGGCGAGCCAGGTGGTCGAATGCGTCAGCTCCCATGCGGTCCAGGAGACCGCCACCACCTGGACGAAGAAGCTGATCCAGGATGTGATGGAGCCGATGCTGAAAATGCGGAAGTTTCGGTCGGCCAGCGCTTCGCCAATGCCGCCGAGCCGGAGCCTCATGCGGACTCGCCGCCGGTCCAACGCCTCGCCAGCTCCACAAGTGCAAGAAGCGTGCAGCCCAATGCGAATGGCAGCAAGTGATAGATTGCGCGGAAGGCCAGCAGGGCGGCGATCACGTGGGCGATCTGATCCTGCGGCGCGTGGATCAGCAGCAGGATGGTGGCCTCGAATACGCCGAGGCCGGCCGGCACATGGCTCCACAACCCCAGCGTCACGGCAATCAGATAGCAGGCAAGGATCTGGACATAGCCCACGCCAATGCCCGCCGGCATCAGGATATGCAGCGTCGCGGCAACGAACAGGATATCGACGATGGAGCACACGATCTGCAACGCGAGCGTCCGCGCCGGCGCGACGGCAAGATTGTAGCGAACCGCGAGGCGATGACTGCGAAGAAAGGTAACCAGCGCAAATACGCCCAGCGCGCCGAGAATGAGGATGCAGGCGGCGAACCGCAGCCAGCCGATCGGCAGATGTATCGCTTCGCTGGTAAGGCCGGGCCGCATCAGCGTCGCCAACCCGGTCAGCAATGAATCCGCCAGACCGAAACTGACGCTGAACGAGGCCTGGACGCTGAGGATCGAGGTGAGGGCAAGGCCGCAGGCCAGGAAATAGCGCGCCCGGAGGGCGCCGCCCACCAGGATGGCAAAACCGGTGACATGGGCGATCGATTGGGCGATGAAGGAACCGGCAGCGGCGCGCGGCAGGCTGAGCACGCGCGAGGCCCGTTTCAGGGCCAGATAGTCCTGCAGGATAAAGGCCGTAAAGCTGCCGACCGTGGTGCCGAGCGCGGCCACGATGGCCGACATCGGCACCTCCATGAGCGCCTTGCGGATCTCCTCCAGGGAAACCTGCTGGGCAATCCGGTACAAGCTCCAGGACGCCAGCACGCACAACGTGATCGCGGCGATCGTCGGAACGACGCGCCGCGCGGTATCGGCCAGGCGATCTGTGGCAATCAAGGACATGCGCCGCCATTTAGCTGAAGCATAGGGCCGGCGGCAAGCGTGCCGTTCGCACAGCTTTCCATCATGCGCGCATTGCCGCACCCTCGAGTGTCAGCTTGAGGGCCGGCGGCGCACGTCTTGGCGCGTGTGGCCTTGAGATGTCAGCTTTTCGTGGGTTTCATCGCGTCGATCATCTTCAGGGCTGATTCGACGTATTTGGCGCCGGCCGCCACCTTGTCGGTCGCGCAAAGCGTTTTTCCCTCTGTTTCTAGTGCCAGCGCTTCCTTGAAATGCGGTGCGGCCTTGTGCGCCGCCTCAGCCTTGTCAAATTCCGCTTCCAGCGCAATGCAGCGCGGCGCCGTGGTCTCTGCGGCAGCGGCCTTCTGGTTGCTGGCCATTGCTGGCGCGGCATTGTCATTGCTTGCCGCCAGCGCCAGCGGCACGCTGAACAGGAAAGTAGCGGTGGTGACGACAAACAGCTGTTTCATGGGCATCTCCTTGGAATTGCAAAATCTGCACGCTCCACGATGAAGCTCGGATGGAGAGTGGAGGTCGGCGTCGATAGCGTCGGCTGTGCGAGGGTCGCGCCGGTGCGTAACGTCCGCATGTCGGCCGCAAGGGGATTTTGTAACGGCCCGTGACGAGCAGCATCGCGGATGAGTCCCGCAGCAAAACCGCGTCGTTGGAAATGAATGTGGTCGTGGGGCCCCAGGCCTGCGAAGGGCTCGGCAGGCGGCCCCACCTCCGCCTTCTCCCGGAGCGCGCCAGAAGGTGGCGAAGGTGAGGCGATGGCCGACTAGGACAGTGGCGAGACCTAGCTCTTCAACGCGGGCTTGAGCCCGATCATCTTCAAGGCGGATTCGATCTTCTTGACGCCGTCCGTCTCCTTGTGCGAGGTGCACAGCGTCTTGCCTTCATTGCGCAAGGCGAGCGCATCCTTCCAATGCTTGTTCGTCTTGTGCGTCGCTTCAGCTTTGTCGAACTGAGTGCCCAACGTGTTGCACTGGTCGGAAGGGCTCTCGGTGGCGATGTGCGCTGTCGCCGGTTTCGCCGGCACGACGGTGCCGTTGGTCGTGTTGGCGGCCAATGCCAGCGGCGCGCCCAGCAGAACGGCGGCTGCGGTGGCAATGAGCAACTTCTTCATGGGAGTCTCCATCGGGTTGGACATCGTTTGAGCCTTCTTCCAACGCCTCCTGGCGGCAAGGTCGAAGGTGTCGGCGTGGATGTCCATCGCGTCGGCGGAGAGAAGATCGCGCCCGGTTGTAACGATCTTGTGTCTCGGAGCGCGTGACTTTGTAACGCCCCGTGACGGCCGGCATGCGCAGTGCCGCCACCGACGCACCAGTAGGGCTTAGCAGGACATACTGTTGCGCCACTGAGGCAAGAGCGCGCGAGCGCGGGAAAAAATATTATCTGATGGCTGGATCGTGCGCTTCGGTCGTTGGCGACCGGACGTTCTGGAGGAGCCCACGCCGGATGCCCCCTCCTTCCAGCGCACCTGGGGAAGGAGAGGGCAAGTCATTTCCCGGATGATCTAATATCGTCACTCAGGCTTGACGCCGAGCATCCTGAGGGCGGATTCGAGGTACTTCGTTCCCGCCATCTCATTTTGCGAGGCGCACAGATCTGCACCTTCATTGCGTGTCGCCAATGCCATCGCAATGTTCTTGTCGTTCGTATGCAACGACTTCACCCGATCGAACTGTCTGCCGAGTGCCGTGCAGCGATTGCTCAGACCGGTATTGACAAAAACGCGATCGGTGCCGACCGTGACATGGGTCGTAGGCTTGGTTGTCGGTGTGCTGGACTCTTCGGCCAGCGCCAGCGGCATGCTGAGCAGGCTGGCGGCGACTGAGGCGATAATCAAACTCTTCATGTTACTCACCATAAGATTGACGTTGCTTGGGCGACCGTGGCGCCTTCGTGAGGCGACTGCAGATGCTCGACGCGGATGTCCGCGGCGCGAGCAAGCGCGATAGCGGTGCAATCATCTCTTCGGCAGACGCTACGGCAAACTTGCTAGCTGGCAGGCGCGAGGAACGGTGGCCTCAGCTGGGGGCGGGGGCCGTTGCGTGGGCGATCCCTGCTTTGCCGGCACACCGACGAGGCTTCTTCCATGGTCAATTGACGGGCGGTCTCGGTCTTGTACTTGGCGTGCGAGACTTGGTCCAACACCACGCTGCATTCCCGGGTAGAAAACTGGGCTGGGTTGACCGGCATGTTCGTGGCGGCGAACGCCAGAGGGCCGCTCGCAACCAACGTGACGGCGGCGGCCATCAAAAGCCTGTTCATCATAGTGATCTCCAACGATGGGACATCGTGAGTGTGATCTGCCATCCAACGGACAGTGTCGGCGTGGATGTCCAAGCGCGTCGGCAGCCAATAGGTTGGCACCGCCGGGAAACAAGTCCATGTCGGCGCGCACCTTTTCGTGCAACGGATTGTAACTGATGCTTGGCTGACGAGTATGGGTTTACGCGCGCTTGCGGCGGCTGATGGACACCAGGATCGCGACGACCGCCAGCGCCATGGCGATCGCCATCATTGCCCAGGCCTCGTTGATGGCGGAGACCAAGCCCGCCCGTTCCACCAGCGGGCGCGCGAATTCCTGGGTGTCCGCATCCACCGGTCCAAGCGGCTTGCCGGTGAAGCGGTCCGGCGGCAATCCGACGAAGAGTGCCGTCGCCCGGTCGCCATCGAGCAACTTGGCGACGATGCGGTCGACATGTATCGGTGCGCGCAGCCATGTCACCGTGTCGATCAGCGCGATCCCGATCGCGCCGCCCAGATTGCGCATCAGGTTGAACAGGCCGCTGGCGTTCGGCACGCGATCGGCGGCCAGATGCCCGAGGGCGAGCCGCGTCGGCGGCAGCAAGCAGAACATGATTGCGATGCCGCGGATCACCTGCGGCCAGAGCATCTGGTCGAAGTCGGTCTCCCAGGTCTGGAAATAGCTGAGGCCGAGGCCGATTCCGAACAGGGCAAAGCCGAAGGCGGAAAGCAGCTTGGGATCGCAGCGCCGCTCCACCTGGACCGCCACCGGCGCGGTCAGCAGCTGCGCCACGCCGGTCACCAGCATGACCTGGCCGATCTCGAATGCGCTGTGCAGCCGCACCAGCCCCAGAAACACCGGCATCAGGTAGACTGAGCCATAGAGCCCGAAGCCGAGCACGAAACTGAGCCAGCAGCCGAGCGCGAAATCCCGGTCTCCGAGAATCCTGAGATCGACCACCGGTCGCATGGCGCGGAAAGTACGAAGCAGGAATGGAATGGCGGTGACGGCGAGCAGGACGATCAGTCCCGCAGCAACAGCGGAGGTCCAGCCGCGCTGCGGCGCCTCTTTCAGCAGGACTTCAAGCGTAGCGAGCGCGAGCGCCATAAGGATGAGTGATGGCAAGTCGAGGGTGCGCGCAAATCGGAGGTCAGCTTTCTCGCGCGGCAGCAGCCAAGCAGCCGCCAGGGTCGCTACCACGCCCGGCGCGACATTGATCAGGAACAGCCAGTGCCAGGAATAGGTGTCCGTGATCCAGCCGCCGACGATTGGACCGACCGTAGGCGCCAGCACAGCTAATGCGCCGCCGATCGTGGTCGCGACATCTTGCCGGTGCATGGGGAACAGCAGGAAGACGGCGGAGAACACTGTGGGGATCAGCACGCCACCGGAGAAGCCCTGGATCGTGCGCCAGGCGATGAGCACTTCAAGCGAGCCGCTGGCGGCACAACCGAGCGAGGCGACAATGAACCCGGACAGAGCGATCACGAATAGCCCGCGCATGCTGAGCACGCGCGTAAGGAACCCGGTCAACGGGATGGCGATGATCTCGGCGATCAGATAGGTGGTCTGAATCCAGCTCATCTGGTCGGCATCGACGTCGAGCGCCGCGCGGATGTCGGGCAGGGAGGTTGCAACCACCTGGATATCGAGGATCGCCATGAACATGCCGAGGCACATGGCTGCGAAGCCGAGCCAGATCCTGATCGGCACGCGCTCCTGCGGGCTCTGCTCGCCGGTCATGGCGTTCGTGGTCATGCGCTGTTCTCTCAATGCACCCGGCAAGGAGCACAGTCTAATTCGCCCATTGCGGCTGTGAAGCCCTTCACTCGTCAGTGATCGCCTCGTCATAGTATCGTCAGGCTCAGTTGCCAACGATGGGCCTGCGGGACAGTGTCCACAGGCATTTCGCCGCCTGCATGGCGTGGGCTTTTTTGTGCTCAGGCGCCGCTGCTCAAGATAACGTGATCCGCCGCACTATGCCTTGGCGCGTAGTCGGTGGGGGCGTAAGGATCAGGCGAAAAGACGTTTCGCTATGATGAATTGTATCGTGGGGTTGGTTTGATGAGGAGTGCCGCGCTTCGCCTGGTCGAGAACGATCCGCCGACGATCCTGTCGGTCGCGACCGCGGTGCCGCCTTTCGCCATGACCCAGGAGGATGTAGCAGTCGCGGCGGCGAAAGTGTTCGACCGCGAACGGTCCGACATCGAACGCCTGATGCCGGTCTTCAACAATGCTGGCGTCAGCCGACGTCACGCCGCGGTGCCGATGGATTGGTACTTCCGCCAGCACGGCTGGCGCGAGCGCAATCAGCTCTATCTCGACAATGCGACGGAGCTGTTGACCAAGGTCGCGACCGAGGCACTCGCTGAAGCGGGGCGCAAGACCAGCGACATCGCGGCCGTGGTGGTCGCGTCCACCACCGGCATTGCGACGCCGAGCCTCGATGCCGTGCTCCTCAACCGCCTTAACCTGCCGGAGACAATTCTGCGCATGCCGATCTTCGGCCTCGGCTGCGCGGGCGGCGTGATCGGATTGAGCCATGCGGCCGCGTTGGCCCGCACTGTGCCGGATGGCGACGTGCTGTTCCTGGTCGTCGAGCTGTGTTCGACGACCTTCCGCCGCACCGACATGTCGAAGAGCAACATAATTGGCTCCGCCTTGTTCGGCGACGGTGCCGCCGCCATGGTGATCGGCCGTCCAAGTTCGTCGGGCCTGCGGCTGGGGCCATCCGGCATGCAGACTTGGCCTGATTCCCTGCGCGTCATGGGATGGGACGTGGAAGATGACGGTCTCGGCGTGTTGTTCTCGCGCGACATACCAAGCCTGGTACGGGACGAGATGCGCCCCGCCGTCGACGCCTTCCTCGCGCGGTGCGATCTCACCACGCGCGATCTCGCGGGCTATGTCTGCCATCCCGGCGGGGTCAAGGTGCTGGATGCGCTGGAGCAGGCCTTCGACCTCGCGCCCGGCACGATGATCGAGGCGCGCGAGGTTCTGCGCGACTACGGCAACATGTCGGCGGTCACCGTGCTGTTCGTCCTGCGCCGCATGATGCAGCGCGGCCTCGCAGGCCGCTATCTGATGTCAGCCCTAGGCCCCGGCTTCAGTGCCGGCTTCCAGATCATCGAGGGCTAGCGGCGCTGTGGTGGGTTCCTGCGTTTCGGAGTAACGTGCGGGTGCGGCATCGAACAATCGCCGGGCTCGGGGCCCGCGGTTCCGCACTGAGGGCACGTTCTTGACCACCGATCAGCTGCTCATCGGCGGCCTGCTGGCGTTGGCGACGCTGCAGCGCCTGGTCGAGCTCTTCATCGCCAACCGCAATACGCGCGTGTTGCTGGCGGAAGGCGCCTACGAAGTGGGACGCGGGCACTATCCCGCCATTGTGTTCCTGCACGCCGCTTGGCTGGCCGCGATGTGGGCGCTGCTGCTGATGGACTATGTGGCGTTCCACGCTTGGCCGGCGGTGGCTTATCTCGCGGTGCAGGGCCTGCGCATCTGGACCCTCGCCAACCTTGGCCGCTACTGGACCACGCGCATCATCGTGGTGCCGCATGCGCCGCTGATACGGACAGGTCCGTATCGATACATCCGCCACCCGAACTATGTGGTCGTCGTGCTGGAGATCGCCCTGCTGCCCCTGGCGCTTGGCTCCTGGCCGATTGCTGTCGGTTTCTCGATGGTCAACGCGATCGCGCTGGCGTGGCGCATTCGGGTCGAGCAAGCGGCGCTGGCCGCCAAGCGCTGAGGATCACGGCGCCGGATCGACAATGACGGTGCCGAGCATGCTCAGATCTTCGTGGTGCGCACAGAAATATTTGTAGGTTCCCGGCACCGTGAAGGTCTGGCTGAAGACCTGCCCAGCCGGAATGTCGCCTGAATCGAAGGCGGTCGCGCCCGCCGGAACCGACGCGTCGCCGGGATCGGCGGCCTTCGATTTGTCGTCGTTGACGGTGTGGGTGATGAGTGCGGTGTTGCGCCATTCCACCGTCTGCCCGGCGTGGATATGCACGACCTGGGGATCGAAGCTTGCGAACCCCATGTCCACCACCGCCGCGGCATTGGCCATCGGTGCGTCATGAGCCGGGCCATGGAGACCGCAGCCGCCAAGCGCAGCTAAAATGACCAGCAGCGAGATGCGGCCAATTGTGGATGAGCTGATCATCGTACTTCCTGTGATGCGCGAGAATATCCTCGACGGACACATACACGAATACCTCCGACGTCGACATGACGGTTCAACGCTGATCGACCAAAAGCGCGGTCACGGCGTTCACAATGCGGTGAGCGGAGACCGGTCAATGATCTCGATCCCCGATGCGAGGTCGGTGTGGACACTCGGGCACGTCTGATTCTTGTTACTTGATTGCGATTTGTCGTCGAGATCTCTGTGATCACCGAGACCATATGGGCCGTTTCAGCTTGGCTTAAGGTGGCATCAACTATGGTCAGCGCATTAAGAAAAGACATTGGCCCAACGGCCGATCCGCTGCGATTGGCGGGAGGAGAGTCGTGACCTTACGTGCGGGGTCCGGGTTCGGGATTACGCTTTGGTTCCTTGCCATGAGTGCCGGCGTGATCGGATTGACCATGGTGGCTCTCGGCACTACCACGACGGCCTTCTTGTCCGATCGCTTTTTGCAGCACGAGGGTCAGATCTCGCAGGAGGTCCTGGAAATGGCGCTGCGCGCCCAGGGGGCTGCCGGCGGTTCCTTCAACACAGGCAGTGACCGTCGCAATCTGGAGGCCTTCGCCGGCCACATTCTGAGCATGCCGGGTTTCCTCCGCGCCAACATCTATTCGCCTGAGGGTACGGTCTTATGGTCGTCCGACAGCGCCATGGTCGGTCGTACCGACCACGACAATGAGGAGCTGACCGAAGCATTCGCCGGAGCGCTGATCACCGAACGCGGAGATCTCGACCACGACGTGAAGCCCGAGCACCGCGCTCTTGCCGTCGGTGGTGACCGGACTTTCGTCGAAATCTATATTCCTGTGCGAGATTCGTCGGGTCGGATCGCCTGTGTCGTGGAGTATTACAAGTCGGCGGCCGCCCTCAACGAGCTGGTGCGCGATGCGCGCGGTATCGTCTGGTCGGTCGCGGCCGCTGGGGCGCTCTTGCTGTGCGCCACGTTCTTCGTCATCGTGCGGCGCGGCACCGCACTGATCCGCCACCAGCAAGCCGACATCGCCAACATGGAAGCGCTGGCAACCGTCGGCGAGATGGCGAGTGCGGTTGCCCACAACCTGCGCAACCCGCTAGCCAGCGTGCGTTCGTCGGCGGAACTGGCGAAATTGGAGCATGGTGGCTCGGTGGCGGAAGATATGACCGCCATAATGGTAGAGCTCGACCGCCTGGATCAGCATATTAGCGATCTCCTGAACTACGCGCGGATGCAGGAGCAGCCGGCACAGCGCATCGATCCCAAGGAACTTGTGGAAGGCGTCCTGGTGAAAGAGGCGCGGTGCATGACGCGGCATGGCATCGAAGTTGCGCTCCGCGACCACCGGTCGTCGAATGCTCCGATCGCCGGCGATCCGGCGCTGCTGCGGCAGGCAATCGCCGGTATTCTCGCCAATGCCGTGGAAGCGATGCCGAACGGCGGCAGGCTCGGTGTGCGGATCGAAACCGCGGCGGACAAGCAGCGCATCCGGATCGTGTTCACCGACACCGGCCGCGGAATCCCGGCGGAGATCCTGGCACGGGTCTTTGAGCCGTTCTTCACGACGAAGCCGCGTGGGCTCGGCCTCGGGCTAGCATTGACTAGGCGGATCGTAGGCCGTTGCACCGGCACGGTCGCGATCCAGAGCATCGAAGGGCGCGGGACGAACGTGATCCTTGATTTTGCGGCGGTCGCCTGACCATGGGACATGCGATTGTCGTTATCGAGGATGAACGCCTGCTGGCGCGCAACCTCGGCAAGTTCCTGGAGCGGCAGGGCTATGAAGTGTTCCTCGCGGATGGCGCGGCGGCCGGCCTCCAGCTCTGTCGCGAGATGGTGCCGGACGTGGTCCTGGTCGACTACAATCTGCCGGACGGCAACGGCGTCGACGTGATCCGGCAGCTGCGTGCCCAGGATTCGAATGTCCGCCTCGTCATGACGACGTCCTATGGAGACGTGCGCATCGCTGTTGATGCGATGAAGGCAGGCGCGGACGACTATCTGACCAAACCGATTGCGCTCGAGGAGCTCGGTATCTTCCTGGAGCGGCTGCTGGCCCAGGCGCAGATGCGTGATTCTCTTGCATATTACCGGCGTCGGGAAATGAACCGCAGTGGGCTCGATCGGATCATTGGCGAATCTCCAGCGATGCTCAGTCTGAAGGGGCGGATCCGACAGATTCTAGAAGCCGAATGTCGGCTATCGGCCGCGCCGCCGGCGCCGCTTCTCATCATTGGCGAGACGGGGACAGGCAAGGAACTGATCGCCCGCGCGCTGCACTTCGACGGACCGCGCGCCAGCGGCCCGTTCGTAGAGCTGAACTGCGCGGCATTGCCATCACATCTGGTGGAGTCCGAGCTGTTCGGCCACGAGAAGGGCGCCTTCACCGACGCGAAAGAGCGGCGCGATGGTCTCTTCAAATCTGCCGACGGCGGCACGCTGTTCCTCGACGAGATCGGCGAGATGCCGTTGGACGTCCAGGCCAAGCTGCTCAAGGTGCTCGAGGACCGGCAAGTGCGGCCGATCGGCGGCGTGCGCAGCCGCAGCATCAATGTCCGGCTGGTGGCAGCCACGAACGCGGCTCTCGAGGACAAGATCGCCAGCGGCGAATTCCGGCGCGATCTCTATTTCCGGCTGGCGGTCCTGGCGCTCAAGGCGCCGCCGCTGCGCGACCGCGGCGCCGATGTCACACTTCTGGCGGAGGGTTTGCTCGCGGAGAGCGCGCGCAAATACGGACGCGTCGGCTTGCGACTGAGCAGTGAGGCGCAGCGGGCGCTCGAACGCCACAGTTGGCCGGGCAACGTGCGCGAACTGCGCAACGTGGTTGAGCAGGCGACGTTGTTCTGCATCGGTGACGAGATTCGTACTCGGGACCTCCATCTGCTGGAACCGCCGATCGTCGCGCCGGTTGACCATGGTCAGGCTGCCGACCCCACTTCGTTGCCGAACGTAGAGCGCAACCTTATCGTCCAGGCGCTCAGCCGGCTCAACGGTAACGTCACATTGGCGGCGCGCGAGCTTGGCATCAGTCGCGACACCCTGCGCTATCGCATGGAGCGTCACGGCCTTCGGCGCGAACGCTTCGTGTAGCGTGAACGCCGGGTGGGGGATTTGCCCCACTGCCGGCTGGTCATATCCCCCATTCGACCCAGTGAGAATCGCTGCCGCGCAGTCATTTCCGCGGATTCGCGCCAGCCGCTGTGCTGCGTAATCCTGGCATCGATCTTGCTGTTCTGACGATTGAGCAATCCGCTCATTTCGACTGGCAAGGAGATGACCCCCATGACCCGCAGCAAGACAATTCTCATGCCCACCCTGCTCGCGCTCGGCGCCCTGACGGCGGTGGTGGTGATGCAGCTGAGCGCCACCGCGGCGATCAACGCACAGACCGACTACCAGCTCCTGGCGCGCCACGGCGCCGACGATCCTGCCGGCGATGATCGCGGCGGCCGTCGCGGCAAGGGCGCCGATGACCCGGCGGGCCATGCCTCGCTCTCGGCCGGCGCTGTCTATCAGCTGGCGCGCCACGGCGCGGACGACCCGGCCGGCGACGATCGCGGCGGAGAGCGTGGTGGTCATGGAGCGGATGATCCGGCGGGGCATGCGTCTTTGCCGCTGGTGCCGCTGTTCCAGATCGCGCGGCATGGTGCGGATGATCCGGCCGGCGATGACCGTGGCGGCCGGCGCGGCCGCGGCGCGGACGATCCGGCGGGGCACGCCTGATCGCGAACCGCTCACCAAGGGCACTGGAAGAAGCAGGGCCGCGCGCCCTGCTTTTTCTTTCGGCGTGCGCTGCAGCGGAAACAATGCCGGCCCGGCGGCGCTAGCGGCGATCGATCATCGTTCTGATGTCGCCCCAGACCTTCGGAACGCAGGTCGCCAACCCCGCGATCAACGCAGCCAGAGGAATGTGCAGCAGCACGACGGCCACGACAATCGCCGCTCCACCCGAGATGTCCATCTCGTCAGCCAGGTCAAGCAATGCTGCGGCGATGATGCCGCTGTTGAGAACGGCCCATGCCACCACGACGATGATCGCGGCAAGCGGCAGCCAGCCTTCGCCGGTTATCGTGATTCCCCGCAGATTGAGCTTCCGGCGCAGCCACTTGACCAGGAGCGCCACCACAGCGCCGCCAAGCGCGGTGGCTATTGCAATCGCCAGCTCGTAGAGCTCCGACGACGACGTCGCGATCGCAGCGATCGCGAGCACCAGCGCGCCGTACAGCACCCATCGCTTTCCGGCGAATGGAATCGGCGCGCCGGTCAGCAGCACGCGCGCCGCGACGCCCAGCATGCCATAAGCGAGGCAGATGACGGGCTGTTCGATATCGACCGCCAGGACACCTCGGTCGAGCCAGAACGCCAGAGCATTGCTTGCACCGATCAGCAGCACGAACAGCCCAAGACAAAACGCCGTTCCGCGATGGCCGAGCAACAGTCCCGCAAGGAAGCTTGCCACGATCAGGGCGTCGTAGTCGCCATTGAGTCCCGTCAGTTGCGCGACCTCGGGCAAAGGCGACAGCAGCTGCGTCGCAAGCGTGCCAAGAGCGGCGAGGAGCGAAAGGCCTCCGACAATTAGATACGGGTGTTGCGCAAGGCCTGAGGATAGCCGACCGGCGGCGCGCCATCGCTCCACGAGCCGGCCGGTGAAAAAGCTGGCGAGGCCGGTGGCTAACGCACCCAGATCATTCAATTGGTAGCGGAACCAGAAGTCTCTGAACCAAGTCGATTCGGGCTCAGTCGCGTTGTTGAGCATTTCGAGAAGCGCCGCGTCGACCCTGAATATACGGATCGCCATTCCGGCAAACGTGGCCGCTGCCAAGCCGATCACGGCACGGCGCGGCGGGAATCCAGCCAGTCCGAACAGAAAGAGAGCGAACAGGAAGAACGGCTGCAACGCGACCGACAGCCGCAATGCGCCGCCCTGATCGAATTCATGGATCTCCAGGCTCTTGGAGATCGGCAGCACGACGAGCGCAACGACGAAGAGAGCAAGGCTACGGAACGGTTTTGCGCCGCCGGCAAGTGCGTCGAGCGGGTTCGGCTTGCTGCACACGATGGCGATCCAGATCGCCACAATCGATAGCCCCAAGGCGCCGCCGAACGCGAATGGACCCAATTCGAAGTCGAGGAAAGCAACGGCAACCGCGCCGGCCGCCACAGTGATGGCGCCATGCCTGCCGTACCGCCGCCCAAGCCAGGCCGCGACCGGGACCAGCAGATAGGCCGGCCAGACTGTAATGCCCGACGTCACCGCCAAATAGCAGGTGAACAGCGGCAGGATCGGCAGAATCAGCCACGGCATGATCGCCCCCAGGCTCGGCGTCGGATAGTAACCCGGGCGACGCAGTGCTGCACAAGCAAAACGGCGGAGCCTTTCGGCTCCGCCGTTGCCGTCTCTCGCGGAGGAGACCGGGGCTTACAGCCCCAGCGCCTGCTGCGCCGGCGTGTATTTCAGCTTCAGCGCGTCGGCGACCGCCTTGTAGGTCACCTGGCCATCGTGGATGTTGAGGCCGTTCAGGAGGTGCGGATCGTCGGCCAACGCCTTCTTCGCACCCTTGTTGGCGAGCGCGACCGCGAAGGGCAGGGTGGCGTTGTTGAGCGCGATGGTCGAGGTGCGCGCGACCGCGCCCGGCATGTTGGCGACGCAGTAGTGCGTGATGCCGTCCACGACATAGACCGGATCGGCGTGGGTCGTTGCGTGGCTGGTCTCGAAGCAGCCGCCCTGATCGATCGCGATATCGACCACGACCGAGCCAGGGCGCATCTTCTGGATCATCTTGCGGGTCACCAGCTTGGGCGCAGCCGCACCCGGCACCAGCACGGCGCCGATCACCAAATCGGCCTCGACCACGTACTGCTCGATCGCGTCGACCGTCGAGTAGATGGTGTTGAGGCTGGAGCCGAACAGCTCGTCCAGTTCGCGCAGGCGGTCGAGATTCTTGTCGATCACCGTCACGATCGCTTCCATGCCGAGCGCCATGCGCACCGCATGGGTGCCGGAGATGCCGCCGCCGATCACCACCACGTTGGCCGCGCGCACGCCCGGCACGCCGCCGAGCAGGATGCCGGCGCCGCCCTGGGCCTTCTCCAGGTAGTGCGCACCGACCTGCACCGACATGCGGCCCGCAACCTCCGACATCGGCGCCAGCAGCGGCAGGCCGCCGCGCGCACTGGTGACGGTCTCGTAGGCAATGGCTGTGCATCCGGATTTGATCAGGCCTTCCGTCTGCTCCGGGTCCGGCGCCAGGTGCAGGTAGGTGTAGAGCAGCTGGCCCTTGCGCAGCATCTTGCACTCGACTGGCTGCGGTTCTTTCACCTTCACGATCATGTCAGCCTTGGCGAATACATCGGACGCGTTCGGCGCGATGGTGGCGCCGGCCGCCTGGTAGGCCGCATCGTCGAAGCCAATGCCGGCGCCAGCTTTGGTCTCGACCAGCACTTTGTGCCCATGATGGACCAGCTCGCGCACCGAAGAGGGCGTCAGGCCCACCCGGTACTCGTGGTTTTTGATTTCCTTCGGCACGCCGATCAACATTGGAAATACTCCCTGTTCTAAAGCTACGGCCGGCGGGGTTGCCCCCGCCGACCCGGTTCTCGGTTCGGTCGCCGCGCGAAGCGGCGGATGTCAGTCCAGGCTCTTCAGCACATCAGCAAGCATGCTGAAGATCTGATCGATATGGCTCTTCTCCACGATCAGCGGCGGCGACAGGGCGATGATGTCGCCGGTGGTGCGGATCAGCAGGCCCTTCTCATAGGCCTTCAGGAACGCGTTGAAGGCGCGCGCGGTCGGCTTGCCCGGGATCGATTCCAGCTCGATGCCGGCGATCAGGCCCATGTTGCGCAGGTCGATAACGTTCTTGACGCCCTTCAGCGAATGCACCGCGTCTTCCCAGTACTGGGAAAGGTTGCGGCAATTCTCGAACAGGCCTTCCTCCTTGTAGATGTCGAGGACGGCAAGGCCGGCCGCACACGCCACCGGATGGGCGGAGTAGGTGTAGCCGTGGAACAGCTCGATCGCGTTCTCGGCCGCGCCCTCCATGAAGGCGTCGTAGATGTGCTTGCGCGCGAACACGGCACCCATCGGCACCGCGCCGTTGGTGAGGCCCTTGGCGCAGGTGATGAGGTCCGGCTGCACGCCGAAATGCTCGGCGCCGAATGGCGAGCCCAGGCGGCCGAAGCCGGTGATGACCTCGTCGAAGATCAGCAGGATGCCGTGCTTGTCGCAGATCTGCCGGATCTTCTGCAGATAGCCCTTGGGCGGGATGAGCACACCGGTCGACCCGGCGACCGGCTCCACGATCACCGCCGCGATCGTGCTGGCATCGTGCAGCGCAACGATGCGCTCCAGCTCGTCGGCCAGTTGCGCGCCCCATTCCGGCTGGCCCTTGGAGAAGGCGTTCTTCTCGAGATTATGGGTGTGCGGAAGATGGTCGACGCCGTTCAGCAGCGGTCCGAAGAACTTACGGTTGGCGACGATGCCGCCGACCGAGATGCCGCCGAACCCGACGCCGTGATAGCCACGCTCGCGGCCGATGAGGCGGGTGCGGGCTCCCTGGCCCTTCACGCGCTGATAGGCGATGGCGATCTTCAGCGCGGTGTCGACCGATTCCGAACCCGAGTTGGTGAAGAACACGTGGTCCAGATCGCCCGGCACCAGATGGGTCAGGCGCGAGGCCAACTCGAATGCGCTCGGATGCCCCATCTGGAAGGCCGGCGCGTAGTCCATCTGTTGGATCTGCTTGGCGACCGCCTCGGAGATCTTCTTGCGGCCGTGGCCGGCATTCACGCACCACAGGCCGGCGGTGCCGTCCAGGACCTTGCGGTTCTCGATGGTGGTGTAGTGCATGCCCTCGGCGCCGACAAACAGGCGCGGCTTCGACTTGAACTGCCGGTTCGCCGTGAACGGCATCCAGAAGGATTCGAGATTATTGGGCGTGGGCTCGAACTGGGCAGGAGCGAATGGCTGCGCAACCGCTTTGGCTGTGGCGGACATGGGGGTTGGTCCTCAGGGCCAGTGGAAGATGCCCGCACCATAGCAATGTTCAACAAATCGAACAAGTGGACCAAAATGTTTACAATTCAAGGCCAGATCGGGCTTGATCCTGGGTACAGTTGTTCATTATATTAAGCGCCCAAGCCATTGGGATGCCGGATTTAACATGGCCGAGGGCAACGGGTTCGATCTGGGCGGGCGGCTCAAGTCGCTACGCGAAGCGCACAATCTGTCGCAGCGCGAGCTGGCGAAGCGCGCCGGCGTCTCCAATGCGATCATCTCCATGATCGAGCAGAACCGTTCCTCGCCGTCGGTCGGCATGCTCAAGAAGCTGCTCGACGGTTTCCCCCTTTCTTTGGCCGAGTTCTTTGCGCTCGAAGCCCCGCCCAAGCCGCAGATCTATTTCACCGCCAAGGAGCTGGTGGAGCTTGCGGGCGGCGCAATCTCGTACCGTCAAGTCGGCCTCGACCTTTCCGGCAAGGCGATGCAGATGCTCCACGAGCGTTACGCGCCCGGCGCCGATACCGGCGCCCAGATGCTGACCCATGATGCCGAGGAGGGGGGCATCATCATTCGCGGCCGTCTCGAAGTCACGGTCGGCGACCAGGTGCGTGTGCTCGGCCCCGGCGATGCGTATTACTTCGATAGCCGGACGCCGCACCGCTTCCGCAACATCGGCGAGGAGGAGTGCGAGGTCGTCTCTGCCAACTCGCCGCCCAGTTTCTAGGGTCATGGCTCTAGATCAGCAGGGGCAGCGTGCTCAGATCATTCGGTCCAAAGGTTGCGTCTCGCCAACGTAGCGCCCGTGGTACGTCGATCAACCGCCGGAATCCGAGCCGCGGCTTGAAGTGACAGAGGCCCGGCACGAAGGCACGGACCGCAGGCACACCGATATCCGGTCGTTGAAGGTCGAGCACATAGGCTTCGAGGCCGGCCCGGTGCAGCCGGTCGTTGATGACGTCCACCACATGTTCGTGGTCCCCAGCCATGCGGGGTGAGGGGCAGGCGGGCATGGCTGCATCCGCTTCCAGATGAGATAGCGCGCTAGCCTTCAACAGCCAATCCAGCAATCGGCGATCCCGCATCGTTGCCGATTGGCCGGCTTGTTGTACGCGGCGCCGGGCAAACGCGATCGACAGTTCCGTCTGGCACATCTCGCGATAGGCAGAGCGAGCCGCGTGCATATGGTCGACATGACACCCGAAGCCGAGCGCGGCAAGACTACCATCCGCGCTGCGAAGGATTGCGGCCACGACGGGAATTTCCAGATCGTGCGTCAGATCGAGCAGCTGGACTCGCTGCTTCATGCTCTTGCGGACGGCCAGCGCCTCACCCAGCGGATCGCCTTCAAAGAGTGATGTCGACAGCGCCGGCCGTTGTGCACCCCCGTACCACCAGATGCCGGTCGCATCCCGCTCCACCAGTTCGAGCAGCGCCTGCGCCAGCGCGTTCCGTCGGGTTGAGCCCGCGGCGCATCCATTGCTGTCCGTGTGCCAGGTGCGGTCGGCACACGCCGCACGCTCGCCGTAGCGGCCGAGGCAGACCTGCGTGGGCAGCCAGCGTGTCGATCCATCTGCGAGCGCCTCAATGGCGGTCCAATCGATCTCCCCGTCGAAGGCGCCAGGCGTCGGAACTGAATCGAAGTCCTGCCAGGCTGCATTGAAATCTTCACGTAGTGCGCGTTGCGACGGCGAGAAGCCGAGCATCTCCCAGGGATTGATTGTACGCTTATTCAGTGCCTCTCGACCGCATCGTCTGGAGCTATCACCCGGCCGGAAGAGCGACGAATAGAATTCCGCAGACTCACCAAGGCATGTGCGGATGGCGTCTTGTGGACGGAATCCGCTTCCTGAAAACGCATTGCGCAGATCGCCGCCGCGCTCCTGAATTGCGGCGGCGATCCACACTGTCTCATCGCTCATCTGGCCCACTTCGAGATGAAGATCGAACCGCGCGAGCAGCATGAGAAGCGCGCGGTCGGCTTTGGAATTGCCAGCGTTCCAAGACCACGTGCCAGATGAATGCCTGTTCATCTGGTCCAGAAAGCCGGCGTTCGCCAAGTCGAAGAGCGCCTTCTCTTCCTCAGCGTCGCGCGCATGGAAGGCCGAATCGATCGGTAACCGGCCCGCGAGTTCGCCATGCGCTGAGAATAGAATCATGACCCGCAAGGGAAGCGCTGTGGAATGGTCGAGAGTACAATGGCTCAATGCAGACAGTATTGCTATGAGTTGAGCAGGATAGAGGGCGCGATCCGGCATGCTGACGGCGCATCTGCTTGGCGGCTTCAATTTGAGCGACCCCCTGGGGCGCGATGTCTCGCCGCGTTCGCGCAAGGCGCGCGGCCTGCTCGGCTATCTGCTGCTATCGGATCTTGGTGTTGAGCGCCGCGAGAAGCTGGCCGGTCTGCTGTGGAGCGAGAGCACAATCGACCAGGCCTATGATTCGCTTCGTCATTGCGTCGCGGAACTGCGGCGGCTTGGAGAGGATTCTGGAACTCCGTTTCTCGACGCCGATCGGCAAAGCATCCGGATCGACCGTACGCAGATCAAGTGCGACGTCACCGACCTCAAGGCCAATCTGGCGGCGGCCCGGATCGCCGATTGTCGCCCGTTGTTGTCGGTGCCGGATCTCACTTTGATGGCCGGCGCGGAGGCGGACGATCCTACCTTCGACAATTGGCTGCTGGTCGAGCGCGAGCGCAATTCGGAGATCCTGGTGCGCGAGATGCTGGAATTGCTGCACCGACCCGGAATCGAATCGCGCGACCGAATCGATCTGGCCAGCGCGATTCAGCGTCTCGACCCCTATCAGGAGGATGCGGTTCGTATCTACATGGAGCAGCTGATGGCGGAGGGCAATATCGCGGGCGCAACGGCGTACTTCGAGCGCTACCGCAGCCGGTTGCTGCGCGAGTATGAGGTAGAGCCATCGGAAGAGTTGTTGGACTTTGTTGAAGGACTCACTGCTCGGGCAAACAAGGCCGACCATAGGCCGAAGCCCGCAGCCGTCATGCGGCCCCAGCCCGCGCCAGTCGCCCAACCTGTCGAAAGCATCCGCGGTGTTCCCGTCATCGCCGTTCTGTGGCTTCCCGGGGCGCCGCCAACGGAGGAACTCCGGGTGGTGGTGGATGCCTTCGCCCACGCCTTGATCTCGACCTTGTGTCGCTTCAAGGACTGGACGGTGATCGCCGCCACCGAGTCCGTGCAGACCAAGTCGCTGAATAGTACCGAGGCTGCGTTGGGCGAGCTCGCACAGCGCAATGTCGACTACGCATTGTTGACTTCGGTGACGTCGGTTGCGGGCGCCAGTGCCATCAATGTGCGGCTGCTGGAATGCGAGAACCGGGCAGTCCTCATATCAGACCAGTATCCGGCGTCCTCGGAGAATTGGCTGGCGGCCTTGAACGACATCTGCTGCCGGATCGCGTCGCGCACGCAAATCAGCCTGACTGCCGCGCGGCTCCGCCGATCGTCTGGCAGTTCGGCCAAGCAAAGAGAAGCGTACGATCTATGGCTCGAAGGCGAGGTCATGTCTCGCTTGTTCGAGCGGGAAACGCAGGACAAGGCGATCGACTTGTTCTCTCGCGCCCTGCAGCTGGACCCGAATCTCTCCAGCGCCTATGGCGGATGGGCCGGCGTGCTCAATTCGCGTTGGATCGTCTATCCCGGCCAGCGTCAGGATGAAAAAGAACGTGAGCAGGCATACCAGCTTGCCAAGCGCGCGGTTGCGCTGGACCCGCTGAACAGCAGAAACCAGGCGGACCTGGGATGGACTCACCTCCTAGCGCACCGGTTCGAGCCGGCGGAACTGCATTTTGGCCTTGCGTTCGATCTCAATCCCTCGAACCCTGACAACGTGCTGGCCTGCGCGCTTGCCAGCGCGTTCTGCGGCTACCATGACCGGGCGCGGCAGTTGTGCCGGCGGGCATTCGATCTTCATCCCTTCCCGCAGCCTTTCTATTTCGGCTACCGCGTCAGCATCGACTTTCTGTCGCGCGACTTTGCCGCCTGCATCGAAGCGGTGAAGCGCGCGCCCGACGTGTTCCCGGATATCCAGGCATGGGCCGCATCGGCCTACGCGCATCTCGGCGACCTTGCCAACGCACGTGCTGCGCTGGCGCGCTATTTCACCGACATACGCAAGCACTGGGCAGGACCGTCCAGTCCAACCGATGCAGATCTGATCGCCTGGTTCGTCGGCATTTTCCCGCTGCGCGACAGCGCCGACCGCCAGCTACTGGCCGATGGACTCAACGCAACCATCACCGCCGCCCGCCCCAAGGGGCGGCGATGATTCCTGACGGCTGCTATCTGCAGCGGCCGAACATGTATTCGCCGAAACGGAAGAACAGCGCTTTCAGCGGGAACCTGGTGTCGTCGATATATTCGGGCGTCCCTGGCCGGTATTCCAGCGGATAGACGTTCGGCTGATCTTCGATGTGATCCAGGGCACGCAGGACGTCGTCCTTCCACGGCAGGACGATATAGGTGATGTCCTTGGTATCTTCGATGACGCTGACCTCGTGCTTGACGAGCTCACCTTGCTCATTCTTTCGATCAGGCGGAATCTCGATGAATTTCGACAGAGCCTTGGTGGGGTCCTCCAGGAACTTAGCGCGGGCCGCTTCATCTTTCGCGGCATTGATGATGAATTCGCCCAATCCGACTTTGTCAAAGACGCGTAGCTTTGCCATCTGAGGGCTCCTTATGCAATGAACGGGTTGCGAGGATAGGTAGTCGTCTCGGTCCTACATCAAGGTTGCGACGATCGTGGCCGCGAGTTCAGGGCCCTGCATGCCCGAAACCTTCAGCAGGTCCGCCAGCTTCAGGATGCCCGTCTCCTTGCGGATCTCCGCGAACGAGAGATCGCTTTGGCCTGGCGGCGTGTCATGAGGCGATGGTGCGTTCTGCAAGGCAAAGAGGATTGTCCTTGCGAAAATGGTTGATCCGACCGGACCGAGGAACCGGCCATTCCCGCCGATCTTGGCGGCCTCTTGCAGGATGTAATAGGAGAGCGGTGTCTTCTCGCAGAACTCATGATACTTGTCGAGGGCGGCAATAAGATTGTCAGCCGGATGAAGATCGATGAAGGTCGGCGTTGGCAGCATGTCTGCTGGCTGCAGGAAATCCGGCGATGACCTGCCGATCAATTGCTCTGCGCATTCCTGCCCGGTTGGCACCCCGAACTGATAGCAGCGCCAGAGATCATGGAACGACAGCGAGCCATTCAGGCCCGTCCGGCGGGATCTAAGATCCCCATTCACAAAGGTTGGCGCCAGGAATGGCGAGATCCGCCGCGCAAATTGTGGCGTATCGCCGTCCTTCATGACCAGCAGCCGGCTCCAATCGACTACCCAGTCGGCCGGCAATGGCAGCCTGGCGCCCGGCGTGCTTGAGGAGAAGGCCATCAATCGACCGAGGCTGCTGCGGCTCAGATCGAGATGCCGATTGATGTCGTACGCAGCCCGCACCATGGAATGTCCGGCGCGCGCAACGCCGAACACGAATTCCACGGGTAGATTCTTGTAGGCCTCCATCTTGCCGGCGAGCAGGTCTTCATGGATCGAAGGGAAGAGCAGGTGACGGAGATAGTCGTGCAGCACGACCCGGCGGTAGGCCTTCAGCACGAAGTGCCGCGCGAGTTCGAAGCTCGCCTTTCTATCGAGCGGGCTGTTGCCGTGCGTGGGGTCTCCGTTCCGGGCAAGGTGGCTGGCGACCTTGTTGTGTACCAGCAGGATCTGCGTCACGAGCTGGGACAGGATCAGGTTGTCGTCGTTGCGCTCGTCGTGGATCAGCGGTGTGACGCTGGTCGGCGGCTCGGTGTCGGCTATCCCTCGGGACTGGGTATCGATCCTGGGAAGATCGCGCGGTTCGCCGCTCTTCAGTCCTTCATTCTCCGGAAAGGTCGCAGGCGCCGTGCGGCCCAGGTAGAACAGATATTGGTCCGGGTCATTCGATGCTGGCGGCGCATTCAGGTAGGGAGGCTGATAGAGATGTGGGCACCGCGCAGGCCCGCCGCCATAGATCGTGTCCAGGTCCAGCACCGGCGTGCTCAAATTGCCCGGTGCAGGCGGCTTCCCGATGTGATCGTCTACGGCAACGCTGTGCGTTAGGTCGTGCACGACCAACTGGCCGAAATAGGTATATCCCGCTGGGATGTTGCCGTGAGTCTGGCCGTGCTTGTCATCAGGCAGGCGATCGACGCCGCTGGCGCGCGCATCAGCGATTCTGCCGAATGGCTTCTCCATGGGGTCTGCAGCGGCGGCAAGCGCCATGCCGTCTGCTCCCGTACTGGCCATCCTGCCCACGACGGCGGGAAGTCGCGGCGCGCCGATTGCACGGCGCGGCTCTTTGGTCGTGAACGCATTGCCATAGTGTCCGAACGGGCACTGGCGTGCCTCGCCTGCGTTCACCGGATCAGACGTAGAAAGATAGTTGCTGTGAGTGTCGGATAAGATTCCGTGCCGCATGTTCCCCTCCAGAAGCGAAGTCGCTTGGTCAAACAGATCGGCAACGACCGTTTCATTCTACTCCCGCTCCCGATCTGCCGCTTGATCAAAAGTCAAGTTTGGCGGTGTCGTGACGAGCCGAGCAACGAGATCAACCCGTCGGAAACCACAGATTGGCGACCAGGATCTCGTCAACGATGCTGTCTCGGGTGTCGGCCAAGGAGCGGTCATAGGTATCGACTGCTTTGGCGCGAAGATTCTCCGCAGGCAGTTGGTCGTACTTCTTGCTCAACATCGATAGGATCGCCCTAAACTGGTTGGCCCAAGGCTCGGGCCCGATGTTCCAGTTGGATGGCTTCAAAGTAACGTTGTACTCATCCTCGGGGATCAAAGTCGGTACTAAGACGTGGAACATCGCCTTGTTTACGTCGTAGTTGATCTGCATGCGATTAGGCATCGATGCCTCCCTCGATCGGCCGGATTGCTGCTCAGCTCTTGCGTCCGACCGGCAAGATGATGGTGGAACCCAAGATGCGGCGCCTCAGGGCATGCCGCAGCGACGGTGAAAAAATCCTGCCGACGATCAGTTGATGGGTGGTCGATAGCGGCAGGGCGACCGTGGCGGTTATTTCCCGCTGCGATGGCCGCGGCGACAGCACCGGATACTTCTGTCGCACTGCCTGGAAAATGGCCGTCAGATGCTCAGCCCAATCGGGCCAAGTTGCGATCCCGTCTTCCTGAGGAACCAGCGCCAGATCGTATCTCGCGGTGTCGACCGGTGTCGGAGTAAGCGTCTCGTACATCGTCTGATTGACGTCATGCGCGACGGCGATTGGATCCGGCACCATGAAGGTCGCCCTTTCTAAAGCTGTTAAGGTTTGCATCGAAGTTTCCTTCGTTCAGTGTGATGGGGAGAGGTGACCATGATCGGCGTGAAGCCAGCGTGAATTGCAAAATCGCTGGGATTACAGATCATTAGCTGCGGCATTCACGCAGGGTGCGCGCGGCACAGCGGTGCGCTAGGTTGGCGCGCGCTCAACAACGACTGGAAATTTCCCGGTGCTTTCAATTGCTCGCGAATCGCCGCGCCAAGCGGATGTCATCGCCCTGATCCGGCAGTCCGACGCGCTCGTGCGGGCGCTCTATCCGGCGGAGAGCAACCATCTCGTTGACGTCGACTCACTCGCAGCGCCGCACATTCATTTCTTCGTTGCGCGGGAAAAAGAACGCGCGCTCGGCTGCGGCGCATTTGTGCTCGGTGCGGAGGGCAGCGCCGAGATGAAGCGCGTGTTCGTCGACCCATCCGCGCGCGGCAAAGGTATCGCGCGCGCCATCATGGAGACGCTGGAACGCGAGGCCGCGTTGCTCGGTGTCACGCTGATGCGGCTCGAGACCGGCATCAGACAGCCCGAGGCGATCGCGCTCTATCGGAAGTTCGGCTACGTCGAGCGCGGTCCGTTCGACGCCTATCGGCCCGATCCGCTCAGCCTGTTCATGGAAAAATCGCTCGCCTGATGCAAGACGGGCGCCGAACGCGGTCGGCGCCCGCCGCGCGTGACGATCAGATGACCGTGCCGCCCTGGCTGGTGCAGGCCTCGGCCGAAGCCGTTGGCAGCCAGCCCTGACCCTTGCACGCATTGAGCCCCTTGCAGGAATTGCTGGCGCTCTTGCATGCGCTTTGGCCTTTGCAGGCATTGATGCCCGCGCAGTGCACTTCTGCTGATTGGGTCGATTTCTGTGGGCTCGCGCAGCCAGCCACCAAAATCAACGCTGCCGCAGCCGCCAGGGACGCCCCCGTCATGACGCGAATGTTGCTCATCGTCTCCTCCAATTTACGGTTCGCAGCAGCACCACCGTAAGGAGGGAATGCGGCTCGGGCGAAATCACCAATGCGTGAGGTGCGCTCGAGCGCGGCCCCTCATCCCGAGACGCCGTGCGGCGCTGGACCGAAATTGGCGCAGCGCATAGTCTCTACGTGCCTTGGAGGGAACCGGATGCCGCCCGTCGACTCTGGCATTGAGGTTAATGTTCATCGCTCTGACAGCCATAGCTGGGCGATGATCTCGCGTACGCCGGACCCGCGACTCAGGCCCTACGTCATGGGCTATCTGGGATATCGCGAACATGCGGCACAGTCGATGCGTCGCCTGCAGGCGCCGTTCGCCGGCATCCCGATGATCGTTACCTTCGGCCCCAGCATCGACATCATCAACGGCGACCGGCCCGCGGAGCGGCGCTTGTTCCGGAGTTTCCTGGCTGGACTGCACGACGTCCACGTGTTCACCGAGTACGAGGGTGAGCAGCGCGGAATCCAGATCGATTTCACTTTGCTGGGGGCCTACCGCTTTCTCAACATTACGATGGCCGACATCGCCAACCGGTGTCTCGATCTCGGAGACCTGCTCGGGCCGCAGGATGCCGACCGGTTTGCCGACGCGCTGCAGGACGCGGAGGACTGGCCCGCGCGCTTCGATCTCCTGGACCGGTTCCTGCTGCAGCGACTTGGCCGCAACCGGCCGATGTCGCCCGACGTCGCCTGGGCGCTGCGCGGCCTCGAAACCAGTCATGGCACGCGCTCGATCGGCGCATTGAGCCGCGATCTCTCGTGCAGCCGCAAGACCCTGATCCAGCGTTTCCATGCCCAGGTCGGGCTCTCACCCAAGGCGGTGGCCAACATCCTGCGCTTCGCCTTTGCGGTCGATCGCATCACGGATGCGGATGAAGAGGGCTGGGCCGACTTGGCTGTGGCCTGCGGCTACTACGATCAGGCCCACTTCAACCGCGATTTCCGCCGCTATTCCGGACGGACGCCGAGCGAATTCCGGGCCTCGCTGTTGCCCAATCGCGGCGGGGTCGCGGGGTAAAATTCGTCCAAGACCGCAGCGCGCGCGCCCCCTAGCCTGTTTCCATTGGTCCACGTGAAGAATGGAGAACGTCATGGCCGATAAGTTCAAGATCGGATATCCCAACATCTTCCCCGCGCTGCGCTACAAGGATGCGCCGGCCGCGATCGACTGGCTAGGCAAGGCCTTCGGCTTCGAGAAGCAGTTTGTCGTGCCGGGTGAGAACAATACCGTCGCCCACGCGCAGTTGCGGCTAGGTGCCGGCATGGTCATGATGGGATCCGGCGGCAAGCCCGACCCGAACAATCCCTGGTCGACCGAGGAATACGGCACCTATGTGGTGGTGCGGGAGATCGACGCGCACTACGCCCGCGCCAAGGCCGCCGGTGCCGACATCGTGCGACCGATCGCCGATACGGACTACGGCTCGCGCGAATATTCGGTGCGCGACTGCGAAGGGCATTTGTGGAGCTTCGGCACCTATGATCCCTATGCGGAATCGTAACGCATGAAGGTCAAGCGCATCATCGCCAACATCGCCACGAACGATATCGCCGCCGCCAAGCGATTCTACCAGGACATCCTCGGCCTCGGCCTGTCGATGGACCTGGGCTGGATCGCAACCTACGGCTCATCGGAGAAGATGAGCGTGCAGGTCAGCATCGCGACGGAAGGCGGTTCGGGCACGCAGGTTCCCGAACTGTCGATTGAAGTCGACGATCTGGACGACGCCTTGCGGCGGATGAAGGACGCGAACATCAGGATCGAATATGGCCCGGCCGACGAGCCCTGGGGCGTGCGCCGATTTTACGTGCGCGATCCGTTCGACAAGCTGGTCAATATCCTCACGCACGTCTAGCGCTGGCGCAGCGCGGTTTGGACGACCTGCTCCAGCGCGTTCAGGAACTGCGTGCGGTCCCGCTGGGAGAAGGCGGGGCCCCCGCCTTTGATCTCGCCCATGTCGCGCAGTTGCGATGACAGCTCGCGCATCGCCAGCGCCGCGCCGATGCTGTCGACCGTGAACGGCCGCCCGCCATGTCCCAGCACATGCGCGCCGGCCTTGAGGCAGCGATCCGCGAGCTGGATATCGCCGGTGACGACGATGTCGCCCGGCGCCAGATGCGCCACGATCCAATTGTCCGCCGCGTCGAACGCGTGGCCGACCAGGACATTGCGGATCAGCGGGTGATCGCCGGTCTTGAATCCGCGATTGCTGACCAGATGCACGACGAGCTGGTGCCGCTCCGCCACCCGGCGGATCTCCTCCTTCACCGGGCAGGCGTCAGCGTCGACATAGATCTCAGTCATGAAAATCGTTATGCCGCGCAGGATGGAACTTCATGCCGCATCCTCGCTCAGCGCCGAAAACTGCAGCGAGAACAAGGCGAGCGTGATCGGCGCCAGGGGCTCGCGGTTGGGGACGATAAGACCGACCTTGCGCGAGACTTCCGGCTCCACCAGGTCGAGCGCGATTGCGCCTGTCGGCATGCCGAGCACCTGGATCAGTGTCTTGGGCACGATGCTGGACAGCCGCCCGGAGCGCACATGCGCGCACAGATTGACGACCGAGTTGGTCTCGAGCTGCGGCCGCGGGCTGCAATCCAGCGACTTGAACACGCCATCGATGATGCGGCGGTTCTGCATGTTGGGCGTGAGGAGACAGAGCGGCAGGTCGGCCGCTTCGCGCCAGGTCGCCTTGGTCTGACCGCCGAGCGGCCCATGCTCGGGCGTCAGCAGGATGTAGCGCTCGACATAGAGCTCGCGCGACAAGACGCCATGCAACGGCTCGTTCTCGAGATATGTGACACCGGCATCGAGCTCGAACTGATCGAGACCTTTCTGGATTTCCATGGAACTCGCTGACCAGACCGTCACCTTGACCTGCGGATGGCGGTCGTAGAGCGGGTCGGTGATGGCCGGCACGAGGGGCAGGGCGGACGGAATGACGCCGAGCTTGAGATTGCCGGTCAGCGATCGCCGTGCATTCTGGATGCCCTGGCGCAGCGATTCCTCGTCCGACAGCATGCGCCGCGCCCACAGCAGCACTTCCTGTCCCTCGGGCGTGAAGCCGTTGAAGCGCTTGTCGCGCTCCACCAGCATCACACCCAGCTCTTCCTCGAGCTGGCGGATGGCGGCGGAGAGGGCGGGCTGGGTGATGTTGCAAAGGGCTGCTGCACGGGCGAAGTGGCGCTCCTTGGCGAGCGCGACCAGATAAGAGAGTTGCCGCAGCAGCAAGGACGTCAGGCCGACTTCTTGGCGGCGTCTTTCGCGGCGATGATCTTCACGGCTTCCATCGCAATGTGCGACAGCCCGGCGCCAGCCTTCTCCTTGAGATGGGCCTCGATCTCGCGCCGCATGCGCGGGTCCCAGAAGCTCTTGAGGTGACTGGCCGTGTTCTCGATCGCCTCGGCCTCGGGATAGGCGGCGAAGAAGCTCGCAACCTGATTGGCCATATGCACCAGCCGTTGGGTCGTCACGGGTTCGCCCTCTTCAGTCGGATCAGGGTTTCAGTATACGCGTTCTGGATGGCTGACAAGCACCGCGCTGTCGTGCCGGGCCAGGGCGATCAGCGTCAGGTTGTGCGCGTCGGCCAGCCGGCGGGCCATCAGGGTCGGCGCGGAAACCGCGGCCAGGATCGGGAAACCGCTCACCACCGCCTTCTGCACCATTTCGTAGGAGCAGCGGCTGGTGATGAGGCAGACACCGGTCGCCGGCTCGATTCCGGCCCGCAGCATGGCGCCGATCAGCTTGTCGAGCGCGTTGTGCCGTCCGACATCCTCGCGCACCAGCTTCAGCTCGCCTTGTGGCGTCGCAAAGGCAGCTGCATGCATGGCGCGGGTCGCTCGATTGTGGGCCTGCGCTTCCGGCAGGTTATCAAGCGCACGATGGATGGCATCGAGCGGCACCTTGAGGTCGGCCGCGACCGGCTGCATGACACGTACAGTCTGCTCCAGGCTGTCGACGCCGCACAGGCCACAGCCGGTCCGGCCCGCCAGGGTGCGGCGCCGTTCCTTGAGCCGCCAGAAGGCGCGCGATGAGAGCTCGATGCGCACCTCGATTCCGGCATCGACGGCGACCGGCTCGATCTCTCCGACATCCTCCTTGCCGTCTGCGATGCCCTCGGTGACGGAGAAGCCAAGCGCGAAATCCTCGAGGTCGGCGGGACTCGCCATCATCACGGCGTGGCTGATGCCGTTGTAGACCAGCGCTACCGGAGTCTCTTCCGCCAGCACATCGATATGGTCGATGGCCGTGCCGTCGCGCGCGACCCGCCGCACGCTCGCCGGCTGGGTTACCGGCGGCAGCGGGCGCGCGTCCTCGTCGTGAGTCTTGTCGGGTTCGACGGTCATTCAGCTGCTGTGACCGCAACCTTGCGCGTCGCCTCGCGCAGCTCCTCGTAGCTGCGCTGCCATTCCGACTTCTGGTTCGACAGCCGCACCTGAACGGCGGTCACCTTGTATTCTGGGCAGTTGGTCGCCCAGTCGGAATACTCGGTCGTGACGACATTGGCGCCGGTTCCGACATGGTGGAACGTCGTGTAGACCACACCTGGCTGCATGCGCTCGGAGATCTTGGCGTGCAGCGTGGTATCGCCCACGCGACTTGCCAGCGAGACGACGTCTCCGTCCCGGATGCCGCGGCTCTCCGCGTCGAACGGATGGATCTCCAGCACATCCTCCGGATGCCATGCCACGTTCTCGGTGCGGCGGGTCTGCGCGCCGACATTGTATTGCGAGAGGATGCGTCCGGTCGTAAGGATGAGCGGGAAGCGCGGGCCAGTCCGCTCGTCGGTCGGGACATAGCCGGTGATCATGAACTTGCCCTTGCCGCGCACGAAGCCCTTCTCGTGCATGATCGGCGTGCCTTCCGGCGCCGCATCGTTGCACGGCCACTGCACCGAGCCCAGCTCGCGGATGCGCTCGAAGCTGACGCCCTTGAAGGTCGGCGTAAGCCGCGCGATCTCATCCATGATCTCGCTCGGGTGCGTGTAGGTCATCGGATAGCCAAGCGCCTCGCTCAGCAGCATCGTGACTTCCCAGTCGGCATAGCCGGCCATCGGCCGCATGGCCTTGTTGACCAGAGAGATGCGCCGCTCGGCATTGGTGAAGGTGCCGTCCTTCTCAAGAAAGGACGAGCCGGGCAGGAAGACGTGCGCGTAATTCGCCGTCTCGTTCAGGAAGATGTCCTGCACCACCACGCATTCCATCGCAGCCAGGCCGGCGGTCACGTGCTTGATGTTCGGGTCGGACTGGGCGATGTCCTCGCCCTGGATGTAGATGCCCTTGAACGAACCCTCGACCGCGCTGTCCAGCATGTTGGGGATGCGCAGGCCCGGTTCGGGATCGAGCGCCACGCCCCAATCCTTTTCGAACGACTGGCGCACGGCATCGTCGGATACGTGCCGGTAGCCCGGATATTCGTGCGGGAACGATCCCATGTCACACGAGCCCTGCACGTTGTTCTGACCGCGCAGCGGATTCACGCCCACACCGTTGTGGCCGATATTGCCGGTCGCCATCGCGATGTTCGCCATGCCCATGACCATGGTCGAGCCCTGGCTGTGCTCGGTGACGCCAAGGCCGTAGTAGATCGCGGCATTGCCGCCGGTGGCGTAGAGCCGCGCCGCCGCGCGCACGTCCGCCGCCGGAACCTTGGTGTATTGCTCCGTCGCTTCCGGCGAATTCTCCGGCAACGCGACGAAATCGCGCCAATGCTGGAAATCCTCCGGCTCGCAGCGCTCGGCCACGTAATTCTCGTTCACCAGGCCTTCGGTCACGATCACATGCGCCAGCGCATTGATGATCGCGACGTTGGTGCCCGGCATCAGCGCCAGGTGATAGTCCGCCTCGACATGCGCCGTCTTCACCATGTCGATCCGGCGCGGATCGATGACGATCAGCCTGGCGCCTTCGCGGATGCGCCGCTTCAGGCGGCTGGCGAACACCGGATGGCCGTCGGTCGGGTTGGCGCCGATGATCATCGCGACATCGACGGCCTCGACCGAATCAAAATCCTGGGTGCCGGCCGAGGTGCCGAACGTGGTCTTGAGGCCATAGCCGGTGGGCGAATGGCAGACGCGCGCGCAGGTGTCGACGTTGTTGTTGCCGAAGGCGGCGCGGATCATCTTCTGCACCAGGTAGGTCTCTTCGTTGGTGCAGCGGGACGAGGTGATGCCGCCGACCGCGCCGCGGCCGTACTTGGCCTGGATGCGCTTGAACTCGGAGGCGGCGTGGTTGATCGCTTCCTCCCAGCTCACTTCTTTCCAGGGATCGGTGATCTTGGCGCGGATCATCGGCTTGGTGATGCGGTCCTTGTGGGTCGCATAGCCCCAGGCGAAGCGGCCCTTCACGCAGGAATGGCCATGGTTCGCCTTGCCGTCCTTGTAGGGCATCATGCGCACGACCTGCTCGCCACGCATCTCCGCCTTGAACGCGCAGCCGACGCCGCAATAGGCACAGGTGGTTAGCACGCTGTGTTCCGGCTGGCCGTCGTCGATGATGGTGTTCTCGATCAGGGTCGCGGTCGGGCAAGCCTGCACGCAGGCGCCGCACGATACGCACTCGGAATCCAGGAACCCGTCCTGCTGGCCCGGCGAGACCACCGAGGCGAAGCCGCGCCCGTCAATCGTCAGCGCGAACGTGCCCTGCACCTCTTCGCAAGCGCGCACGCAGCGCGAACAGACGATGCACTTGGCCGGATCGAAGGTGAAATAGGGGTTCGAGCGATCCTTCTCGGAGGTCAGGTGATTGGCGCCGTCATAGCCGTAGCGCACCTCGCGCAGGCCGACCTCGCCCGCCATGTCCTGCAGCTCGCAATCGCCATTGGCAGAGCAAGTCAGGCAGTCCAGCGGGTGGTCGGAGATGTAGAGCTCCATGACGCCCCGGCGCAGCTTGGCGAGGCGCGGAGTCTGGGTGCGCACCTTCATGCCGGGCTCGACCGGGGTGGTGCAGGAGGCCGGCGTGCCCTTGCGGCCTTCGATCTCAACCAGGCAAAGGCGGCAGGACCCGAAGCTGTCAAGGCTGTCGGTCGCGCACAGTTTCGGCACCTTGGTGCCCATCTCGGCCGCCGCGCGCATGATCGACGTGCCGGCCGGGACCGTCACGCTCTCGCCGTCGATTTCCAGCGTCACCATCACCGCACTGCGGGAGGCGGGCGTGCCGTAATCAGTTTCTTTGATCAGCATGTCCAGTACTCCTGGCCTACTCGGCCGCACGGGCCGCTTTGCGCGGCGCGCGGCGAAAATCCTCGGGGAAATGCTTCAGTGCGCTTTGGACGGGGAAGGGGGTCAACCCACCCAGCGCGCACAGTGAGCCGTCGACCATGGTCTCGCACAGATCGTCGACCAGCTTCAGGTTCACCTCGCGGTCCTGCCCGGCGACGATGCGGTCGATGACTTCGGCTCCGCGGGTCGATCCGATCCGGCACGGCGTGCACTTGCCGCAGCTCTCAGTCGCGCAGAACTCGAAAGCGAAGCGCGCCTGCTGCGCCATGTCGACGCTGTCGTCGAACAGCACGATGCCGCCATGGCCGAGCATGCCCTTTTGCGCGGCCATCGCTTCGTAGTCGATGGGCGTGTCGAGGAGGCTGGCCGGGAAATAGGCGCCCAGCGGACCGCCGACCTGCACTGCACGGATCGGCCGGCCCGTCGCCGTGCCGCCGCCAAACTCTTCAATCACCTGGCGCAGGGTCAGGCCGAACGCCTTCTCAACAAGGCCGCCATACTTGATGTTCCCCGCCAATTGCAGGGGCATGGTGCCGCGCGACCGCCCCATGCCGTAATCCTTGTAGAAGGCGGCACCCTTGTCGAGGATCGTCGGGACAGCGGCGAAGGACAGCACATTGTTGATCACGGTCGGCTTGCCGAACAGCCCGGCGATCGCCGGCAGCGGCGGCTTCGGCCGCACCATGCCGCGCTTGCCCTCCAGGGAATCGAGCAGCGACGTCTCCTCCCCGCAGATATAGGCGCCGGCGCCCAGCCTCAGCTCGAGGTGGAAGGATTTGCCGCTCGATCGGATGTTGTCGCCGAGATAGCCCTTGGCCTTGGCGACTTCGATCGCGCGGTTCATCTGCGCGAATGCGTGTGGGTACTCGCTGCGGATGTAGACGTAGCCCCTGGTGGCGCCGACCGCGAGGCCGGAGACGGTCATGCCTTCGATCAGCAGGAACGGATCGCCTTCCATCAGCATGCGGTCGGCGAAGGTGCCGCTGTCGCCTTCGTCGGCGTTGCATACGATGTATTTCTGGCCGGCGCTGGTGCCCAGCACCGTCTTCCACTTGATGCCGGTGGGGAAGCCCGCGCCACCGCGGCCGCGCAGACCGGATTCCGTCACGGCCGCGACAATGTCGGCCGGCTGCATCTTCAGCGCATTGGTCAGGCCGCGATAGCCATCATGCGCGACATACTCCTCGATCGATAGCGGGTCGGTGATGCCGCAGCGCGCGAAGGTCAGCCGCTCCTGCTTCTTGAGGTATGGGTGGTCTTCTGGCTTGCCGAGATGCAGCGGGTGGTCCTTGGTTCCCTGGAGGAACCCGGCGGCAAACAGCCCCGGAACATCGTCGACACTCACCGGCCCATAGGCGATGCGTCCTTGCGGCGTCGCCACTTCCACCATCGGCTCCAGCCAGAACATGCCGCGCGAGCCGTTGCGCACGATCTTGATCGCGGTCTTGCTGCGGTCCGCTTCGGTCTGGATGGCGGACGCCACTTCATCCGCGCCGAGCGAGACCGCGGATGCATCGCATGGGACATAGACGATGATCATCGGCCCGCTCATCGTCTGGCCTCCAGCGCGTCGATCAGCTGGTCGAAGCGCTTGGGCGTGACGCGGCCGTGCAGCTTGCCGTCGATCATGGCGGACGGCGCGCAGGCGCAGTTGCCGAGGCAATAGACCGGCTCGAGCGTGTAGCGCCCGTCGGCGCTGGTCTCATGGAAGTCCGTGTTCAGGCGCTCCTTCGCGCGCGCCTCGCTGTCGCGCCCGCCCACAGACTGGCAGGCCTCGGCGCGGCAGATCTTGACTACATGCCGGCCCGGCGGATGCTTGCGGAAATCGTGATAGAAGGTGATGACGCCATGCACCTCGGCACGGCTGAGGTTAAGCTCATCCGCGATGACAGGCACGGCGGCCGCGTCCACATATCCGAATTCATCCTGAATGGCGTGGAGAATGGGGAGCAAAGCTCCCTCAAGGTGCTTGTGGGCGCGGATGATCCCGCGCCCCGTCTCCGCGTCCCAATCCTTGACCGACATTGCTCTCACTCGCTAGCGATCCTGAGTCTAATGGCATTAGACGCCTAAAAGCGACATCCGATCAAATCGGAATGGCTGATCCGCTGATAGATTTTATTTATCACGCCATGAAAATCAACGGGTTACCTGACCAGATGCGGCCAGTTTCTTCTTAAAATCGTCATTTTGCGACGCAGCATTTTGACAGCGCTTGCTGATCGGAGCGCCCTGGGCTACGAGACCGCCCTGCCGGCCCCTTCTTTCGGACTCCTCACCCATGACTGCCACGCTGCGTTTCGCCGAAACCCAAGCGGATCGGGAAGCGATCTATCGCCTGCGCTACGACATCTATGTAGGGGAAATGGGCTATACCTTTCCCGGCGTCGACCATCTCGGGCGCCGGCTGGCGGAACCGATCCTGCGCCCGACCCGCCTCCTGATGGCGGAGGAGGACGGCCCACTCGTCGGCACGCTGCAATTCAACTGGGGCGCTGAATGCGCCTTCACGGATGATGAGCGGCAAATCTATCGGCTTTCGGACTTCATCGCCGACGTGGACGACCGCGACATGATGATCGCTTGCCGTTTCATGACCCAGCCGAGCCATCGCGACAGCGACTTGCCGGCGCGCATGCTTGATCGAATGTTCGCATTCGCACTGGACAATGGCGTGCGGCTGTTGTTCTGCGATTGCCGGCCGCATCTCATCAACAACTATCTGCGGCTCGGCTTCCGTGCCTATGCCAAGACCTACAACGATCCGATTGCAGGCATGCTGGCGCCGCTGGTGTTCGTGATCGACGACGTCGCGCATCTCGAGCGGATCAAGTCTCGTCTCTTGCCGCTGTTCAAGGAGAAGCGGCCGGGACCGCCCGATGCGGCGGTCGCGCGGATTCTGGCCATGCTGCCGCGAGCCACACCGATCCAACTGCTCAACAATCCAACCGGCTCACTGGGCTGGACGGGAGTGCGCAGCGCGCTCGCCGAAGACGATATTTCAATCTTCCATGGGCTGGAGCCGTCCGAGATCGCTCGCCTGATCGAAATGAGCCCCATCATCAATTGCGCGCCGGGCGATCGCATCGTCGGTCAGGATCTGGCAGAGCGCAGCGTCTTCGTGGTGCTGGAGGGGGCGGTCGAAGTTGTCCGTGACGGGCTACTAGTGGCGCTCATGACGCGCGGCAGCGTGTTCGGCGAAATCGCCTTCCTGCTCGGCATCGACCGTACCGCCGACGTGCTGGCCGTCGGTGACACCAAGGTCATTGCGCTGCGCGAGCGCGCCTTGCATGAGCTGATCGCCTCGGAATCGAAACTGGCTGCGCGTTTCCTGCTCAATCTGGCGCGCATCGCCTGCCTGAAACTGGTCGACACGGACCGCGCCGGCCACTAGCCGGCGCTGTTTCGGATTGCGTCAGGCCTTGCTGCGCACTGCGTCGACCGACCACGGGCCGCCGCCGGCGAAGGCGAGATACAGGAACACGAAGCTGTAGAGCGCGATCGTCTCGCCGCCGTTGAGCATCGGGAAGAGTCCACCGGGCGCGTGCACCGTCCAGTAGCCGACGGCGCACATGCCGCTCACGATGAAGGCAGCCGGCCGGGTGAACAGCCCGATGACGACCAGGGTACCCCCGATCAGTTCGATCAGGCCGGAGACACCGATCATGCTGGCGATCGGCACTCCGCTCATTTGGGTTGCGGGAAAGCCGAGCAGCTTGGTTGTGCCGTGCTCCACCAGCAGCAGCCCTGCGGCGATCCGCAGAATCGAAAGAATACGCGGCGCCCAGGCAGCCGCAGTCGCTCCAATTCCAGCCATGCCGATCATCCCTCTCTTTGAACTCAGTTGGATTCAGCGAGAACGTAACCGCACAAGTGACGAATAGCCACGGTCACCGGCTTCAGCCGGATCACGGAATCGTGAGCGATGACTGCTAGCAAGTCGTTTTGCAGACGCCGCCCATCGAGGTCAGGAGTTGGGCGGTCTGCTGGTCGCCCTTCGTACGCGCAATGTCGAGCGCGGTTGCGCCATCGAATGTCGCCGGCAAATTCACGTCGGCGCCGTGCTGCACCAGCAGGGTTGCGATCTGCGCGACCGTCGCGGGCGGCAGGCGCTCCGCCCCGAAGATGAGGTTGTGCAGCGGCGCGCCGCCCTTCGGCCGCATCGCGTTCGCGTTGGCGCCCGCGCGTAGCAGCGTAGTGACTAGGCTGGTGGCGAATTCGGCGGGCTGCACCAGGACCGCGCGATGCAGCGGCGTCGAGCCGGCATCGTCGGTCGCGTTCACGTTTGCCCCCGCCTCGATCAATTGCTGCGCCAGGGTCAGATTGCTCGACCGGATGGCGAGGAAGATAGGTGCCGCCGGCTTGCCGCCATCGCTGGCTGTGCTCGACGCATTCACGTCGGCGCCGGCCTCGATCAGCGCCGCGACGATGTCCGGCTGGTTCAACGACATCGCGAAAGCGAGCGCGGTCATGCCGATCGTATCGTGCGCATTGGCATCGGCCTTGGCCCTGATCAAGGCAACGCTTCCCGACGCACTCCCGATCGACAGCGCCGTGAAGATCAGCGGATCGCCGCGATGATCCTTGGCGTTGGGATCGGCGCCATGGCTGAGCAGCGTGTCGATCAGCAGCTGGTTCTGCAGCACCAGCGCGCGATAGAGCGGCACGCGCCCTTCCTCATTGGGCTGGTTCACGTCGGCGCCGTCATTGATCGCGGTGCGCAGTGCCGTCGCGTCCTGCTCGTTGATCGCCGCCCACATGCGGTCGGTTGCGGTCTGGGCCTCCGCCGGTGCGGCGAATGGTCCGATCAGCAGGATGAGCGTCAGGATGCGGCGGAAGAAGCGGGTCAGCGCGGCTTTCATTCTTGCTACAAGTTCCAAAGACGACGGCTTTCATAGAACAGCCGGCCTGTGGCTGCATAGCGCAAATCGCGCGGCGGATTGGACGTGACTGACGGTCGTTCGTAGTCGAAATCCCGGGCCGAGCCAAGCTCCACCCGGGATTCCGGCACAGATCCGAGAGCCTCCCACGGCTCTTCTGCCGCCGGCCTCGTGGAGGCTGGGCGGCGCGGCGCTTCTCCTCTCGGACAAACGCGCCAAGCTCCACATGATTTCACGGCCCGCGGCGCCTCAATTCACGGACCCGCGAGCGGCGTAAGGAAGCGCTAACATCACGCGATCTTGCATGGTGTAAGCGCTATCACCGGCCAACGGCGTTCCTCAGGTGAAACGCCATGAGCGCACCGAATCGCTGGTTGCCCAGCGGCTCGCGGCTGACGCGTTGGTGCATGTCGGTGTCGGGGCCGCCATTCGCTTCGACGATGGCCGGGCCGTCCTCCAGGATCGCCATGTCCCACCCCACGATGTAGCGGTCGTCGAACGCAGCGTGGGCCCGTTCGGCCAAGGCGCGCGTTTCGGCCCACAGCGGCAAGATGCGGTCCTCGATCTGGCCGCCGGTATCGGGGTGGCGCGATTTCCAACCGTGGCGCGGACGCAGACCCCAGTCGGTCGCGGCGCCGAGCCGCCCGGTCGCGACGTCGATCGGCGCGGCAATGCCGCCGGCATGGAAATTATCCACCTGCCTGTTGTCGCCGACCGCCATGCGGAACAGCGCGCACACCGCTTCATAGCCGCCGCCTTCTGTCTTCATGGTGACGATCCGCGCGGTGCACAAGGCGCCGTTGCTCAGATCCGCGATTGCGGAATGATTGCGGGCGCGGGGCTGCACCAGCAGCGTTTTTGTCCTGGAGAGATCGGCCAGGTGCTTCAGCAGCGCCTCCGGCGACAGAACTGGGCCATCCTGCAGGCGATAGCCGTCGGTGGAGCGCTGCCACATGCCGGCGCCTTCGCCGCCGCGTCCGCGCGCCGGCTTTACGAACAGGTCCTGCGCCAGGATCTGATTGCGTGTTGCGCTGTGCGGTCGCAGGCTGCCGTCTTTCACGATTGCCAGGTTCGGCACGATCCGGATGCCGGCCTTGCGGCAGCGCTTCTGAAAGGCGAGCTTGTTCTGCGTCGGCGACCGACGCGCGGGCAAGGCGCTGCGGCGCAGGATCTGCAGCAGCCCGTTTTTCAGCTCATAGCGATGAATGTAGTGCCGGGCCTTCGCCTGCTGCGCCGGATCGAACATCTCGAACATGTAGTACCAGAGCGGTAGCATGCCATAGCGCGCCGAGAACCAGAGTTGCTCGCAGGCTTGGCGCAGGATCCCTTTGCCGCCGCGCCGGCGGATCGTGCTGCCGTTCAGTGCCGTCGACCAAGCAATCATCGCCAGCACCATCGGCAGCCAGGCCAGCACGCCCAGCAGCAGTCCGGCCCGGCCCAGCCAGCTATGTTCCCGCCACAAGGCGTGAAGATAGTGCTTGTGAACCTGGCTCGCGGGAGATCCGTCTCCGGCATGCCAGGCCCAGAGCAGGGGCAGGGGCGTTACCAGATAGGTCTGGACCTCGCGCGGGTTGCCGCGTTCCAGCCAATGCACGAAGCGATAGGTGCGCCGGACCAGCTGGTCGTCGCCCGCGTTGTCCCTTGCCAAGGCTCCGTAGATGGCCGGCACATCGGCGCGCAGCACGTCGCGCAGCCGCAACTTGCCCCTGATCATTCGAAACTGGCGCGGATTCTCCGCCACTCCTTCCGGCACGTCCAAAGCCACCTCAAAGCATCCGTCGAGCGCCCTGTCATGACCGAAAAAGTGTCGGAATCAAAGGCCTTATCGGTCGTCAAAGACGTCTGGCGACAAGCTGAAGCAAGGTGGCAGGCTCGGGCAATTGCATAAAATCCCCTTAAAATCCCGAACGATAGTTGTTGCTTGAGAGGGACGGAGCGCCCAAGTTATCCACAGGCGGTCTCTTTGCTTTAGAGAGGTTGCATGTACATCAATCAGGTAGCCAGCGTGGCCGCGACCATCGAGGCGGCGCGCGTGGCGGGGATCCAGCAGGCCGGCAGCGCGGCAGCGGCGGTGGCGACACAGCGCGAAAGCAATCGCGCGGCGGCGGAAGCCGACGTACGCGATACCGAAGCCGTGCAGGAAACAGAAGAGAAGCCCGCCTCGTCGGAAACGAAGGGCCGGCGCGTCAACATCACCGTCTAGTTCCGCGGCCGGCCGGTTGCCGGCAGAACGAACAGGATAAGCAAAGGCTCCGCATGAACGGAGCCTTTTGTCTTTGGTGCTTCTCTAGAAAGGTCTCGCCCCGGCTGCGGGCGCATCGCTTCCATCAGCCAACGCCGTCAAGACGGTGCGCGCGTCAGCGACGCGGCGAGCGCCGAGCCGCCGCGCCAGCTCCGCTTCGAACCGGCGATGAAAACGTTTGGCGGCAGCGATCGCTTTCTCGCCGCGCGGCGCCAGCGACAGCAGGGTCGCGCGCCCATCGGCGGGATCGGCGAAGCGTTGGACGTATTTCTTCGCGACCATCTCATCGATGATCTTCAGCGCGCCCTGCGGCGTGATGCCGAGCCGCTCCGCCAGATCGCGCAGCTTGAGCGGCGCACCGTCGAGCGCGCGGAACACGAAGCCGAACGAGCTGCCGAGATCGTCGAATCCCTCCCGCTCCAGCTGTGCGTGCAGCGCATCCTTGAATCTGGCGAAGGCGAGATGCAGCAGAATGCCGAAGTCGGTGTCATCCTCGCGCGCGCTTGACATTTTAATTCACCCAAGTTGATAATCTATGGTGAATTATATTCGGGAGACGACGGACATGCCATTCATTCCAGCATCCAAGGCGAGGATTTTCGAACTTCCCGGCGCCCGCTTCGCCGGACTGGCGGCGCCAAGCAGCGGCGCGCGGGAGAATTCGGTCTGGATGGTGACCTTGCAGCCCGGCGCGCCGGTCGTTCCGCACGCCTTGACCCGGGAAGAGACGTTCGTCGCGGTCGCCGGCGCGGCCAAGGCGACCATCGCGGGCGAGGAGCATGACATGACGGTGGGCAGCGCGCTGGTCGTGCCGGCGGGTGTCGAGTTCGGCTTGGCCAACCCGCATGACGAACCGTTCCAGGCCGTCGTGGTGATGCCGGTGGGCGGTCAGGCCATGCTCGCGAATGAAGCGCCCTTCACGCCGCCCTGGGCGCAATGATCGGAGCGTCGGCACGGAAGCCGCCTGCCATCTGGCTCAGTCGAGCTTTCCGCCGATGAAATCCTGGAAGCTGTAGCTCTTCGCCGCACTCTGGTCGAGTAAGTCGACGCCGTCGGGCTTGAACACGATCATCTTGTTGATGCTCGGGAAGTGCCCGACGTCATAGGGACTGTCTTCGCCACCGGTGAGATAGACCAGGTCGCCTGCGCCGGTGTTGACGATCGTGTGCGCCTTGCCGTTCAGCGGGAAGGCGATGAAATCGCCGGCCGTGACCTTGATCTTCTCGTCGCCGATCTGCGCGGTCCCTTCGCCTGCGACGATGTAACTCCACTCCTCCTGCACCGAGTGGCGATGCAGCATGAAGGCTTCCTTCCCCGGCGGCACGCGCAACAGATTGACATGCGCACGCTGCAGGCCAGTGGGCCGGCTCAGGCGAAAGAACTGCGCTTGCGAATTCGGATTGAGCGGATGGCGAAACAGGAAACCGTCATCGCTCTTGAGCTCCCTGGTGCGCACTATCTGGTCGGGTCGATCGGGCATGGTTGCCGCTCCTCATTGAAATGCGTGCGACCGACGACGCTCAACGCGTATCGCGTCGAATTGCGTCAGCAGTGTGAAGTCGCCAGCATTTGAACTGGTTTCCCGACAATTGCATTGCGCCGTGCACGCATGCAAGTGCAGCCCAAGTTCTTAACCTGGACGAAACCAGCGCCATGCATCTTGGTGCGCTCTGCAAGTATCGGTCGCGCCGGGCTGGGGCGGCGGGCCCAACGAATTGTGACAGAAGAGGGTCGTAATGAGTTTCGGGGATATCTTGGTGGCGAAGGGTCTCGCTTCGCCAGAGGACATAGTTCGCGCTCTCGATCACCAGAAGACGAATGGCGGCCGGATCGGCGAAAGCCTGGTCGCGCTCGGCGTCGTGACACAGGAGCAGGTTTCCTCGGTCATCGGCGAGGTTCCGCCGGCACCGCTCAGCCTCGACGACACCGGCGTCGATCCGGTGATCCTCATGCAGCTGATGCTGAAGGGCATGTTCCTGGAGCGGATGGAGCTGCCGTCGCAACTGTCGGAGGCGCTGAAGCTTTCCGCCGGCATCATCAACAGGCTGCTGACCGATGCCAAGGATCGCAAACTGGTAGAGGCGCTCGGCGCCGCGGTCGGCGGCGGGGCGATTCCCGAAATGCGCCATGCCTTGACCAAGGCCGGCCGCGAATGGACCCAGGAAGCGATCGAGAACAGCCAGTATTTCGGACCGGCGCCGGTCTCGCTCGACGCCTGGCAGGAGCGCATCCTGCGCCAGCGCGTCACCAACGAAGTAATCTCGCGCCAGAAGCTGGACGAGGCGTTCTCCGGCCTCGTCATGCCGGAACGGTTCCTGATGCGGCTCGGTCCCGCAATCAACTCCGGCAACCCGATGCTGATCTACGGCCCCGCCGGCAACGGCAAGACCACGGTCGCGGAGATCATCGGCAAGATCTTCGAGAACGTGATCTTCGTGCCGTACTGCGTCGAGATCGGCGGCGAGATCATGAAAGTCTACGATCCAACCGTACACCGCTCGATCGAAGGCAGCAGCGGCGTCGAGACCAATACCGGCGTCCGCGTCGGCCCGATCGACCGGCGCTGGGTGCCATGCTTCCGGCCGATGGTCATCACCGGCGGCGAGCTGACGCTCGACATGCTCGACCTGAAGTTCAATCCGATCGCCAAGTTCTACGAAGCGCCGCTGCATGTGAAGGCGCTCAACGGTACGTTCCTGATCGACGATTTCGGCCGGCAGCTCGCCAAGCCGGAGGAGATCCTCAACCGCTGGATCGTCCCGCTCAACAGCAAGGTCGACTATCTCAGCCTGCACAGCGGCAAGAGCGTGAAGATTCCGTTCGACGAGATCGTGATCTTCTCCACCAACATGCACCCCAACGATCTGATGGACCCGGCCTTCCAGCGCCGCATCTCGTACAAGCTGGAAACGCTGGAGCCGCCGGAGGATCTCTACAAGAAGGTCTTCAAGATGATGGCGGTGAAGCAGGGGCTGGAGCTGCCGGAGAGCATCTACCAGCAGGTGATCGATTCGATCCGCGCGGTCGAGGCGCCGCTCGCCTACTTCCAGCCCAAATTCATCGTCGAGCAGGTGATGGCGTCTTGCAAGTTCGAGGGCATCAAGCCGCAATTCACGCCGCAGAACACCGAGGATGCGCTCAGCAATCTCTTCATCCAGAGCGCCAAGAGCAAACACATGGGCTTGATGCGGCCTAACTAGAGCCTAACCGTCGTAGCCGACCTGCTGGTTGAAGAACGAGCCGGTCGTCGGCCGCTGCGGTAGTTTCAGCTCGAACGGGACGGAGCGCACGCGGCCGGTCTTCTCGCCGCGCACCAGCATCCCCTCATGCTTGCTGGGGAGCGGATTGAGCGAGAGCGGAATGGCGTCTTCGGCGGAATAGACCGCGATGAACAGACGGCGCGGACGGCTGCCGCGGTTGGGACCGGAAGAATGCCCGATCCTGGTGTGCATCAGGCACACGCTGCCGGCCTTCATGGTGAAAGTCCGGGCATGCGGCTCCCACGCGCGGACAGCGTCGTCGCCGGCGATGCCGGTGAACTTGCCGTCGTGCCAGATCTCGGCGATGCCGTCCTTGTGCGATCCAAGCGCGCAGATGAGAGGGCCGTTGGTCTCGTCGACATCGTCCAGCGCCAGCAATGCCGTCACCAGATCGTCGTTGCTGTGCGGCGTGAAGGGGAAATCCTGGTGCCACTTCACCTCGGTGTTGGCGCCGGGCAGCTTGGCGTTGATTTTGGAATGATGGAACTTGACGTTCGGCCCGATCAGATCGGCGACCATATCCGGGATGGCGCTGTTGGCCACCACGTCGAGATAGGAGCTTGAGATCTCGGTCGGCGAATTGACCCGGCGGAGCAGGGGTGTTGCGGGCGAATGCCCCGGAATTTGCAGGTCGAAGCGCGGACGCCCGTCGATCATCTCGCCGTAGTTCTTGTCGTGGTTCCGGCTCTCCTCCCACCAATCGTCGAACTCGGCCCGCAGCGCCGCAAGCTGCGCCGGCGTCACGGCGTTGTCCGCGACGATCGCGCCGTCGCAATGGAAAGCATCGATGAGTGCTTGCGGGAGCGTCGTCACCGATGAGGTTCGCAGCGTTTCGGCCATGTCATTGCCCGGTCATTGTCGGATGCTGGTAAGATCGCCCGACGAATATGGATTGTAGAGCGGCAAGGTGGCCGGCGTCATCACGCCAGTTTCAGCACCATGCGCCCCAATATCTTGCCGGCGCGCATCTCGTCGAAAATCTCGTTGATCCGTTCCAGCGGCGCTTTCTTGATCTTGGCGGTCACTAGGCCATTGGCGGCAAAGGCAACGGCTTCATTGAGATCGAGCCGGGTTCCTACGTTGGACCCGCGCACGGACAGCTCCCAATTGGTGATGGCGGAAATCGAGGCGCGGATCTCATCCTTATCGCCGCCGGGCAGGCCGATATAGCAGACGGTACCGGCCGGCCGCAGCATGGCGATCGCCTGCTCGAAGGCTTGCGGTGCGACCGCGGTCACGATCGCGCCATGCACGCCGCCGATCTTGTCCTGCAGCACCTGCGGTGCGCTCTGTGCGCGTCCGTTGACGGCAAGTTCCGCGCCCAGCCGCTTCGCGAGGCGCAGTTTCTCGTCCGCCACATCGACAGCCGCGACGCGATAGCCCATCGCCTTGGCATATTGCACGGCGATGTGGCCAAGCCCGCCGATGCCGACCACCGCAACCCACTGGCCGGGGCGCGCATTGGTGCGCTTCAGGCCGCGATAGGTGGTGACGCCGGCGCACAGGATCGGCGCCAGCTCATAGAAATCGATGTTCTTCGGCAGCCGTGCGACGAAGGCGGCGTCCGCGACCATGTATTCGGCATACCCGCCGGGCTTGGTATAGCCGCTGGCCTCGCCGACCTTGCAGATCGTCTCCATCCCCGCCAGGCAGAACTCGCATCGGCCGCAGGCGCTGTACATCCACGGCACGCCTACCGCGTCGCCGACTTTCAGATCGGCCACACCTTCGCCCAGGCTGACGACATGGCCTGCGACTTCATGTCCCGGTATCAGCGGCAGGTTCGGCAGGGGCGACCAGTCGCCGTCGACCGCATGAAGGTCGCTGTGGCAGACCCCGCAGGCCGTGACCTTGATCAGCACTTCGCCGCGCTTCGGCGACGGCACGGCAACCTGCTCAATCCGCAGCTTGTCGCCGATCTTGTGCAGCACGGCGGCCTTCATGGTCTTCTTCATTGGTCCCCCGAATGGTTCGCGGCACGATGCACAACATGCATCGTCGTCGGCGCAGCAAGATTAGTCGAGGCTCGTGTGTCTTGTCATCCGGCGCCGCGCTTTTGGGCAAGGAGTCACAGGCCGCCCTATCGCCAGCGCGAACTCCCGCTGTTAGACTTTGCATGATGAATGGGATGACGCCGGCGCAACCGGCGTAACTGACGGGGAGACGGACGATGAGCAAGACTTGGTACGGCGATCTGCCGAAATACTATCAGCGCCAGATTGCGGCTTTGGGCCTGGACGAAGCCGGCATGACGCGCCGGCGTCTGATGAAGAGCGCGGCGGCTGCGGCCGGCGTGGCGGCGCTCGGCGGCACAATCACTCGCGCCCATGCCGCGACCCAGATGCAATATATGTGCTGGGAAGGCTACAACGATCCACGCATCATCGAGCCCTTCAACAAGGCGAACGATACCGACATCTCGTTCGACCTGATCGTGGACTCGCCCGGCGGCTTCGCCAAGCTGCAAGCGGGCGCCAGCCGCGAAATCGACATCGTCTCCACCGACATGCCGTGGGTAACGCGCATGGGACCGGCTGGCTTGGCGAAGGAACTCAACCCCGCCGACTATGCCGACGTCTACGCCACGTTCTACGACCAGTTCAAACCGCCTTTCGCGCCGCTGCTGCATGAGGGCAAGACCATCGGCGTCGCCACGCGCTGGGGCTGGGTCGGCGCCTGCATCAACACCGACGTTACCAAGGAAGAGGAATGGAAGACCTACGACCCGGTGTTCGACGCTAAGAACAAGGACAAGATCTGCGTCATGGATTGGGGCGACTGGCCGATCCTGCCGATGGCTCTGCACGCGGGCGTCAATCCGTACGAGGAACTGGACGATGCGGCGCTGAACGAGGTGCGCATGGTGCTGCGCGCCATGTTCAAGAATACGCGCACGCTGGTCGCCGATCTAACTCAGGCGCAGAAGGGCCTGCTGGACGGCTCGCTGCTGGGCTGCATCGGTGCCGGCTCCTATCTCACGTCTGCGGTGCGCAAGCAGGGGCATAAGAACATCATCTCGCGCGTGCCGGATCCGAAGAACGGCCTGAAGCAGGGCATCATCTGGGTCGAAGCGACCGCGATCCTGAAGGAGACCGACCAGCCTGAGCTGGCGCAGAAGCTGATGAAGCACGTCGTCTCCAAGGAATCCGGCCACATCCTGTCGCTGCTCGACACCACCTGCAATGTCGTCACCAACAAGGCTGTGGAAGGGACCTACAGCCCCGAGGAACGCAGCATCCTCGAGATGGACTATATGTGGCACGCTTACGACAATTCCGAGATGCACCGCATCGCGCCGAACGTCGATGATATGCTGGCGATCTGGCAGGAGGAGCTGGCGTCGGCGCAGTAGAGCGATTCCATATTCTCCGTCATCACCGGGCGGACGCAATGGCGCCGCGACCCGGTGATCCAAGTTGCTTGGATTGCCGGGTCAAGCCCGGCAATGGCGTATTCAAAGAACGTGAGTTGAGCAGGGGGCATGGGGCAGGACACGATCCTCGACGTCGTCGACGTGAAGAAACAGTACGGCGCCTCCCAGGCGCTGAAAGGGGTGAGCCTTCGGGTCGAGCGCGGCGAGTTTGTGGCCCTGGTCGGACCGTCGGGCTGCGGCAAGACCACGCTCCTGAAACAGATTGCGGGATTCGAAAATCCCGATAGCGGCCGGATCGCCATCGAAGGCCAGGACATGGCGGACGTGCCGCCGGCGGACCGCCCGACCAGCATGGTGTTCCAGAAGCTGGCGCTTTTCCCGCACATGACCGTTGCCCAGAATATCGGCTTTCCGCTCAAGCTGCGCGGGCGATCGGCCGAGGAGATCGCGCAGAAAGTGCGCGAAATGGCCGACCTCATGCATCTGAAGCCGGAATATCTCGAGCGCTTCCCGCGGCAATTGTCGGGCGGCGAGCAGCAGCGCGTCGCGCTCGCGCGCTCGATGATCTCCGCGCCGAAGTTGCTGCTGCTGGACGAGCCGTTGAGCGCGCTCGATGTGAAGTTGAAGAAGATCCTCCAGGCCGAGCTCAAGCGCCTGCATCGCAGCCTTGGCGTGACCTTCGTGCACGTGACGCATGACCTCGAAGAGGCGATGATGCTGGCGGATCGCATCTGCGTCATGCGTGCGGGTCTGGCGCTGCAGGTCGGCAAACCCAACGATATCTACTATCGGCCGGCAGATGAGTTTGTGGCCGGCTTCATCGGCGAGACCAACCTGCTCGATGTCGAGGTAATCGAGGTACGGCCGGACATCGTCCACTACCGCGGTGCCGATATCGCCGACGTGAACGGCGCTCTCCCGCGCGAGCTTGCTGCGGAAACCATCACGGTGGGACCGGCCAAGCTGATGGTGCGTCCGGAACTGCTCGAACTGGCCAAGGACGGCGAGCGTTATCCCAGTGCGATTGCGGCGGAGATCACCGAGACCTTCGGAAAGGGCGGCGCGATCCAGTTCCGCGCCGTGACGTCGGGTGGCCAACCTGTCGTCGTGGAGGTTCCCGGCACCTCGCACTGGCCGGCCAAGCTGGGCGACAAGGTGCGGCTCGGCTGGCACAAGCGCGACATCTACCTGCTGCAGGCGCGGCCATGATCGGTGAAGGCGACCTGAAGAACTGGCGGCAGGTCGAATTGTGGGCCAAGGCGCTGCCGAGCGTCGTGTTGCAGACGGCCTTCTTCCTGGCGCCACTGGTCATGACGGTGCTGCTGACGTTCCAAGAGACGCGCAGTTTCGTACTGCAGTGGGCCTGGTCGCTCAAGACCTGGACCGACATCTTCACCCACCCGCACTATTGGACCGTCCTGTGGCACACCCTGTGGATGTCGGCGGTCTGCGTATCGCTGTGCGTCGTCATCTCCCTGCCGGTCGCCTACGCGCTGGCGACGCGGCTGCGCGCGATGAGCGGGCACGTCAAAGTGCTCATCACCTTCGCTTTCCTCACCGATGCGACCTTGAAGACCTTCGGCTGGGTCCTGTTCCTGGACCAGAAAGGCGCCGCCAACTTCCTGCTGGAGAGGATCGGCTTTCCGCCGGAGATGATCGGATTTCTCTATACCGACTGGGCCACGCTGCTGGGCATGGTCTACAACCTGCTCGCTTTCACGATCTTCACGATCTATCTCTCGATCGAGAATATCGACCGGTCGCTGATCCTGGCGGCGTATGACGCCGGCGCCGGCAAGTGGCGGGCCTTCTGGGAAGTGACCTTGCCGCTGTGCCGGCCGGGAATCTGGACCGGGAGCGTGCTTGTCTTCCTGTTGAGCGTCGGCGTGTTCCTGGAGCCAAAGGTGCTGGGCGGCGGCAAGTCGCCGATGTCGGCGGACCTGATCCGCCAGACCTTCGAGACGCGGGTCAATTGGCCGCTGGGTGCCGGGCTCACCATCGTGCTGATGGTAGCGGCGGTCTTCGCGATCCTGCTGTTCAACCGGATCTACAGCCTGCAGCGCAGCGGAGCGACTTTGTGAGCCCGCGCGCGCAGGAGCGGCTGATCGCTGCCCTTCTGTACGGTTCGGTCGCGGCCGTCCTGATCTTCTTCTACATCCCGATCTTCACCTTAATCGCGTTCTCGTTCCAGGAGGGGCGGTTCCTGATCCTGCCGTTCTCCGGCGTGTCATTGCATTGGTACGGCGAGCTGTTCCGCAACGCGACCGCGGCGACCGCCTTGTGGAACTCGACCTTGATCGCGGCCATCGCCACGATCTTCAGCACGATCCTCGGCACGGCCGCAGCGATCGTCGCGGTGCGCTACCGGTTCCGCGGCAAGCTGGCGTTCCTGGGCTTGAGCGCCGCGCCGATCGCCTTTCCGCAATTGCTGATGGGAATCGTGCTGCTGCTGTGGTTCTCAGTGCTCGGGCGCTGGCTCGATTTCAACACCGGCCTGGTCACCGCCATCATCGGCCACGCCGTCTACATCACGCCCTTCGCGATGATCATCGTGGCGGTGCAGGTGTTCAACTTCGATGCCAGCCTCGAGGACGCCGCGCGCGATTGCGGCGCCAAGCCCTGGGAGGTCTATCGCTACGTGACGATTCCGCTGCTCTGGCCCGGCATCTTTTCGGCGGCGATCTTCTCGTTCCTGCTAAGCTGGGGGAATTTCTATCTCACCTATTCGCTGAGCGGCTCGGCGCGCACCCTGCCGACCTTCGTGTTCAGCGGCATCGCCACCGGCTCCTCGCCGCTCTACCCTGCGATGGCGACCGTCGTGTTCGTCCCCGGCATCGCCCTGGTGATGGTGGCGGATGCACTGCGCCGCCGGGCGGCCCGGCGGCTGGTCTAGGATTGCGGACTGGCAGCGCACGCCCGCAGCCGATCCATGCCGCCAAGCGCTTCGGCCGCCGCCGCCCCTGCGGTGTCGATCTGCGCGCGGACATAGGGCGGCTGCACATGGGTTCCAGGGAACACGATGGTCACAATGGGCTCCGCGATCGCCAGCGCCTCGACCTGCTTGCTGGTGAGTGTTTGCGGATCGATCTTCTTGCCCCTGATCGCGGCGGCCAGCGCGATGGAGCCTTCGCCCAACGCTCGCGCCGGTCCGGTATCGCCCACGATCGCGAACGCCTCGTGCCCGGAATTCGGGTCTATGACGAATGCCACGTTCCCAAGGGCCACGCCGGCGCGAACGAAGAACGGGCTCCGGCCGGGCAGGACGATGAAGGGCACTGTGCGCGAATCCAGGTAGCGGCGCGGATCGCCGAGATCGAAGGCGGTGTTCTGGAAACTGGTGGTGGATACGAAATACCCCTCGTAGGGACCGTCGTCCTGAACCACCGGTTCGTTGCGGGTCCGGTCCACCGTGGCCAAGCCGTACCATTCGATGCGGGGATCGCCGTGCCAGCCGTTCTTTCGCGCTGCTGCGACGTCCTTGAGGAAATCGCCGCACCTTGTTGAACCTTCATAGGTGCCGCGCGCGCTGGAAATTGCTCGCCCCGCATTGCACAGCGTGTCGAGCGCGCCGAACGGCCGCCCCTTGATGTGATAGGCATTGGGCGCGCCGTCGATATTGATCGCCAGCGGGCGCTGGAACTTCAGGGCCCCGTCGGCCAACTTCTTGACCGGCATGATGCCGACCGAGAATGCCGCCCGCTCGCCGCAGTCGGACTCCGCCAGCACCGGCGCTCCGTGGAGCGCGAGCATGATCGCAGCGGCGAGGACGACGATCTTCCTGCTCTGCATAGCTCCCCTTCGGATCGCTGGCGCGCCGAAAACAGTAGCCGGGTGGGCCCCGCGTGCAATCAAAAAAGCCAGGCTGCGATGATGAATTGCGGCATGTGCCCGGTTGCGGCTACTCTGCGCGCGAAGCAAGTGACAACGGGGCCACACCAATGACGACCGGCGAACTCATGACCGTTCCCGCACGGCGGGGCAGGGCGCAGCGCCTCACAAGAGGGCAGTCGATCAAGATCATCAACACCCATGGCAGCCAGGTGGTCGACACCTGGTGCTTCAGCGCTGAGGATCTCACCGAGTTCATGTCGATGGAGCACATGCGCCCGACCATCGGGCGGCTGTGGCCGCGCAAGGGCGACGGATTGCACACCAACCGCCGCCGGCCGATCCTGACGCTGGTGGAGGATACCTCGCCCGGCCGCCACGACACCTGCATCGCCGCGTGCGATGACTATCGCTACGGCCTGCTCGGGTGCAAGGAGTACCACGATAACTGCACGGACAATCTGAGAGCCGGGATGCGCCAGATCGGCCTCGAAGTGCCGGAAGTGCCGAGCCCGCTCAATCTGTGGATGAACATTCCGTTCGCGGCCGACGGCACGCAAAGCTGGGGCGAGCCTTTGTGCAAGCCCGGCGACTACGTCATTCTGCGCGCGGAGATGGACTGCATCGTCGCCATGTCTGCCTGCCCGCAGGACATCCTGCCGATCAACGGCAAGGCCTGCACACCGACCGAAGCGCACTACCAAGTTCTGGGCTGAAGCGCGTCGGCATTTCGTCCGACTGATGCGCTGACTGTCGATCAGGTTGGCCGGCGGACTGCGGGCCCGGGCGATCTTCCGCTCGTTTACCATATGCCGTGATCGCCGTCACACTGCGCGAAAACGTGAGCGCGTTCACGCGACCTTTGCTATTCTCTGCACGAATCCCGAGCAAATATTCGCCACCGTATCCGGCCACCGGGCGGTTCGCCTCTAGCGCGGATCGACCCGATCGCAAAGGAGGGTCCTGTGGGCAAGCTTTCGATATTGATCGTGTCGGCGCTGCTGGGATGCAGCGTCATGTTCGGCGCGGCCCCTGCACATGCGCTGAAGCTTGAGGATTACAAAGTGGAGCAATGGGGCCTCGACCAAAAACGACCCCAGATCCGAGTCGTATTCGACCTTCAGGCAGACAACTGGAACGCGGCGACCGACGACGCGGTGGTGTTCAAGTTCCGGTTCCACGCAAAGCTGAGGAAGTCCTATGCGCTGGCGCCGGGATCGGACTTCCACATGTACCTCGACAACATGACCTGGGGGATGCCGCTGCAGTCGTCGGTTTCATGGACCGAGACCTTCGACAAGATCTTCGAGATGAAGAAGTCGGGCAACAAGCTGAGCGAGCTCAAGAACCTGGCGGTCAATGCCTGCCGCCAGTTCCGCAGCAGCGGTGGCAAGCCGAACAAGGACCACGTGATCAAGCGCGATATCGAGGGTTCCGCCTGGATCCAGGCGCAGACGATCGCTCCCGCGTTCAACGAGGTGATGGAGGAACGGAAGCCGTCGGCGAGTTACGACATTGTGTGCATGGCCAATCCGGATTGGCATCAGCCGATCAAACCGGCCGAGGACTTCACCGCTGACAAGGGCGGCTTCAAGATCGAATCGATCGACCTCTTCCTCACGACCTTCCAGGGGCAGGAGACCAACCCGAACCCGGGCAGCAGCTGCAAGAAGCTGAAGGTCACGGTACGCATCGAGACCAACAAGGTCGGCGGCGTCCAGTACAAGGTATGGCGGCAGCCGGGAGACGCGGTGACCAAGTCGCAGGTGGCAAAGTTCCAGACCGAAGGCCAGTTCAAGGGCCGCTTCATTATCGAGGATACCTTTGTCGAAACCTTCGACAAGACTACCTATGTGCAGTACATGGCGGAGGTGACGAGCACGGCCTTCGGTCCCTCCACGCAATGGAAGCCGATTACCATCCAATGCGGCGGCGGGTTCACCACCGGCCAGCCGCAGGGCGGCGCCGGCGAACTCATCCCGCAATTCAAGGTGACGTCGGCCGACCTCAAGATCATCGGCATCGAGGGCAAGGGCTGCCCGACCAAGGCGTTCGTGACCGCGACGTTCTTCGCGAACAAGCCGGGCACCTTCAAGTATTTCATCGGCACCTCGCTCAACAAGACCAAGTCGGGCGAGGCCGAGGCGAAGAAGGTCGGCAACGTCTACCGCGCGCAGGAGACCCTGACGGTCGACATCACGCAAAGCGGCAAGCTGACGGCGCACGCGCGCGCAGTGGATTTTCCGTCGACCAGCGTGTTCGCGAGCAAGCCCTACAACTGCGCCGGCGTGAAACCGGTGCAAGGCATCACGAACTAGCGGACGGGCGCTACGGCGTCACGTCCTTGACGTAGGCGGCAAACTTGTCTTTCCAGTCGGCGTGCCAGCGCGACAGGGCCGGGCGGTTCTGGATGATGTCGTCGGCCGCCCACTGGATGCGCCGCGCGTCGAGCGCGTGCGGCACGTCGTTGTCCGGGCAGAGGATGTAGAAGTCGCCCTCGCCGAGCCGCTCCAGCATGAAGTCGACGGTCTGCTCCGGCGTCCAGGCGCCCTTGGGCTTGTCGCTCGCCGGCTGGTCCGGCTTGCGGCCGGTGATGCCGGTCCATACGTGGCCGGGGATCATCAGATGCGCCGTCACCTGGCAGCCGGGAATGTTGCGCAGGGCGTGCGCCAGCCCCTCGGTCAGCACCTTCACCCCGGCCTTGCTCACGTTGTAGGCGGTGTCGCCCGGCGGCGTGGTGATACCCTGCTTCGACCCGGTGTTGATGATCGCCCCCGGCGTGCCTTGCGCCGCCATCGCCTGGGCGAAGGCGTGGGTGCCGTTGATGACGCCCCACAGATTGACGGCAAGCACGCGCTGCCAGCGCTCATAATGCTCGAACGGGCCGCCGCCATTGCCGATGCCGGCATTGTTCATCAGCACCGCGACCTCGCCCAAGCTCTGAAAGGCAATCTGCTTCAGGCGCTGCACGTCCTCCATCACGCTGACGTCGGTCGCGACCGCGCGCACGTCGGCCTTGCCGCCCTTGGCGGAGGCGGCGACCGCCTCGGCGGCCTGGTCCAGCGCGGCACCTTTGAGGTCGGCCAGCACGATCTTCATGCCGGATGCGGCGAACTTGCGCGCAGCGGCGAGGCCGATGCCGGAGGCGCCGCCGGTGATGACCGCGACCCGGCCGGGAGCGATGGCGGGATGTGACATGATTTCCGTTCCTTATGCGTTCATTCCTCGGCCAACAGCATAGGCCGGCCGAGGTCGCGCTTGGAAGCGCGCCGTCGCCGCATCTAAGATGGCGGTAGAGCCGTTCGGGGACTGAGATGGCCGAACCCGACTTCATTGCCGGTTGCCATGAGCGCGTGCGCGCCATCTACGAGTATTGGGACCGTAAGCGGAACGGCCGCCTGATGCCGCGCCGCGCCGACCTCGACCCGCTCGACATCCCGAAATTCCTGCCCGACATCTGCCTGGTCGACGTGGTGCCGGACGAGCGGAAATACGTCTATCGCCTGATCGGCACCAACGAGGCCGCGATGCGCGGGCGCGACCCGACCGGGCTGCCGGTGGGGCAGGGCTATTTCGGCACCAGCAAGGATTCGGTGTTCCTGAACTATGACGGCGTCGTCGGCACCCGCGCGCCGCGCCTCGACCGCGACCCCAGCATCACCAGCGACGACCGCTTCATCCAGCACGAGAGCATCTTCCTGCCGCTGTCCGACGACGGCGAAACCGTGAACATGATCCTGGTCTTCACCGTCTACGGCCCAGCCCCGCCGCGGCGGTTCTAGACTTCGGCTGACTGCCCGAAGTCCAGCGCCATCAGTGCGGCGAGATGGCGCGCGAGGTCAGGCAGCACCGGGCCAAAATGCGGCCGGTTCGCCGAGCCGCAATTGCCGAGCAGCCCATCGGCGTTGCCGTAGACAATACGGACGTTCGGGCCGAGCTCCGTCAGCAGCCGTGCGATGCTCTTGGTGCGCTGATCGAGATCGCGCTCGGGATCGTCGCTGAACGGCGGGCCGAAAGAAGCGAGGGCCAGCGACGATGTGACGCCCCACACCGATCCATTGCGCCGGACGATGATGTCGATGGCCTGCGACATGAGCGCCGGCACCTGTTCGACCGGGTCATCGCGCACCTGCAGCAGGATGTAGCAGAGCCGTGCCGGCTGCGGCGCCGCGTCGAGGGGCCTCGGACCTTTGATCAGTTCGTCGATGACTTCGTCAGCCAGATGCCGCGTATAGGCGGCGCGCAGCTTCGCGTGCGCGCGCCGGCGCTTGAATGGCCACATGCCCGTTCCGCCCTGCTCCAGGTCCCTAACATAGGTTAGCGCGCGCCGAATTGTCGCGCCATATGCTGCTCCCGCGCGGGCAACCGAGGGGCCATATATTGGTTTAGGAATCAGCGTCAACAGCAGAGGTCAGTCTGAAAATGGCTGGGAACGCGAAAGGGCGCGCGAAGCGGAAACACACCATCCGCTTCATTCACGTGCCGACCCGGCACCGGGGCGGCTCCCACCGCATGCTGGCGGTGAGGGTGGCTAGCGGCAACGGCCACGCCTGGTAGAAGCGGTCTCTCTCCCGGCATTTCCGCGGCCGGCTGCGATTTGATTGCCGCGCGCGGACGTGGCACGATGGCGCTCTCCACCGGACTTTAGGCGAGGCCGCCATGGCGAAGTATGTGCTGGTCAGTTTCAAGGGCTGCCCCTGGGTGCAGCGCGTCGCGATCGTGCTGCGCGAGAAGAAGATCGATTTCGACTTCCACCACATCGAGGCCGACAACCGCCCGGACTGGTTCCGTGCGCTCTCGCCGCATAACAAGGTTCCGGTGCTGCGGCTCGACGAGAGGACGGCTTTGTTCGAGTCCGGCGCGATCTGCGAATATCTCGAGGAGACGCACGCGCCGCGCCTGCACCCGGAGGATCCGGTGCAGCGCGCCATCAACCGCGCGTGGATCGAATACATGCCGGCCTTCGCGGACATCAATTCCGCGCACGCCTATGCCGCGACCGAGGCCGAGTTCGACGCCGCGGCGGCGAAGATCCCCGCCTGCTTCGAGAAGCTGGAGCAGGCGCTGACGCGCCAGGGCGGCGGCCCGTTCTTCAACGGCGCGCGCTATGCGCTGATCGACGCATCCTACGCGCCGTTCCTGCAGCGCCATCTGTTCCTGGAGCGCATCCGGAAGATCGGCCACATCGACAGGTTCCCGCGCCTCAAGGCCTGGGCCGAGGCGATCGCCCAGCGCCCTTCGACCCACAGCTTCCCGCCCGCCGAATACGAAGCGATGTACCGCGACACGGTGAAGAAACGGAACCGCTGGATCTCGCAGTTCGTGGATGAGGCGCAGGCGGCGGCGGAGTAGGGGCGGCTAATCTCAGACGGGAATCAGCGCGCGGCTCGCATCTTCTGGCAATCGTACGTCGATCGAGCCATTCGGCAAGACATCCCCGCCTGCCAGGACGACACCCATTACGCCCGCCCTGCGGATGAGGTTGCCATCGGCGTCCCGATCAAGAACGGCTTGGATCAGCGACGACCGCTCCATCCAGCACGAGAGCATTTTCCTGCCGCTGTCCGACGACGGGGAGAACGTGGACCTGATCCTGGTCTTCACGGTCTACAGCTCGGCGCCGCTGCGATATTTCTAATGGGGATATAGCCAATGGCAGACAACCAAAGAGGCAGACACTATCTCTTGGAGATCTTGGGGCCGATATAGAGAACTTTGAGAATCCGTTGGCCCACCGGTACTGGCCATTCAAAATGGATCCGAAGCTGCGGAGTTTGAATTTTGCCATGCCAAAAGCAGGTAATGCCGTTGTTTCTATTTTCTGGATCGGGAAAAGTCATCTTGGTGACAAAGTCGACTTTATTCTTCCGCGACTCATCGCTGTACCAAGCGTTCTCTCCAACAAAATATTGGTCTAGTATCTCGCGGCCTCTCTTCGTGACACGTCCGTCTGGGCGCCTATTGGTCATGAACTCGTCAAGGACCACTAACAAATCGATGATACTCTTGCAGGCACCATTTCGAAACTCCTGATGGAGCAGGGTTTCGACTGCCTCATCCGGTATCAACAACTGTTCAAAGCGAACGCGAGTGTACTTTAGGAGGTCTGTCCACGACGCGGGCGTTGCCATTCTTTGTAACGTCCCGCTGTACATCGCTTCAGTAGTCCAAGCATTTGGGATAACAATTCTTCCCAGCCGATCTTCAGGTAAGCCATGATCGACCGGCAGCTCATCATGAGCAAAATCCATCTCACCGCCGATAAAGCTGAACGAACCGGCCAATTGCTGATGCCTGATTCGCCGTGCTGCTTCTCCGAGGCCCTGATTGGTCACATCGATGCCTTCATACTCGAAGTAGTCCTCATCTTCCCGCTGTCTGTCTTCCTCAACGAACGGCCCGAACTTGTCCAGCCATTGGAGAGCTACAATCCGGAAATCCCGATCGGCTAGTCGAATTGCATCTGCTACCGTGTGGTCACCTCCTATAGGTCGCCATCGCAGCACGTCTCGAGTGCAATAGATGCCGTTGCGGAGCAGCGACTTCTGGCGTAACGACAATAGGTCCTTAAGCGCGTCGTTGAATGCTTTGCTTGAGGGAAATTGTCCTTGTACAGATAGATCATTGACATACCAACGCATGTTTAGTCGTCCATGCCTGATAGCCTAGCCAGATCTAGTTCAGATTGATCAAAGAACCCATTTGGCCACTCGCTTAGAGCGCCGTCCGAATTCAGCCGTGGCGAAAATATGCCGCTTCCTTCTGTCTTATCCGCGGAGAAAAAATGAATTGCCACATCAGACGCGGCAAGTTTTCCATCTCGAACAGCTAAGCGAACGCCGTTAAGTACGTGGTCTGAATGGGTCTCTACAACTACCTGAATTCCTGCCGAGGCGAAGTGCGCCATCTGCTTGCCAATGATCGACTGTCCGTGAGGATGAAGATGGGCTTCCGGACTGTCGATCATCACTACCTGACCGCTTTGCGCCATTAGTAGGGCGACTAGGATCGGGAACGCATAACTGAGGCCATACCCAATGTTCGCAGGACGGCGCCAGTCTCCTCGTGGAGATGATCGAAACTCAAGGCGCGTGACACTTGTGCGAGGCACGACTTCGGCGTTGGCTCCTCCCCCGTGGAAGATGTCGGACATAAAGGCATCGAGTTGCCTGCGAAGCGTTGTGCCGGTTTCACTGGGATGACGACGATTCTCTGGTATTTCGTCGTCTGCCGCTCTGGTGTACCACCAAGCGCTAAACTCTCCCGCACTGCCGATATCTACAAAGCTTGAAGTGCTGTCGGGTAATGGACATACCTCCGACGTTCCACCGCGCATCGCGCTGAGAAAGGAAATCCTCCTCAAGGTCTCCATGAGCGCCTGTAGATGCGCGCCTGGCATCTGCTCTGGCCATAGCACCCTACGGGCTAGGACGCGAGGAGTGCCTGCATTCAGTTCCCTGACTGATGATATCCCGAGTGCCAGATTGGAAGTTTCCCCGGGAGTCAGGTTCCACTCTAAAGCTCCGAACGCAGTTTTGACTGCAATACGGATGGTCCTTTCATCGGAATGTGAGGCGAGAACATCGCCCACAGTGCCCAGCCTGACCAAAGGCCCGTTCAGTTCCAAGCGCCTATTGTACCTGTTCTGCCTATACGCTTGCGCTAGTAGAAGGAGGGGCTGCAGCGAGGTCGACTTGCCAGCTGCGTTGTATCCGGTGAGCAGTGTTAGTGGTGCAAATCGAATTTGAGCATCGCGAAAACATTTGAAGTTGCGCAACTCAATTCCGGAGATCACTGCAGGAACTCCCTTAAGGCTCGCTCTGCGATTTGGAAGCGTCCACGAACCTGAATTGTACTGTTCGTGGAATACGAGATGTAGCTCATGAAGTTTCGATCCTCAAACAAGCTGGCAACTGCCTTTCTTATCGCCCTTAGCCCAGAAGTTTCTCTATCGTCATGAACTCTCGATAGGAGCACAGAAAAGACTTCGAAGAGCGCAATATTGATTATGCTTCGAGCGGCAGTTGGCTTGGCTTCGACTAGGGACTTTCTAAAGGCGTGGCGACCGAAGAGTTTTTTGTTTACGAGCAAAGATCTATCGAAGTCTTTCCGAAGATCCTCTCGTTGCTTGGCTTTCATCGAGTTCATCAGATCCAATGCTTGACCTAGGTGCCCGTCCATATCTCCACCTGTATACCTTTGCCATCCAATAAGACTAAACGCGCAGAAACGGTTGATTGCTTCGCGATCTCGCATTGTTTTCGGAGACAAGGAACCACCCGTAACGTCCTCGAAAAGAGGCGTTCTAGCAGCGGCCTTTAGCCATTCCGTCGCTGGTCCGTTGTACAGCGCATTTCGCATCTGCTGGCGGGTGAGAGGCACCCCGCTATTCACTCGCTCAAATATGTCGAGGCGGGCGCGTTCCGGTGCTTTGGAATCTAAGATGTACATCGTGAGTTGCGTATCATCGACGCGCTCCTGCAGGGTGATAGGCAATTCTTTATAGGTTTGTCCCTCAAGTGGATGCGTCTTTTCCTTACTGCCTAATCCTTTGAGCTTAAGATCGCCACTTTTGAATCTGGCAAATGTTGTTAAGCGCTGCAGCCCGTCGACAACAATTACTCGTCCGTCCTTAGCTTCGGCTACGTAAAAGACCGGAAGTGGAATGCGCATGACGCAACTCTCAATGAGTTTGGATTGCTTCTCCTCCGCCCAGACAAAATCTCGTTGAAAGTCAGGATCCATAATGTAGCGATTCTTGTTAATTCGACTAATCACTTCGCCAACAGTTCGAAGTTCGGACCGAACAAACACTGAGTCTAGCGGATAGTCCCCCCAGCCTTCGCTCTGAGGAGCATCAATGCCTTCAACTTCCTCCTCAAGCGGGGCCACTTGAGTTTTTGACGTCGCCATGATGGTTTCTCGGCTATAGGTGTGCGCGGATGAGTACACAAGTTAAGTCAAACGTTCTGACAAGGCAATAATTGCCCCTGACGACGATCAAGCAAAGAATAACGCTATTGGCCTCTTCCAGACTGGTTGCAACGGATGCTTTTCTACCAGTGCCTGAGCCTCAATTGGATGACCCGGAAGCATGTCTCCGTCGAGCATGACCACGCCCATCTCGCCCGCCTTGCGGATGAGATTGCCCTCTGCGTCGCGGCCGAGCACTGCCTGCATCAACCCCTGTTGAAACTTGTCGAGCTGGGCGCACGGATTGCGCAGGCCGGTCACTTCGATGACGGCCTCGCCGATCATGAGCCGCGTGCCGGCGGGGAGCGCGAGCAGATCGAGGCCGCGCGTGGTGATGTTTTCGCCGAGGTCGCCGGGCTTCACGCTGAAGCCCTTGGCGTTCAGTTCGTCGAGCAGCTCGGCGTGGATCAGGTGCACCTGGCGCAGATTGGGCTGGGTGGGGTCGCGGGCGACGCGGGAGCGGTGCTTCACGGTCGCGCCGGCGTGCGCGTCGCCTTCCACGCCAATGCCGGCGATCAGGCGGATGGAGAGCGCCGGCTGCTTGCTGAAGCTGTGGGTGGGGCTGCGGGGGACGGCGAGGATGGTGGGGTGGGGCATGATGGTGTTAGGGCGTTGCACTATCTCCTACTGTCATCCCGGCCAAGCCGCACAGCGGCGCAGAGCCGGGACCCATGGTGACCCGCAGCGATGCTGATGGTGCGCATGGGTCCCGGCTCTCACTGCGCTCGGCCGGGATGACAGCAAGAGAGCGGCTTCAACATCACGCAATCTCCACCAACAACCCGCCGACCTGCCGGTCGAACAGGCGGCGGTAGACGCCTTGCTCGCGGCCGATCAGGGCGTGGTGGTCGCCTTCCTCGATGATGCGGCCGCGGTCGAAGATGAGGATGCGCTTGAGCGCCCGCACGGTCGACAGGCGGTGCGCGATCACGATGGTGGTGCGCCCCTGCATCAGGCGCTCGGTCGCCTCCTGGATCAGCGCCTCCGATTCCGAATCGAGGCTGGAGGTCGCCTCGTCCAGGATCAGGATCGGCGCGTCGGCCAGGAAGGCGCGGGCGAGGGCAACGCGCTGGCGCTCGCCGCCCGAGAGCTTGATGCCGCGCTCGCCCACCAGCGTGCCGTAGCCCTTGGGCAGCTTGGCGATGAAATCGTGCGCGTTGGCGAGCTGCGCCGCACGCTCGATCTCGTCCTGCGTGGCGCCGGGCCCGCCATAGGCGATGTTCTCCGCCAGCGAGCGGTGGAACAGGATCGGCTCCTGCTGCACGATCGCGATCTGCGCGCGCAGGCTCGCCTGCGTCACGCCCGCGATATCGTGGCCGTCGATCAGGATGCGCCCGCCATTCACGTCATGCAGCCGTTGGATCAGCTTCACGAAGGTGGTCTTGCCGGAGCCGGAGAGCCCGACCAGCCCGACCTTCTCGCCCGCGCCGATGGTGACGCTGAGCCCGTCATAGAGCGCCTGGTGATGGCCGCGATAGTGGAACACCACGTTCTCGAACGTGATTCGGCCGTGCCGGATGGCGATCGGCTGCGCGCCGGTGCGATCCTCGACGCCGAGCGGCTGGCCCTGGATCTCCACCAGCTCCTCCATATCGTTCACCGCCTTCTGCAGGTCGCGGATATACATCCCGACGTCGCGCAGATAGCCCTGGATGACGACATAGGCCGTCATCACATAGGCGACGTCGCCGGCGCTCGCCTGGTCTGTCCACCACAGATAGAGCGCAAAGCCGATGACCGCTGTGCGCAGGATGATGAGCGACAGGATCTGCGCGGACGAGCTCTTGGTGTGCCGCATCCAGGTGCGGAAGGTGCGCTTCTTCCACTTGCCGAGCACGCCGCTCAACCGGTCGTCCTCGCGCAGCTCCGCGCCGAACGACTTGACCACGGGGTTGCAGGTCACCGCGTCGGCCAGCGCGCCGCCGGTCTTGGTATCCCACTGGTTGGAAAGGCGCGCCGCCGGGCCGATATAGCCGATGGAGAGGAACGCCGTCATGAAGATGAAGGCGAGCGCGCCCACCGTCACCACCAGCCCCATCAGCGGCCAATAGTATCCGAGCAGCGCGGTCGAGCCGACCAGCACCACGAAGGACGGCAGCAGCGCCAGCAGGATGGTGTCGTTGAGCAGATCGATCGCCCACATGCCGCGCGTCACCTTGCGCACGATCGATCCGGCGAAGGTGTTGGCGTGCCACTCCGCCGCAAAACGCTGCACTTTCCAGAACGCCTCGCGCGCCACGTCCATCATCTGGCGCAGCGTCATGTGCACCACGCCGGTGAAGGCGAGATGGCGCGTGACCAGCATGAGGATGCCGAGGCCGACCATCGCGGCCAGGGCGTGGATCGCCTCGCGCATGGCGGCGCCGCGATCAGCCGGCGCGCCAGCCGCGACGGCGGGCGTGAGCGCGTCGATCAGCCTGCCGACATAGACCGGCAGCAATACGTCGGCGAGGGTCATCAGCATGACGCCGATCGCGATGAACACCACCACCCGCTTCTGGCGGGCCCAGTGGCGGAACGAGAAGGCGAGCACGTCGCGGAACGGGGCCGCACGGTCGCGCAGACGGTCGAGAACGCTCATCGAATCTTCCGGCGCCACGCAAGCGGCAGCCGCTCCAAATCGAAAACGCAGAGACATGGGGACAGCGCGAAAGCACGCCAAAAGGCGGGAGGATCGCGGCTGCCGGTACTGGTTAGGGGTTTATGGGTGCAGGTGGAGTGGGATCTACCTGCGCGTCGCGAGACCTAACGGCCGGACGGGCCGGGATTGTACGGCACAAACATACCAATCATGCATGCCTCCCGGCGATTCGATGTTGAAAGAGACGCGGAAGATAACCCCATCGCGCGCGGAAGGCAAGATACGAACTCAGAACCCTTCGCCCCTAGCCGGAGTTGGGTGAGGGGTCGCGCCTTAGGCGCGCGGCGCGCAGGCGCTCGATCTAGAATCTTCGATGCAATGTCTTGCGCTCTCACGAGCGCGCGCAGCAATCGCTGCGCATCCCCTCATCCAGCTTCGCCTAAGCTCAGCTTCGCTTCGCTAAGGCTGCGCAACCTTCTCCCGCGAGGGGAGAAGGGACTTCCTTGAGTGGTCGAGATCAAAGCACTCCCAAAAAAAATCCCCTCTCCCGCTGGCGGATGCCGGCATTCGCTCGGGGGGATGACGATGAGCGGCATCCGCTGCGCGGAGAGGGTAGTGGGAGCCTAAAGCGAAAATCCTCAGAACACTTCGGCGCTGGTCCTGCCCCAGGTGGAGACCTCGACCTTGCCGTTGTCGACGCTAATCGACCCGCCGGCGTCGGCGCTGGCGCTGCCGTTGCCCTTTACATCGACGCTGGTCTTGGCGACGACCTTGCCGGCGCCGTTCTCGACCGCCTCGACATCCTCGGGCGCGCGTGCCTTGGCGAAGGCCTTGGCGACCGCGCGGTTGCCCTCGTCGTCGAATGACACGCTCTTGGACCGCGTCACGCTGATAATGTTGCCGTGCCGGGTGAAGGTGCGCGTGACGGTGCGGGTGCGTGTCCTGGCGCCGCTCTCATCATCAGGCGTGGCGCTCGCAACGTCGATGCTGGCCGGATCCGACGCAGACTCGTCATCGGGTGCCGCGATCTCGGCCGGCTTCGTCGTTGCTTGCGCGTGGGCGGTTGCCTGCTCGCTGCCGTGTTGAGCGGCAACGTGCATGGCGGATCGGGCCAGGCCGCGCCCCTTGTCGTGATCGCCGCCGCTCTGGTGGATGCCGTCGAACGCATCGGCATAGGCCTGGCCGAGACCGAGCATGAGCACCAGCGCGCCGGCTGCGACCGAACGCAGCCAGAAGCGCGCTCCGCCAAGTTGTCTGCGTGCTGCGGTATCGGCCCGACGCGCGGGCGAATCCTGTTGTGCCATGGCCGGCCTCCGTCCCAGTGACATCACGTTTCTATTCGGATTGCTGCTTCTGCTGCGGCTTCACGGTCGCGCTCGATTCCGCCTTGGCGGAGCAGCCGTCACCCTCGACCTCCTTCAGGTCGTGGACGCTGTCCTCGACTCCGTTTGCCTGGGCGTTGGCGGTGGCTTCGGCCCTGCACTTGCCCTGCTTCTTGCCGCCGCTGACCGTGACCGAGCTCGAGGCGGAAGCGGAGGCCGATGCCGACGCCGAACTGCCGCCCGATTGCGCATTGTCGGCAACCTGGGACGCCTGCAGGTTGGGCGTAGTCGCATGGCCCATCAGGTTGCCAAGCAGCGACGGATGGGCGTCATCGGTCGCGAAGGCCGGCAGGGGCAGGAAGGCGCCGAGCCCGAACATCGTCAGCGCCGCCATCGTGAGTTGGAACTTGTCTGTCATCACTGCCTCCATTGTTCAGGCTCCCTGATCCGATGCCCGAAGCGGACCGCAATTTCCGGGGGAGCCTCAATCATCCGGCGATTGCTGCACCGCTTCGGGCGAGGATTGCGGCCAAGGCCACGTGCCAGCTCGCAACCCTCAAGACCGCGCGCACGTGGTCGCGGTCGATACAAATCCTGCGCATGACGATGCGTGGTCATGCCGTCACTGCGCCGCGATGAACGCGACACACTCTTATTGCGCCGCGATGAACGCGACGCTGGCGCGCGCGACGCCGCCCGGCAGCGGGCGCACCTCGGTCTTGAAGTTGGCGCGCTGCCCGGGTGCCAGCGTCCGCACCGGCGGCTGGAACACCCAGCGCTGTATTTCCTGGCCGGCCTGGTTCTCCAGGCTGCCCTGCATGGTCGGAACGGTCTGCACTTGGCCGCTGGTGTTGATCACGACGCCCTGGATCAGCAGCCCGTCATTCCGGCGCACCGGATCGACCAGGGCGATCTGCAGGCCCTGCGAGGTCGCGGCAACCGGCATCGGCGCCGGCGCCGCGGTGCGCGCCGCCGGTTCAGGCGCCGCGAGACTGGCGAGCCCGCCGTTCGATGCATTCGCCGTTACCCCGGAGCTGTAGGGATAGCCCGCCTGGCCGCCTTGGTTCGGCAGTGCGCCGACTGTCGGCCCGACAGCGGTCGTGCAGCTGCGATAGACATTGCCTTCGGCCGCATAGCGGTCGACGCAATTGGCCGCTGAATATTGCCGCTGATCGACGTTGTTCCAGGAAACGCCGATGCGCGCCTGGCGCGCGCCGGGATTGACGATCCGCAATGTGTAGAGGCCCGGCGCCAGCGGCGCGGTCGGCACGATATGCACGATATCGGTCTGGCCGCTCGGCGATTCGTAGCGGAACGGCACCGAGAACGGCTCAAGCGGCGCCACCGCCCATTGGCTGCCCGCCACCGGCATCGCCTGGTTCTGCGCATTGATCTCGCTGCGCACCCAGGCGACCTTCCACAGGTGCACCGAAGTACCGGGGGAGTGATCGGCGAGCGCCGGGTCGTTGATCACGAACTGCACGTTGGATGGCAGGTTCGACCGTTCAGGCCAGGTTTCCGCTTCCCACGCGCGGTCGCCGTCGAGCCGACGCAGATTGTCCTTGGTCGTGAACGAATAGATGCCGGGTTCATCGGGCACCGGATAGGATGGTGCGCGTGTGCTCGCGCAGGCCGAAAGGCCGGCGAGAATGGCAAGGCAGGTCGCGGTTCGCGCGACCCCGGAACTGCACGTGGTTGACATGGTTGAGGCTCCTTCTCGGTGGTCAAGCGTGCGCCGAGTGACGGCCCGCGATCCGAGGATCACGAGCCGTCGATTGCTCGGGCATCACGCCGTTACTGCACGTTCGCCGACGTGTTGGTGTTGGTGTAGAGCAGCACGTTGACTGCCGGTGACAGGCCTTCGGACGGGACGTCCGCCGAACCCTGCGCGTCGGCGCCTGCATTGGCGGAGGCGCTGTCGTCGCTGATGGCGACAGAGCCGTTGGCGTTCGCCGCGGCGCTCGGGTTCAGGCCCTGCGCTTGGGCGTTCGCGTTCCCCGCCGCGTGGGCGGACTGGCTGTTGTCGCCGCTCAGGCCGGCATCGACATCGGCCGTGGTCCCCGCCGAGCCGTTGCCGACCACGTCAGCGGTCGAGCCCGCTTCCGCGCCGATCGATTGCCAGTCCTGGCTCCTCAGGATCTTGACCTTGGAATTCAGGTCAACCGAACCTTCGCCGTTGAGCGAGCCATTGGCGGCGGTGTCGGCCGAGGCCGCGGTTCCGCCGTCAAGCGGCACGCTGGCCGAGGCGTCGGTGCTGGCGTTGGCGCTGCCGTCGCCGACCACGTCGGCATTGGCGTTGGACTCGGCGGTGGACTGCACCGGATCGTCGCCCCAATTGATGGCGGCAGACGAATCCGAATGCGCGCCAAGCGAGCCCGGGCCGTTCAGCGTCGCATCGACATGTGAGCTGGTGCTGGCCGGATCGACGAAGCCGGCGCTGGTGTCGGTCGTTGCGTTGGCCGTGCCATTGCCGTTCAGATTGGATCCGGCATCGGCCGTCGCGTCGACATCGAAGCCCGGACCTTCGCTGCTGGCATTGACGCCGCTCGCGGAGCTCACTCCGGCCGAACCGTCGCCTTCGAGCGTGGCGTCGGCATCGGCGCTGGCCTGGCCGTTCATGTTGTCGTTGGCAAAGCCCGCGCTCGTACTGGTCGAGGCATAGCCGGTACCGTCGCCGTCGACCGAGACGGCGGCGCTGCCGGTCGACTGCACGGACGAATTGTCGCCATCCGAGGACAAGCCCGCGGACGCCGCCGACGCGGCACCGACCGAGCCATCGCCGCTCAGGCTGCCGCCCGCCGACGAATCCGAACCGCCGGTCAGTCCGGCGCCTGAAACATCGACGCTGGCATTGGTGTCGGTGGTGGCGTCAGTGCCGGTTGCGACGCCGTCGGACGTTGCCTGCGCGCCGAGCACGTTCGAGCCGCCGGAGGTGCCGGCTTGCGAGCCGGCCGAGGAAGACGCGCTGGCCGAGCCATCGCCCGACGTGCTGGCGGATGCCGAACTGGACGCAGAAGCGGAGACGCCGCTGCTGTCGGACGTGGCGCCCGCGTCTGCGTCGCCGGAGGCGGAAGTTCCACCGCCTGCGCTCGCACCGTCACCGCCACTGGTGTCGCCATTGTCGCCACCGGTATCGCCTGTGCCGCCATCAGTGCCACCGCTATCTCCGGTGTCCGCACCGGCCGATGCGCCGGCATCGGCGCCGGCATTGGCGTCTGCACTCGCGCCGTCGGTCCCGGCGTCAGCATTCGCGCCGGCATCTGCGCCGGCGTTCGCATCGACCTCGGCAACTTGAATCGGAGAGTCCGTCAGCTTCGGTCCGTTGCTGCCTTGAACCAGCGGTGAGGCCTGGCTGGTCGACATGCCGAATCCCAAGGCCAACGCACCCGCTGCGCTCAACAGCTTCCAACGGGTTGTTTCCTTCCGCATGATCTACTCCTTTGCGTCTGATCCGAAGCTCCCGCGCAGCAAACCGCACGCAAAGTCAATCGTTGCAAAGAGCGGACACACCGTTGCCGAATTCTTACAGTGAGGTGCGAGAAATCCGCGATTTACAAGGGTTTCTTCAATATCGCGCTCACGAAATCTTTCGCTATGTTTCGCCCCGAACCTGAACCAGAGCTGAAATACGAGAACGGGCCGGGAATGAATTGCGTCAACATTGTGGAAACGCACCGAACGACTCGCGCGACAGCGCTAGCACTGCAAACGTGCCGCTGTGAGCTTTCGGAAACTTGTGGAAAGCAATCTGAATCGTCGACGCACATGACCGAGTCGCTGCCGACTCTCGCCGCAATCACCGCGCCAGATGACGCCGGCCTGAACGGCACCGAGGCAGGCACGCTTCACTGCGCGCGGATATGCGCGCGCGCCGACATTGCGGAACTGGATCTCACGCCTTCTTCAAGAGGCCATGCGTGCGGTGCCAGTCCTCGAGCGACTGGTCGGGATATTCGTCGAACTGCTGGTCGCCGGGTTGTGCATCGAGCGGCACCCAACCGGCCTTGGAGCCGAGCTCGATGTGAACGTGCTCCGGCGCATTGGGCAGCTTGCTGTCGATGGCGCTGGCGAACGGATGCACGAGTTCCGGCCATCGCGGGTCCCACACCCAGAGCGCGCTGCCGCATTTGCTGCAGAAGCTGCGCTCGGCGGGACTCTTCCTGCCGTCAATCCTGGCCTGGAACTTGGTGATGTACTTCTTGCCGCGCACCTTGAGGCTCTTGGCGTTGGCGCCGAGGTTGATGGCATAGCCACCCCCGCCGGCGGTCTTGCGGCAGATCGAGCAGTAGCAACGCATATAGGGGACAGGCCCATAGGCCTTCACCGCGAATGTCACCGCCCCGCAATGGCACGAACCCTTCAATTGCATGGATCGCTCCCGCGCTTCTGATTGCTGCGCAGCATCAGGCGGCGCGCTGCAGGCTGATGTAACGTCCCGGTGTCAGGCCGAGATGCGCCTTGAAGTGGCGCGTGAAATGACTCTGGTCGGCGAAGCCGGCGCCTGCTGCTGCTTCCGCCAGGCCAGCGCCCGCCGCCAGCAGGCGCTGTGCGCGCGCGACCCGGCGCGCCACCAGGTAGCGGTGCGGCGAGCTGCCGAACGCCGCTCGGAAAGCGCGCGCCAGGGCATAGCGGTCGAGGCCGGTCGCCTCCTCGAGGTCAACAGACGAGATTGCCGGGTCGGTGGTCTCTTCAAGCAATTGCCGCGCCCGTTCCGCCGCGGCCAGTGAGTGCCGCGTACCGGGGCGGGCCGGCCTGCGGTCGCTGCGCCGGTCGAGGGAGTCGGCCAGCCGCGCGATGGTCGCATCGACTGCCATCGGCGCCAGCGGGTTGGGGAAATCCTCGAACGCCTCGGCGATGAGCGCCCCCAGTTCGTCGTCCTTCGCGACCGCTTCGCGCACGAAGGGCGGCGATGCGCCGTCGAGCGCGGCGCAGACCAAGGCCGGATCCACATAGAGCATGTAGTACGTGAAGCCGTCTTCGATGCCGGCGTGGCCATCGTGGATCTCGTCCGGATGCAGCACCATGGTCTGGCCCTTGCTGCTGGCGCGCACGGCGCCGCGATACTGGAACTCCTGCACGCCATCCATGGTAACGCCGACGGCATAGCAATCATGGCGATGCGGATCGTAGGCATGGCCGTGAAAGCGCGCCGCCAGCCGGCGGAAGCCGGGGCTGGGCTCGTCCTGTCGCAGAAAGTCCCGCAACTCAATCATGCACAAACGTTCAAGACCAGAGGATCGAAGCCGCCATTATTGCAGACATGATCTATCCCACAAAGACCGCGCTTGTCCTGCGCCGCGATTTGTTGCCCTGGCAGGTCGCCAATGTCGCCGCCTTCCTGACCGGCGGCCTCGCCGGCACCTATCCGGAGATGGTCGGTGAACCGTACCGGGACGGCAGTGGACGATTCTACACACCGCTCGTGCGGGAACCGGTCTTCGTCTACGGCGCCGACGTCGCCGATCTGGCACGCACCCATCAGCGCGCTCTGTCGCGCACCTTGCGGACCGCTATCTATACCGCACCGCTGTTCAAGACCACCAACGACATGGATAATCGCGCTTCTGTCGCGGAGCAGGCGACCGAAGCACTCGATCTGGTCGGTATCGGCATCCATGCAGAGCGAAAGGTCGTGGACAAGGTTATCAATGGGCTGAAATTCTTCGTCTGAGGCGGCGTTTTCACCGGTTGACGAAGGCCGGTCATCCGTTCTCTATGTCGCCCCGAATTGAGGGGTGGCGTCTTTATGGTTTCCTTGGTTTTTCACGGTGGTCATTACAAGACCGGCACGACCAGCCTGCAGCACACGCTTCGGCATAGCGAGCCGGCGCTGGCCGCAGCGGGCATTCTCTATCCGCGCGGTCCGGCCGACGGCCAGTTCAGCGACGTACAGCATGCGGATCTGGTGACGGATTCTTTTGCCGGCCGGTATGACCGGGTGGAGCAGTATCTGGGAGAGGCCGTCGCGGCGGCGACGGCGCAGGGCTGCAAGACAATCCTGCTGTCGAGCGAGCTCGCAACCTCGTTCCACCAGTTTCCCGACGCCTTCGCGCGCTGGTCGGAGATCGTCGCGCGTCAGTTCGACGATGTGCGCTATGTGTTCGTGGTGCGCGATGCGATCGGCTACGCCACCTCGATGTACCGCGAGCTGGTGAAATCCGGCCGCGCCTCGTTCCATTTCGACATTGTCAAGGACGAGCTTGCCAGGCAGCTCCTCATGCAGCAGCGCTCGATCGCCTTCTTCCGCAAATGGGATCGCAAGCGCGTCACGCTGCTGAGCTTCGACGCGCTGGCGGCCGACAGCCTGGTCCGTGATCTGGTGCGCGCGCTGGTGAAGTTCGAGATCGACCCCGCGATCGTCGCTTTTCTCAATTCCTCGGAGAAGAAGGCGCAGAACATCGCGGCGCTGCTGCTGAACGATGTCTATGCGCTGATGGGCGCGCACCTTCAGCAGGATGCTCTCGCCCTCAACGTGCGCAAGCTGGTCCAGGCCAATGTGAAGCGGGGCAAGCTGCGGCGTGCGTTCGAGGAGGAGTTCGCCGCGCGGGTCGAACAGGCGTTTCTGGACGTGACAGACTCTTATGTGCGTCGCGTGTGCGAGAACGAGCGGCCGGCCTTCGAGCGCAGCCTTTCGCGCATGCCCAAGAATGTTCGCGCATGGCTATCGGCTGGTACCGAGCCTCCAGTCCGCGGCCGCGCGACGGCGGCCGACTGAGCGCGGCGCCCGCCAGTAGGGGAGGCCGACATCGACGTTGGTGCCGTGGCCCGGCTCGCTCTCAATGATGACCTGACCGCCATGCAGCCCTGCCAGCCTGGCTTGAACGAAAACTTAGCGGTGGGGAGCTGGAACCGCTGTCCCGTTGAGATCGTCATGAAAATGCGATGGAGTCCAGGTCGAGCAGCCTAGGAGTCGGACGCACTTGTCCACAGCTGCACCCAAATCGACGCAAGCTGGATGAAGCAATTGTAGCAACTGCGCCGTGCGCCTCGGGCGGGTCGCGCCACAAGGCCCTCGAGCGCGAGATCTCGAAGATGAAGTCGAGGACACGGGCTTCATTCACGCGGGGCACACTGAGCGGCCCTTTCGGCGGGAACGGCGTGATGACCGCCGATTCAGGATTGGCTGAGGGCGTGGCGCATGATTCGAGGTTTGGGTTTCGGGTCTTGGACCACGCCAGGCGCCATCACCGGCCCGTCACGTTCGTCATGATAGACGCCAATGGCCTGATCATGCTTCCGCCTTCGCGGAACGACAGTCGACATGGCTGCCTATGCTGTTGGACGCCTCTCGGGCGAAACCGATTGTGTGCTAGTCTCACGTACCACCGAACGGAAGGCGGGTGATCGCGATGTTGGAAACGGACAAGGTGTTCGCTGGCTCGATTCCCGAGAACTACGACCGCTATATGGTGCCGTTGATTTTCGAGCCGTTCGCCACAGATCTTGCACAACGGGCAGCGTCCTTGTCGCCAAGCGCCATTCTGGAAGTCGCTGCGGGCACCGGGGTTGTCACCCGCGCATTGGCACCGAAACTGTCCCCCGGCGCAAGCTATACCGCAACCGACCTCAACCAGCCGATGCTCGACTACGCGGCTTCGCGACAAGCTTCCGACCGTCGCATCAAATGGCGCCAGGCGGACGCTTTGGCGCTACCGTTCGAAAGTGCGGCTTTCGATCTCGTTTGCTGTCAGTTCGGCGCGATGTTCTTTCCCAACCGCACATCTGCCTACCGCGAAGCAAAGCGAGTCCTGAAGCCCGGAGGACATTTTCTGTTCAACACATGGGATCGTATCGAGGAGAACGTATTTGCGGATGATGTGACGAATGCTCTTGCGAGGATCTTTCCGGACGATCCTCCGCGCTTTCTGGCACGCACGCCGCACGGCTACCACGACACGGCACTGATCCGTCGCGAGCTGGAGGACGCAGGTTTTTCCCGTGTGGCGATCGAGACGAGGGCCGAACAAAGCCGCGCACCTTCGCCGCGCATACCCGCCGTTGCCTATTGTCAGGGAACTCTTCTTCGCAACGAAATCGAAGCCAGACAGGCGGGAAAGCTGGAATCCGCAACCGACTACGCCGCATCCGCGATTGCAGGCAGACATGGCAGCGGCGAGGTTGCTGCCAAGATTCAGGCGCACGTGATCTTGGCTGTGGCCTAGATTTCGGAATATCCCGTTCCGGCGCTCCGCAACATGCTTACGCCCAGCCGGCGCGGTCCATGATCATGACGGCCTCGGCGTTGTTCTTGCCGAGTTCGACCACGTTGATGCTGTCTTCCTTGAACGTGCCCCAGGAGGAAATGACCTCGGCCTGCTCGGCTCCGTCGCGCACCGGATATTCGAAATTGGCGCCGGCGAAGATCGCCTGCGCTTCCGGCGAGATCATGAATTCCAGGAACTTGATCGCATTGTCCTTGTTGGGCGAATGCGCCGCCACACCGGCGCCGGAGACATTCACGTGCGTGCCGCGATCGCCTTGGTTGGGGAAGAACACCTTGCACTTGGCGAGCTTGGCTTTCAGCGCGTCGTCATCGCCGGACAGCATGCGGGCGAAGTAATAGGTGTTGGAGACGGCGATGTCGCCTTCGCCGGCGACCAGCGCGTTGATCTGATCGATGTCGCCGCCCTTGGGCGGTCGCGCCATGTTGGCGACGATGCCGTTGCACCATTTTTGCGCCGCGTCGGCTCCGTCATTGTAGATGAGCGACGCGACCAGCGACTGGTTGTAGATGTTGTTGGAGGAGCGGATCAGGACTCGCTTCTTCCACGTCTCGTCCGCCAGCGCCTCATAGGTGGAGAGATCCTCCGCTTTCACCTTGGCCGTGTCATAGACGAAGACCCGCGCGCGCTTGGTGAAGGAAAACCACAACCCCGACGGCTCACGCAGATAGTCGGGAATGTGTTTCTCCAGCTCTGTCGACCGGATCGGCTGATAGATGCCCTGATCCTGCGCCCGCCACAGATTGCCGGCATCGACGGTGATGAAGAGATCGCAGGGGCATTCCTCGCCCTCGAGCTTGATGCGCTCCATCAGCTCGACGCCGGTGCCCTTGATCTGGTTCACCGTGATGCCCGTCTCTTCCATGAAGCGCGCGAACAGCTGCTCGTCAGCCGGATAGTGCCGCGCCGAGTAGATGTTCACTTCGCCCGCGGCGGCGTGCGCACGGCGCCGCGGCAGCAGGGACGCGCCGGCGAGGCCGGCCGCGGACATGAGAAGCGAGCGGCGCGTCAAGGCTGCCATCGCGGTACTCCGGCCACTGGGAAAGCAAAGGTCGTCGGTTGAGGATAGAAGGGCCCGGGCATCGATGCAACTGCGACTTATTCGCACACGAGGACGTGAAGATGACGGCGCAGCGGCAGCGCGACAAGTTTGCGGATATCGCCATGTACGCAGTCGTCTAGTATCCCTAGCTGCGATGCGGATTCCGGCAGGTTTGGAGAGGCGCTGCCCGGAACCCGCGGCGGGGAACTGGCAACGCAGGTGATGGCAAGAGATGCTGGAGATTTGGGCGGAACTCGGTATTTGCCTGGCGGTGATCGCCGTGGCGGGGACGAAGCTGTCGCGATACGGCGACATCATCGCGAGCAAGACGGGAATGACCGGGAACTGGATCGGCCTGATCCTGATGGCGACCGTCACCTCGCTGCCCGAACTCGCGACCGGCCTGAGCGCGGTGACGATCGGCGATGCGCCCAACATTGCCGTCGGCGACCTGCTGGGAAGCTGCGTGTTCAACCTGCTGCTGCTGGCGCTCATCGATATCGTCCGGCGCGAACGGCCGTTCTATTCCGAGATCAGCGACAGCCATGGCCTGACCGCGGCATTCGGCATCGCGCTGATCGGCATTGTCGGCGTCGGACTGACCTCGGCGCCGCTGCCCGGTGCCAGAGCGTTCGGCCATGTCGGGATCATCACGCCGCTGCTGATCGTCGGATATGGCTATGCGATGTGGGTGGTGTTCGTACGCGAACGTGTGGCGAATTCGGAAGGCACCGGCGAACTGATCGACCGCTACCCGGAGACCACGTTGCGCACGGCTTTGTCGCGCTATGCCATCGCCGCGGTGTTCGTGGTTGGAGCCGGAATCTGGCTGCCGTTCATCGGCCGGGATCTGGCAATCGCTATGGGCTGGTCGACCAGCTTCGTGGGGACCCTGCTTATCGCTGCCATCACCTCGGCGCCGGAGCTGGTGGTCTCGATGTCCGCCGTCCGCATCGGAGCCATCGACATGGCGGCCGGCAATCTGCTCGGCAGCAATCTCTTCAACATGCTGGTGCTGGCGATCGATGACTTGGCGTTCGTCAAAGGACCAATCCTTGCTGAGGTCGATTCGGTCCACGCCAATAGCGCCTTTACCGCGGCGATCATGGCGGCAATCGTGACCGCCGCCCTGCTGGCGCGCCCGCAGCGCAGGTTTCGCGGCGTCCCCGGCGTGCCCAGCATCGCCTTGATGGCGGCCTACCTCGTCAACGGCTGGGCGCTCTATGCCGGCGGTTGATACGCAAAGCGATGGGTCGCGCGCGCTGACGCCGGAACAGAGGACAGCGCCGACGTGGCACACGATGCCGATCGACGCCGTGGCAGCGCAGCTTGCGACGTCGCCGGCGGTCGGCCTCGATGCGGCGGAGGCGGCACGGCGGCGCCGGCAATTCGGCATCAACGCCATCGTCGATCGCCATCGGCGCGGGCCATTGAGTTTATTGGCCGCGCAGTTTCTCGACTTCACGATCCTGGTTCTGGTCGGAGCAGCGGTGATCTCCGGCCTGATCGGCGACCTGAAGGACACGCTCGTCATCGGCGGCATCATCATTCTGAATGCGACGATCGCCTTTGCGCAGGAAATCCGCGCGCAACGGGCGGTGCTGGCGTTGCGCCGGCTGGGTGCAACCCGTGCGACGGTGGTGCGCGGCGGCCAGCGCGAGACCATCGCCGCCGAAGGTCTGGTGCCCGGCGATCTTGTCGTTCTGGAGGCGGGCAATGCGGTGCCGGCCGATCTCCGCCTGACCGAAGCGATCCAGCTTCGCACCAACGAGAGCGCTCTCACGGGCGAATCGCACTCGGTCGATAAGCGGATCGCGGTATTCGAGACGGCGGACCTGCTGCTCGGCGATCGTGCGAACATGGCGTTCCGCGGCACGCACATCGCTGCCGGGCGCGGAAGCGGCATCGTGGTTGCGACCGGCATGCAGACCGAGATCGGCGGCCTGGCCAGCCTGATCGAAGGTGCCGGCGACGTTCAGACTCCTTTGCAGCAAAGGCTGGGGCAATTCGGCCGCTGGCTTGGCATCGTCGTCATCGGAATCTGCGCCGTGGTGTTCGCGGTCGGCATCGCGCGCGGCGAGCCGGCGGCGCTGATGTTCCTGACCGCGATCAGCCTGGCGGTCGCTGCAATTCCCGAAGCGCTGCCTGCGACCCTGACCATTTCGCTCTCGCTCGGCGCGCGCCGGATGGTCAGCCGAAAGGCGCTGGTCCGGCGCTTGGTCGCGGTCGAGGCGCTCGGTTCCGTCACCTACATCTGCTCCGACAAGACCGGCACGCTGACCCAGGATCGCATGCATGTCGAGGAGATCTGCGATCCGGCCGGCCGAAAGTGGAACTCGCGCGACACATCATCGGCGGCACCGTGGTCCGACCTGCTGACGGCATTGGCCCTGAACAATGACGTCGAGGTGCGGCCGGACGGTGAGACGGTCGGCGATGCGACCGAGGTGGCACTCTATATGGCCGCGACGGCGGCCGGCAGGGACAAAGCGGCGTTGAGCGAGCAGATGCCGCGCGTGCTCGAACTGCCGTTCGAATCCGAGCGCAAGTGCATGACGACATTCCACCCCGCGCCACCGGGAGGGTATGTCGCCTGGACCAAGGGCGCGCCGGAAGCCGTGATCGCACGGGCGCGCTGCGCGCTCGGACCGGACGGCGAAGTGCCGCTCGACACCGCGCGGGCGCTGGCCGAGGCGCACCGGATGGCGGAAGCAGGCATGCGCGTGCTGGCGGTTGGGCGGCGTCACTGGTCATCGCTGCCCACCGACGATCTGACCGAGGTTGAGAAGGATCTGACGCTGCTCGGCCTGGTCGGCGTGATTGATCCGCCGCGAACAGAGGCGGCCACGGCGGTGGCGGCCTGCAAGGATGCGGGCATTCGGGTGACGATGATCACCGGCGATCATCCCGGAACTGCGCGCGCCATCGCCGAGCGGCTCGGGATCCTGATGTCCTGGGGCCAAGTGATGACCGGCGCCGAGCTCGCGAAGACCAACGACGATGAATTGGCGGAGCGGATCGAGCAGATCCAGGTCTTTGCGCGGATGGACCCGGCCCAGAAGATCCGGATCATCCAAGCGCTCCAGGCGCGTGGCGAATTCGTGGCGATGACGGGCGACGGCGTGAACGACGCGCCGGCGCTGAAGCGCGCCAATGTCGGCGTGGCGATGGGGCGGAGCGGCACCGATGTCGCGCGCGAGGCTGCCGGTCTCGTTCTGCTCGACGACAATTTCGCAACCATCGTCGCCGCGGTGCACGAGGGACGGCGGATCTTCGACAATATCCGCAAGTTCATCCGCTACATGCTCACCGGCAATTCGGCGGAGATCTGGACCATCTTCCTGGCGCCGTTCCTCGGCCTGCCGATCCCGCTGCTGCCGATCCACATCCTGTGGGTCAATCTTGTCACCGACAGCCTGCCGGCATTGGCGCTGACCGCGGAACATGCGGAGCCGGACGTCATGCGGCGGCGGCCGCGGCCGCCCGAGGAGAGCATCGTGGCGGGTGGATTGTGGCAGCACGCGGTCTGGGTCGGATTGCTGATTGCGGGATGCTCGCTGCTTGCGGAGGTCTATGCGGTGCAGACCGGGATGGAAAACTGGCAGACCATGGTGTTCACCGTCCTTACCTGCTCGCAGCTGGGACACGTCCTCGCGATCCGGTCCGACCGGGTGTCGGCGCTGCGCGACTTCTTCGGGAATCCCTGGCTGCTGGGCGCTGTCGTGCTGACGCTGGCATTGCAGGCGGCCATCATCTACGTGCCAGCTCTCAACCTCGTCTTCAGCACCGTCCCGCTTTCGGCGCGCGAGTTGCTGGTGTGCGTGGTCCTGTCGGTGACACCGTTCATCGCCGTTGAAATCGAAAAGACGATCCGACGCCGCCGGCGCGCTTCCGCACCATCGCGATAGGCGAAGACAACTTTGGGAACGCCACCAGCGGTTTGTGCCGTGTGGCGTGCTTCACAGCAGGCTCTCGCCATCTTGCCTACATCCCTTCGTGCGTCTCGTGGGCTGACCAGCAGTTTCTCCAGCGCATCGCTTGAACGCGCAGAGGAGCGATGCGCAAGGGGGACCGCCGCCCGGCAGCCCTGAATTCTCCCGGGCGGCGGCAACCTATTGTTCTCACAGGTATTTTGCTCCTGCCAAAGCTGTGGCCTGGTATTCCTGCGGCGTCGCGCGCCGTCACCGCAGGGTCGGGTGCGCGTCGCTCGTTGGAACGAAAGTGGCTGGGTGCGGGTTGATACGAACATCGAAGAGCCGGAATGGCCCAAAGGATCGTAGAATGAAACGGGCTGCAGGACAGACAACAAAGACGACTCGGGACGAGACTGCGGAGAGTGCACGCACCGTTCCGTTGATTGTGCCTCACGGCGGGGCGGCGGCCGGCCGTGACTTCGAGTGCGCCTTCGATCTGTTGCGGCACGATGAACGCGCGTGCGAACTCTGGCGCCGGACTCCCGTCAAGATTCCGTTTGCGCCCGCTTCTTGATCTTCGCGCCAGCGGGAACCTTCCTGTTCAAGTCCTGTTTGCCGAGGGTGGATCGGCGCCTTTATTCGACGCCGTACACCATTCCGTCACAAGAAATCAGGAACAGGGCAATGCAGTATATCCGGCGGCGCATTCAGCGGGTTTCGGGCGTCACTGTCCGTGACGAACGGGTCGAGAGCCGGGATTTCTCCAAACAGGCGCGGCCAGAAAGCAGCGACGGCCCCGCGCCGAGACGGGAGCGGGACACCGGCCTTGCGCGCTGCGCGCAGGCCTTCAACTGGCAGGATGTGGGATATCGCCAGCGCACTTAGCCGCGACACCTATCTTTATGCCCGAGCGGCCGCGGGCTACTCTCCGGCCCATGCACGGGCTGACCACTATCGGATTCGACGCGGACGACACGCTCTGGCACTCGGAGCGGGTGTTCCGGCTGACCGAGGAACGCTTCGCCGCAATGCTGTCGGACTATGTCGACGCCGAAGGCCTGTCGCGCCGACTGCTGGAGACCGAGAAGCGCAACCTCGACTTCTACGGCTTCGGCCGGAAAGGCTTCGTCCTCTCCATGATCGAGACGGCAATCGATGTCACGGAAGGCAAGGTTCCGACGTCGATCCTGCGCGATCTCATCGATCTCGGCCGCGACATGGCCGCTCACCCGATCGAGATCCTGCCCGACGTGCGCGAAACGCTCGAACAGGTCGCCACAGGCTTCCGGATTGTTCTCATCACCAAGGGCGACCTGCTGGACCAGGAGCAGAAGTTGGCACGGTCGGGCCTCGGCGACTTGTTCCACGCAGTCGAGATCGTCAGCGACAAGTCGTCCGCGACCTATCGGCGCTTGTTCACGCGTCACGGCGATGGTCCGGAGCACGGCATGATGGTCGGCAATTCGCTCAAGTCCGACGTCGTGCCAGCAATCGAGGCCGGCAGCTGGGGCGTCTTCATCCCCCATCCACTGACCTGGGCGCTCGAGCACATCGCAGCGCCAAGGGATGCCCCGCGCTTTCGCAAGATCGAGCGAATTGGAGAGTTGACGGGCCTGCTCGACCGGCTTCGATAATAGCCGGATCGCGGTTGGCCCGAACTGGCAGGGCGGAAGGACCGATTGACCGAGACATACCAAGATTCACGACTTGCCAACGGTTGCCCTATACATTCACTCCTGGCAGCGTGATGCTGCGACGCAATCAGGCGAAGCACATGAACCCACCCCGTGTCCTGATCCTCGATGACGAGCCGCTCGATGCGGAGCTGATGCAGCGCGCACTACGGGTCGAATTGCCCGATGCCACAGTGGAATTTGCCCACTCGCGCGCGGACTACGAACATTGCCTGTCGGCTGGAAATTTGGACGCCATCCTGTCCGACAGCACCGTACCTGGATGCGAGGGGTTGAAGGCCTTTGGTCTCGCTCGCGAGCGTCAGCCCAGCGTGCCGTTCATATTCGTTTCAAAGCGCGATCAGCCCGGCACGGATGTGCTCGGCCTGAAGGGGCTTGGTATTGCGGAGGTCCTGTCGAAATCTGACCTGTCGAATTTGGGCAAAGCAGTGCGCGCCGCCATGGCTGCGCGGGCCACGGCGCAGCATCCCGGTTATGAGCGGCTGATCGCAGTGGTAAAGGAGCTGTCGCTCGCGCGGGACCTGCCCGCCATCATGGTGATCGTGCGGCGTGCGGCGCGTCAACTGACCGGTGCAGACGGAGCGACCTTCGTACTCCGTGACGGCGACCTTTGCCACTACGCCGACGAGGACGCAATCGGCCCATTGTGGAAAGGCCAGCGCTTCCCGGCCGAGAACTGCATCAGCGGTTGGGCGATGATGAACGGCCAGCCGGCGGTTGTGGAAGACATCTATCACGATCCGCGGATTCCGGTTTCGGCCTACGAACCGACGTTCGTAAGGAGCGTTGTCATGGTGCCGATCCGGTCATCGGATCCGATCGGCGCAGTCGGAACCTATTGGGCGCACCAGCGCCTGCCCGAGGCCAACGAGGTGGCGCTGCTCCAATCGCTCGCGGATACGACGGCGGTCGCAATGGAGAATGTCCGCGTCTATGCCGAGTTGGAGAGCCGGGTGCGCGAGCGGACTGCCGAGCTGGAGTCCTTCGCCTATGCAGTTTCCCATGATCTGCGCGCTCCGTTGCGCCACATGCAGGGCTATGCAGCAATTCTGGAGGAGGATCACGCCACCGAGCTTGGCGCGGAGGGGCGCAAGGCCGTGTCCCGCATCACGGTCGCGGCAAAGCGCATGAGCCAGATGGTGGACGGGCTGCTCGAACTCTCGCGCGCGATGCGCGCCCCGGTCCATCTCGAGGACGTCAATCTGGCGACGCTGGCCCGCGAGGTCGTCGACGAGCTTAGTCGCGACCGGCCGATCCTCTTTGTTGCACCGGACAACCTGCCGGCGAAAGGCGATCCTGTCCTGTTGAGGATCGTCCTGCAGAACTTGCTCGGCAATGCCTGGAAGTTCACCGCCAAGACAGCGAGCCCGCGCGTCGAACTCGGCGTTCATCGCCAGCCCGGCATGCCGGACACCTATTTCGTTCAGGACAATGGTGCTGGTTTCGATGAGGCCTATGCCGACAAGCTGTTCGAGGTATTCCAACGCCTGCACAGTGCGGACGAATTCCCTGGAACGGGCGTCGGTCTTGCCACGGTCCACCGCATCGTCGCAAAACATGGCGGCCGCATCTGGGGAAACGCGCGCCCCGACGAAGGCGCCACGTTCCACTTCACGCTGGCCCCGGCGAGCCGCTAGCCTCGCGTGCCTGGCGCCCGTGCGTCAGCAATCGTGTCATCGCAACGATACCGACCGCGGGTCCGATCGCAAGGCCGGCAAGAATGGCGGGCCAGCCGAGCGCATGCGCCAGCATCGGCGTCACCTGGACCGTGACCGCGGTGAGCGCGAAGCCGAGCGCGGTCTGCAGCGTCATGGCGCTGCCCGCAAGGTCGGGCGGCGAGGCGTCCGCTACCAGCGCCGAGAACTGCGCCGAATCCGGGATGACGAAGATTCCCCAGATCACGATCAGCACGAAAGTCAGCCAGATCGGACCGCCGAAGCTGAGCGCGGTGGCGATCGCGGACGAGCCGCTCAGCGCCATGGCGATGATGGTCACCTGCTCCTTGCCGATGCGGTCGGCGACCCAGCCGGCAGGTGCGCAGGTCAGTCCGCCGAGCGCGATCGCCAGGAAAGCCGTGAGCTTGGCGAGGCGTGTCGCTTCCGCTTCGCCCAGCAGCGTGCCGTAGGATGCCGCTGCGGCCGCGCCGACCCACGCCCACATGGCGTAAAGCTCCCACATATGGCCGAAATAGCCGAGATAGGTGAGGCGGATGCGCCGATTGGTCCAGGCGAGCGCGATCGCGCGGGTCGAGAAGCGCGGCGCGCGCGCATGATGCGGGCCGAGGCCGCAGGCCAGCACCAGCAGTGCACCGATCAGCGCGAGCGCAGAGGTCGCAACGATGACGCTGCGCCACTGCGTGCCGCCGAGATACGCCGCGAGGTGCGGCAGAGCCGATCCGACCGTGAGCGCGCCGACCAGCAATCCCACCAGCAGCCCGCGATCCTTGGTGCCCCAGCCGACGGCGATTTTCATGCCGACGGGATAGACGCCTGCCAGCAGCAAACCGGTCAGGAACCGCAACAGGATCGCAACCGCGCCGCCGATCGGCGCGATGAGCAGCGCGGCGTTGCAGAGTGCCGCCAGCACGCCGCAGGTCGCGAACACGCGCCGCGGATCGAACCGGTCGGCCAAGCCGCTCGATGCCACCGCCAGCGCGCCCGCGACAAAGCCGAGCTGCACGCCGCTGGACAGCATTGCCTGCCGCATCGCGTCGATGCCGGATTCGCGCACCATGTCTGGCAGGATCGCTGCCGACGCGAACCACAGGCTCATGCCTGCGATCTCGGCGAGCGCCAGCAGAGTGATGGAATTGCGTTTGGAAGTCAGTTGGGACGCCCCCGCCCAGGATTATTGTTCTTGTCGGGCACGACCATGACGCAATAAGCCGGAACCCGCTAGTAGTTGTTCGTGCAGTCGCTCGATGGCGATCGTGCCACTACTCCGCAGCCCCGCTGCTGGAGGCGGCAACGAATTCTTCTTGGGTTACCTTGCCGTCCTGGTTGGTGTCGGCGGCCTGCACGACCTTGACGCAGAACTCCATGTACTCGTCCATGGTGACGCGGCCGTTGTTGTCGGCGTCCGCCAGGCGGAAGCGGCGGGTGAAGCGGTCGATCACGTCCTGGCGGTCGCTCGGAATGCCGAAATTGTATTCCGACAGGGTGAGCTCGCCGTCCTTGTTGTCGTCGATGCGCTTGAACGCCTTGCCTTCGATCCGCTGCATGTCCTCCAGCGTGAAGAAGCCCTGCTTCTTCTGATCCAGCCGATTGAAATAGCGCGCGGCTGATTCGGCGTCGGTTTCTCCCTGGGCGAAGGCTGGGACCGCTAGCGCCGCGAGGGTGAGGGCGAGGAGAATCCGTCGAACAGCGTGGCTAGCCCGCATTGCCTTGCTCCATCACTTCCTTCAACCGCGCGAGACCCTTCTCGTAGTCCGATCCGATCCATTTGTCGAACATCAGGCCGACGAAGCGCGCGACCGGATTGTTGCCGAGGTCGCCATCGAAGCCCCAGATCACGCGCGTTGCACCGCCGGCGGGCTCGAACTTGAAGGTTGCCTCCGCCAGCTGCCCGCCAAAATCGAGACGTGTGCGGATGAATTCAGGCGGCCGCGACTCGATGATCTCGTTGGTGCCCGATCCGATTTTCTTGTCGCTGCTGGTCCAGCTCATCCTGGCGCCGACGCCGCTCTCGGGACCGGCGTAGCTGTATTTCGTCTTCGGATCGAGCGACGCCCAGGGCGAGAACTCGTTGAAGCGCTTGAAGCCATTGAGCGCATCGAACAGCTGTGCTTGTGGCGCGTTGACCACGATCGAGCGTTCGACGTGGACATTGCGCGGCAGGGTGAAGCCGATCACCACCACCAGAACCGCGAGCACCACGATGCCCGTGAGGACATGCTTCAGTGCCTTCATGCCCGCTCTCCGCGTTCGCGCACCAACTCATACAGCGCCACGGCAGCGGCATTCGACACATTGAGGTGATCGATCGGTCCGCCGGTCGGCAGCCGCACCAGAAGGTCACAGTGATCGCGGGTCAGGCGGCGCAGACCCGGACCCTCCGCGCCCAGCGCCAACCCCACCTTCCCGGTGAGCTTGGCCTGGGCGAGGGTCTGAGACGCTTCGGCGGCCAGACCGGCGATCCAGAATCCGCCCTTCTTCAACAGCTCCAGCGCGCGGGCGAGGTTGGCGACGCGCACCAGCGGCACGTGCTCGAGCGCGCCGGACGCCGCCTTGGCCAGCGCTCCCGATTCCGGCGCCGCGTGGCGCTCGGTCAGGATCACCGCCAGCGCGCCGAACGCTGCGGCGGAGCGCAGGATCGCGCCGACATTTTGTGGGTCGGTGACCTGGTCAAGGATCATGACGTGGGCGCTGTCCATCGTTTCGGCCTCGGCGATCACATCCTCGATGCCGCGGTCGGGCAGGGGATGGACCTTGGCGGCAAGGCCTTGGTGGACGGCGCCCGGGGGCAGCCAGCTTTCCAGGACATCGCGCGGGACCTGCTCCCAATCATGGCCTTCAACCGCCGGCGCCGACCCGGCACCGGTATGGGCCAGCCGGAGGATCTTCCGCTCCGGATTGTCGAGCGCTGCGGTCACCGCATGATGCCCATAAAGCCAGTAAGGTCCGCCGGGCTGGGGCGCCTCGCGCCGAGGCTCTTCCTGATGCCCGCGCCGGGGTGCCGCACCGCCTCGGTCTGAGGTTCGTGCGGGATCACTACGATGCGACCTATGTCTCTGATCTTGCGGGAAATCGCGGGACCGTCCGGATCCTCGCTCGCGGCCGCGGGTGGGCGGCTTGCGCTTGTTCATGGTGGCCCCTATATTCCGACTTGAAATTGGGTATTGCCACAACTCCATTCGCGCCGGAAACGAAATCGGCGCGAACGGAGTTTTTCGTGTGTTTTCAAATTGACTCCGAAAGGTAAATGCCCATATTGCGCACTTCCGCTGCGGGCGGAGTCGATGGGAGCCCGGAGGGGTGCCCGAGTGGCTAAAGGGGACGGGCTGTAAACCCGTTGGCTTCGGCCTACGTAGGTTCGAATCCTACCCCCTCCACCAACGACCGTCCGGGGTGGAGCGCGGGTGAGAATCGGCGGGTGTAGCTCAATGGTAGAGCTCCAGCCTTCCAAGCTGGCTACGCGGGTTCGATTCCCGTCACCCGCTCCAGACTTTCGCGCAATGCCGGTGAGGCGGAGCGCAACAGGTGAAGAGAGCATGATTTGGCGGGGATCCGCGCGGGGTCCCAGCCTCGATCAAGGGATCGATAGAGAAGCAACCGATCTGGTCACAGGACTGAAGAAAAATGGCGAAGGCGAAGTTTGAGCGGACGAAGCCGCATTGCAACGTTGGAACGATTGGTCACGTTGACCATGGCAAGACGTCGCTGACGGCGGCGATCACGAAGATTCTGGCGGAGACGGGTGGCGCGACCTATACGGCCTACGACCAGATCGACAAGGCTCCCGAGGAGCGGGCGCGCGGTATTACGATTTCGACGGCGCACGTCGAGTATGAGACCAAGGCGCGGCACTATGCGCATGTCGACTGCCCTGGCCACGCCGACTATGTGAAGAACATGATCACGGGCGCGGCGCAGATGGACGGCGCGATCCTGGTGGTTTCCGCCGCCGACGGCCCGATGCCGCAGACCCGGGAGCACATCCTGCTGGCGCGCCAGGTCGGCGTTCCGGCGCTGGTGGTGTTCATGAACAAGTGCGACATGGTGGACGATCCGGAGCTTCTGGACCTGGTCGAGCTGGAGGTCCGCGAGCTGCTGTCGTCGTATCAGTTCCCGGGCGACAAGATCCCGGTGATCCGCGGCTCGGCGCTGATGGCGCTGGAGGACAAGGATCCGGAGCTGGGCAAGAACGCGGTCCTGAAGCTGATGCAGGCGGTTGACGAGTATATCCCGCAGCCGGAGCGTCCGAAGGACCGTCCGTTCCTGATGCCGATCGAGGACGTGTTCTCGATCTCTGGCCGCGGCACGGTTGTGACGGGCCGGATCGAGCGCGGGATCATCAAGGTCGGCGAGGAAGTTGAGATCATCGGGCTGCGGCCGACCACCAAGACGGTGGTGACGGGTGTGGAGATGTTCCGCAAGCTGCTGGACTCTGGCGAGGCTGGCGACAACATCGGCGCCCTGCTGCGCGGCACCAAGCGCGAGGAAGTGGAGCGCGGCCAGGTTCTGGCGAAGCCCGGCTCGATCACGCCGCACACCAAGTTCAAGGCGGAGGCCTACGTGCTGACGAAGGAAGAGGGCGGCCGTCACACGCCGTTCTTCTCGAACTACCGTCCGCAGTTCTACTTCCGCACCACCGACGTGACCGGCACGATCGTGCTGCCGCAGGGCACCGAGATGGTGATGCCGGGGGACAACGTGTCGATGGAAGTGCACCTGATCGCGCCGATCGCGATGGACGAGGGGCTGCGCTTCGCGATCCGCGAAGGCGGCCGAACCGTCGGCGCAGGCGTCGTCGCCAGCATCATAGAGTAAGGGGCGTAAAGCCGAAGGACCTGAGCAATGGATAACCAAAATATCCGCATCCGACTGAAAGCGTTCGACCATCGCGTGCTCGATCAGTCGACCAACGAGATCGTGACGACGGCGAAGCGCACCGGCGCCCAGGTCCGCGGACCCATCCCGCTGCCGACCCGGATCGAACGCTTCACCGTCAACCGGTCGCCGCACGTCGACAAGAAGAGCCGCGAGCAGTTCGAGATCCGAACCCACAAGCGCCTGCTGGACATCGTCGACCCGACGCCGCAGACCGTGGACGCGCTGATGAAGCTCGACCTCGCCGCCGGCGTCGATGTCGAGATCAAACTGAAGAACTAAGGGGCGGCGACCATGCGCACCGGACTGATCGCCCAGAAGCTGGGCATGACAAGGATCTTCGGCGAGGACGGCAGCCACGTGCCAGTCACCGTGCTGAAGGTCGACACCTGCCAGGTCGTCGATGTCCGCACCGAGGACAAGCATGGCTACAACGCCGTGCAGCTCGGCGTGGGCAAGGCCAAGGTGAAGAACGTTTCCAAAGCCGAGCGCGGCCGCTTCGCGAAGGCGAAGATCGAGCCGAAGGCGAAGCTGGCGGAGTTCCGCGTGTCCAAGGACGCGCTGCTGGAAGTCGGCGCCGAGCTGTCGGTCAACCACTTCCTGCCGGGCCAGTTCGTCGATGTCGTCGGCATCACCATCGGCAAGGGCTTCGCCGGCGCCATGAAGCGCTGGAACTTCGGCGGCCTGCGCGCGACCCACGGCGTGTCGATCTCGCATCGCAGCCATGGCTCGACCGGCAACCGCCAGGATCCGGGCCGCACCTTCCCCGGCAAGAAGATGGCCGGCCACCTGGGTGTCGAGCGGGTGACGACGCAG
>JAWKVL010000010.1:0-114475 GCA_041398065.1 Dongiaceae bacterium | reverse complement strand
AAGCCGGACGAAAGCACGTTGTTCGGACAGTTCCCCAAGTTCCAGAAGGACCATCACGCGGTCGAGTTCCTCTGCGACTATCTCCGCATGATGACGCTCGGCACCGAGAACCCCAACGAGGTCGAGACGCTCATCGATGCGGAGCTGGAAACCCATCACCAGGAGCTGCACGGCGCCTCGCACGCGGTTCAGAACATGGCCGATGGCATGCCTGCGCTCGGCATCGTCGCCGCGGTCCTGGGCGTCATCGTCACCATGGGCTCGATCACCGAACCGCCTAAGGTGCTTGGCGAACTGATCGGCGCGGCCCTGGTCGGAACCTTCTTCGGCGTACTCTGCTCCTACGGCTTCATCGCGCCGATCGCCAGCGCCATCAAGGCTGTCGACGAAGCCGACGCCAAATACTATCAGTGCATGAAGGCGGGCCTGCTCGCTCACATGCAGGGCTACCCTCCGGCAGTCTCCGTCGAATTCGCGCGCAAGGTTCTGCTCTCCACCGAACGGCCGAACTTCTACGAGGTGGAGCAGGCTGTGAGCGCACTGCCGCCGGTCTAGGGATCGGGCCGTGGCCGACGAACGCCCGATCATCGTCAAGCGCATCAAGAAGGTGGAAGGCGGCCACCATGGCGGCGCCTGGAAGGTCGCTTATGCTGATTTCGTCACCGCCATGATGGCATTCTTCCTTCTGCTCTGGTTGCTCAACGCCGTGACCGAGGAACAGAAGAAGGGCATCGCGAACTATTTCCGCCCAACGCTCGCAGTCCAGAACACCTCCGCTACTTTTACGATCCTGTCCGGGCAGGCCCAGCCGATGGAGGACATGTCCGGCGGCGCCTCGCAGCAGACCGAGGACGACAATGAAGAGGACCAAGCAACGCAGCAGGCGCCGGCGACCGGAGAGGGCGACCGGCCGCAGACCTACGAGGGTGAACAGCCGGACATCGGCCAGGGCGACCAGCCGCAGCCTGGACAGGGTGACCAGCCGCAGCCCGGCAAGGGCGACAAGCCGGTCGACCTCAAGGAAGCGGAGGCGACGGTCGCGGCCAATGAGCAGAAGCAGTTCGAGCAGATCAAGAACGGCATCAAGAACGCGATCGAAGAGAGCCCCGACCTGAAGGAACTCGAGAAAAATCTGAAGATCGACCAGACCGAAGACGGCATCCGCATCCAGCTGCTGGACCAGGAAAAGATCTCGATGTTCCCATCGGGCAGCGCGGTCATGAATCCGCGCAGCAGGGAACTGCTGGAAAAGGTCGCGGAAGTCATCAAGACGCTGCCCAACAAGATCGAGATTTCCGGCCACACGGACGCGAAGCCCTATCTCGGCGGGCACGAATACACCAACTGGGAATTGTCGGCCGACCGCGCCAACGCCTCGCGCCGCGTCCTGGTGGGCGCCGGCATCAACATCGATCGGCTGCAGGTGATCGAAGGCCTGGCGGACACTGATCCATTCGTGAAGGCGGACCCATTCGATCCTCAGAACCGGCGCATCAGCATCGTCCTGTTGCGCCAGCCCAGCCCAGCCTCCACCGCGAGCGATCCTGCTCCAGCGAGCGACTCTGCTCCCGCGACTGATCCCGCCCCTGCGCCGGCGCCGGCCGCCGGACCCCGGCCGGAACTGGTGCCCTAGGTATCGAGCCGGATTCTGCCAGCCCTTCAATGGATTGTGCGGCCTCTTGTAAATGCTGCGATGCCCCTCAATATGGAGGGGTGATTCAAGGGCTTAGCTCGGAAAGGCGGCAAAGGTGACGGAACGCAAGCTCCCGGCCATCGTGCTGGGCGGGATGGACGCCAAGGGCGACGGTTCGATCCACGATCCGCTCCTGCATCCGGGGCTCTATAGCGGGGTCGCCTTACGGCGGATGTTCGCTTTCTTTCTGGACATTTTCCTGATGGGCGTCGTCCTGACAGTCGCCATGATGGCTGCCGCGACGCTCTGGGTTATTTCCTTCACACTGATCTCCATTCCGGTGGTGCTGGGCGCGCTGGTGTTCGTCGTGCTCTACGACGTTTTCACCATCGGCGGTCCGAGCTCGGCGACTCCGGGCATGCGCGTTTTCGGGCTGAAAGTGATCAATTGGTCCGGCGGCCGGCCGGACAATCTGCAGGCCCTTCTGATGTCCGCCCTGTTCTGGACCATCCATTGGCTGACCGGCTGGCTGGCGGCGGTCGTCGTTTTCCTCAATCCGCGCTGGCGCTGCGCCCACGATTTTCTGGCTGGCACCGTAGTGATACGGGCCGATGTTCCGCTGGGGCGTTAACTAGCCGAAAGAATACCCTCCGGCGTCTGGCGCAATAGCCTGGAATTGCGGTATTTTGTGCGGCATGAGCGTTCTTGGTCGCGGATTTCCGATTCCGTTTTTGGTCACCACGGAGGTGCCCTGCCCCTATCTGCCTGACCGGATGGAGCGCAAGGTCATCACCGAGCTCTCCGGCGGCAATGCCCCCGAGCTTTTTGAACTGCTGTCCCATGCCGGATTCCGCCGCAGCCATTCCATTGCCTATCGCCCCGCCTGCTCCGGGTGCCAAGCCTGTGTGCCGGTGCGCATTCCGGTGGTCGAGTTCGATCCCAACCGTACACAGCGGCGCATCGCGCGGCGCAACCGCGATCTGGTCGCGCGCATCCGCGACAACGTCCCGACCCAGGAGCAGTTCGAGCTGTTCGTGCACTATCTGGAGGCGCGGCACGCCGACGGCGAGATGGTGGGCATGGGTCCGCAGGACTACAGCAGCATGGTGGCCGACAGCCCGGTCGACACCCGCATGGTCGAACTGCGCCATCCGAGCGGCAGGTTGGTGGCTTGTTGCCTCACGGATTGGAACAAGGACGGAATTTCCGCCGTTTACAGTTTCTACGAAACGGCGCAGCCGGATCTCAGTCTGGGAGTCTATGTGGTGCTATGGCTGATCGAAGAAGCCAAGCGGCGCGATCTGCCTTTCGTCTATCTCGGCTATTGGGTCGAGAACAGCCGGAAGATGGCGTACAAGTCCGGCTTCCGCCCGCTGGAAGGATATGGTCCGGAGGGGTGGCAGCGTCTGGCGTGACGCCAAGCCCGCCAAGGCGGGAGAAGTTTCTTGCAACTGCATATGCCCAGCTGGTTTCGCCGCTGTCGCAATGTCCGAGTCAGGCGGACGGTGCGCCGGCAAACGCTGAGCATGTGCTCTGTTTGATATGAGGTTATCGAGCATGAATCGTCGCAACCTCCTGACCGGCGCCGGGTTGGCGGCGGGCGCGGCTGCGCTTGCATCGACCTTTCCTCGGCCGGCCATCGCGCAGGATCGGATCGAATGGAAGATGGTGACGGCTTGGCCGAAAGGCCTGCCGGGCCTTGGCACCGGCGCGGAGCGCTTGGCTGAGCGCATCACCAAGTCATCCAACGGGCGCCTCAACATCAAGGTGCTCGCAGCGGGCGAACTGGTGTCGCCGACGGGATGTTTCGATGCCGTCTCGCAAGGACAGGCGGAGATGGGGCATGATTCGAGCACCTACTACATCGACAAGCTACCGGCGGCCGGCTTCTTCGGCGCCATGCCGATGGGCCTTACCGCGGGAGAGTTCAACGGCTGGGTCTATTTTGGCGGCGGCCAGGAACTGTGGGACGAGTTGTACGCCCCGTTCAATGTGAAGGCTTTTCTTGCAGGCAATACCGGCGCGCAGCTGGGCGGCTGGTTCCGCGAGGAGATCAATTCGACCGCCGATCTCAAGGGACTGAAGTTCCGGATGACTGGACATGGCGCGCTGGCGCTCGCCAAGCTCGGCGTCGAAATTGTCCCGCTCCCGAATAGCGAGATCTTCTCCAACCTGCAGTCCGGTGCGATCGATGGCGCGGAGTGGGTCGGCCCCTACAACGATCTATCGCTCGGATTCTATAAGATCACCAAGCTCTACTACTGGCCCGGCTTTCAAGAGCCCGGTTCGGCTACGCAATGCATCGTGAACAAGGGCAAATTCGAGGCCCTGCCCGACGAGCTGAAGCAGATTATTGCGACCTGTTGCAGCGCCGAGAACGATATGATGCTGGCAGAGTTCAACGGCCGCAGTCCGGCCGCCTTGGCGTCGCTCGTCAACGAGCACGGCGTCCAGCTCAAGCAATTTCCGCGCGACGTATTGGTCTCATTTGGCGAAGCCTCCGGAGAGGTGCTGCAGGACCTGATCGAGCATGGCGACGAGATCACGCGCCAGATCGCGTCCTCCTATCTGCGATTCCGCCAGGACGCCATGCGGTATACACGAATCGCCGAAACCGCATTCACCACGGCCCGTTCCTACAAGTTCGATTTTCCCAAGGGCTGACGGCAAGGCTGAACCGATGTTAACGAGCCCGCTGTTGACAGCCCCGGAATGGCTGAGGACACTGCACGGCGATCGTAATAAAAGACTCACACTGGGGCCCCGCTCTGGCCTGTTCGAGAAGCGAGACCCGGAAACTCACGCGTCACTTGGAGGTAATCGTGAAACTAGGACGTTTCGGCGTGGTCGCATTTGTGTCGGCCTTGCTGTTGGCCGGCTGCGGCGAAGAGAAAAAGCAGGAGGAGCAATCATCGGCACAGCCTGCGGCCGAGCAACCGGCGGCCCAGGCGCCCGCCGCTGAACAACCTGCGACGGAGCAGCAGGCGGCTCAACAGCCGGCAGCCGAGGCGACCCAGCCGGCTCCTGCTGCAGCTGCCGAGGCTCCGGCCGGTTCCGGCGGAGAGCTCAACGTCTACAACTGGTCGGACTATATCGGCGAGACCACGGTCGACGACTTCCAGAAGGCGACCGGCATCACGGTACGCTATGACGTCTACGACTCGAACGAGACGCTGGAAGCCAAGCTGATGGCCGGCAATACCGGTTACGATCTCGTGGTGCCGACCACCTCGTTTCTCGGTCGCCAGATCCAGGCCGGCATCTACCAGGAGATCGACAAGTCGAAGCTCAAGAACTACGGCAACCTTGATCCGCAGATCCTGGCGGCCGTCGAGCCTTTTGATCCGGGCAACAAGTATGCGGTGCCCTACTTCTGGGGCACGGTCGGTGTCGGCTACAACATCGACAAGGTGAAGGAGCGGCTGGGCGAGAATGCCCCGGTGGACAGCCTCGATCTGCTGTTCAAGCCGGAATATGCCGACAAGCTGAAGGATTGCGGCATCTCCATGCTCGATGCGCCGTCGGACATGTTCCAGACCGTCCTCAAGTATCTGGGCAAGGATCCTCACACCAAGTCAGAGGAGGACTATGCCGAAGTGGAGAAGGTGTTCGCGGCCATCCGCCCGGACGTGAAGTATTTCCACTCCTCGCAATACATCAATGACCTTGCGAACGGCGAATTGTGCGCCGTGATCGGCTGGTCGGGCGACGTGTTCATCGCCGCGGCCCGCGCCGACGAAGCGCAAAACAACGTGCATATCGACTACCGCATCCCGAAGGAGGGCAGCCTGCTCTGGGTCGACTCGCTGGCGATTCCAAAGGACGCCAAGAACGTCGACAATGCGATGAAATTCATCGACTACCTCAACGATCCACAGGTCGCCGCCAACGGCGTCAACTATGTGAGCTATGCCAGCCCGAATCTGGCCGCCCTTCCCATGGTGGATGACGAGATCAAGAACAATCCGTCGATCTATCCGACCGACGAGGTGAAGAAGAACCTGTTCCCCGACGCGGTGGCCGATGCGGATCTGGAGCGGCTGCGCACCCGGACCTGGACCAAGATCAAGACCGGCCAGTAAATCCGCAGGACAGAATGAAACTGAGACGGGTCCCGCCTCCCGGCGGGACCCGTTTTCCATGTCCGACGCTGTCATCAACAATTGAATGAACGTTCAAATTTTGCGACTTGCAGACCTTGCAGCGGTTGACAGCCCGGACGGGCCCCCGCCATAGTCATAAAAAAGTTAAAGATGACGGCACGGTTCGGGGCGGGACACCGCGATCGAACCGGCGACAGAAGGGAAGGATTTGCATGTCTGGATCGATCCGCTCGGCCAAGCGGGCGCTGATGGCGCTTGCGGCCACGACACTGGCAGCTACTGCCTTGACCTCGCTCTCGCCCGATGCCCACGCCAAAGGCGAGCTCAACATCTATAACTGGTCCGACTACATTGGCGAGAACACGATCGCCAATTTCGAGAAGGAGTACCACGTCAAGGTGCGGTACGACACCTATGACGGGAATGAGACGCTGGAAGCCAAGCTGGTGGTCGGCAATACCGGCTATGACATCGTCTTCCCCTCCTCCTCGTTTTTCGCCCGCCAGATCAAGAGCGGGATCTATCAGAAGCTCGACCGCTCGAAGCTCACCAACTGGAGCAATCTCGACCAGTGGGTGCTGAAGCAGCAGGCCGCCTACGACCCGGGCAACGCCTATGCCGTGCCTTACATGTGGGGCACCAACGGCTTCACCTACAATGTCGCCATGATCAAGGAACGGATGCCTGACGCGCCGCTTGATAGCCTGCGCATGGTGTTCGATCCCGACGTCGTCTCCAAGTTCCAGGATTGCGGTGTGAGCTTCCTGGATTCCCCCGAGGACGTGTTCCCCCTGGCGCTGGCCTACATGGGCAAGGATCCGACCTCGCAGAACCCCGACGACATCGTCGCGGCCACCGACATGCTGATGAAGGTGCGGCCCTATGTCCGGCTGTTCGATTCCCAGCAATATCTGAACTCGCTGCCGAACGGCGATGTCTGCCTCGCCATGACCTGGTCGGGCGACTATGCGGTCGCGGCGCAACGTGCCGAGGAAGCCGGCCTCAAGATCGAACTTAAATATACGGTGCCGCAGGAAGGCAGTAATATCTGGTTCGATGCGATGCTGGTCCCGAAGGACGCGCCGGATGCGGAGAATGCGCACTTGTTCCTGAACTACATGCTACGCCCCGACGTCATCGCCGAATGCACCAACTACACGTATTATGCGAACGGCAATGCGGCGGCGCGCAAGCTGGTGCTGAAGGAAATCCTGGATGATCCGGCGATCTACCCGGATGCCGAGACTCAGAAGCGCATGTTCCCGAGCGTCGTCCGCGATGAGGCGATGCAGCGCGTCATTACGCGGGAATGGACCCGGTTGAAGACGGGTCAGTGACGAGGCCCTCGGGAGGGGCGCGACGGCGCCCCTCCCGAGGGTCGGAGAGCAGCTAGGGGATATCATGGCCGCAGTCGAGAAGACGCCGAAGCAATCTCAGAACAAGCACGTCAGCACACCCTGGACCGATCCGAAGGCCGAGCCCTATATCAGGATCGAGAACGTCACGAAGAAATTCGGCGAGTTCGTCGCTGTCAGCGATGTTTCCCTCAACATCTATCGCGGCGAACTCTTCTCGCTCCTCGGGGGATCGGGGTGCGGCAAGACCACCCTGCTGCGCATGCTGGCAGGCTTTGAAACGCCGACCGCGGGGAAGATCTATATCGATGGCGTCGACATGGCCGGCATCCCGCCCTACGACCGGCCGACGAACATGATGTTCCAATCCTATGCCCTGTTCCCGCACATGACCGTGGAGCAGAACGTTTCGTTCGGATTGAAGCAGGACAAATATCCGGAATCCGAAATCAGGCAGCGCGTCAGCCAGATGCTGGACATGGTGCAGTTGACGCCGTTCGCCAAGCGCAAACCGCACCAGCTGTCGGGCGGCCAGCGTCAGCGTGTCGCCCTCGCCCGCTCGCTGGTGAAGCAACCCAAGCTGCTGCTGCTGGACGAGCCGCTTGGCGCGCTCGACAAGAAGCTGCGCGAAGCGACGCAGTTCGAACTCATGAACATCCAGGACCGGCTCGGCATCACCTTCATCGTGGTGACGCACGACCAGGAGGAGGCGATGACCCTCTCCACCCGCATCGGGGTCATGAATGCCGGCCAGATCGTGCAGATCGGGACGCCGCAGGAAATCTACGAATATCCGCAAAACAAGATGATCGCGGATTTCATCGGTTCGGTGAACCTGTTCGAGGGCCAGATCGTCGAGGATGAGCCGGATCATGTGCTGATCCGTTCCGAAGAGGCAGGCGGCGACATCTATGTCGACCATGGTATTTCCAGCGCACCAGGCGCCAAGGCGTGGGTCGCGATCCGGCCGGAGAAGATCCACCTGACCAAGCAGGACCTGGATGAGCCCAACAACTGCGTGAAGGGCATTGTCAAGGGCATTGCCTACATGGGCAACCTCTCGATCTATCTGGTGCAGCTCGACAGCGGAAAGCAGATCAAGGTGACGATGCAGAACCAGGTGCGCGCGGCCGAGCTGATGATCGACTGGGACGACCGCGTCTCGGTGACCTGGCACGCCAACAGCCCCGTTCCACTGCTGAGCTGAGGCGCGCCATGGCCTCCACCGACGTCGCCAACCGCGCCAGCCGACTGCCGGCGTCGCATTGGCTCGAGAGCCTGCTGTCCAGTCTCGGAATTCGCGGACGAACGCTGGTCATCGCCGTTCCATTCATCTGGCTGGTCCTGTTCTTCCTGCTCCCCTTCATCATCGTGCTGTGGGTCAGCACGTCGTTCGTGGTGATCGCCCAACCGCCCTATACGCACCTCAGCGCGGACGGCACATTCACGCTCAATATCGGGGACAGCTTCGGCCGCCTGGTCAAGGACACGCTCTACATCAAGGCGTACCTGAATTCGCTGCAAGTCGCCTTTCTGTCGACCGTTCTTTGCCTTGTGATCGGATACCCGCTCGCCTACGGCATGGCTCGATGCCGCCAGGCGACGCGCAACATCCTCCTGATGCTGGTCATCCTGCCGTTCTGGACCTCGTTCCTGATCCGCGTCTATGCGTGGATCGGCTTGCTCAAGAACAACGGCCTGATCAATGAAGTCCTGATGTCACTGCACATCATCGATAGCCCGCTGAACATGATGAACACCAATTTCGCGGTCTATCTCGGCATCGTCTATTCGTACCTGCCGTTCATGATCCTGCCGCTCTATGCGAACCTGGAAAAGATGGACCTGTCGCTGCTCGAGGCCGCGACCGATCTTGGCTGCAAGCCGTTGAAGGCGTTCTTCCTGATCACGGTGCCGCTCAGTTTTCCCGGCATTGTCGCGGGCAGCATGCTGGTCTTCATCCCCGCGGTCGGCGAATACGTGATCCCGGAGCTGCTCGGCGGCCCGTCGAGCCTGATGATCGGCCGCGTCTTGGTGAATGAGTTCTTCAGCAATCGCGACTGGCCGACGGCTTCCGCGGTGGCGGTCGCGATCCTGATCGCCCTGGTCGGCCCGCTGATGATCTATCAGAAGTACCAGGACAAGGAACTGGAGAAGGAATCATGAGCAATCGCCTCTCCTGGTTCGTCATCATCTGGATGGCGCTGGTCTTCATCTTCCTCTACGCGCCGATCGTGTCCGTGGTGGTCTATTCCTTCAACGCTTCCCGCTTGGTCACGGTGTGGGGCGGTTTTGACACCAAGTGGTACGGCGCGCTGATCGCCGACCGGCAGATCATCGACGCCGCAAAGCTCTCCCTGCTGATCGCGACTATAAGCTCGACGCTTGCGACGGTCGTCGGCACCATCGCCGGTTATGTGCTGGTGCGGTTCCCCAAGTTCCTGGGACGGACCGCGTTCTCCGGCATGGTGAACGCGCCGCTGGTGATGCCGGAAGTCATCACCGGCCTCTCCATGCTGCTGCTGTTCATCTCGATGGAGCAGATCATCGGCTGGCCGAACGGTCGCGGGCTCACAACCGTGATGATCGCGCATGTGACCTTTACGCTGTCTTACATTGCGGTGGTCATGCGGTCGAGGTTCCTGACGCTTGACCTGTCGCTGGAGGAGGCTGCGCAGGATCTCGGCGCCAAGCCCTTGAAGGTGTTCTTCGTGATCACGCTGCCGATCGTGACGCCGGCGATCGTCTCCGGCTGGCTGCTCGGTTTCACGATCTCCCTGGACGACCTCGTCATCACGTCCTTCACGAACGGACCGGGCACGACGACCCTCCCGCAGGTCATCTTCTCCAAGGTGCGCCTGGGTCTCGATCCCAAGATCAACGCCCTTGCCACCATCATCATCGCGATCGTATCGATCGGCGTGGTCCTCGCGACCTTGCATATGAGGCGCCAGGAGGCGCAACGTCAGCGCGACGAGCAGATGGCGATCCGGGCGATTGCGGCACAGACCTGAGGCCACCTAGACTGCAGTCATGAACAGCGGTAACGGATCGCGCCGCGTCACGTTGGCGGCTACGCAAATGGCGTGCGATTGGGACATCGACGCCAACATCGCGCGCGCCGAGCGGCTGGCCCGCGTGGCCGCCGACCAGGGCGCCAATATCATCCTATTGCAGGAGCTGTTCGAGACGCCCTATTTCTGCCTCGATCAGGATCCGCGGCATTTCGCGCTGGCGACCCGGCCCGAGGACAACCGCGCCATCCGGCATTTCCGACCGATCGCCAGGGAGCTGGGCGCGGTGATGCCGATCAGTTTCTTCGAGCGTGCCAACCAGGCCTTTTTCAACACTACAGCGATGATCGATGCCGACGGCGAGGTGATGGGGCTCTATCGCAAGAGCCACATACCGAGCGGCCCGGGCTATCAGGAGAAGCACTTCTTCAATCCCGGCGACACCGGCTTCAAGGTCTGGGACACGCGCCACGGGCGCATCGGCCTTGGCATCTGCTGGGATCAGTGGTTTCCAGAATCAGCGCGCTGCATGGCGCTGATGGGCGCCGAGGTCTTGCTGTACCCGACCGCAATCGGGACCGAGCCGCCGCCGGCCCCGCCGGTTCAGTCGCGCACGCATTGGCAGCGCGCTCAGCAGGGCCATGCCGCCACCAACGTGATGCCGCTGATGGCGTCCAATCGGATCGGAATTGAGCGCTCCAGGCAGGATCCCGACCGGCACTGGGTGCGGTTCCATGGCTCCTCCTTCATCACCGACCAGCTGGGCGCCATTGTCGCCGAAGCGTCGGAAGACCAGGAAGCCGTCATCACCGCCACCTTCGACCTCGACGAACTCCGCGCCTACCGCGAGAGCTGGGGCGTCTATCGCGACCGCCGTCCCGAACTCTACGCGCCGATCCTGACCCTGGACGGCGCTCCGCGCTGAGCCTCCATGCAGTTGCCGCCTTCCCTGCGCGAGGCGATCGACCGGGAGCTGGAAGGGATCGCGCTTGCCGATCTCGAGCGGGCGGCGGAGGTGCTCTCCAACCGCTATCGTGCGGAGACCCGCGACGGCCGCTTCCATGTCGATGACGTGCTCGCCGCCCGCGCCTATCTTGCCACGCGCCTTCCTGCCACCTACGCAGCTACCGCGCGTGCCCTGCAGGCCACAACGGAAGCGCGCCCCGGCTTCGCGCCGCACCGCATGCTCGATGTCGGTGCCGGCCCTGGTACGGCGAGTTGGGCAGCTGTCGAGCAATGGCCCAGCATCCAACGGACCCAGTTGATCGAGGGTAGCACCGCCATGTGCGCCGTAGGCGGCCGCTTGGCGTCGCGACTGAGGATCCGTGCCGATTGGAGGATGGAGCCGATCGACACGGCCTTGTCGCACCTTCTGGCGCATGACCTAGTCGTTATGTCCTATGTTCTCGACGAACTTGAGCCGGCGGCGCGTGACCGGCTGATCATGAAGCTCTGGGAGCTTTCTGCGGATGTCCTGCTCATTATCGAGCCCGGCACCAGCCCAGGGTGGCAGCGCATCTTGCGCGCACGCGAACAGCTGATCGCGGCCGGCGCCCATCTCCTTGCACCTTGTCCGCACGCCGGGCCCTGCCCGCTTATCGCCCCTGATTGGTGCCACTTCTCCGTCCGCGTCGCGCGTTCCCGCCTGCACCGCGAAGCGAAGGGCGGCACGGTGCCGTGGGAGGACGAGAAGTTCATCTACCTGGCCGTATCGCGTCAGTGCGGCCTCCGGACGGAAGCTCGCATCGTGGGTCCGCCGCGGATCGGCAAGGCCGGGGTGGCGCTGAAGCTCTGCCGGAACGACGGAAATGCGTCGAACCAAACTATTTCAAAGCGCTCGGGGCTCGAATTCAAATACGCTCGCAAATTGGAGTGGGGCGACTCATTCATCTTACGTTCATGAATGAGCATGTCCGATATCTCCGATTGGGATGAATCTGGTGTACTCGTGGGGGAGTTCCAGAGATGGAAATCGGCGCGCTGACTCAGGATCTGGCTCGCGCACATTTCGATGGTGTGCTCATCAGAAGCGATCACGAGCAGTACGACCGGCTGCGCCGGGTGAACAATGCACTGTTCGACCGGCGGCCTGCCGCCATCGTTCGCGCCACCAGCAAGCGCGATGTGCAGAAAGTCGTTCGCATCGCCGCCGAGCGAGAAGCGTTGCTTGCCGTTCGCTGCGGTGGGCACAGTTTTCCTGGCTTGTCGACTTGTGACGAAGGCGTCGTGCTCGACCTGTCGCTGATGAACGAAGTGATCGTCGACGCCGAAGGAAGCGTTGCCGAAGTGGCGGGCGGAGCCCTACTTGGCCAGGTCGACGCCGCCGGGCTGCCTTATGGGCTTGTGACGCCCGCAGGCGTCGTATCGCATACCGGCGTTGCCGGCCTCACGCTGGGTGGTGGCATGGGTTGGCTGAGCCGCCGATTCGGGATGACGGTCGACAACCTGTTGGGAGTCGACATCGTGATGGCGGATGGACGACTCCTGCGCATCAATGGTGAAGAAGAGCCAGATCTGTTCTGGGCGATCAGGGGTGGCGGCGGCAATTTCGGCATCGTCACCAAGTTCTGGTTCCGCATGCATCCACTGGGGCCCGCATTTCTTGGGCGATGGACTTATTCGCCAAAGGATGCCTCATCCGTTCTGAGAAGCTACCGTGACGCGTTGGTAGGCGCCCCGCGTGAGCTGACCACCATGGTCGTCTTCATGCCCGGCGAACTTAAGATCACGGCGCTCTGGTCGGGAACGTCGTACGGCGCCGAGGAGACCCTGACGCCATTCGGAAAGCTCGGCATCGCCACGTCGGCGTCTGTCGGCCCGGCCAGTTTCATTGACTTGCAGCGCGCGAGCGACGAACGCATGGCGTGGGGCCGAAGATACTATTCCAAGGGCGGCTTCATGCTTGTTGTCGACGACGCGGCGATCGACATATTGGTGGAGTCGCTGGCAGCCGCTCCAACCCCGGATTGCGAAGCCTACATACTGCAACTTGGTGGCGCCGTGTGCGACGTCGAGGAAGATGCGACACCATATTCGGGCCGTGCCGCCGGCCACTATTGGATCGTCGAAGGCGTCTGGGATGATCCTTCGCACGATACTGCATGCCTCGCTTGGGGACGGCGCGCTGCAAGTCAACTCGCCGCCCTCTCGCTCAATACCAACTACGTGAATGAGCAATCGGAAACCGGAGTGGCTCTAGCCGCCTATGGCGAGGACAAGTACAGCCGTCTCGCTCGTCTCAAATGGCGCTACGACCCGACCAACCTCTTCCGCCTGAACCAGAACATCGAACCGCGGCGCTGGAGCGAGCCGGAGTAGCTGCAGGCGCGCTCGTAGACTTGTAGACGGTGAGACGGTAGACTTTCGGTCGCATCCCCGGGGATGTCTTCACGTTGTGCCGGAGCACGGCCGTGGGCTCGGAACATCTCGAACACCGGCTGGTCGCAATCTTGGTCGCCGACGTCGTCGGCTACAGCCAACTCATGGAGCGCGACGAAGCTGGCACACTCGCGGCCCTGAAGACGCGACGCCGAGAAATCTTTGTGCCTCAGGTCACGAAACACCGCGGCCGCGTGGTGAAATGGATGGGCGATGGCGTCCTGGTCGAATTCCGGAGCGCGGTCGATGCCGTGGAAGCGGCGGTCGCGATCGCCAACGGATTCATCGAGGCTAACGGCGACGTTGCGGCCGATCGTCGGATACAGCTGCGCATGGGAATCAATCTCGGCGATGTCATCCATGATGGCGGCGACATCTTCGGCGATGGTGTGAACTTGGCTGCACGTCTGCAGCAGATTTCCGAGGTGGGCGGCATCTGCCTGTCGCAGAGCATCTATGACCAGGTGAGGAAAAAGCTCACGGTCGAATTCGAGCCGCTGGGACCGCAGGCCGTTAAGAACATGGCAGAGCCGGTCGTGGCTTATCGCATCCGCTTGCTACCGCGCGTTCTTCCCGAGAGCGTTCCGGGCCAGACGCCGGCGGCCGGCAAGCCCGCAATCGCCGTCCTCCCGTTCTCGACCTTCGGGCCATCTGGGGATCACGAGCACGAGAGTTTCGCCGATGGCCTGGCCGAAGACCTCATCACCGACCTTTCGCGTAACCAGAGTCTCACCGTGGTCGCCCGCAACTCGAGCTTTTCCTACAAGGGCAAGAATACGGATGTGCGCCGCATCGCGGGCGATCTCGGCGTGCGCTATGTTATAGAAGGGAGCGCGCGGCGCTCGGCCGATCGCGTCCGGATCAACGTTCAGCTGATCGATGCCATGAATGGCAATCATGTTTGGGCCGATCGCTATGATCGTGCCGTAAGCGACATTTTCGCAGTGCAGGATGAAGTCGTGGCCAAAGTCGTCGAAGCGATGACCGGCCGTCTCTCGAGTATCCCGCCCCGCAATCGACCGAAGAACCTGGAAGCCTATGACCTTACAGTGAGGGCGCGGCAGTTGACCGAAGAGTCGCCGCAAGCATCGGCCGAGGCAAAAGTGCTGCTGGAGCGCGCGATCGAGCTCGATCCGGAGTTTGCCGAGGCGCGCCGGGAACTGGCGTTGACCTGCTGGCTGCATTGGGCGCACTGGGGTGGGTCGGAAGCCGAGCATCGTCAGCAAGCAGTCGATCACGCAGAGTTGGCGGTGAAGCTCGATCCCACGGATCCCGGCTGCCGATGGATGCTAGGCATGATGTATGCCTACGAACGCCGTTTTGAGGAATCCGACCGGGAGTTTGCCAAGGCGGTGGACCTCGATCCCAATTGCGCTGATGCCTGGGCGGAAATGTCCGACATGTCGCTGCTCGCCGGACGGCTAGATGAATGTCTGGAGCAGATCCAGAAGGCGTTCCGTCTCAACCCCATGCCGCCGTCCTGGTACTACCTGCTATTGGGCCAGACGGAGTATGCCCGGAAGAACTATGAAAAGGCGCTGACGCCGCTGCGGCACGAATCGACCTACCGCACGCATTCACGGCGCATCTTGGCCGCAGCCCTGGCGCAGCTCGGCGGCATCGACGAGGCACGACGGGAAGCCAAGCTCTTCCTTGTCACCAACCCGCACTTCACGATTTCGCATTGGCTGCACTATTGGCCCGGTCGCGACCAGGACGTCCGCGACCACTTTGTCGATGGCTTCCGCAAGGCGGGGCTGCCTGAATAGAAGTCGCCGCACGCCTTCCCATCCGTTCTCATAGGCAACAAGAGGAGCGCCGAAACGGCGCCCTTCCAGTGACGCATGAGTCAGCTGATATTGATCCAGGTCGCCTTGAGCTGGGTGTACTTGTCCATCGCATGCAGCGACTTGTCGCGGCCGAAGCCGGACTGCTTGAAGCCGCCGAACGGCGAGGAGATGTGGCCGTTGTCGAAGCAATTGACCCACACCACGCCGGCGCGCAGGGCGGCTGAGGTCTTGAAGGCCTTGTTGATGTCGCTGGTCCATACCGCGGCGGCAAGGCCGTAGACCGTGTCGTTGCCGATCTTCACCGCTTCCGCCTGATCCTTGAAGGTGATCGTGGAGAGTACGGGGCCGAAGATCTCTTCCTGCGCGATTTTCATGCCGTTCTTCACACCGTCGAACACGGTCGGCTCGATATAGTAGCCGCCGGTCTCGCTGCGCACGCGCTTGCCGCCCAAGGCGAGCCTGGCGCCTTCCTTCGTGCCGGCCTCGATATAGCCGAGCACGCGGTTCATCTGGGTCTCGTCCACCATCGCGCCCATCTTGGTCTTCGGATCGAGCGGATCACCCGGCTGCAGGATCTGCGCGACCTTCTGGATCTTCTCGAGCACGGCATCCTTGATCGATTCTTCGACGATCAGGCGCGAGCCTGCGTTACAGACTTCTCCCTGGTTGTAGAAGATGCCCCAGGTGGCGGCTTCCGCCGCGGCGTCGAGGTCCGGCGCATCCGCCATGATGATGTTCGGCGTCTTGCCGCCGCATTCCAGCGAGACCTGCTTCATGTTGCTCTCGCCGGCATATCTCAGGAAAAACTTTCCGACCTCAGTCGAGCCGGTGAAGGTGATGGCATCGACGTCCATGTGCCGGCCGAGCGCTTGTCCCGCTGTCTCGCCGTAGCCGGGAATGACGTTGAAGACGCCTTCGGGAACCCCGGCTTCCGCCGCCAGCTCGGCCAGGCGCAGCATCGAGAGCGGCGATTGCTCGGCCGGCTTGACGACCATGGAATTGCCGGTCGCGAGCGCAGGGCCGATCTTCCAACACCCCATCAGCAGCGGAAAATTCCACGGAATGACGGCGCCGACGACACCGAGGGGTTCGCGCCGGATCATCGAGATGGCGTTCGGTGCCGTCGGAGCGATCTCGTCGTAGATCTTGTCGATCGCCTCCGCGTACCAACGGATGCACTGGATGGAGAGCGGCACGTCGACCTTGGAGCTGTCGCCGATCGGCTTGCCCATATCCAGGGTCTCCAGCAGTGCCAGTTCGGTCGCGTGCTTCTCCATCAGGTCCGCGACCCGCAGTAGAACCTTCTTGCGCTCCGACCCGGCGATGCGCGACCAAACGCCCTTCTCGAAGGCGGCGCGAGCGGCCTTCACGGCACGGTCGACATCCTCCTTGTCGCCGGCCGAAACCTGGGTCAGCGCTTTGCCCGTTGCCGGGTTGACGCATGTGAAGGTCTTGCCAGAAGATGCTGAAACATAACGATTTCCGATGAAGCACTGGTTCCGGTAGCTGAGGTCGCGAGCGTGGTCCTTCCAGCTTTCGGCGCTGAGGGCGGCAGACATGGGAAATCTCCTTGGGTGGGGCCGACGCCAAGGGGCGCCAGGTCGGGCGCGCGGACTTTATCCGCCGGCCCCTCATGCCATCAAGCCGGACGGCCATGAGCTTTTGTGATCGCAGAAATGCTTAGCGGGTGCGGTGTGACGGCCATCACAGACCCGAATCATCCGTTGGGTCTTTACTCCGCACCAACAGGCGTGCCCAACACCCATCCGTCCCCAATGGGCGCGTCCTGGACCGGCGCCCGGAGAATCATCCCCTCCGGGCGCACTTTTTTGCGCTCACAGCATGCCGGGACGAAACCGGGAGCGGCGGCTGATGATCTTGCCGGACAGCATGAACACGCCGTCACCGGTGTAGTGCAGCGTCCTGGGGTGCCTGGGGGACGGCGCGACATGCGCCCGCACGATCTCGAAAATGAAGAAGTTGTATTTGCGGACCAGCGCGTCGTCATGGAGCCGGCACTCGAAGTTCGCGTGACATTCGCGGATCAGCGGCGCATCGACATCACGCGCCGCCCCTGCGGTCAGGCCGAAGGCGGCGAACTTGTCGACCTCCGCCCCGGAGGTGTTGCCGATCCCGACGACCGCGTCCGTCAGTGCGGTGGCCGGAAGATTGATGACGCATTCGCGGCTCTTGCGGATCATCTCGAAGCTGTGGTTGCCCTTGGCGATGACGCAACCGACCAGCGACGGCACGAACTCCATGACCGTGTGCCAGCCCATGGTCATGATGTTCGTCCTGTCCCGCCAGCGTGAACTCACCAGCACGATCGGTCCGGGCTCGAGATAGCGCCGGGCCTCGCCGACCGGGAAATCCCGCTTCCTGGGTTTCAGCACGAAATGATGTTGGCGAGTGCGTCGGTGAAGGCGCGCGTGCGCCGCGCGATGTCGGCCCAGTCCTTCGATTTCAGCGAGGCCGCCGGCATCATCGAGGAACTGCCGACCATCACCACGGTCGGCAGCGCCATGTAGGCACCGGCATTCTGCGCCGTGATGCCGCCGGTGGGGCAGAAACGCAGATCGGGGAACGGCCCGGCCCAGGATTTCAGCATGGCAGGACCGCCGGCCGCTTCGGCCGGGAAGAACTTGAATTCGCTCCAGCCGTGCTGAATGCCGACCATGACATCGGACGCGGTCGCCGTTCCCGGCAGGTACGGCATCTTCAGTTCATGCGCGATCTCCAGCAGCGCGGGCGTCAGGCCAGGGCTGATCGTGAACTTCACGCCGAGGGCGGCACAGGTCTTCATCTGCGCGCCGCTGATGACCGTGCCAGCGCCGATCAGCAGCTTCGGCCGCTCCTTCTGCAGCTTGGCGATGGCGTCGAACGCGGCCGCCGTGCGCAAGGTCACTTCGATCGCCGGCATGCCGCCTTGCGCCAGCGCGTCGGCAAGCGGCACGGCGTCCTCCACGGATTCGATCGCCACCACCGGCAGCGCCCGGATTCCGTCCAGCAGTTTGAAGACCGAACTCACACCAGTCATGTTTCCTCGCGATCGAATTGGCGGCGCACGCCATAGAGCGCGGCACGTTCCTCAAGAATGACCCAGATCGGCATGGATTGCAGCATGGTTGCGACCCGGCCCTTGTCCAGGAAGCGATCGATGAAGTTGCTGCGCCGCGCGAAATCCAGCAGCTTCGGTGTGATGCCGCCGCCGATATAGACGCCACCGCGCGACCCGAAGGCCAGCGCCAGGTCGCCGGTCACGCTGCCGAGCATGTCGAAGAACATCAGGACGGCATTGGCCGCGGTCTCTTCGCCCGCCAGCGCGCGCCGCGACACCTCCGGCGCATCGATCTCTCCTACCTCCTGGCCGGCTTCGCTCGCGATGAAGCGATAGACATTCACGAGGCCTGCGCCATTCAGCACGCGCTCGGCGGAGACGCGGCCGTATTTCTCGCGCATGCGCCGCCACAGCCGGATCTCCTGCTCGGTGTTGGGCGCGAAGGCAACATGGCCGCCCTCGCCGGAGATCACGGCCCACGCACCCTTGCCCGCCGGCACATAGGCGCCAACACCAAGTCCGGTTCCGGGTCCGATCACCAGGCAGACGGAAGCGGGATCGGCAGTTCCTGCCCGCAAGGTCGCCAGCTGCGCGCCGCTCAGCGACGGAACCGAAGCGGCCAACGCCTCGAAATCGTTGATCACGGCGAAGCGCTCGAACGCGAACTTCTTCCGAAGATCCGCTTTCACGAAACGCCAGGGCGAGTTGGTGAACTTGATCTCCGGCCCGTGCGCCGGACAGGCGACCGCAAAGCAGGCACGCGTGGGCCTGGGCCGGGTCAGACCGGCGAAATAGGACGTGATCGCATCGTCCAGGCTCGGAAAGCTCGCGGCGCTCAGGACCCGCACGTCATGCAGGCTGCCGTCGGCATCGCTGAGGGCAAAGCGCGCGTTGGTGCCGCCGATATCGGCAACCAACAGGTCCCCAGCCTGAGGCATCGCTCACGCGGCTCCCAGCAGCGTGACGGCGCCCTGCTCCGGCTGTGTCGCGTTGGCGCGCATTGCGCCGAACAGCTCGCGCCCATGGCCGAAAGCAGACCTACGAGGGTCGGGACGCCACTGCGATCGTGCGTTCCACTCCGCATCCGGCACCTCTGCCGTCAGGGTCATCTTCTCGGAATTGAGCGACACCACGTCGCCGTCGTTCAGGCGCCCGATCGGCCCTTCGCCCGCAGCCTCCGGCGACACATGGATCGCGGCCGGAACCTTGCCGGACGCGCCCGACATGCGCCCGTCGGTCACCAGCGCGACCTTATAGCCGAGATCCTGCAGCACGCCGAGCGCCGGGGTCAGCTTGTGCAACTCCGGCATGCCGTTGGCGCGCGGCCCCTGGCCGCGGACCACCACCACCGCATCGCGGTGCAGCTTGCCCTCCTTGAATGCGGCGAGCACCGCGTTCTGATCGTCGAAGATGGCGGCCGGCGCGCGCACCACGCGATGCTGCGGCTTCACCGCCGAGACCTTGATGATCGAACGGCCGAGATTGCCGGTGAGCAGTCTGATGCCGCCCTCGGAATCGAACGGGTCGTTGGCGGGGCGCAGGACGTCCCGGTCGCCGCTTTCCGCCGGCACATCACGCCAGTCCAGCTTGCCGTCGTTCAGCCACGGCTCGCGTGCATAGGACCCCAGGCCCTTGCCGATCACGGTCTCGACGTCGCCATGCATGCGTCCAGCCGCAAGCAGTTGCGCGATCACGAAGCCGGTGCCGCCCGCAGCCTGGAAATGATTCACATCCGCCTGCCCGTTGGGATAGACCCGCGCCAGCAGCGGCGTTGCGAGCGAGACATCGGCAATGTCGGTCCAGTCGATCCTGATGCCTGCGATCGAAGCCATGGCGACCAGGTGGATTGTGTGATTGGTCGATCCGCCGGTCGCGACCAGTGCCGCGATTGCGTTGACAATGGCACGTTCGTCGATAATCTCCGCCATCGGGCGGTAGTCGTTGCCCTGCGCGGTAATCTGGGCTGCGCGCTGGGTGGCGGCGCGGGTCAGCGCGGTCCGCAACGGCGTGCCGGGATTGACGAACGCGGCGCCGGGTAAATGCAGGCCCATCGCCTCCATCATCATCTGGTTGGAATTGGCGGTACCGTAAAAGGTGCAGGTGCCCGGAGAGTGATAGGAAGCTGACTCTGCCGCCAGCAGTTCCGTCCGGCCGATCTTGCCTTCGGCATAGAGCTGGCGGACACGCGACTTCTCGGCATTCGGCAGGCCGCTCGGCATCGGCCCGCCCGGCACGAAGATCACCGGCAGATGCCCGAATGCGAGCGCGCCCATGAACAGGCCCGGCACGATCTTGTCGCAGATTCCGAGGCACAAAGCCGCGTCGAACATGCCGTGCGTGAGGGCCACGGCGGTGGACAGCGCGATCACGTCGCGGCTGAATAGCGACAGCTCCATCCCGGGCTGGCCCTGCGTGACGCCGTCGCACATCGCGGGCGTGCCGCCGGCGAACTGGGCGACCGCTCCCACTTCGTCCGCGGCCTGTTTGATCAAGGACGGGTATTCGCCATACGGCTGATGCGCCGACAGCATGTCGTTATAGGCCGACACGATGCCGATATTGGAGGCGGAATCGGCCGACAGCACCTGCTTGTGATGGTCGTCGCAGGCCGCGAAGCCGTGCGCGAGATTGCCACAGGAAAGATGGGTGCGCTCCGGCTTTTGCACGCGCGCCGCCTGCATCCGTTCCAGATAGTCCCGGCGGCTGTCGGCGCTCTTGGCCTTGATCCGCTCCGTGACGTCCTGGATGACGGAATGCAACTCGGTCATGGTACGCTCACTCGGTCCAGAGAAATTCCAAATCGTCCTTGCGATGCGTCAGCAATGCGGCAATCGGCGCGTCAGACGCTCCGGCCAGGGCCTGCAAGGCCACCGTGCGCTTCGGCCGGCCGGAGATCGCCACCAGGATCAACCGCGCATGCAGCAGCGCCGTCATGGTCAGCGACAGGCGCGCGTAACCATTCTGCTGCTTGTCCACCGCCACGCACAAATCCGGGCTGTGGAGATCGAGCCCGGCCCTGGTCTCCGGCAGGCCTGGAAACAACGAGGCGAAATGCCCGTCGGTTCCCATGCCCAGCAGCACGGCGTCGAACGGCTTCGGCATCGCGTCGATCGAGCGTTCCGCCTCTTCAAGGCCGGCGCTGGGCTTCGGCGCGTCGCTGTAGAGCGGATGGAACTGGGCGGAGCTTGCCTGGTTGCGCATCAGATAGTGGCGAACCAGATATTCGTTGCTGTCGCTGTGGGTCGAGCGCACCCAGCGCTCATCGGTCAATCCGAGATGCACCTTCGGCCAATCGAGATGCATCCTGGATAGCCGATCGAAGATCGGCTGTGGTGTCGTCCCGCCCGCAACGATCAGGCTGGCCGCACCGCGCTCGGCGATGCTTTCCTCCAACAAGCCCGCAATCTTGCTCGCAGCCTTGTTGGCCCAGCTCGTACGATTCGGACAATCGGTCCAGCGGACCCGTGTGCCACTCGGTGGTTTCTCAAGCATCATCCTCATGCCAAGTCCTACCATCGCGCTCAATGAGCGCGATAGCGGCGCTCGGCCCCCAAGAGCCGGCCGTATAGGGCCTCGCCGGCACATTCAGTTGCGACCAGGAATCAAGGATGGAATCCGTCCAACGCCAAGCCGCCTCGACCTCGTCCACCCGCATGAACAAGGTCGGCCGGCCACGGATCACATCCAATAGCAAGCGTTCATAGGCGTCGGGAATGATACTGCCGAAGGTATCGGCAAAGCTGAGATTGAGCGCCGTCTGCTGAAGGCGCAGTTCGCCCGGACCGGGGCGTTTGTTCAGCATCTGGAATCGCACACCCTCGTTCGGCTGCAATCGCATGATCAGTCGGTTCGCGGGCGGCATCGCGCCATAGGTCGGATAGATGAAATGCGGCGGAGCCTTGAACTGAACGACGATCTCGGAACAGCGCTGCGGCAGGCGCTTGCCGGTGCGCAGATAGAACGGCACGCCAGCCCAGCGCCAGTTGTCGATCTCGGCCCGGATCGCGACATAGGTCTCGCGGTCACTCGCCCCCTTGGCATCTGTCTCATCTTGATAGCCCGGCACCGGCTGTCCCTCGATCGCGCCGGCGCGATACTGGCCGCGCACGGTGGAGTTGGCCGCTTCCTGCCCTGTGAGCATGTTGAGTGACTTCAGCACCTTCACTTTCTCATCGCGCACCGAATCCGCATCGAGGGTGATCGGCGGTTCCATCGCGGTCAGGCACAAGACCTGCAGCAGGTGATTCTGCACCATGTCGCGGAGCGCACCCGATGCATCGTAATAGCCCCACCGCCCGCCGACCCCGACGGTCTCCGCCACGGTGATCTGGACATGGTCGATATGGGTGCGGTTCCACAGCGGCTCGAACAGCGAGTTGGCGAAGCGCAGCACCATCAGGTTCTGCACCGTCTCTTTGCCGAGATAGTGGTCGATGCGATAGATCTGCCGCTCGGCAAAGACCGAGCCCACCGCCTCGTTGATCGCGCGCGAGGATGCAAGGTCGTGACCCAGCGGCTTCTCAAGGACGAGGCGCGAGAGCGGCGTCACCAGGCCGTTGCGACCGAGATTGGCAGCGGTCGGGCCGAATAGATCCGGAGCGGTCGCCAGATAGAACACGCGCACCACCGACTGGCGGTCCTTCAGCATCGAGACCAGCAGTTCGAAGCCATCAGGGTTCGTGGCATCCATGCCGGCATAGGAGAGGCGCTTGGAAAAACGTCGCCAGATCTCAGGGTCAAGCGGCTTGCCCTTGGTCGAAAACTCGATGCACGAGGCTTCGACCAGATTGATGAATTCCTCCTGGCTCATCTGTCCGCGCGAGACCGCGATGATGTGGCCGTCCGGCGGCAGGCGATTGTCGCGATCCAGCTCGTACAGCGCCGGCAGCAGCTTGCGCTTCGCGAGATCGCCGCGACCCCCGAACACCACCATGTCGAACGGTTCGGTGATCAGGGTGGTGCGCTGGATCGTTGGCGTTGGCATTTCCATTCGTTGGTCGTCAGGGCAATCGGACCCTTGCCATCGGCGCCGCGCATCCGATCACTGGAATTTTCCAATCCATGGGATCGCGAATCTCGGGCGCGCGGATTACGGCGGGTTCGGGTGCCCTCTCCTTCTCTCTTGACTGGCTCAGGCGAACCATTAGCGCAACCTGTGAGCAGTCGCAAATAAACATGCCCGACCGTGACGGAAAACACAGTTTTTCCATGGAGATCGTGGCCTAGGAAACGCAGCCGGGCCGGGGCATTTAGGTCCGAGGACGCTATTCCATTAACTGAATCCCGGCAGCTGTATATTCCCGAGGCCGGGTTGAGATCGCACGCGAGGCCAGTGCCACCCCAGCCGCAACGGCATCATGAAGGGATGCCCCCTGCGCGATGCCCGCCAAGTAGCCGGCGTTGAAGATATCGCCGGCCCCGGCGGTATCGATCGCGGCGACCGATGGCGCCGGAATTTGGACCTCGTGGCCGTGCCGCAACCCAGAGGCGCCGAGCGGCCCCCGCTTGGCGACGACGCACGCATCCGGCGGCATGATCGCAGCGGCATGGTTCATCGCCGCCGCGATATCGCGCACGTCAAACAGAGAAAGCAGCTCGACTTCGTTCAGGAGCAGATGATCGCACCGTGTTAACCATGTCAGGCAGCGCGCCCGGATTTCCGTGGTCCAACCGTCAATCGGCCACCCGGTATCAAGCGCGATCTGTATGTCGTTCTCGCAAAGGAGACCGAACAGGCGGTCATAGTCTGCGGTCAGCCGCTCTGTCAGGAAGGTGCCGACCACAAGTGCGAGGCCGCCGCGCAGCTCGCTGACATTCAATCCACGTTGCACTTCTTCGAAATCCAGCAGGGAAAGATGGCCGCGTGTGGTGAGAAAGGTGCGCTCGGAATCGGGATGACCGATCCCGACCGAGAAAGTCGTGGCACAGGATTCGCGCGGCCATGTCTTGCTCTGCACCGGGAACATGCCGCGCAGCCAATCTCCCAGCATGTCATCGCCAGTATTAGCGGCCGCCTGGAACGGAACCTTCATTGCGATCCACGCCAGCGCCGTATTGCCGACGCAACCGGCCGGTCGAATATCGCCGTGCGCCATGAGCGATTCCGTGCCGGCAGCCAGCACCGGCGGACAGTCGCCGACGATGATGTCGACATTGACGTTGCCGATGATGGCAAGCGGCCGCATGCGTTAAGCTACTCTGACCGTGTGATCTTGGTGGTGCGCAAAGGGATACCGACGTCGGAGACGCGCTGACCGGCAAGCCCGATCGCGAGCCTCTGTACTACCGGCAGCATGGACAGCATGGCTGCAAGGGGACGCGCCTTCGGAAAGCGCAGAATAAGGTCACCGCGAATTGCATCCGATGCCGAGGCATCGAACATCACGGTCGGCGATCCGCCCGCCACCGTGTCGCGCGCAAGGCCCGCCACCAGATGGACCGCCGCTTCGTCCGCGCAGAAATGCACGGCGCCGAGTGCCGGCCCGAGCGCTTCCAGCGGCCCGTGACGGAACTGTCCGCCCTCCAACGCATAGGCCGGCATGCGGGCCAGTTCCATCGTGCTCAGCGCCGCAGCCTCCGCCAGCCCGCGCAAAGCGCGTCCCGAATAGATCACGGCCCGGCACGGCTTCAACAGCTTCACCGCCTCGGTGATGTCGAGCCGCACTCGAGCACGCAGAGCATCCAGTGCGGGACGCGCATCGAACCCCAGCGCTGCCAGCACGCGCAGATGCAACGCCAAGGTGATCATCAGGCTGCGCGTCGCGGCGAAAGCCCGCTCGGTCCCCCCGGCGCCAATCAAGGACGGCAGTGCGCCTGCCAGCTTGGAGTTCGGTTCCAGGGTGATGCCGTATGAAGCGTCGTGGCCGGTGAGCCCTTCCAGAATGCGATGGACTTCCGCCGACTCGCCCGACTGCGACGTGATGATGATCGCGGTATCGCCCAGTTCGAGCGGTGAATAGAGCAGCTCCGAGAGCGAGATCGCCAAGGTCTGGATACCGAGCGCCCGATATTCTCCCTCGACCATCCGGTTGACTGCGTGCGATCCGCCCATGCCGAGCAGCAGAAGGCGCTTGCGCGACCGGAGCGCACCGGCGATACGGTCCGCCAGATTGGCGGCGGCCTCGAAGGAGGCCAGCGCATCGCCGTGCTGGCGGGCCATTTCGCTCTCGATCGCCAGCACGCCCGCTCCAGTGATGTTGTCTGCGCTCATTCTTGCGGAACTCCCGTCTCGAATTTCTTGCGTGGATTCGCAATCATACCTGTACCCGCGTCAAGCCATAGCTTGACCACGCACGCAACTGATACGCGAGCATCCGTGCGCTGATGTTGAATCAAATGTCACAGCTTTATCCATTCCCGGCTCCGGCCGCGTTTCCTACGGTGCCGCATTCGCAACATCGGGAAGTTGTCATGACATGCTGAGGTCACGCGCTGGGGGGATGGGTTGCCTGATAGCCCTCCTGATGCTGACTGGCATGCCATGCCCCTCGTACTCGGCCAGCATCCTGGTCGATGCCGGTACGGGCAAGGTGCTCTCTGCGGAATCGCCCAACCGCCAGTGGTTTCCCGCCTCGCTCACCAAGTTGATGACGGTCTACGTCGCCTTGTCGGATATCGAGGCCGGCCGTCTCAGCTTTGACGATAAGATCAGAGTCTCTTCGCACGCGGCCGGCCAGAATCCCGTGAAGTTCGGATTGCGCGCCGGCCAGACCATCACGGTGCGCGACGCGATCAACGCCACGATCGTCGCGTCAGCCAATGACGCTGCAGTCGCCCTTGCCGAAAAGATTGCCGAGAGCGAGGACGCTTTCACCACGCGCATGACCGGCATGGCACGGGATCTCGGCATGACGCGCACCGTGTTCAAGAATGCCAGCGGTCTGCCCGCCGACGGGCAGGTAACGACGGCACGCGACCTGGCAGTGCTTGCGATGGCGTTTCTACGCGAGTTTCCGCAGTACTATCCTATGTTTAACCAGCGCAGCGTCACGATCGGCAATCGCAGCGCGGGCACCGTGGATTCCATCCTCGGCGCCTATGATGGCGCGGACGGGATGAAGACCGGATTCACCTGCGCCTCCGGCTACAATATGGTCGCTTCAGCCGAGCGCGACGGGCGCCGCCTCATCGGTATTGTCCTCGGCAGCCGGTCCGGCGGGGCGCGCACCAAGGAGATGAGAGATCTGCTGGACGCCGGTTTTGCCAGTACTTCGCCTGCTCCCGTGACGCTTGTCTCGCTGCTGGACGGGGCGACTGCAGCCGAAGATTTCGGCCCGCCTACGATCCTCGGCGGCGCCGATTGCGCGTCGCCTCAGCTGATCGGCAGCGACATCATCGATTCCGGCGACGAGCTCACTGGATGGGCCGCTGCGCTCGGCGACTACCGCAACCGCGCCAAGGCGCAGAAAGCTCTGCAGGATGCGCAATCCAAGCTCGGTAGAGCCGCCGGCGCGGGACAGCCTGCGATCATCAAGCGCGGAGCCGGCGGCCTGGTCCGCTACAATGTCCTGCTGGCGGGAATGAAGCGCGTATCGGCGCAGAACGCCTGCCGGATTCTAGCGCAGCGGAGCGCCTACTGCGTCGCGCTCAGCCCCAAGATCCTGCAGACGCGTTACGCTGCCGACTAGCGGCGCATTGTCAGGCGCGGCCTCGCATGCCAGGATCGCCCCGCGATTGATGGGGAGACTCGATGGCGGCAATCGATGTGGCGCGGTCCTTGCCGTGCTGGAAAGGCAAGGTCGAGCCCAAGCCGGTCAAGGGCGGCATCACCAACGCCAACTTTCTGGTGGAAGACGCGGGCCAACGCTATTTCGTCCGGGTGGGTGAGGACATCCCGATCCATGGCGTGATGCGCTTCAACGAATGCGCCGCCAGCCGTGCCGCCGCGGCCTGCGGCCTGTCGCCGGAACTGCTGCACCAGGCGCCGGGCGCCCTGGTATTCCGCTTCATCGAGGCCAAGACGCTCGCCGCCGAAGACGTGCGTCCGCGCGCCATGCTCGAGCGCATCCTGCCGCTCATCCGCACCTGCCATCGTGAGATGCCGAAACAGGTGCGCGGGCCGGTCCTGATATTCTGGGTGTTCCACGTCGTACGCGACTACGTGCATACGCTGGAGACCGGCGATAGCGCCCACCTCGCCGATATCCCCTACCTGCTGCGCATGGCGCAGGAACTGGAGCATGCCGTAGGCCCGGTCGACATCGTGTTCGGCCACAACGACCTACTGCCCAGCAATTTCCTGGACGACGGCAAGAAGCTCTGGCTGATCGACTGGGACTATGCCGGATTCAATTCGCCGCTGTTCGACCTCGCCAACCTCGCCTCCAACAACGAGGTGTCGGAAGCCGACGAACGCTGGCTGCTCGAGAGCTATTTCGAACGCCCGCTCACGCCCCAGCTCTGGCGCAGCTATCGCGCAATGAAATGCGCATCGCTGCTGCGCGAGACCATGTGGAGCATGGTGCAGGAGATCCACTCCGAGCTCGATTTCGACTATCCCGCCTACACCGCCGACTACCGCGGTCGCCTGGAGCGGATGTATGCGGAGTTCAGGGGCGAGTAGAGTCGTGATGCCACTCGACCCGCCAGCCGCGATCGAGTGATGGCGATCTTGGGCTACGTCTAAACGCGCATCAACGGCCGCGTGAGGCAGGTCGGGCCGCCCTCGCCGGGAACCGAGATGGCATCGGCCTCGATCACGTGCACCTTGCAGCCTGCTTCTTCCATGCGGCGCTTGGTTTCGGGATTGCCTTTCACCATCACCACCTCGCGCGGTGCAATCGTAAGGACGTTGCAGCCCATGCCGGCGAATTCCTCGTCCGGCACTTCGACCAGCTGCATGCCCTTATCGAGCAGCCACTCGCGGAAGGGAATCGGCATCAGCGGCGAATAGACCAGCTGCAGATCGCGGTCGAGCGGCGAGATCACCGACATCAGGTGGAACACGTCGCTCGGACCCTTGTAGTGCGGCATGATTGCGACCTCGACATGGATTCCGGGACCGACGATGTCCTTGAACTGGCGGATGCCTTCATCGTTGCTGCGATAGGTGCGGCCGATCGCGACCGTCTTCTCGTCCAGCCAGATGAGGTCGCCGCCTTCCACCTGCCCGTCGCCGGTGATTCGGCCGATCACGGGAATGCCGGCCTGCTCGAAGGCGCGGCCATGAATCGCCGGTTCGCCCTTGCGCGCGGGCTTGCCCATGTTGCACAGGATGACGCCGCGCGGGCACAGCATGGCCGCGTCGCGCACATAGAGGCTGTCCATGGTGAGCGCGTCGTCGGCCGGCAAATAGATGATTTCCGCTCCGACGCTCGCGATGATCTCGGCAAAAGCGGCGTGCTCCGCGACGGCGCGGCGGAAATCCGGCGCGGTGTGGTAGTTGAGGTCGCGCCACTCGCGATCGATCGTCTTTTGATCGATCATCGCATCGGCGGGCCTGCGCATCGCTAGGCGCCGCAAGCGGTCATACTCGTTCAGCCCAGTCAGCATGATGTCCCCTTTATGCGGCAGCGTCCGGCAAGGTCCGGACAAAACCGGAGATGCGGCGGCAGGCTTCCTCGAGGCTCTTGTCGTCGGCGACGAAGGAGACGCGGACATGGCCCGCAGCGCTTGCGCCGAACGCGGTGGCGTCCAGAACCGCGACGCCGGTCGCCTCATAGAGCTGGTTCGAGAACTCGGCCGAGCCGAGCCCGGTGCCGCGGACATCCAGCATCATGAACATGCCGGCATCGGGCAAGTGGCATGCGAGGCCCGGCACCTGGTTCAACCGTGCGACTGAGGCATCGCGCCGGCGCTGATAGGCCGCGCGCATGGTCTCGACCTCCGCCAGATCCTGCTCGAGCGCGACCACCGCACCGCGCTGCAGGAAGGTCGGCAGGCCATAGAGCATCGCCATGCTGAGATTGTGCACGTGATCGATCAGCGCCTTCGGCCCCACCATCCAGCCCATGCGCCAGCCGGTCATGGCATGCGACTTGGACAGGCTGCCGATGGTGACGGTGCGGTCCGCCATGCCGGGCAATCCCGCGATGCTGACATGCTCCTTGCCGAAGGTCAGCGCGGCATAGACCTCGTCCGACACCACCCAGAGATCATGCCTGATCGCAAGCTGCGCGATGCGTTCGAGGTTGGCGCGCGTAATCATCGCACCGGTCGGATTGCACGGGGTCGCGAAATAGATCGCGCGCGTGGCCGGGGTGATCGCACGCGCAACGTCCTCGGCATCCAGATGGAAATCGTTCTCCGCGCGCTGCGGCACCGGGACGATCATCGCACCGGGTGCTTGCAATGTGGCCTCATAGGTCACGTACATCGGCTCCGGCACGATCACCTCATCGCCGGGCGCCAGCAGGCACAAGGCCGATGCGAACAGGCCGCACTGCGCACCCGCCATCACGGCAACATTGTCCAAAGTGACCGGCTGTCCGGTCTTGGCCTGGGACCGCCACGCGATTGCCGCGCGCAGCTCTTCCAGCCCGAGAAGATCGCTGTAGTGAGTATCGCCCGCGCGCAGCGCGGCAATCGTCGCCTCCGTGATGGCAGCGGGCGTATCGAAGTCCGGGTCGCCGACCGACAAGATGATGACATCGCGGCCGGCACGCTGGTCGCGGACCGCGCGATAGTGGATCTCCCACGCGGCCGCCCCCTCCCCATTGATCCGATCGACCAAGGGCGAAAATCTCATGAATAACGTTCCTTGCGGCTCCTGACGGGCGGCACACTGCAAGACCTTGCCAATGGGGTCAAGCAGCCCGATGTCGCGCGGATAATGGCCCATCGCGGTCATTGCGCCCGCTGTTACGACCCGCTAGTTGGAGCTATCATCAGTGTAAATTCGGTGGAGGCACGACATGGAAAAGATCCATCACCAGCCGCTGGGCGGCAACAAGATGCCGCGCTTCGGCGGCCCGGCGACCATGATGCGGCTGCCTGCGGTTCCGACCGCCAAGGGGCTCGACGCGGCCTTCGTCGGCGTGCCATTCGACATCGGCACCTCCAACCGCTCCGGCGCCCGCTTCGGCCCGCGGCAGATCCGCGCCGAATCGTGCCTGATCCGACCCTACAACATGGCGACGCGCGCCGCGCCGTTCGACTCATTGAGCATCGCGGACATCGGCGACGTCGCGATCAACACCTTCAACCTGGAGAAGAGCATCGCCATCATCGAGGCGGCCTATGACGAGATCCTCTCGCACGATTGCATCCCGCTCACGATCGGCGGCGACCACACCATCGCACTCCCGATTCTGCGCGCGCTGAAGAAGAAATACGGGCCGGTCGGCATGGTCCATATCGATGCACACGCCGACATCAACGACACCATGTTCGGCGAGAAGATTGCGCATGGCACGCCCTTCCGCCGTGCGGTCGAGGAGGGCCTGCTGGACGGCGAGCGGGTGGTGCAGATCGGCCTGCGCGGGACGGGCTACGAGGCTGAGGATTTCGACTGGCCGCGGGCCCAGGGTTTCCGGGTCGTGCAGGCGGAGGAGTGCTGGTACAAATCCCTGGCCCCCCTGATGGCCGAGGTGCGCGAGAAGGTGAAGGGCGGCCCGGTCTACCTGTCCTTCGACATCGACGGGCTCGACCCCTCTTGCGCGCCGGGGACCGGCACGCCGGAGATCGGCGGTCTTACCACCATCCAAGGCATGGAGATCATCCGCGGCTGCCAGGGACTGCAGCTGGTCGGCTGCGACCTGGTGGAAGTGGCCCCGCCCTACGACGTCAGCGGCAATACCTCGCTCATCGCGTCCAACCTGCTGTTCGAGATGCTGTGCGTCCTGCCGGGCGTCAAATACCGGAACTAAGGACAATCGGCCTATCGGCGCCGGTAACGCCTTGATCCTGTGGCCCCACGCGGCTATCTCTCGGTCCGTTGTGGCGTGGGATGCCGGCTTAGCTCAGCGGTAGAGCAACCGCCTTGTAAGCGGTAGGTCCCCAGTTCAATCCTGGGAGCCGGCACCAAGACCTCACACAACCAGGGGCAATTCCCGTGAAAGGCCAACATGTTACCGGCCGAAATTAAGCCTTTGGTAAGCCGATATCTTTAACTTTAATTGCCGAGAAACCCGCCTATTTCAGACCAGCCGCGGGGCGAACATATTTTATGCAGAGTGGGGTTGACCCGTGATCGCGACGGATGTCGGCAAGTTGATTGACCTGGCGCGCAACCGCACTCCGCAAGGCCGCAGCGCACTGGTCACCGCGATCGGCGACCTGATCGACGAGACCGATCGCCAATTCAGCGCCCAGGAAATGGCGCTGATGAACGACATCCTCAAGAAGCTGATCAACGACATCGCCAAGCCGATCCGCAAGGCGCTGGCCGACAAGCTCGCCTTCGCGAAGAGTGCACCGGCCGAGGTGATCGAGCTGCTCGCCAATGATGAGATCGATGTCGCTGGATCGGTCCTTCAGCACAGCGATCTGCTCAGCGACCAGGCTCTAATCGAGATCATCCGGAAACGCACGCGCAGCCATCGCCTCGCCATCGCCATGCGCAAGCACGTCAGCAACGGGGTGTCCGACGCGCTGGTGGAGCAGAAAGAGCCCGATGTCATCAAGCGGCTGCTGGAAAATCACGGCGCCGAGATCTCGCAGGCCACGCTCGCCTATCTGGTCGACCAATCGGCCACGGTCGACGAGTTCCAGGAGCCTCTGTTGCGCCGCGGCGACCTTGGCTCCGACCTCGCGAAGCGGATGTATCTCCACGTTTCGGCCGGCTTGCGCGATTTCATATTGGCGCATTTCAACGTCGACCGCGCCGAGCTCGACGCGGCGCTCGCGCAGGTGACGACGGAAGCGCTGGAGAAGGCCACCGCAGACAACCACGTCGATGCGGCGCAGGCATTGGCCGACAAGCTGGCTCAGCGGCAGGAGCTCACGCACGATCTGGTGGTTCAGACCCTGCGGCGCGGTGAGGTCCCGCTGTTCGAGGCGATGATGAGCCAGTTGACGACGCTGCCTCAGGAGCTCGTCCGGCGCCTGATGTACGAAGAGGAAGCGGACGGCTTCGTGATCGCGGCGCGTGTCAGCGGGTTCGACCGGTCGACCTTCACCACATTGTTCTTGCTGCTACAGCGCATCCACCCACGCGGAGCGAGCGACGACCCGCAGCAGCTGCGCCGAGGGCTGGAGCTGTTCGACCGGCTGCGGCCGGAGACCGCCCGCAAGGTCGCCGCGCGTTACCTCGCCAACCCCGATTTCCTGCGCGCACTCCGGCAGCGACCGCGAACGACTTCGTGAGAGCGGGATGAGCTCGACGTCGCCACGGTCAGACGCTCTGGATCCGGCGACGCGCGAACGCAACGATCTGGCAAAGGCGTTCGCCGAGATCCTGCTGGCAGACGGCCCGATCGCGGCGCAGGCCCCGGTGTTCTTCCAGGAGCCGGATGGCACCATGATCTGGGCCAACGACGGCTACTATGGCCTGGCTGCGATGCTGGTGAATTCACCGGATGCGCAGCGCCTGCTGCACCCCCAGCTGTCCGATGCACCCGACGGCGCAATTTCCTGGACCCAATCGGCGCGCGGCAACGCCAATGGACGAGCCGTCACCATCCGCGCCAGCTACGCCAAGCTGAGATACGGTCCGCGGCAGAAATTTGCGCTAGCCGGGTTCATACAGTTCACGCCCGACGAGTCCGACATCGCGCACCGTTTGATGGCAACGCAAGAGCGGCTCGAAGATATCATCCGCCTGGTTTCCGACTGGATATGGGAAATCAATACGGACGGCATCCTCACCATGGTTTCGGACCGCGTGCAGCGCGCTACCTTCTATCATCCGCGCGAGCTGGTCGGTACGCCGATCGCGACACTTGCTGCCGACAGCCAGGTGGCCGAGGCGCTGCTCGCGCGCCTGCAGACCCTGGCGCCGTTCCGCGATTTCACACTTCCGATACGCGGCAAGGACGGCAGCAACAAGATCTTTCTGGTCAGCGCCGTCCCCATATTCGACTCCGATGGCGGCCGCCATCTGGGTTATCGCGGTACCGCAAGCGACATCACGGACCTCAGCGAACGCGAGCGCTCGATCCTGGCCGCCAAGGAATCCGCCGAGCAGGCCAGCCGGTCAAAAACCAAGTTCCTTGCCAACATGAGCCACGAGCTGCGTACGCCGCTCAACGCCATTATCGGCTTTTCGGACATGATGACGCTGGCAACCCATGGGACCATGGGGTCGCCGGCCTACGTGCAATACGCAGCGGACATCAACAGCAGCGCCAAGCATCTGCTTTCCATCATCAACGACATCCTCGACATCGCGAAGATCGAAGCCGGCCGGCTCGACCTGATCGAGGAGGAGATCTCCGTCGGCAGTCTGTGCGATGTCGCGCTGCGGCTGATGCAGGAGCGCGCCAACGAGCACAATGTCGCTCTGCTCTTCGAGGCCGATCCGAAGCTGCCCAACATCATGGTCGATCAGCGCGCCATGCGTCAGGTGCTGCTGAACCTACTGTCCAATGCCGTCAAATTCACGCGGCCGGGCGGCACGGTCACGTTGCGCGCCCAACTGTCGCCAGATGGCGAGCTCTTGCTGCAGGTGTGCGACACGGGGATCGGCATGCACGAAGAGGATCTGCATCGCGTGCTGGAGCCATTCGTCCAGGTCGAGAACGAGCTGACACGCCGTTATGAGGGAACCGGGCTCGGGCTATCGCTGTCGAAGCAGCTCATCGAGCTGCATGGCGGCCGCATCGGCATCGTCAGCACGCCCGATGTCGGTACGACCGTTTCGGTCCACCTGCCGGCAAGCCGGCTGCGAGGCGTCGACCAATGACGTACTTGCTTATCGCGGTACTCATGATCATCGCGATCCTTGCACCGCAGATCTATGCAGTTGCGGCTTGGCGAGGCTGGTGGCGCCGGCTCGCCGCCGCGCCCTTGGCGGTGCTCGGAGCCGACGTTCTGCTCATCCTGGTCCAGACATCGTACGATCCCACCAGCCACAATTTGTGGCCGTTCGAGCTGACGATGATCGCTGTCATCGGCTTGCCGGTGGTCGGTCTCTTGTGGCTGGCGAGACTGGTGACCAGACTCTAGGCGCCGGCACCGAGTTCTCAATCAGAAGCAAGCTTCAAGTCAGACATGATCTCGCGCTTGCGCCCGGCATCCGCGTCCTCCTGCCCCGGCCTGGGCGGAGCATTGAGCGCCTTGTTGAGATAGATCTTGGCCTTTGCCTTCTCGCCCTGGCCCAGCAGGAAGTCGCCGTAGAAGTAGTTCTGGTCGATGCCGGTCGGGTTGAGGGCCAGCCCACGCTCCAGATAGTCCTTCGCCTTCTTGTCGCTGCCGAAACCGATCGGCCAGCCAGGCACCTTGTAGTAGAGCGCGCCGAGCGAGGTGTAGATGCCGCCATCGAGCGCCTTGTCGTCGATCTTGGTTGCGGCCACCAGCTGGTCGCGCGCGCGTTCTACGCTATCCAGTGCGCCAAAGCCGCCTTGTACCTTGGCATAGGTGCTGAGGATGATCGCAGACCAGCCGAGCGGCTCGGCCCGGTCGGGAAATTGCTTGACCACTTCGTCCGCTCTGGCGATCAGGGCCTTGAAGGCGGCGTCCTGCTCGCTGCCGGGCAGCTCGTACTTGGCGTGGGCCCAGCCATGCTGCAGTTCCACGATCGCCGCCTTCATGTCCTGTGTCGCGAGAGCCGGCGCGGCCATGGCGACGGCCCCCGCCAGAATCATTGGCGCCAATGTCCATCCGAAACGGTTGATCTTCATCAGCTTCTCCTTGTGATGTGCATCAAGCGATCGCTACGCAGCCAGGCCCGTGATCTCGAGAATCTTCCGGGTGGTGCGGGCAAGGCCCAGATCCACCACCTGTGGCAACACTCCGTTGAGCCGGGCAAAAAATCCTTCCGACCGGCCGATGAAGCACTCCGCTTTGCCGGCATCGATCGCGGCCAGGATCCGGCGCGCGACATCGGCTGGATCATCCACCACCATGCCGACCTCGCTTGCCATCCGGTCGATTAGCGGAGAGTTCAAAGCCGTGCGCGTATAGCGTGGCGCAATGTATGTCACGCGCACGCCGCGGCCCTTGAGCTCCCGCCGAAGCACCTCGGAAAACCCGCGCAATGCGAACTTGCCGGAGCAGTACGCGGCAAATCCGGCAAACCCGATGCTGCCCATCACCGATCCGATATTCACGATCCGGCCCTGTCGGCGGCTCAGCATGCCCGGCAGCACGGCGTGCGTCAGCAACATCGGCGCGAGCAGATTGGTGGAGACCAGGCCCGCAATCTCGTCCCGCGAGGCGTGCTCGTATTGCCCGAAGCGATTGATCGCGGCGTTGTTGATCAGGACATCGATAGGGCCGTGGCGTTCAATCGCAGCCGCGACAATCTCATCCAGCAGATCGAACTCGGTCAGGTCGGCCTGGATCGGAAAGACCGATGCCGCCGTGAGGTTGACCTGCCGCGCCAGGTCGGTCAGGCGCGCAGGGTCGCGCGCAAGAATGGTGAGCCGCGTCTCCGGTGTAGCGAGTAGACGCGTCAAAGCGCTGCCGATGCCACCCGTGGAACCGGTAATCATCACATGCCGCACGGCGGATCCTGGGGCCGGGCTTGTCATGAGATCGACCGGAAGATGTCGCCATAGAGCCGGAAGAAAGCCTTCGCGGCGGCGACCACGCATCGCCTGTCGTCAGCTTCATCGAAGCGATTGACCAGGTTCCGGAAGGTTTGGGTGTGCTCGATGTCGAGCTCGCCATGCGAGGTCAAATAGGTGAACGCACTGTTCGGCAGCGCCAGCACGCTCTGCAAGGTACGCGCGGCACGTGTCGCAAGTTGTACGCTGGTCCCCTCGAGCACGAATGCCATGCCGAAGAAGCCGAGCGGATTCCGGCGGTTCACCAAGTCATAGGCATATGCCACCATCAGCTCGGTCGCGAAACCGGGGGTTCCGTCGCGCACCGAGGCGGCATCGCCGCCCGCTTGGTCGATGTCGTTGAGGATCCACTCCTCGTGGCCGCTTTCCTCTTGTATGTAGTCGGCCAGCGCACCACGCAGCCAATCGTGCCGGTCCGGAAGATTGGCGCCGCAGGACATCAGCAGCGGCACGGTGTGCCGCACATGATGATACGCCTCGGTCAGGAAGTCGATGTATTGATCCCGCGTGACGTCGCCGAGCAACGCCGCCTGCACGATCGGAGCGCTCAGCACATGGGCGCGATCGGTGACAGTCGCGTGGACCAGCTCATCATGAAACACGTAGGGCCTCGTCATCGTAAAGTCGATTGATCCTGTCCTCGTAGGCTCTGGCGATGGCGTCGCGCCGCAGCCTGCCGTTCGGCGTCATCAGCTGATTCTCGGGCGTGAATGGCGCGTCGGCGACAATCCAGCGCCGGACGTGGCCATAGTCCGGCAGACGCGCATTGGCCCGCTGGATCGCAGCCGCGACTTGTGACGGGTCCGCCGGCTGGCGGTTTGACGCAAGTCGCGGAACGATGATCGCAGCGTTCCAGGGCCTTGCCTCGCCGAATACTGCGGCCTGGGCGATCGCGGGCTCGACCGTAAGCTCGCATTCGATCCACTCAGGCGCGACATTGCGCCCGAAGGAGGTGATGAACATGTGCTTCTTCCGGCCTGTCAGATGCAGGTATCCGTCCGCGTCGAATGCGCCGACATCGCCGGTCGGCCAATAGAGCGGTCGCGCCACGTCGGGCTCGCCCAGGAAGCCTTCGCATACAGCTCCACGCACCAGGATCTCGCCGTCCGGCGCGATCCTCACATCGGCATGAGGCAGCGGGCGACCGACACTGCCGATCCGATTGTCACTGACGGTGTTGAACGTGACGACCGAGCTGCATTCGGACAGGCCATAGCCTTGTCGCACCGGCAGCCCCATCTGCTCGGCCTTGCGCAGCGCCTCGGCCGGCAGCGGCGCGCCGCCCACGGCAATCAGACGCAGTGCGGAGCGCCGCATCGCGTCCGGGCTGGTCGCCGCCATCAATGCCAGAAGCATCTGCGGCACCATCACCACCGTGGATGCCCGGAACCGCAGCACCGCGACGAGCAGAGCGCCGACATCGAGCTGCGATGACCCCACCAGCCCAACCGTCGACAGCGGGGGTACGCAGATCATCGCACCGGCGAGCAAAGGCACATAGACGCCTGCGATATTCTCGAGCAGCGTGGCGAGTGGCAGCAGGCACAGATGCTTGTCCTCCCATCGTCCGTCGCTTGCCGTCAGCAGTGAACTCGCAACACGGTCGATAGCTGCGTGCGACAAGCAGACGCCCTTGGGTCGTCCGGTCGTGCCGGACGTGAACGTGACCTTCCGCGTGCGGCCGGGCAGCGGAACTGGCGCCATGCTCTTCCAAAGAGCGAGAGGAACAAGCCGGCCGGTACGGCCCGCCGCGAAGTGCGGCAATTCGACACTGTCCGTGCTGCCCTCGAGCACAGAGCCGAGCCGCTCGACCTGGTCGGTCGCCATGTGATCGAGCGCCGCCGTCGAGATCACGTGCCGGATCTGGTCCTTGCTGAAGAAAAGCGGAATTGGAACAAGAACGATGTCGGCCGATCGAGCCGCCAGATCGAGCAGGACCCAATCGAGGCCGTTGTCCATGAACAGGCCAAGGCGCCGGCAACCGCGATCGGCCAACCAAGCTGCGAGCGCGTCAACCCGGCTTTTCACATCGGCAAAACATAGATCCATCGTGCCATCGGTTAGCGCGATGTCGCTCGGCCGCTCCGCCGCATGCATGCGCAGTGCGCTCAGAACATCCATCACACTGCCGTCACGCTGACGTGTCTTGCGGCCGCGGAAATTCTGCGGGCGTGCGTCCGCATCAAGACCCGATGCCCGTGTGGCACATGACCGCCCATCACCAGCGGGCGCGCGCCAAAGTAACGGCCCCAGGCAAGCCGTTCGCTCTCTGCCAGGCGTGTGGGCTCCGCTTCGGCGAGCATGAAAGGCCGCATTCCAAGCCTGTGAAAAGCGGCGCGCAGTGCAGCCACGCCGGTGAAGACGATCCACTCGAAACCGTGGTCGTAGAGATAGCAGGTCAGCGCAGCGATCATTGCGCGCGCGCCGCCCGGCGAGGTTGCCAGGTTGCCGACCTCCATGATGCTGTTCCTGCTGACGGGCCAACCTGCATGCTGTGCGATCGCATGCTCGACGGGATGATCGAGATAGGTCTCCATGAAGAGACGCCCGCGCAAGGCTTCGCGCAGTCCGAACGCAGCGACGATGCGCCCCCTTTCATCGAGCAGCGAGAACAATCGCGGCATCAGGTGCGACAGCGTCGCGCCGTACGCTTGATGAAATTTGCCTCGAATGAAAGCCGATATCTCTTCGCGATCGTCGTGTCCGTGCTCGTGCAGACGCAGTTCAGCTGCATTCAGCATTTGCATGTCACCGCCTTGTTGTGATGACGGCGAAGCTAGCGAAATGACATGACGTCATACTGACGCTGGCGGTGTGGCTAATCAGCGATGCGTGAGATCGGTTGCGCTAGTCGATGGACTCAGCAAAGCGAGCCAAAGATCGGACGCATTGTGCGCAACGAACGGCAGTGCTTGCGGTGGAGTCTCGGAGTCCGCTTCCGCCGTCACCTTCTCGTCAGGAACCTGACGAACGCACAACGAAGATCATCGATACCCGTCAGGCCGCCGCGCGCTGCGCCTCGACACCGGACATATAGTTCAGCGCCGCCAATACGCCGCCGCTGCGATGCGGCACCTTGGCGACCGACAATCCCATTTCCACGCCGCTCAGCGTGCCGGCCAGCATCAGGTCGTTGAAGTCGCCGAGGTGACCGATACGGAAGACCTTGTCGGCCAGCCTGCCGAGGCCGGCGCCGAGCGACATGTTGAAGCGCTCCAGGATGATCTTGCGCAAGCCATCGGCGGAGTTTCCATCGGGCACGAAGACCGCGGTCACCGACTGGCTGTATTCGCTGGGCTCGGCGCACACGGTCTCGAGACCCCACGCGCGCACGGCACGGCGCGTCGCTTCGGCGTGGCGCGCGTGGCGGGCAAAGATGTTCTCCAGCCCCTCCTCCTCGATCATGTCGAGCGCTTCCTTGAGGCCGAAGAACAGATTGCACGCCGGCGTGTAGGGCAGATTGCCGGTGCCATTGGCCGCCGCCAGCATCGGCTCCCAGTCCCAGAAGGCGCGCGGCAGTTTGGCTGACTTGGTGGCGGCACGCGCCTTCTCGCTCGCGGCGACGAAGGCGAGGCCGGCCGGCAGCATCAACCCCTTCTGCGACCCGCCGATCACGACATCGACGCCCCACTCATCCATCCGCATGTCCGCGCTGCCGAGCGAGGAGATGGTGTCGAGCATCAGCAGGGCCGGATGGCCAGCACGATCGATCGCCTTGCGGATCTCCCCGACGCGGCTCATCACGCCGTTGGACGTTTCGTTGTGCACCAGCAGGACGGCCTTGATCTTGTGGGCGCGATCCTCGGTCAGCGCTGCTTCGATCGCTTCCGGCGATGGCGCGCGGCGCCAGTCGGTCGCCAGCGTCTTCACGTCAAGCCCGAGCTTGCGCGCCATGGTGGTCCACAACACCGCGAACTGGCCGGTGTCGAAGGTCAGCACCTGATCGCCCGGCGACAGCGTATTGACCAGGGCGGATTCCCAGCCGCCGGTGCCGGAAGCCGGAAAGATCATCACCGGCTGGCTCGTCTTGAACACCGGGCGGATGCGTTCGAAAACCTCGGCCTGTAGCCGCCCCCAAACGGGCCCGCGGTGATCCAGCACCGGCTGGGCGATGGCGTGGAGAATGCGATCCGGGACATTCGTCGGACCGGGAATCTGCAGGAAATGACGGCCAGCTTGGTAAGTCATCGCGCGCTCCTTCGGGGGCATAGAACGGCACGAAGGAAACGCTATCGGCGCTGGAGACGGCGCACTAACCGGGTTGCGACATCTGAAAGCGGTGAAACGACTCGCGACCTATTCGCCGAAAACGACGAGGGCATCCACCGCCACGGCGCCGTCCGCCCGCACCATGAGCGGGTTGACGTCGAGTTCGAGCAGCTTGCCGCGGTGCGCTTCCGCGAAGTCGGCGACCGCCATGATGCCCTTGACCAATGCCGCCATATCGGCGGCTGGCTTGCCGCGATAGCCTGCCAGCAGCTTGGCGACCTTGAGGCGGCGCAATGCCTGCTCCACGTCCCGCGCCGAGGTCGGCAGCAACAGCATGGCCGCGTCTTCGACCAGTTCCACAAGGATGCCGCCGGCACCGACCACCAGGGCCAGACCGAACTGCGGATCGCGCTGCACGCCGACGATCAGCTCCGCGACCACGTCGCCGACCATGCGCTCGACCAGCACCCGCTCGATGCGCCCGCCCTTGAGATAGGCGGCAACGGATTTCTCCATGCGCGCGAGGGCCGTCGCGACATCCGCCGGCGATTTGAGATTGATCGCCACTGCCCCCGCCTCGGTCTTGTGGGCGATCACCGGTTCGGCAACTTTCAGCACGACCGGAAAGCCCAGCGCTTCGGCAGCGGCGGCCGCATCCGCCGGCGCAACCACGCGGCTCTCCGGCACCGCCAAGCCGTAACGTGCCAGGAGCGCCTTGCCTTCGACCTCGGACAGGATACGCTTGGATTCGCCTGCGGCGGGCGTCGGTGGGATCGTGGCAGACGCCGTTTCGCTGAGCATGGCCTTGCGCTGTGCGAAGCGATGCACGGATGCAAAGGCGTTCAGCGCTTCCTCCAGACCCTGCATCGGCGCGCCTCTGGCGGCGATCACTTCCACCCGCGCGGCCGCCGGCAGCAGTTCCGACAAGGTCGAGGTGACGATCGGCATCTTGCCGTGCGCGTGGCATGCCTTGAGCAGCGCACGCACCGACGCAAGACAGGCTGCTTCGGTCTCCGGACCGTCGGTCGCGAAATCGATCACCAGCATGCCGGCATCGAAATCGCCGCGCATAACGGTGGAGAAGCACCTCAGCAGCAGGTCTTCGTGTCCCCACAGCGACGTGTTGTAGTCGAGTGGGTTGGAGACGGTGGCGAAGTTGGGCAGTTGCGCACGCAGATCCGCCGCCTGGTCCGGTGCGAATCCCGGCAGCGGGATGCCGAGCGCGTCGCACAGGTCGGCGGTCAGCAGGCACTCTCCGCCCGAGCAGGTGAACACCGCGAGCCGGTTGCCCTTGGGCAGGCCGGCGGTCGAAACCAGCTTCAAGGTCTCCAGCAGCTGCGGGACGGAATGGACGCGGATGATGCCGAGGCGATCGAACAAGGCGTCATACATCTTGTCGCTGCCGGCAAGCGACCCGGTGTGGCTCATCGCGAATTTGGCACCGAGCTCTGAATTGCCCGCCTTCAGCGCCACCAGCGGCTTGCCGCGCTGCAGGGCCTTGGCGGCGGCGCGGCTGAATGCCGACACATCCTTGATGCCTTCGAGATAGAGCCCGATGGCCGTCACGTTCGGATCGTCGGCCAACGCGTCGACATAGTCCGCGGCGTTCAGGATCGCCTGGTTGCCCGAGCTGATGACATAGGCGAACGGCACCGAGCGGTCGTTGCGGCTCAGGTTGAGCGCGATATTGCCGCTCTGCATGACGATGGCGCAGCCGGTCTCGACCTGGTGACCCAAGGCGCCGGTCGGCCACAGGCAGATCCCGTCCACGAAGTTGAGGAGCCCATAGCAGTTGGGGCCCACCACCGCGAGGTTGCCGGCCGCCTCGGAGAACGCAGTCTGCAAGGCGATGCCTTCACCGCCGACCTCGGTGTAACCGGCGGCGTAGCAGATGGCGCCGCCGCCGCCGCGGGCATCCAACTGGCGCAGGATGTCGATGGTCGCCTCGCGCGGAACCGCGATGAAAGTGGCGTCCGGCGCCTCTGGCAACTCGGCGATCGAGGGGTAACATTTGCGCCCGCCGAGCTCCGGGTATTTCGGGTTGACCACCCAGACCTCGCCGGTGAATCCGGTGTCGGCGCAGCGCCGGATCGAATCCGCCATCGCCTGCCCGCCCACGATGGCAACGTGCCGCGGCCGCAACAGGCGCCGCAAATTGCGCTGACGCTGCGATAATTCCGCGTTCATTTACTTGTCCTTAGCGCCGTGGGCCGCATCCTTTTCCGGGCTTGGGTGTTAGCAGACCGTACGACGTCCGGGAAGGTCTGGCCGCGACCCGGCACAGCGGCGCCGCGACGGGCTCACACCAAGTTTGACCAGATTGCGGGCAAGACGGCTCCGGCAATGGTCCTGGAAGCCGTGATGTGCGTGAGAATGATCACACAATGTCTTGAAATCGCGAATATTCGCCGTTTGTCGTATGGCGCCGCCGCGACTCGGGACGTAAATTTAGAAAAATCTCAGATGTCCGAGTCGCGGGTGCGCTCCGGACATGGCTTGAGGATTGTGCTGTGAGGGCGTTCAAGGCCGTTTCGGGCGGGGGGCCCAGGAGGATTTGGCTGGGCGGTGTATTGGCCGCCGGCTTTGGTGCGGCTGCCGCTCTCGTCATTCCCGGCTCGCCGGTCGAGCGGGCCTTCGCTCAGGAAGTCGCCTATTTCCGGATTGGGGCCGGCGTGCCCGGGTCCAGCCTCTACGATCTGGCCGGCCAGGTCGCCAGCGCCATCAGCAATCCACCCGGATCACAGCAGTGCGAGGACGATGGTCCCTGTGGCGTCAAAGGTGTCATCGGCCTTGCGCAGACGACGGCTAATCCAGTGGATAGCCTGCAGTCGGTCGAGAGCGGCACGATGGAATCGGCAATTGTATCGGCAGATATCGCCGATGCGGCCTCGCAGGGTACAGGGCCGTTCAAGCAGACCGGCGCGATGAAGGATTTGCGGGCGATCGCCGATGTCGGCCAGCTGGTGTTGCACGTGCTGGTCGCGAAGGAAGCGCGCTACCAGAATCTCGCGGCATTGAACGGCGAGCGCCTCGCCATCGGCGTCAAGGATTCCGACAATGCCGTCACCGCGCGCTTCCTCCTACGCGCCGCCGGGATCAGCGAAAAGAAGACCAAGCTGATCACGGGCGAACCCGATGACGCGGCCAAGGATGTGCTCGACGGCAAGATCGATGCACTGGTTCTGGTCGCCCGGTTGCCGAGCGCCGATGTCGTCACGCTCATGACAACCGGCAACTATCGTCTGTTGAGCGGACAGGTCTCGGATGACAACAAGAGCAACTATGTCGTCGCCGACTGGATTCCGCACAAGCAGTATGCCGGCACGGATGCGACACCGACGCTGTCCCTACCCGCCGTGTGGGTGGTGCGCTCGACGCTCTCGAACGAGTTGGCGGGCGGCTTGGCGAAAGCGCTCTGGCACAGCGCCGCAAAAGGCGATGAGCCCAATGCTGCCGGCAAGATCCACATGGATGTCGATCGCTTGAGCATCCCACTCCATACCGGTGCACAAGCCGCCTTTGCCGAGCTTCATGAGACAGAAGGTGCGCCGGTGCCAGCCGCAGAGGCGGCGCCGACGACGACAAACTGACGCCCGGCGAACGCGGCGTTCAGGTATCGCGTACCGTCTCGATCCGGATCACGAACACCCCATCCGCTTCCGTGCTGTCGAGCAGGCGATGGCCGGTGGTCTCGCAGAAATGCTTGAAATCTCCCGGCGCGCCAGGGTCGGTGGCGTGGATCTCCAGCACGTCGCCGTTGCCGAGATCCTTCATCAGCTTGCGCGCCTTCAACACCGGCAACGGGCATTTCATGCCGCGCGCATCGAATTGATGAGTGTTCATGCCCTGCCCGTCTCCCGTATCGCAGGCGCGTGCGCGCCGAACGCTATTTCCAGCACGCTCGCGGACACGATGACAAGGCCACCGATCGCTTCGCGCCAGCCAAACGGGTAGTCGGTCCAGATGGCGGCCGTGCCGACCCCCACCACCACTTCCACCATGAACAGCATGCTGGCCCGTGTGGGCGACATGCGAGCCGCAGCCCAAAAGCTCAGCAACAGGCCCGGCACAACCCAGACTCCTGCGACGATCGCGATCCAAAGCAATGCAACCGGCCAGTTCACCATCGCCCAGTCGGTTTGTGCCGGAAAGACGCCAAGCGCGAGTATCGCGCCGCCGAAAACCATGGCCGTCACGTACTGCAGAAACGCCTTCTCCATCATGCCGACGTCCGGCGTCATGCGCATGGTGACGAGCCCAACCGCCCAGCAGAAGCCGGCCGCAAGCCCGCCCCACTCGGCGGTGGAGCGCGGCAGTGGCAGCCCTTCGCCGTCATAGTTCAGGATGAACATGCCGGTAAGCCCGACCACCAACGCCGCCGCGCGCCCCGGTGTGATCCGAGCCTTCAGGATGGCGCGCTCCAGCAGCACGCTCCAGACCGGATTGACGTAGAACAACAGTACCACGCGTGCCACGTCGCCATAGACGACGCTGGCGGCGTAAAGGTAGTTGCAGATGCCGGTCGACAGGCCCAGCCACAGCAGGGCCGGCCCGCCCGCCGCCAGCCCACGGCCGCGATCGCGCAGCACGAACGGCAGCACCAGCAGCGCGGGCACGCCGTAGATCAACCAGGCCACCCAGGCGCCGGACAGCCCGCTGCCGAAGGCCGCACGCAGCGGCATCCACATGGAGCCCCAGAACACCGCCGACACGAGGATCGCGAGAGCGGGCAACAGTCCGGCGTAGCGCAGCGCGGCCGTCAACTGACCACCAGCGAATGGGCCCGGTCGGCTTCCCGTTCCATCTCCAGCATACGGTCGTAGGCCCGCAGAGGCAGAACCTCGATGCCTGCGATCAGCAAGGCGGTACGCGTCTCGGCCAACGCCGGATCGGTGATCGCCGCGTGCAGGCCGGCGCGCAGTTTCTCCAGGTCAGAAGGCGAGATGTCGCGCCGCGTGACATAGGGCAGAGCCGGCGCACTTGCGCTGCGTGCGACTACGTGGAGGGGCGCAACCTCCCGTGGCGCGACAGTCTCCAGGCCCGCATAGGTCACGCAGTCGATGGCAGCGATATCGGCGCGCCCTTCCCTCACTGCCGCGACCGACTTGCGGTGACCGCCCGTCTCCACGACGCGCGCAGGCGCGCCTTTGCCGATCAGGCTGTGCCGCAGCGCATTCCATCCGGACTGGGAATCGTAGCCGTTGATCGCCGCAACCTTGCCGCCGACGTCGTCGAGGGTCCGGATATCGGAATCCCTCCGCGCCACGATGACGCTGTGATAGGCCGGGCCAACGCAGCCATCCACCGCGTAGCACGGCGTGGCGACCAGCGTGACCCGATCTCTCAGACGGTGGGTCAGCGGGTAACCACAGGTTTGTGCGATGAAGAGGTCCGGCGCCAGCCAGAGTTCATATGGATCGCCCGGCAACTCCGAAGCATCCGGAATGCTGGCCAGGCCAGCGTCTCGCCAATGCCGCGCAAGACCAGACCACCACGCGGCGGTCGCCGAGCGGCGCTCCGGCATGTCGTACATCGAGATCATGGCGCGCATGTCTGGCGGTACTGTCTAGAAGGTCACGGGGTGTGCCGCCAACGTACCTGGCGTTTGGGCAACGCCATCGGAGATGCGATAGTAGTCGCCCTTGCTCTCGACAAAGATGTGCCGCGCAGTAACTAGACCGGTCGGCATTTCGAGCGCGCCCGCCGCGATCGACACGTAGTCACGGCCTACGCCCTCCCAGAACAGATTGGAGCCGCAGTCCCGGCAGAAGCCGCGCCGCGCCGCTTCCGAGGATTTGTACCAAGTGATCTTGTCCTGGCCGTGCAATTCGATGTTCGGCCGCGTGCCTGCCGTGTAGCCGCCGTAGTGGCCGTGCCAGCGCAGGCACTGGCCGCAATGGCACCACACCACGTCACGCATCTTGCCTCGCACGCGAAACGAGACGCCGCCGCAAAGACAATGCCCCTCACGTTCGGAAAGCTCCCGCGCCACCGGCGGGCATGGATCGACGGCCTGCGGCACGCCATCCGCGGATTCTTCGAAGCAGGGCGCGTCCTCCGGCAGGCCGTAATAGTCGCCCTTGTCACGGACCCAGATATGCGCGCTGGTCGCCAGACCGGTCGGCTGGTCGAGCACCCCGACGGCAATGTCCATGTATTTTCCATCCTTGGATCGCCAGAACATCTTGGATCCGCAGATGCCGCAAAAGCCGCGCTCGGCCCCCGGCGACGAGCCGTACCAGCGCAGATGCTCTCCACCTTCTAACCGATAGTCCGCCGGCTTGCCGCCAACATAGGCGCCAAGCGAGCCATGCCAGCGCCGGCACATGCCGCAGTGGCACACCGTGAGGGTGCGCGGTACCGCCTCATACCGGGCGCGAATGGCACCGCACAAGCATTGTCCCTGGAGCATGGAATGCCTCGCTTTACGCCTTCAATCCTACATAGCCGGGTTCCGTGGTGACCACGCGCACAAAACCGTCGGATTACACCTTTCGACCGTCTTGGCGACCGCCGTCAACTTGTATATACAGGTAGCATAGATTGGACCCAAGCTGCAGATGTCCGCCGTCCCACCTGCCTTACCTACCGCGTCCGCTTCGGACGCACCCAGCTTTTACATCGACTGGCCCACTCTATTTCTTGCAATCGGCGTCTATGCGGCCTTTGCGATCGTGACCCTGCACTATCACGATCTGCCGTGGTGGATGCTGCTGCCGTTGGGCGCGATCATCGTCTGCATGCATGGATCGCTGCAGCACGAGGCGACGCACGGCTTTCCGACCAAGTGGGAAGCGGTCAACTCTTTCATCGTCGGCTGGCCGTTGTGGCTGTGGCTGCCCTATCTCTCCTATCGGTTCACCCACCGGACGCACCATATCGACGAGAATTTGACCAACCCGGAACTCGATCCCGAGTCCAACTATCTCACAGCCGAGCAGATCGTCGCGATGTCGCCACTGCGACTGTTGGTGCGAACCCTGATGCGCTCGCTTGGCGGCCGCATGCTGTTCGGGCCGGCCTACTATTGCTTCTTCGCCTGGCGCGAGAAGGTCCTGGCGGTGCGCGAGGGGCACTGGCGCCGGCTGCGTCCGCTGGTGTGGTACGTTCCCGCCGTGGCGGCCGTGCTCTACTGGGTGCTGGTGGTGTGCGACATCCCCCTCTGGGCCTACATCCTTTTATTTGCCTATCCCGGGACGTCGCTGACCCTGGTCCGCTCCTATGCGGAACATCGCGCGGCGGGACCGGTGCAGCAGCGCACGGTGATCTGTGAATCAAACTGGTTCTGGAGCTGGCTGTTCCTCTACAACAACCTGCACCTCATCCATCACCGCCATCCGCGCCTCGCCTGGCACCAGCGGCGCAAGCAGTACGAGGCTGAGAAAGCGCACCTCGCGCCGGAGCTCGGCTACTATCGCCTCAGCGGCTACGCAGAAGTATTCCGGAAGTGGTTTCTCCGCCCCAAGGAGACGATGGTGCATCCGGCGGAACTGCGCCTTTCGGCACAGAAGGCTGCGGCTTAGAGCCTTCTGAGGCGGGCGCCGACCGGCGCCGTCGCGTTCTTGGCGCCGGCCAGGTGTGTCTGGGACGCGCTCCTGAGGCTGCTCAGGTGATCCATGAGCTCCTCGATCTGCTCCACCGAGAAACCGGGCTTGGATCCGCGGGCCCTTGCGGTCGCGTCGGCCACATCCAGGGTATAGGTGAAGGTGATGCCGTCCGTATCCTCGGTCGCCGTGACGGACAGGCCAGTCACGCCAGTGCCTGATCCGGCTCGGCAGCTTGCTGAAAAGCCTCGCAGGCCGCCAGTTTCGTGGAACTGTTGCTCGGCTTTTGTCGCAATTTTATCGATTGAGCGGATGGTCATGGCGCATCCCCTTCTCAGGATCACACCAGTCCTAGGCCGCATTTCTTAGCATTTAATGAACGGCGGTGTCAGTAGCCCGGCACGCCGCCTTCCCCCTTGCGCTTGGCGACGAATGCCTTGAGCGCATCGTCGACTGCCGGATCGAGCGGCGGCGGCACGTAGTCCGCCAGCAACTGCTTCCAGATCGCGTTGGCGTGCTGCGCCGCCTCGACAGCGCCGGCTAGGCGCCAAGTCTCGAAATTGCGCCAGTCGCTCACCATGGGCGCATAGAACGCGGTCTCGTAGCGCGCCAGCGTATGCGCCGAGCCGAAGAAATGCCCGCCAGGCCCGACTTCCTTGATGGCATCGACGGCGAGGGTGTCGTCGTTCACCTCCAGCGGCCGCATGAATTCGGTCATGCCCTGGATCATCTCGGCATCGACCACCATCTTCTCGAACGAAGCAACCAGCCCGCCTTCCATCCATCCTGCGCTATGCAAGACCAGATTGGCGTGGCCCATGACGGCGCCCCACAGCGACATCTCGGATTCGTATGCGGCCTGTGCGTCGACCGCATTGGCGGCGCAGGCATTGCTGGAGCGGTAGGGCAATTTGTAGCGACGCGCGAGCTGGCCGCCCGCCATCGCGGCGCGGGTATATTCCGGCGTGCCGAATGCCGGCGCGCCGGTCTTCATGTCGACGTTCGAGGTGAACCCGCCATAGACACACGGCACGCCGGGATTGATCATCTGGATGAAGCAGATGCCGGCCAGCGCCTCGGCATTCTGCAGCGCCAGCGCGCCTGCGATGGTCGCTGGCGCCATCGCACCCGACAAGGTGAAGGGCGTCAGCACCACCGGCTGCCCGTGCTCCGCCATCGCCATCAGGCCCTGCAGCATCGGGATGTCGAGGCGCAGCGGCGAGTTGCTGTTGACGATCGAGAACAGGCTCGGCTCGCGCGCCAACTGCTCCTTGCTGACGCCGCGCGCAATGCAGATCATCTCCACGGCATCGAGGATGCGCTCCCGGCCCAAGCTGTAGGGATGCCAGATCCGGTCGGTGAGCGTGATTGCCGCGTAGTGCGCGTCGAGATGGCGGGTCGATGGCGGGATGTCGGCAGGCTCCACCGGATAGCCGCCGATGAACTGCACGACGTTCAGGCTCTGTACCAATCGCAGCAGGTTGCAGTAGTCGGTGAAATTGCCCGGCCGCCGTCCGTTGTCCAGATCGGACACGTTCGGCGCTGAGGCGACCGAGCCGAAATTGACGTGATTGGCGCCGAAGGTCAGGTTGCGCTCCGGCACGCGTGCGTGCAGCGTGAATTGCGCCGGGGCCTTGCTCACATACTCGGCAACCAGGTTGCGGTCGAACCGCAAGCGCTGGGTGCCGGAGACCAGTTCTGCACCCTTGGCCACGGCGCGCTCGCGCGCCTGGCCGTCCAGGAACTCGATGCCGAACTCTTCCAGGATCCGCATCGAGGCGTCGTGGATGCGCTCGATCTGCTCGTCCGTCAGCACCTCGATCGGCCGATAGGGGTTTCGGTAGGTTCGCCAGGGCAGCTGCTTCACGCCGCCGACGGTGCGGCGTTCGCGGCGTGCGCGCGGCTCTCGTTGCATGACGGACCCTTCCACCCGGACTGGCTGACCCATCTGACCGGATAGCAGGCGGTCCGGCCCCAAGCCAATGAGATTTGGGACGGCAGTAGCGGCCATTTTTCGATGGCGCCGGACAAAGAAAACGGGGGCCAGACGGCCCCCGGATCGAAATGGTCGCCGATGAAGTCCGCTACTTCGAGGCAATCACCGGAACGTCGGCGTCCTTGGCCAACTTGACCTTGATCTTGGCAATTTCGCCGGCCGTGACGCTGAGGTCTTCCTTGCCCCACATATCGCCAAACCGCGCGATCAGAATGTATTTGCCTTCGCGCAGCATGAACTTCGGCTCCGCCGCGTGCTGCTCGGCCACCAGCTGGTACTCACCTTTGTCATTCGGCTTGGCCCGCACGACCTGCCAGACCACGTCCTGCCGGATCCGGTTCTTGCCGTTCAGAGCATGGGCCTCGGTGTAGCCGGCATAGAGATTGAGCGTGTAGTTGTAGGACTGGCCAGCCTTGAGCGGCACGACCAGATCCGCGGTCGCGCCGTTGTAGCTGGCGCGCACGACATAGCCGCCGGCGGGAACCGTGAAGTTCGCGGTGGGGGCCGTGACGATATCGACGCGTTGGCCCTTATCCGGCGCGCCCTTCACGTAGGTCAGCATCTCCCACTGGATCGGGTCGGTGACCGGTTTGCGGCCCCTGGAGGTGATCATTTTGATGCTGATCTGAGCCATGCCGAAGGTCAGCGTCCGCTCAACTGGCTCCTTGCCGACCGTGAAGGTCTGCTTGGCGGCCATCCCGTTGGACTGGCCCAACACTTGGTACTGGCCGGGCTTGAGCTTCGTCTTCAGCACGACGGAAGCATTCTGCACCGCTGGCGTCTTGAGCGGCTTGCCGTTCTGGTCGAGCTTGGTAATGACCCAGGCCACCGGCTCGGTGATTGCCTTGCCGTCTATTCCGTTGGCAGCCTTGATCGTGACTTCAGCCTCGGAGGCCGCCATACCAGCATTGCTGGTCGCCAAGAATGCTGCGGCAGAGAAGCCCGCAGCCAACAGCAAAGTCGCAACGCGCGAGATGATCCGCACGGGGCACCCCCAAAAATCAAGTTTGTGAACGACTTAATACCCTAATGACTCGTACGCTCTCAAGCTTTCGTTCGGCCTACATCATCAGGCGATTTTCTTAATGGGTTCTTTCTTTTCATTCGCATTCTAGCTTTAACAAACGCCGCCATATGGAACCGCGCATGGTCCGGCTGGTATCGCCATGCGGCGCCGACCGGGCACGCGAGGCGAGCCAGACATCCTATGTCGCTGCACGAACCGGACTCATGCTGCAGCGCAACAACATGATCGACGCAGCGATCCACGTCATAGCCCTTGGCTGAAAAGGCTCCGACGGGGCAATGAGTCAAGCATGGCTTGTCCACGCAACTGTCGCATGGATGCGGGTGCTCCTCCGGTCGAGGCAGATCTACGACCGCGGGCAATAAAATGGCGGCGCGGTAGGCGTGCCATAGTCCGAATACGGGATGGATCTGGATTCCGATCGGCGATGCGCGCACGCCATCGGCCCGCTGCGCCCACCGCTGGAACGGCCAATAGGGCGGGCCTGCGAACGGATAGAGCGCCGCACCGCCGGCTGATCGCGCGATCGGATCGACGACCTGCCGCGTCCACCGATCGAGCGGATTGCTGTCCGTCGTCGCCGAGATCTCGGCCCCGCTCTTCTCCCACAGCTCGGATCCGATATTCCCGACCAGGATCACCATTTGTGCCCACGGCGCTTCCGCAAGGACGTTTCGATCCAGCTCGCCATCGGTTGCGAAACCGCCGCGCAGACGCAGACCATGGCGCGCAAGCGCTTGACCTAGTTCAGTGAGTGCCACACGCACTCCTGGACGCGGCAGTGGGGGCAAGTCTAGCATGGCGTTTGTTGCGCCAGCGCAGGGGACAATTCGCCATGTTTGAATCCGAGACCGTCAGCTTCACCCGCATGGATGAAGGAACCCACGAAGAATATCAGTTCCTCGATCGCGTCTACAAGAAACTGGACCTTGGGCTTGCCGACAACGTGCTTGAATTGCTGAACCGCTTGCGCGGCGACAAGATGGGCTACCAGATCGACCGCTATGACCACAGCCTGCAGACCGCCACGCGCGCGCTGCGCGATGGCGCCGACGAAGAGACGGTCGTCGTTGCGCTGCTGCACGACATCGGCGACACGCTGGCACCGTGGAACCATTCCGACTTGGCCGCCGCAATCCTGCAACCCTATGTCAGCCCGGACAATCATTGGCTGGTGCAGCACCACGGCATCTTCCAGGGCTACTACTATTGGCACCACACGGGCGGCGACCGCTTCGCGCGCGAGCGTTACCGGGAGCATCCGATGTTCGAGCGGACTGCGACGTTCTGCGAACGCTGGGATCAGATGTCGTTCGACCCGGACTACGAGAACCTGCCGCTGTCGGCGTTCGAGCCGATGGTGCGCAGGCTGTTTGCGCGTCCGCCATTCGGTTCGCACGCCGGAGCAGCGGCATGAGCTTTGTCACGGGGATCGGCGGGATCTTCTTCAAGTCACGCAATCCCCCTGACCTCGCGCGCTGGTATCGCGACGTGCTCGGCGTTCCGACTGATCCGGACTCCGCGAGCTGGGCCTTTCCCTGGCAGGATCAGAATGGCGAGCCCGGCTACACCGTTTGGGGCGTGTTCCGCTCCTCGACCAGCTATTTCGGCAATTCCGGCCAACCCTTCATGATCAACTTCCGCGTTTCCGATCTCGATGGGGCGCTCAAGCGCCTTCGCGAAGCCGGCGCTCAAGTCGATGATCGGACTGAGAAAACTGTCGAAGGCCGGTTCGGCTGGTTCGTCGACCCCGACGGCCGCCGCGTCGAGCTGTGGGAGCCGGCCCCGCTCCCCCAAGACTGACCCCCCCTGCAGCGTGTGCGGACGGTCACAGACGGCCGTCGCTCCGCCTCCTAGATTCCCGGCACGCCTGATTCGCGGACTGCGCGCCGAACTGGGCGGTTTGCGAGGGGTTTCATGCTTCGGTTACTGGGTATCGCGACCTTGCTGCTGATCGCCTTTTGCCTCGCGGTCAGTGCCTCGATCGCCCTGGCGGAAGACGGCGCCACAACGGCACCCACAGCGCAAAGTCCAACCGTCGAGGCCGTCGATCCCGATCGCCGGATGATCGATGACTCGCTGGCCTTCGGCGAGGATGTCTACGAGTTCGACTTTCCGATTGTCACAGGCGCCGAGCCGAACCCCGAGTTCAATGCCCCGTCGGACATTCTCGACATCTAGCGGCGATCACAGCGTTTGATCTTACGCCGCCCAGCCGAACGCGCCGGCGACGCTAGAACCAGCCCTGCTCCTGCATCTTCGGCTTCAAGAGGTCGACGATCGTCCCGGCCGTGTCGTCCGCACCCTTCTTGACCTTGGATGTGACGTCCTGGACCGCACCGACGGCTGTGCTCACGGACGCCTCGGCCTTGCTGGAAGAGAGCTTCGCGGCAGGCAGCTTGCCGGCCAATCCGTGCAAGCCGACCGACACCTTGTTGAATACCTGCCTCTGCCCGTCTTCCAAGTGATAGAGCTGCGCGAGGACCCGAAGCTGCGTGCCGCCGAGCGTCAGGCCGATGATCTTCTGCCCGCTGTCTTCGTAGCTGGTCAGGAACTGGCCCTCAAGAATGTAGGCATCCTTGTTCTTCGGGGGCGTCCCCGCCCAGCGGACCGCGGGAAGGCCGGCCTTCTGCAGTTGCGCGACCAGCTTGCTCGACAAGGTGTCTGCGATCTTGTGCTCGAGGGCCTCGCGCTTCGGATTGGTCGTCGGATCATTCACCGCATCCGCCAGCTGAGCGGCGGCCGCGCTGCCCGCGGGCACTTCCGCTGGCGAGACCGCAAAGTCATAGACATAGATCGACTGCGGGTAGGGCATCTTGCCCGCTTCGACAGGCGGCGTGCTTGGCCCATTCTCTATGATGGCGCAACCGGTGACCGACAAAGCTAGAGCGACCGCGAGCGGCAGCAATCGGCGCATAATGATCCCCCCATATATGATCAGCTGAATATCGGACGACAAATGCGGGCTATGCCCGGCCCGCGGCACTCCTTCGTTCCGGTTCCTCTTCCACCACGGCGTTCGGCCCCGCGCGTTCGCGGCGCGGCGTCTTGCCGAAGAAATCACGATAACACTTCGAGAAATGCGAGGCCGACACGAAACCGCAAGCGAGCGCGATATCGATCACCGACATGTTAGTCTGCAGCAGCAGCAATCGCGCGCGGTTCAGCCGCAGTTCCACGTAGTAGCGCGCCGGCGATCGGTGCAGGTATTTGGCGAACAGACGTTCCATCTGCCGGCTGGAAAGGCCTGCCGCTTCCGCCAGCTCCTGGCGGCTCAGCGGCTCTTCCAGATTCTGCTCCATGAGCTGGATCACCTGGATCAGCTTCGGATGACGCACGCCCAGCCGCGCGGTCAGCGCCATGCGCTGGTGATCGTGCCGATCGCGGATGCGCTCATGAATGAACTGTTCGGATACTGACGCCGCGAGTTCATGCCCATGCTGCTGCGAGATCATGTTGAGCATCATGTCGAGCGCCGCGGTTCCGCCTGAGCAGGTGAAACGGTTGCGGTCGACCTCGAACAGTTCCGAGGTCGCTTCGATCTCCGGGAAGTTCTCGGAGAAGCTGGCCAGGTTTTCCCAATGGATGGTGCAGCGATAGCCATCGAGAAGCTTGGCGCGCGCCAGGATGTGGGCGCCGGTGCACAGCGCGCCGATATCCGCGCCCTGCCGGTCGGCGCGGCGCAGCGCCGCGAACACGTTCTTGTCCTCGTAGAGATGACCCTCGATGCCGCTGCACAGGATGACGGTCTGGTATCCGCCGATCTGATCCACGCTGCCTTCGGGCGTCAGTTCGATGCCGTTGCTCGCGCGCACGGGCTTGCCGTCGGACGAAAACAAGCGCCAGCGATAAAGCTCCTTGCCGCTCGCGCGGTTCGCGAGACGAAGCGGCTCGATGGCTGAGGTGAAGGCGATCATTGAGAAATTCGGCACCAGCAGGAACGCGATTTCCTGCGGCAGCTTGCTTGGCTTGGCTCCGAACATGGACGGCGCGAAACCCTCTAAGGCGCCGGCTCCCTGGAAGCATACGGCGCGATCTGAAAAGTCGGTGCCGTCTATAGAACAAAATACCGGACTTGTCGCCATGTGTTTTTCCGTCGCAGGCGGCCACAAGACTGCAAGCCTAAAGTGGGCTTCGGCGCTTGACCGGCCCCCGGAATACTGAAGAAATTCGACCCTCCCGCCGAACTCCCAAACTCGCATGAAACAGACCTACTCGATCTTCTCCCTGGCCCGGAACGCGCTCAACCACCACCAGGATTGGCAGGAGGCTTGGCGCAGCCCTGATCCTAAGCCGGCCTACGACGTCGTCATCATCGGCGGCGGCGGGCATGGCTTGGCAACTGCCTACTACCTCGCCAAGGAGCATGGGATCGCCAATGTCGCAGTGCTGGAGAAAGGCTGGCTGGGCGGCGGCAATACCGGGCGCAACACGACCGTCGTGCGCTCGAACTATCTGTGGGATGAATCCGCGCATCTCTACGAGTTCTCCCTGAAATTGTGGGAGAACCTGTCCCAGGACCTCAATTACAACGTCATGTTTTCGCAGCGCGGCCTGGTCTCGTTGGCGCACAGCCAGCACGAGATGCAGGCGCTGCGGCGCCGGGTCTATGCCATCCAGCTCAACGACATCGATTCAGAGTTCCTGACGCCGGCCCAGCTCAAGGAATGGTGCCCGATCATCCATGTCGGGCGGGATGCGCGCTACCCGATCGTCGGCGCCAGCCTCCAGCGTCGCGGCGGCGTGGCGCGGCACGATGCCGTCGCCTGGGGGTTTGCCCGCGCGGCCGATGCGCGCGGCGTCGACATCATCCAGAACTGCGAGGTGACCGGCTTCCGTGTCGAGAACGGCCGTGTCACCGGCGTCGAGACCACCCGCGGTGCCATCGCCGCCAAGAAGGTCGCCATCGCGGTCGCCGGCCATTCCAGCGTGCTCTGTGCCATGGCGGGCTTCCGCCTGCCGATCTCCAGCCACGTGCTGCAGGCGCTGGTCTCCGAGCCGATCAAGCCGGTGCTGAACACCGTCATCACGTCCGGCTTGGTGCACGTCTATGTCAGCCAGTCCGACAAGGGCGAATTGGTGCTGGGCGCCGGCATCGACACCTACAATTCCTATTCGCAGATGGGCAGCCCGCCGATCATCGAGAACATGCTGAATGCCCTGACCGATCTGTTCCCGATCTTCAACCGGCTGCGGTTCATGCGGCAGTGGGGCGGCATCGTCGATACCTGCCCGGACGCCAGTCCGATTGTCGGCAAGACCCCGGTGGAGAACCTGTTCCTCAATTGCGGCTGGGGCACCGGCGGGTTCAAGGCGACGCCCGGCTCCGGCTTCGTCTACGCCCACACGATCGCGACCGGCGAGCCCCATCCCCTCGCCGCCCCATTCTCGCTCGAGCGCTTCCACAGCGGCTATCTGATCGACGAGCACGGCGCCTCGGGCGTGGCGCACTGATGCGGGCCAAGCGCTTGACCCTGCGGCGTTGCGGCGACAATACATGGCGCTCGGCCAAAGGACGAGGGTGGCGGGCTCCGCCATCCTCGCGGCCGATTCCAAAGTCGTGCCGGTAAGCCCTGATGAAACAGCATTATTCGATCTTCACGCTCGCGCGGAACGCGGTCAGCTACCACCAGAACTGGACCGAAGCGTGGCGCAGCCCGGATCCCAAGCCGGCCTACGATGTCGTCATCGTGGGCGGTGGCGGCCACGGCCTCGCGACCGCCTACTACCTTGCCAAGGAGCACGGGATCGCCAACGTCGCGGTCATCGAAAAAGGCTGGCTCGGCGGCGGCAATACGGGACGCAATACCACCATCGTCCGGTCGAACTATCTGTGGGATGAGTCCGCGCATCTCTACGAGCATGCCCTGAAGCTGTGGGAAGGGTTGTCCCAGGACCTGAACTACAACGTGATGTTCAGCCAGCGCGGCCTGCTCTCCACCGCCCACACTGTCCACGACATGCAGGCGTTGCGCCGCCGGGTCTATGCCATCCAGCTCAACGGTATCGATTCCGAGATCCTGACCCGTGAGCAGGTCGCGGCCTATTGCCCGATCCTCGATTGCTCGCCCACCGCGCGCTATCCGGTGTTCGGCGCCAGTCTGCAACGGCGCGGCGGCGTCGCGCGCCATGATGCGGTGGCCTGGGGCTATGCCCGTGGCGCCGATGCGCGCGGCGTCGACATCATCCAGAATTGCGAGGTCACTGGCTTCAAGATCGAGAACGGCGCGGTCACCGGTATCGAAACCACACGCGGCTTCATCGGCGCGAAGAAAGTCGGCGTGGTCGTCGCCGGCCATTGCGGCGTGCTCGCCGGCATGGCGGGCTTCCGCCTGCCGATCGAAAGCCACCCCCTGCAGGCGATGGTGTCGGAGCCGATCAAGCCGGTGCTCGATTGCGTCGTCATGTCGGGCCAAGTGCACGTCTATGTCAGCCAGTCCGACAAGGGTGAGCTGGTGTTCGGCGCCGGCATCGACAGCTTCAATTCGTATTCGCAATACGGCAGCCCGCCGGTGGTGGAGAACATGCTCAACGCGCTGACCGAGCTGTTCCCGATCTTTGGCCGGCTGCGCTTCCTGCGCCAATGGGGCGGCATCGTGGACACCTGCCCCGACGCCAGCCCGATCATCGGCAAGACCCCGGTCGAGAATCTGTTCTTCAATTGCGGCTGGGGCACCGGCGGCTTCAAGGCGACGCCCGGCTCCGGCCACGTCTTCGCGCACACCATCGCGACCGGCGAGCCGCACAGGCTGGCGGCGCCGTTCGCGCTGGAGCGCTTCACCACCGGCTATCTGATCGACGAGCACGGCGCCGCCGGCGTCGCTCACTGAGAGGCATCATCCAATGTTGCTGATCCCCTGCCCCTACTGCGGAAAGCGCGACGAGCACGAATTCACCTATGCACACGAGGGCCACATCGCGCGGCCGACCAACGGCGAGCAGCTCTCCGATGCCGAATGGTCGCAGTACCTGTTCATGCGCAAGAACCCCAAGGGCGTGCACTACGAACGCTGGATGCATGCCAAGGGCTGCCGGCGCTATTTCAACGTTGCGCGCGATACCGTGACGCACGAGATCTACGCGGTCTATGAAATGGGCCAGCCCGCACCTGCCATCGACCGGGGGAACGGCCGATGAGCCAGGTCAATCGCCTGCCGCAGGGCGGCCGCATCGATCGCGACAAGCCGCTGCGTTTCACCTTCGACGGCAAGAGCTATCAGGGCTTCGAGGGCGACACGCTCGCTTCGGCGCTGCTCGCCAACGGCGTCGTTCTGGTGGGCCGCAGCTTCAAGTATCACCGGCCGCGCGGCATCCTCTCCGCCGGCGCCGAGGAACCGAATGCCCTGATCCAACTCGGCCAGGGCGCCCGCACCGAACCCAACCAGCGCGCCACCCAGATCGAGCTCTATGACGGCCTGGTCGCGGAAAGCCAGAACCGCTGGCCGAGCCTGACCACCGACTACGGCGCGGTGAACAGCCTGTTCCACCGCATCTTCCCGTCGGGCTTCTACTACAAGACCTTCATGTGGCCGAAGAGCTTCTGGATGAAATACGAGCATTTCATCCGCCGCATGGCCGGTCTCGGCAAATGTCCGACGGAGCCTGATCCCGACCGCTATGACAAGCTCTATGCCCATGCCGACGCGTTAATCGTCGGTGCAGGCCCCGCGGGACTGGCGGCCGCCTTGGCGGCAGGTCGGGCCGGCGCGCGCGTCATCCTGGTGGATGAGCAGCAGGAAATGGGCGGCGCGCTGCTCTCTGACCGCCAGGCCACGATCGACGGCAAGCCTGGCGCGGAGTGGGTTGCCGATGCGCTGGCCGAACTGCGCGCGATGCCCGACGTGACATTGCTGCCGCGGACCGTGGCGTTCGCCTACTACGACCACAATCTGGTCAGCTTGATGGAGCGGGTGACCGACCATCTGGCTCCGACTTCGACCGAGGCGCTGAGCCAGCCACGGCAACGGCTGTGGCGCGTACGCGCCAAGGACGTGATCCTGGCCACCGGCGCAATCGAGCGGCCGATGGTCTATCTCGACAATGACCGGCCGGGCTGCATGCTCGCATCCGCCGCGCAAACCTATGTCAATCGCTATGGCGCAGCGCCTGGCAAGCGTGCGGTCATCATGACCAACAACGACAGCGCCTACCAGGCCGCAATCGATCTGGTGAATGCCGGCGTGTCGGTCGCGACGGTCGTCGACGTGCGAGAGAACCCGGAGGGCGTGCTGATCGCCGATGCCCGTTCGCGCGGCATCGAAATCCTGGCGGGTCACGCCATCGCCCACGTCAATGGCAAGCTTGCGGTGCGCGAAGTCGACGTACGCCGCCTGACCAGCGACGGCAGGAATGTGACCAGCGATGGCCGCACGATCTCGTGCGACATGGTGCTGTCGTCCGGCGGCTGGCAGCCGACCGTGCACTTGTTCTCGCAGGCGCGCGGCAAGCTGAAATGGGACCAGGACATCCTGGCCTTCGTGCCGGACAAGCTGCTGCCGGGCCAGAACAACCACTCGGTCGGCGCGGCGCGCGGTGCGTTTGCACTGGCCGATTGCCTGGTCGACGGCCATGCGGCCGGCACGGCCGCGGCGCATGCTTGCGGCTACACCCAACCGGCCGGTAACACGCCGGTCGCGGGCGCAGAACCGGCCATGGGTCCGATGCGCGAGATGTGGATCGTGCCGTCCAATGCGCCGCTCGGCCACGAGGGTAAGCATTTCATCGACTACCAGAACGATGTGACGGCGGCTGACGTCGCGCTGGCGCACCGCGAAGGCTACCGCTCGGTCGAGCATCTGAAGCGCTACACCACCATGGGCATGGCGACCGATCAGGGCAAGACCAGCAACGTCAACGCGCTGGCCTTGATGGCCGATCTGCGCGGCGTCAGCGTCCCGGAGGTCGGCACCACGACGTTCCGTCCGCCCTACACGCCGGTGACGATCGGAACCTTCTCGGGCATCGACAAGGGCGACTTTCTCGATCCGATCCGCAAGACGCCGCTCCATTCCTGGCACGAGCAGCACGGTGCGCCGTTCGAAACAGTGGGCCAGTGGCACCGCGCCTGGTACTACCCGAAGCCTGGCGAGAGCATGCACGACGCCGTCAACCGCGAGGTCAAGGCGGTGCGCACGTCGGTTGGCATCGTCGACGCCTCGACCCTCGGCAAGATCGATATCCAGGGGCCGGACGCCGCCTGGTTCCTCAACATGGTCTACACCAACGCCTGGTCCAAGCTGGAGCCCGGCCGCTGCCGCTACGGCCTGATGCTGGGCGAAGACGGCATGGTGATGGATGACGGCGTCACCAGTCGGCTCGCCGAAAATCATTTCCACATGACGACGACCACCGGCGGCGCCGCCCGCGTGATGGCGTGGCTGGAAGACTGGCTGCAGTGCGAGTGGCCGGACAAGAAAGTCTACCTGACCAGCGTGACCGAGCAGTGGGCGGTGATCGGCATCAGCGGCCCGATGGCGCGCAAGCTGTTGGCCGAAGTGGCGCCGGACCTGGCGCTTGATGACCAAAGCTTTCCGCATTTGTCGTTCAAGGACGGCATGGCCGCAGGCGTGAAGTGCCGCATTTACCGCATCACCTTCACCGGCGAGGCGACTTACGAGCTCAACATGGCGCCGTCTTACGCCATGCACGTGTGGCGCGCCCTGATGCAGGCGGGCGAGAAATACGGCATCACGCCATACGGCACAGAGGCGATGCACGTCCTGCGCGCCGAAAAGGGTTTCATCATCGTGGGCCAGGAGACCGACGGCACGACCACGCCGCAGGATCTCGGCATGGACTGGATCGTCAGCAAGCAGAAGCCGGACTTCCTCGGCAAGCGCTCGCTGCAACGCTCGGACAGCAAGCGGCCGGACCGCAAGCATCTGGTCGGGCTGCTGACGGAAGACCCGAACGACGTGCTGCCGGAAGGCGCGCAGATCGTCGCCGAACTCAAGGACAAGCCGCCGATGGAGATGATCGGCCATGTGACATCGAGCTACTACAGCCCGAATTGCGGCCGCTCCATCGCCATGGCGCTCGTGAAAAACGGCCGCAACCGCATGGGCGAGACGCTCTACATGCCCTACGAGGGCAAAGTCGTGAAAGCCAAGGTGACCGAGCCGAAATTCTTCGATCCGGAAGGAGCGCGCATCAATGGTTGAGACCTATCAGCGCCGCACCGCGCTCGCGCATCTGGGGCTGGTCGCGCGCGCTGCCGCCAGCAGCGCCGCCGGCGCCGGCGTCAACTTGTCCGAGGTCGCCCACCGCACCATCGTCAACATTCGCGGCACGGCTTCCGATCCGGCCTTTACGTCGGCCGTGCAGACCGCCACCGGCCTTGCGCTGCCGAGCGCGGCAAACACCGTATCCACCGCCGGCCCCTGGCAGATTCTCTGGCTCGGCCCCAACGAATGGTGGATCACGGGGCCGGATAGCGAGGCGGACTCGCTGGTTGAGGCATTGCGCGCAAACTTTGCGGGGCAGCACGCCACCGCCTGCGATGTCTCGGAGTCACGCGCGATCATCGCGCTCAAGGGGCCGAAAGCGCGCGATGTCTTGATGCGCGGCGTCAGCATGGACCTGCATCCGCGCGAATTCCATGTCGGCCAATGCGCCCAGACCGGCCTATCACGTGCCAACGTGCTGCTGCACCTGGTCGACGACACGCCGACCTACGAGATCTATGTGCTGAAGAGCTTCTCGGATTACCTGTGGCGCTGGCTGGAAACAGTGGCGCGCGACTTCAATCTGGCAATCGAGGCGTAGGCGTTACCCCGCCAGCTGCGTCACCACCTCCTGGGAGCGCAGCAGGTCGGCGAGCGTGGTGCGCTTGAGGCTCTGCACCATGGCGCTTTCCGCCTGGCCCAGCACGCGGTCGAGCAGCGCGCCGACGGCGCGGCCGATTGGGCAATTGGGATTGGCGTTGGCGTGGCGCGAGAACAGGGGCGAGTCTTCGACCGCGCGATAGATCTCGTCGAGCCCGATGCGCTCCACCGGCCGCGCCAGTACGAAGCCCCCGGTCGCGCCTGCGCGCGAATCCACGATGCCGGCCGCGCGCAGTTCGCCCATCAAGCGCCGGATCAGCACCGGGTTGGTACCGACCGACCCCGCGATGAAATCTGACGAGGTCGGCTTGCCAGCCTTGGCGGCGAGCAGGACCAGCGTGTGGATTGCGACGGCGAAGCGGCTATTCTGCATCTTGGTCGTTGAGCCCTCGGCGTATGGAGACAATGGCTCCAACGCCTGCGATTATGGAGCCAGCCCCCGTCGCTTTCCAGTGCCGACTTGCTGCCGATCCGGCGATCCGCCAGGATGGGCGGCATTGGTTAACCCCCGGTTCCTAAGCCGTGACCCCTCCCGCAATCGCCAATTCCCCGGCAAAGCCGTTGCTTGCGTTCGTCCTCATGGGAACGGCGGTACTATGCTTTTCACTTGTGGATGCCACGGCTAAGTGGCTGACGGGCGGCTACGACCCTTGGCAGATCATGTTCGTCAGCCGGATCATTCCTATGGCGCTGGCGCTGATTCTTTCCTATCGCGAGACCGGCAAGCTGTTCAGCTTCTACACCAGTTTTCCCAAATTGCAGGTGCTGCGTGCCGCCTTGTCGATTCCCATGGTCTGGTGCTTTTTCACCGGCCTCAAGTCCCTGCCCTTGGCGGAAGCGATCACCATCGCCTTTGCGGCGCCGTTGTTCATCACCATGCTCTCGCGGCCGATACTGGGCGAGCGCATCGGTCCGCGCCGCTGGGGCGCTGTCGCGATCGGATTCATTGGCGTGCTGGTGGCCCTGCGGCCCAGCCTCGGCGGATCGGCGACCGCTTCGATCCTGATCATCATCTCGGCTTTCAGCTATGCGCTCTCGATGGTGCTGTTGCGACGCTTCTCGGGCCAGGAACCCACGCGCAACATCTTCTTCTACGGCAATATCGGCTCCTTCGTGGTCGCCGGGTTCAACTCCATTCCGGTCTGGGTCGCGCCCGATAGCATCGACAGTGGGTTGTTGCTATTGGTCGGTGTTTGGGGCGCGCTCGGCGGCTATGCCGTGATCCGTGCCTATCGCCTCGGTGAAGCCTCGATGCTGGCGCCGCTCGAATACACGGCCCTCATCTGGTCGGTCACGTTCGACTTCGTGCTGTTCGGCTTGACGCCGGTACTCGTGGTGTTGATTGGCGCCGCCATCATCATCGGGTCCAATATCTACATCGCCCATCGCGAGCACCAGTTGAGAAAGTTGGCGACATGATCCGCATCCGCGCTTCCGCCGTGCTGGCCTTGTGCCTGCTATCGATACCGGCCATTGCCGCTCCCAAGCCGCTGGACACCGATGCGATTCGCACCCTGCTGACCGGCAATACCGTGCATGGCAGCTGGGCTGGGCGCGAGTACTACAGCTATTTCGAGGCCAACGGCTGGACCACTTATATCGAGCCGGGCAAGCCTTCGAGCCTCGGCCGCTGGCAGGCGCATGGCGACAAATATTGTTCCAAGTGGGGCGAGTTCGGCTCGGAAAGCTGCTATGCGCTGGAGCTCGATGGTGACACGCTGCTCTGGGTCACCAGCGAAGGGGCGCGCTATCCTTCCAAGGTGCTGCCTGGCGATCAGCTGCCGAAATAGCCGCTAGAATCCGATCTCGTCGGTGACACCGGGCAGATGATAGATCGGCTCCAGGGCGTGCGCGCCTTCGATCGTGAAGCCCAGATCCTTCAACAAGCCATCCGCGATCGCGTAGATCCAGCCATGCACGGAGAGCTCGCGCCCCTCCCTCCAGGCATTCTGCACGATGCTGGTGTGGCAGATGTTCAGCACCTGCTGGCGCACATTGATTTCGCACAGCAGGTCGAGCCGCTTCTCCGGGTCGGTTTCGGCGTCCAGAGTTTCCTTGTTGGCGGTATAGACATCCTTGATCTTGCGCAGCCAATTGTCGATCAGGCCGAATTCCTGGCGCTCGACGGCCGCGCGCACGCCGCCGCAGCCATAGTGCCCGCATACAATGATATGGCGGACCTTCAGCACGTTGATGGCGAACTCGAGCACCGACATCACGTTGATGTCGATGTTGTGGACCAGGTTGGCGATGTTGCGATGGACGAACAACTCACCCGGCGCCATGCCCATCAGCTCGTTGGCGGGCACGCGCGCGTCAGAGCAGCCGACCCAGAGGTATTCCGGCGCCTGCTGGCGCGCCAGCCGCCGGAAGAATTCCGGGTCGCGGTCGGTCACGGACTTGGCCCAGGCGCGGTTGCGGTCAAACAGGCGCTTCAGTCCCGGGTCTTCCATGTGCCACTCCTCATGCTGGGTTCAGGCGCCTTGCCTCTCCTGCCGCCAACCGTTATGGGAGATGCATGAAGGACGCGCAACATTCCTGGGTGAAATATCTGGTCGATTGGGGGCCGCTGGCCGCCTTTTTTGTGACCTTCAAGTTTGGCGGCCTGATGCAGGCGACCGCGGTCCTCATCGTGGTGACCGCCGTCCTGACCGGTCTTGGCTATGTCCTGATGCGCAGGATTCAGCCGATGCCGTTGGTCACGTTGGTCGTGGTCGGAATTTTCGGCGGCCTCACCATCTGGCTGCAGGACGAGACCTTTATCAAGATGAAGCCGACCATCATCCTCGGCCTGTTTGCGGCAGTGCTCATCGGCGGTCTGATCGCCGGCAAGTCGCTACTCAAATCCTTGATGGGATCGGCTTTGGAATTGGATGACACCGGCTGGCGCAAGCTCACGCTTCGGTTCGCGCTGTTTTTCGCGGCCATGGCCGTGCTGAATGAGGTCGTCTGGCGCACGCAATCCACCGACCTCTGGGTCGATTTCAAAGTGTTCGGCATTCTTGGATTGAACCTGGTGTTCATGCTGACGCAGATACCGCTGATCAAGCGCCACCAGATCGACTCAGCGGCCGAATAGACGGCCTGGCCCTTCCTCATCGCAGCAACTTCCGGAACCGGTCGGTAGACGTCCGAAAGGCGCGGCTGCCAGTATGATACCTAATCGTTGCAGGCCGGCTTTAGTTCCTTTAGGGGAGTAGACGATTTTTCGGGCGGGCAGTACACTATTCTTGCCTACCCGTCGCTATGGGGCTCGACCGGATGCGCAATGCCATCACCTGGGTCGATGAGACGGACATTACCGACCGTCTGCTCGGCGAGAGTGATATCACATCGGTCATGATTCAGCAGATGGCCGCCTATCTGGCGCGCAAGCGCGGCGATCGGCTGATGCCGTCCCGTGCCGACATCGACCCAACCGAGATCCGTGCGTTCTTGCCTTATGTCGTGCTGGTCGACATCCACAGCGATCCGCTGCGCGTGTACTACCGCCTGGTCGGCACGCGGATCGCGGAGTTTTACGGCGAGTTCACCGGCACGTGGATGCACGACCGCCCGATCAGCGATGCGTACCGCCAGATCGCGGAGAACATCTACCGCACGCTGATCGAGACCAAGGCGCCGGTCTATGGCATCACAGAAATGCGCACGCGCACCGATGCGATGGTGTCGTACGAATGGGGCTATTTCCCGCTGTCGAATGACGGCATCAACGTCACCGGCGGCCTGGAGATCGAATCCCCCGACCGGCGCGTGGTCGGCGTTGCGCCAGCCCTTGCAGACAGCTTCGTGCGGCGCAGCTGACCAACGAGTGTGTTGGCTCATCTGCTCGATCAGGTTACCCGACCGGCAATGATAGCAACGAATGCGATCCTAGCGCCTCCGGCGAAAAGTTGGCCCTGCTCCCGGAGTCAGGATCCAAGCAGACAAGACACGATATATCCAACTCGAACCCGACCTCCGCGATTTTCTTGAATCGAGGTGGCAATCCAGCCTTCAAGAGTGCCACGCTTGACGGCAAACGCCAGTCTTGAGTGGCGGATCAGCCGAAATTCGGACTGTGGCTCCCTACCATGGAATTCTGGAGCCTGCATGAGTTTCCTCAGAAGGCCGAGCCCCTGGTTGGCCGGTTGATCCGCATCAATGAGTTCGAATGCGATTCATGCGTTAGATGCCCACGTCAACTTGCAAGCCGGCCGGCTCGTCAGGGTGCCGATAATCTGGCAGTTGCGAAGCAGGGCGCTGGGGAAGCCGGCATGGTCGAAGGAGCGCGATCATGACGACGGTTCAGCAGATCCTCGACACCAAGGGTAGCGATGTCCATGCCGTGCGCCCCACGGACACGGTGCTGCATGCGCTGCAGGTAATGGAGAGTAAGAACGTCGGCGCGGTGCTGGTCACGGATGGCGACAAGCTGGTCGGCATTTTCACTGAGCGGCACTACGCCAGAAGGATATTCCTGAAGGGCAGATCGTCACCAAAGACGCTGATTCGCGATGTCATGGAGACCGGCGTCATCTATGTCGAGCCGGGGCAGAACGCGGAAGACTGCATGGCACTCATGACCGAGAAACGAATCAGGCACCTGCCAGTCATGCGCGACAGCCGTCTCGTCGGAGTGATTTCCATCGGCGACCTGATGAAGAGCATCATTGCCGACCGGGAGTTCAGCATCGATCAGCTTGTTCGTTATGTGCACGGCTAGTGATGTGCAGAGAATCCGACCTGCAGCGGTGACATGACACATGCGGGAGGAGGGTCCTTGATCATTTTTTCCTCTTCCCACAAACCGCAGGGCGATCGCATATGAAGTATGAAAGCTGAGATCCCCTCCCCCAAGCTGGAAGAGGGTGAGGGAGGTCCCTCACCGAGGCGGGCTGTGATGCGGATCGAGTTCTAATGCGCGCTTTGCACCCGCTTCACCGCCGTGCGCCAGCCGGCGTAGAGCTGTTCGCGCTGATCGTCCTTCATCATCGGTTGGAAGACGCGGTCGCTCTGCCAGTTGCCGGCGACTTCCTCGACTGAAGAATAGAGCCCCGTGCCGAGGCCGGCGCACATCGCCGCACCCAGGGCCGTCGTCTCCGTCACCACCGGCCGCTCGACCGGCACGTTCAGGATGTCGGCCAGGAACTGCATCACCCAGTCGTTGCGCACCATGCCGCCATCGACGCGCAGCCTGCTGGCGATCGCGCCGGCATCGGCGGCCATCGCGGTCATCAGGTCACGGGTCTGATAGCAAACCGCTTCGAGTGCCGAGCGCACGATCTCCGCAATGCCGGTGTCGCGCGTGAGGCCGAGGATCGCCCCGCGTGCCGTCGGATCCCAGTAGGGCGCGCCGAGGCCGGTGAAAGCGGGCACCAGATAGACACCATTGGTGCCGGCGATCGAACGCGCCAGGGCTTCGGTATCGCCGGCCTGGTGGATCAGTTTGAGCCCGTCGCGCAGCCATTGCACGGCCGCACCGGCGACGAAGATGCTGCCTTCGTTGGCGTAGGCGAGATCGCCCTTGATCTTGTAGCCGACGGTCGTTAGGAGCCGGTTCTTCGACGCGACCGCCCGGTTGCCGGTGTTGAGCAACGCGAAGCAGCCGGTGCCGTATGTGCTCTTGATCATCCCCGGCTGGAAGCACGCCTGACCAATCAGCGCTGCCTGCTGGTCGCCGGCGATGCCCGCAACGGGCAGGGCAATGCCGATGGACTCCGTTGTGCTGGTGCCGAACTCGTCGGCGCATTCCAGCACTTTCGGGAGCATGCTCTTCGGCACCTTGAAGAGGTCAAGCAGATCCTCGTCCCAATCCATCTTGTGGATGTTGAACAGCATGGTGCGGCAGGCGTTGGTCACGTCGGTCGCGTGCACTTTGCCGCCGGTGAGCCGCCACAGCACGAAGCAGTCGATCGTGCCCATGGCCAGCTCGCCGCGCGCCGCAGCCTCCTGCGCACCGGGCACATTGTCCAGGAACCAGCGCAGCTTGGTGGCGGAGAAGTAGGAATCGATCAGCAGGCCAGTCTTGGCCTGGATCTTCGGCTCCCAGCCTTCTTCGATCAGCTTGCGGCATAGCGGCGCGCCGCGGCGATCCTGCCAGACAATGGCATTGTGGATTGCCTTGCCGGTCTTGCGATTCCACACCACCGTCGTTTCGCGCTGGTTGGTGATGCCGATCGCGCGCACGCCGCCCGCCGGCCGTTTCGCCATGGCGTCACGGCACACCTCCTGGACGGCGCGCCAGATCTCTTCCGGGTCGTGCTCCACCCAGCCCGGCTGGGGGAAGATCTGCGGCAGCTCCTTCTGCGCCATCGCCTGCTGCTCGCCCTTGAGGTCGAACAGGATCGCGCGGGTCGAGGTCGTGCCCTGGTCGATCGACAGGATGAAATCCGGCATGGCCCCCTCACTTGGTCCCGAACAGGCGGTCACCCGCGTCGCCGAGACCCGGCACGATGTAGGCATGCTCGTTGAGATGCGAATCCAAGGCGGCGGCAAAGACCTCGATCTTGGGGTGCGCCTTGTGGAACACGCGCACGCCCTCCGGCGCCGCCACCAGGACCATCATGCGGATGTTGTCGTCGCTCACGCCGCGCTTGTTCAGCGCGTCGGCCGCCGCGGCCGACGAGTGCCCGGTCGCCAGCATCGGGTCGACCAGGATGAAGGTGCGGCCTTCGGGGTCCGGCAGCTTCACGAAATATTCGACGGGCCGCTTGGTCTCGTGATCGCGATAAAGGCCGACATGTCCCACGCGCGCCGACGGCACCAGCTCCAGCAGGCCATCGGCCATGCCGAGCCCCGCTCGCAGGATCGGGACCACCGCCACTTTCTTGCCCTCCAGGATCGGCGCATCCATCTTGGTCAGCGGCGTCTCGATCGGCATGGTCGTCAGCGGCAGACTGCGCGTGATCTCGTAGCCCATCAGCAGCGAGATCTCCTTCAGCAATTGCCGGAACAGGATGGTCGGGGTCTTCTTGTCGCGCATCATGCTGAGCTTGTGCTGGATCAGCGGGTGATCCATCACGAACAGGTTGGGAAATTCCGGAAAGGTTTTCGGCATGAGCGCCCCTGTCTGTGTGATTTTTGGCGGGCAGCGCGGGGCCGCCTTTGCGCCGCAGATTACGGACGCCAGCGGAGCGGTTCAAGCTGAATGGGCAACTCGCCCTAAATGACCTGGAAACCGTGCTTGTACGGATCGCGGTCGTCGATGAAGATCGTGTTGTAGCCGGTGGTGCGTGCCCAGCCCTCGACCGACGGCACGATGGCCTCGTAGTTGCCGACCTTGGCGGCCTCGATCACGCGGCCCTTGAACAAGCTGCCGATGATGCTTTCGTGCACGAAGTTGTCTCCGACCTTGAGCTTGCCCTTGGCGGCCAGCTGTGCCATCCGCGCGGACGTGCCGGTCCCGCATGGGGACCGATCGATCGCCTTGTCGCCGTAGAACACGGCATTGCGCGCGTCGGCGCCTGGGGCTTTCGGTGCGCCGGTCCACAAGATGTGGCTGAGGCCCTTGATGGTCGAATTCTCCGGATGCTGGAACGTGTATTTGGCGTTGAGGTTCTTGCGCAGCACCGGGCTCATCTGCACCAGCTGTCCGGCGGTGAAATCCGCCATATCGCGATAGCCCGGCTGCGGCTCGACGATGGCGTAGAAGTTCCCGCCATAGGCCACATCAACTTTCAGCGCGCCAATGCCCGGGCATTCCGCTTCCAGGCCGGTCGAATGCAGGAAGCCCGGCACATTGGTCAGGCGCACCGATTCAACGTATTCGCCCTTCTGCTCGTACTCCGCGATCACCAGGCCGGCCGGCGTATCCAGGCGAAGCACGCCGGGCATCTTGGGACGCACCAGCCCCTGCTCCAGCGCGACCGTCACCGTGCCGATGGTGCCGTGCCCGCACATGGGTAGGCAGCCGGATGTCTCGATGAACAGGATCGCGATGTCGCAGTCCGCGCGGGTGGGCGGATAGAGGATGCTGCCCGACATCATGTCATGGCCGCGCGGCTCGAACATCAGCCCGGTGCGGATCCAGTCGAACTCGCGCAGGAAATGCTGGCGCTTCTCGCTCATGCTGGCGCCGGCGAGTTGCGGCCCGCCCCCCATCACGACCCGCACCGGATTGCCGCATGTGTGGGCGTCGACACAGCTGAACGTGAACCTGGCCATACGCGATCTTACCGCTGAAATATGTTCCAGCGGTTATCTGCCCGAATTGAATACAATATTCAATGGGTTAACGCGTGGATTTCAACAAATCACGGATCTCGGTCAGCAGTTTCTCGCTGGTGGTTGGCGCGGGCGGTGCGGCGGGCGCAGCCGCTTCCTGCTTCCGGAAGCGGTTCACCTGCTTCACCAGGATGAAGACGGCGAACGCGACGATCAGGAAATTGATGATCGCATTCAGGAAAACACCGTAGTTGACTGTGACCGCTCCGGCGTCCTTCGCGGCCTTCAACGACGCATAATCGTCGCCCTTCAGGACCAGGAAGAAGTTCGAGAAGTCGATGCCATTCATGATAAAGCCGATCGGCGGCATGATGATGTCATTGACCAGCGAATTCACCACCGTAGTGAACGCGGCACCGATGATGATACCGACGGCAAGGTCGATGACATTGCCGCGCATTGCAAACTCTCTAAATTCCTTAAGCATGGATAACCCCCTGACGGATTGCGCGTCGCCAATTTGGGTTTGTTTCTTGCCTTATCGCAAGTGGCTTGAAGCGATGGCCGCCCGCCCTTGATGATGGCTGGCGAAGCCCCCATGGTAGCGGCGGGCGCTTGCCGTGGCGGTGGATAAAGGCCATCAATCTGCTCATGACATCTGCAAATCCGTCGTCATCAAGCCTGATTCGCTCCAGCCTTTTCCGCCTCGACGCGAAAGTGTGCCTTGTGACCGGTGGCGCCGGACACTTGGGGTCGGCTATCTCGACTGCCCTGGCCGAGGCCGGCGGGCACGTCTGTGTGCTCGGGCGGACCCGGGCAAAGCTCGCCGGCTTCGTCGAAGGACTGCGTGGGCGCGGCCTTTCCGCCGAGGCGGTGACCGCCGACGTGACGATGTCGCAGGACGTCGCAGCCGTGATGGCTGATCTGGCCAGGCGGCACGGCCGCCTGGACGTGTTGGTCAACAACGCCTATTCCGGCCGCCCGGGCGTGATGGCGGACAGCAAGACGAGTGACTATCTGGCCGCAATGCAGATCACGGTTGCCGCGGCAGCCGAGCTGGTCAATGCCGGCAACGAACTGCTGCTGAACGCCGTGAAGGCCGGCGGCGACGCTTCGGTCATCAACATCGCCTCGATGTATGGAATGGTGAGCCCAGACCCAAGGGTCTACGGGCAGTCGGGCATGAACAATCCACCGCACTACGGCGCCGCCAAGGCGGCCTTGCTGCAATACACCCGATATGCCGCGGTCCACCTGGCGCCGCAGGGCATCCGCGTGAATGCCATCAGTCCCGGCGCCTTTCCGCCCGCAGCCGCTCAGCAGCGCGATCCCGCCTTTGCCGCCGCCCTGACTCAGAAAGTTCCGATGGGGCGCCTCGGGAAGCCGGAGGATCTGGCCGGGCCCGCCGTGTTCCTGGCCAGCTCCGCATCGCGCTTCGTCACTGGCGCAAACCTGCCGGTCGATGGCGGCTGGACCGCTTGGTAGCGCGCGGCAAGCCACGATGAGCGGCACGCGTCACCGCGTCGTCCTGCAGGCGCGCATGAGTTCGACCCGCCTGCCGGGCAAGGTGCTGCTGCCGCTCTGCAACCTGCCGGTCGTCGTTCTGGCGGCGCGGCGCGCGGCGCGCGACGGCATCGAGACTGTGGTGGCAACCTCCGACGATTCCGGCGACGACCAACTGGCGGAAACGTTGCAGCAGTATGGCATCCGTCATGTACGCGGCCCATTGGATGACGTGTTGGCGCGTTTCATTGCCGCCACCGCCGACCTCGACGACGGCGATATCTGTGTTCGCCTGACATCCGACAACGTGTTCCCGGATAGTGACTTCGTACACCGGCTGATCGAAGCCGGCGGCGGAAACGGCGAAGGCTATTCGGGGTTCGCAGGCGGTGCCGACGGTCTGCCCTACGGCCTCGCCGGCGAAGCGATCCGTGTTGGACTGCTGCGCGAAGCCGATCGCGCCACGCAGGACGCGCACGACCGCGAGCACGTCACGCCCTGGATTATCCGCAAGTGCGGCCGCCAGACACCGACATTTCCGCGCGTAGACGAGGTCGATCTGTCGCACCTGCGCTGCACGATTGACACGCTGGATGACTATCGCAACGTCCATGCCGCGCTGAGCGGGCTCGCCAATCCGGTGGCGGCGCCATGGCAGGAACTCTGCCGGCGCCTGACGCGCTGGTCGGAGCGGGCGCAGCCATTTGTGCCGGCGCGCATCGTATCGGGGGAATTGCAGGCGAGCCTGGTGCTGGGCGGCGCGCAGTTCGGCTTGAACTACGGCATCGCCAATAGCACCGGCAAGCCGGGCGACGATGCGTTGCATGCCATCCTCGATCTGGCGGAGCGCCACGGCCTGTCGCATCTCGACACCGCGGCGGGCTATGGCGACAGCGAGCACCGTATCGGATCTGCGCTGGCGCCAGAGAGTCCGCTCCAGATCGTCACCAAGCTGCCGCCCAATCTGCTGGACGGCCAACCGCCCCCCGCCGAAGCAGCGCAACGCACGCACGTGGCGCTCGATCGTTCCTTCTGGCTCCTTGGGCGATCGCGGATCGATGCCATCCTGCTGCACCGCTTCGAGCACTATAGGGGCTCGGAGGGCGCGGTCTGGCGAACCATCCTGTCTTACAAGCTGGACGGCCGCATTCGTCGCGCCGGCGCATCGGTCTACCAACCAGACGAGCTCGTCGCCCTCCTCCAGGATCCGGAAGTCGGACTGGTCCAGATCCCGTTCAATATCCTGGATCGGCGCTGGCGCGATCCGGAGGTCCAGCAGGCGATCGCCGCCCGGCCCGACGTCATCCTGCACGGCCGGTCGGCCCTGTTGCAGGGCTTGCTCACCATCGACGATCCCGGGCAATGGCCGGTCTCCGACCGCAATCTCGCTGCGGGCTGCATCGATACGCTCAAGAGCCTGACGCAGAGACTGGGGCGGGAAAACGTGATCGACCTCTGTTTCGCTTACGCCCGCGCCCAAAGCTGGCTGGCCGGCATCGTTGTCGGCGCGGAGACCGCAGCGCAGATGGCGGATAACATCCGGCTGTTCCAGGCGCCAGCGCTCACTCCCGACCAGATTCAGGCCGTGGAGTCTGCGCTGCCCGGCGCACTCCCGGAGCAGTTGTTGAATCCAGCCTTGTGGCCGCGACGGTGAGTCGCCTGCGGCGCTGGAATTGTTAAAAATCAATAGTTTACTTGATGGCCCGCCAGTGCGCTTCCAATCCATCGCTGGACAGAAGGGCGTCGCAACATTATTGCAATCCCGCGCTGACGCGACGCGACCCGCGTGACTCGGCCTGCAGTATGAAAGTGGTTCACGGAAAAGCATGTTTGACGGCAAATCGATCCTGATCACCGGCGGTACCGGATCGTTCGGCAAGAAGTTCGTGGAGACATTGCTCAAACGCCACAAGCCGCGGCGCGTGATCGTCTATTCGCGCGACGAGCTGAAGCAGTTCGAGATGGCGCAGGTCTTCAACCAGCCTTGCATGCGCTATTTCATCGGCGACGTGCGCGATGCGCCGCGCCTGCGCCAGGCCTTCAACGGCGTCGACTATGTCGTCCACGCGGCCGCCCTCAAGCATGTGCCGGTGGCGGAGTACAACCCGCTCGAATGTCTGAAGACCAATGTCGGCGGTGCGGAGAACGTGATCCAGGCCGCGATCGACACCGAGGTGGAAAAGGTCATCGCCCTGTCGACCGACAAGGCGGCCAATCCGATCAACCTCTATGGCGCCTCAAAGCTCGCGTCCGACAAGCTGTTCGTGGCGGCGAACAACATCGCAGGCGGCCACCGCACGCGCTTCGCGGTCGTGCGATACGGCAATGTCGTGGGCTCGCGCGGCTCGGTCGTGCCGTTTTTCCGCAATCTGCTCGCGCAGAACGCCAAGGAGCTGCCGATTACCGACGTGCGCATGACCCGGTTCTGGATCACGCTCCAGCAGGGCGTCGACTTCGTGCTCGACAATTTCAAGCGCATGCACGGCGGCGAGATCTTCGTGCCCAAGATCCCCTCCTCCCACATCACCGATCTGGCGGAGGCGATCGCGCCCGGACTGCCACACAAAGTGATCGGCATCCGGCCGGGCGAGAAGCTGCACGAGGTGATGTGTCCGCGCGACGACTATCACCTCACCCTCGATTTCCCGACCCACTATGTGATCAAGCCGTCGATCAACATGGGCTTCCAGGTCGATTATGCGGCCAGCAAGACCGGGGAGACCTCGAAGCCGGTGGTCGAGGATTTCGAATACAGCTCCGGCACCAACCCGCATTTCCTGACGGTGGCCGAGATCCGCCATCTGCTCGAGGCCGGCGCGTGATCCCATATGGCAGGCAGTGGATCGATGATGCCGATATCGAGGCAGTTGTCGACACGCTGCGCTCCGACTGGCTGACGCAGGGCCCTGCGGTCGGAAAACTCGAAGCGGCCTTCAAAGACTTGTGTCATGCCCCGCATGCGATCGCGGTGAACAGCGCGACCTCGGCCTTGCACATCGCCTGCCTCGCCGTCGGCACAGGTCCGGGCGACGTGGTGTGGACGGTGCCGAACACCTTCGTCGCCTCCGCCAATTGCGCACGGCTGTGCGGCGCCGATGTGGACTTTGTCGATATCGATCCCAGCACCTACAACATCAGCGTGCCCGCGCTGGAACGGAAGCTGCGCGAGGCCAGGTCTGCCAGCCGCTTGCCGAAGGCTGTCATCCCCGTGCATTTCAGCGGCCGTGCGCCGGATCAGGAAGCGATCTGGGCGCTCGCAAAGGACTATGGCTTCCGCGTCATCGAGGATGCCTCGCACAGCGTCGGCGCGACCCATGCGGGCGAGCCCATCGGCTCTTGCCGCTGGTCCGACATCGCCGTGTTCAGTTTTCATCCGGTGAAGATCGTCACTACCGCCGAAGGCGGGCTTGCCACGACACGCGATCCCGACTTGGCCGAGCGTATGGGGCGGCTGCGCACCCACGGGATCACGCGGGACGAACGACTGCTGTCCAGCAAGGACGAAGGCGGCTGGTACTACGAGCAGATCGAGCTTGGCCTCAACTATCGCCTCACCGACATGCAGGCCGCGCTCGGGCTGAGCCAGCTGCGGCGGTTGGACCAGTTCCTGCAGCGCCGGCGCGCGCTGGTTGCGCGCTACGACCGACTACTGGCGGACGCGCCGGTGCAGCGTCCGCTCAGCGACGCCCTGAACGAGAGCGCCTGGCACCTCTATGTCATCCGCATCGATCAGAAGCGCTCCGGCAAGACGCGGCGGCAAGTCTACGATTCCATGCGCGCTGCCGCCATCGGGGTGCAGGTGCATTACATCCCTGTTCATTTGCAACCGTACTATCGCGCGCTCGGCTTCGGGCCCGGATACTGTCCGGAAGCCGAGCTTTATTCGGAGCAGGCGCTGAGCCTGCCGCTCTATCCGGCGATGAGCGACGACGACCAGGACAAGGTGGTCGCGACCTTGAAGGCGAGCCTGCGGTGACCGCGCTGCCGGGCAGCCAAGTCAACGAGCGGAACTGACCGTGCTTAGTGTCTTCCGGGTCGACGCATCCTTGCAGATCGGCACCGGCCACGTCATGCGCTGCCTGACCTTGGCTGACGAATTGCGCCGGCACGGCGCGAGCGCGAGATTCATTTGCCGTGGCGAGCCGGGTAATCTCAACGCACTGATACAGTCGCGCGGCTACGAGGTTGCAGTTCTCGCGAGCCAGGAAGAAGAATTACCGGGCTGCGCCGCGCTTCTCACCGGGAACCGGCCGGACTGGATCATCGTCGACCATTATGCGCTTGGTGCGGATTGGGAGCGTGCGGCCCGGCACTGGACCGGCAAGCTGCTCGTGATCGACGATCTCGCCAATCGCAATCACGACTGCGATGTGCTGCTGGACCAGAACCTCTATGACGGTGTCGAGCAGCGCTACGCCGCGCTGGTCCCGCGAAATTGCCGGCAGCTGATTGGCCCGCGTTTCGCGCTGCTCCGGCCCGAGTTCGCCGAATTCAGGCGCAAAATCGCGCGCACGGCTCAGCCGGTGTCGCGGCTGCTGATCAATTTCGGAGGTGCCGACAGCAGCAACGAGACAGCGCGCTTTGTAGAACTGGTTCGCGGCCAGCTCTCCGCCTCGGTCGCGATCGATGTTGTCGTCGGCCCCGCCAACCCGCATGCGGCGGAGATCCGAGCCCTGGCCGAGGGACAACGGAACATCGCGGTGCATGCCGGCACCGACCGGATGGCGGAGCTGATGAGCCTGGCCGACGCTTTCGTCGGCGCCGGCGGTTCCACGACCTGGGAGCGGTTCTGCCTGGGCTTGCCGTCCCTGGTCGTCGCGGTCGCCGAGAACCAGATTCCAACCGCGCAGTACTTGGGTAAACTCGGCGCCATCGACTACATTGGGCCGGCATCGCAGCTGTCTGCCGATGCCATACGGACTTCCTTGTCGAGGTTTCTGATGGATCACGACCGGCGCTCAAAAATGGCGGAATTGGGCATGCAGCTGGTCGATGGCCACGGCGCCCAACGGGTCGTCGAATGCCTCCTGAACATCAGCCGAGCATGAGGCCGGCATGAGCGTGACCCTGCGCCCCATTGTTCCCTCGGACAAAGATCAGATCCTGCGCTGGCGCAACGCGCCGCATGTCGCCGAATACATGTACACCAGCCACGAGATCAGCCAGGACGAGCATGATCGCTGGTTCGCCCGCGCCCTCACCCGCGAGGATGCGCGCTACTGGATCATCGAGCTGAGCGGAAAGGGCGTCGGCCTCGCCAGCGTCTATGGCATCGACACGGTGAACCGGCGCTGCTCATGGGCGTTCTATATCGGCGACCAGGATGCCCAGGGCCGCGGCGTCGGCGCCTTTGTCGAATACTGGGTCCTGCGCTACGTGTTCGAGGTGCTGCAGCTTCACAAGCTGTGCTGCGAAGTGATCGAAAGCAACCTGAAGATTTGGCAGATGCATCTGCGCTTCGGCTTCGTGCGCGAAGGCCTGTTGCGGGGCCATATCCGCCGCGGGGAGGAGTTCGTGGACGTCGTGGTCCTGTCGATCCTGCGTTCGGAATGGGACGTGCAGAAACCGCTGATCGAAGACAAGCTCAGCCGCCGCTGGGCGCTGCCGGAGAAGCTCGCTTGATGGGTGACGGAATGCCACGTGACGTGAAAATCGGATCTTTCGTTCTGGGCCTGGGGCGACCGCCCTTCATCATCGCGGAGATGTCGGGCAACCACAACGGCTCGCTCGACCGCGCGCTTGAGATCGTCGAGATGGCGGCCAAGGCCGGCGCGCATGCGCTGAAGCTGCAGACCTATACCGCCGACACCATGACCATCGATCTGTCGGAGCGCGAATTCTTCATCTCCGATCCCAACAGCCTGTGGAACGGCACGTCGCTCTACAAGCTCTATGAGCAGGCGCACACGCCGTGGGAGTGGCACAAGCCGATCTTCGATCGCTGCCGCGCGCTCGGCATGGTCGGGTTCAGCTCTGCGTTCGACGCGACCGCCGTCGACTTCCTCGAATCGCTCAATGTGCCCTGCTACAAGATCGCCTCGTTCGAGAACATCGATCTGCCCCTGGTGCGCAATGTCGCGGCGACCGGCAAGCCGATGATCATCTCGACCGGCCTCGCCTCGATCGCCGAATTGGGCGAGACCGTGCAAGCGGCGCGGGACGCCGGTGCGCAGGACCTGATCCTGCTCAAATGCACCAGCGCCTATCCGGCAAGCCCAGAGAATTCCAACCTCAACACCATCCCGCACATGCGCGATCTGTTCGGCTGCCATGTCGGCCTCTCCGACCATACGATGGGGATTGGCGCGGCGGTGGCCAGCGCGGCGCTCGGCGCGGTGGCGATCGAGAAGCACGTGACGCTGCGGCGCGCCGACGGTGGGGTCGATTCAGCCTTTTCTCTCGAGCCCGAAGAGCTGACGGCCCTGGTGGTCGAAAGCAAGCGCGCGGTGGAGGCGATGGGCGGCATCTCCTACGGTCCGACCGAAGCCGAACGGAAATCCCTGGTCTATCGCCGCTCGCTCTATGTCGTCGCCGACCTCAAGGCCGGCGATGTGCTGACCAAGGACAATGTGCGGGCGATCCGTCCGGGATTGGGCCTGCCGCCCAGCGATCTCGACCGCGTGCTGGGCCGCCGCGTCAACCGCGATGCGCTGCGCGGTACGCCGCTTTCGTGGGACCTGCTGTAGTCAGGCGCGCTTGAGGGCGCCGATCGCCCGGCGCATGCGGGTGCCCAACGCCAGGGGCCGCGGCGACAGCAGGATCACCTTGCTGCCGCACGCCTCGACCTTCAGCCGGATGTCGAGATTGAGCAGCCTGGCATATTGCTCCAGGCGCGCTTCGACGCTGCCGAGGCTGCCGTCCGGAAACAGGATGCCGCGCACGTTCTTGTCCTTCTGCCGCCAGCGATAGCCGCTATAGGCGCGCCAGTCGCTGACCGCGTCCGATGCTTCCGCCCAGCCGCGCTCATTCCCCAGCTCGACCACGTCATCGATGATGGTCTCGGCGCCGAGACGGTCGGGATCGAACGACAAGCTGTCGCGGAAGCAGGCAATCATGTTCTCGCTGTAGCAATGCTGCGGATCGGCGAACACGCGCTCGATCTCCGCGACCGTGCCGGCCACGCTGGTCGCGACCGGATTGACCACGTTCGCCAGATAGCGCCGGTTGGCGGGACTGTCCGCCTGGATCAGGCAGATCGACGGCTTGTCCAGCGCGACCGCCTCCACGCCGGTAGTGCAGTTGGTGTGGACCAGGATGTGCGCGGCCAGGATCCACGGCACCGCCGGCCCTTCGCGGATCACTTCGACGCGCGGTGCATCGGCCAGCCACGTCTGCCAGTTCTCGACCACTTCGCTCGGATGCGGGCGCAGGATGATGCGCTGGTTCGGGAATTTCCGGTCCAGGATCGGCAACAGCTCGATCAATGCCGTGCGGTTCTGGAACTCCATCTCGACGATATCGTCCAGATCGCGCATCAACTCGGTGTCGTTCGGATCGACCTTGCCCTGGTCGATCAGGCCCTGGATCATCTGTTTGGCGTCGCCCTTCCTGGAGTTGGTCGCGCCCAAATTGGAATTGACCAGGATGAAATCGCCGTAGCGCCGGCGCAGCTCCTCCACCTCGCCCTCGAATACGGACCGGAGCTCCTTGCGCAGCAAGTCCCAGCGCGGGTTGCTGGCGCGCCGCACGCGGCCTTCTTCCAGGCCGAACACGGCGGCGAAGGCGCTCGAATTGTAGGTGCCGGGCAGGAAGATGAGGTCGGTCGCGTCGACGGCGTCGCGCGACACCCACCAGAACTTGCGGTCGTGGACCACGAGCCCGGGGATCTCTTCATCGATCGCCGCGGTGATGTAGCCGGCCTCCTTCGCCCGCTTCAGCATCTTGGCGTCGCGCACCGTCAGCGTCTTGGAGAGATAGACGCCGGGCGTCATGTGTTCGATGTTGCGCTCGATCAGCCATTTCTGGCCGAGCACCACCTCGAACCCGCGGGACGCCGCGATCGCTGCCAGCAACAGGCGGGAATCCAGCTCGCGCGAGGCCATTTCCATCGGGAAGTAGAATATCTTGGCCGGCTTCGGCGCCATCGCCCCACGCATGCGGTCATTGAAACGGTGACGCTATTTAGCGGACAGCCGGTCCCCGCGCAATGCCGGACGGTGCGACATTGCGGCGCCTTGGCCCTTGAAATATCAGGACGAATCCCGACATCGGAAAGCTTGCGGCGGAGGCTCGCTCGGCCTTATCTCTTTCTCTGCAAACATCCATGGAACGCGAGTCGGATGAACGATCTTTTCAGCGGCGGCAAGAAGGGCGCGAATTATAGCGCCAAGGATATCGAGGTCCTGGAGGGGCTGGAGCCGGTGCGGCGTCGGCCCGGCATGTATATCGGCGGCACGGATGAGCACGCGCTGCACCATCTGGTCGCGGAGATCCTCGACAATTCCATGGACGAAGCGGTCGCCGGTCACGCCAGCCGGATCGAGGTCGAACTGGCCGCCGACGGCTATGTCACGGTGCGCGACAATGGCCGCGGTATCCCGATCGACCCGATGCCGAAATACGGCAACAAGCCTGCAGTCGAGGTCGTGCTCACCACGCTTCATTCCGGCGGCAAATTCAGCGGCAAGGTCTACGAGACTTCCGGCGGCTTGCATGGCGTCGGCATGTCGGTGGTCAACGCCTTGAGCGACGATTTCTCCGTCGAGATCGCGCACAGCAAAGAGCTTTATGTTCAGGCCTATAGCAGGGGCAAGCCGAAGGGAAAACTGAAGAATACCGGCGCCGTCAATCGGCGCGGCACGACCGTGCGCTTCCATCCCGATCCGGAGATCTTCGGCAAGCAGGCGCATTTCCGCCCCAACCGGCTCTACAAGATGTGCCGGTCAAAGGCCTACCTCTTCCGCGGCGTGGAGATCCGCTGGTCGTGCGATCCGAAGCTGGTGGCGGGCGATGACAAGACGCCGGCCGAGGACACCCTGCATTTCCCGGGCGGCCTGTCCGACTTCCTCGCCGCCAACCTCAATGGGCGCCAGACCATCACGTCCTCGCCGTTCGAGGGCCAGGCCACTTTCCCCGACAATCAGGGCCGCGTCGAATGGGCCATCGCCTGGCCGGCGCAGGAGGATGAGGAAGGCGGCTTCCTCAACTCCTATTGCAACACCGTTCCGACGCCCGAGGGCGGCACGCACGAGACCGGCCTGCGCTCCGCGCTCAGCCGCTCGCTCAGGGCCTATGGCGAGCTGGTCGGCAACCGCAAGGCGGGCCAGATCACCGCCGAGGACATCACTGGCGGCGCGATGATGATGCTCTCGGTCTTCATCCGCGACCCGCAGTTCCAGGGCCAGACCAAGGAGAAGCTGGCGACCGCCGATGCCGCGCGGTTGGTCGAGGGCTCCGTCAAGGATCACTTCGATCACTGGTTGTCCGGCGATCCCGGCCGCGCCAAGGACCTGCTGGAGCACGTGATCGAGAAGGCCGAGGAGCGGCTGCGCCGGCGTCAGGACAAGGAGCTGCTGCGCAAGACCGCGACGCGCAAGCTGCGCCTGCCGGGCAAGCTGGTCGATTGCTCGAAGAGCGGCTCGGTGGGCACCGAACTGTTCCTGGTGGAGGGCGATTCCGCCGGCGGCTCGGCGAAGTCGGCGCGCAACCGCGAGACCCAGGCGCTGCTGCCCCTGCGCGGCAAGATCCTCAACGTGGCCAGCGCCTCGGCCGACAAGCTCTCCGCGAACCAGGAGCTGATCGATCTGATCCAGGCGCTGGGCTGCGGCACGCGCGACAAATACGATGAAGAGCGGCTGCGCTACGAGAAGATCATCATCATGACCGATGCCGACGTGGACGGCGCCCACATCGCCTCGCTCCTGATCACGTTCTTCTTCCGCGAGATCCCGCAGCTGATCGAAGGCGGACACCTGTACCTCGCGCAGCCGCCGCTCTATTCCATGAGCCAGGGTACGAAGAAGATCTATGCCCGCGACGATGCGCACAAGGAGGAGTTGCTGAAGACCGAGTTCGCCGGCCGCGGCAAGGTCGAGATCAGCCGCTTCAAGGGGCTGGGCGAGATGCCGGCCGCCGACCTCAAGAGCACCACCATGGACCCGAAGCAGCGCATCCTGCTGCGTGTGCGCATGCCGCACCGCTATGTCGAGGAGGAGCGGCAGGAAGCGCGCGAAACCTCCGACCTGGTCGAACGCCTAATGGGCCGCAAGCCCGAGCTGCGCTTCCAGTTCATCCAGGAGAACGCCCAGTTCGCACGCGATCTGGATGTATGATCCGCGCTCGGCGATGACCTACAAAGAGTACAACGCCTTTTGCAAATCCCTGCTGGCGACGACCTACGTCATGCAGTGGGGCGGTTCGCACGTGTGGAAGGTGGGCGGGAAGGTGTTTGCGATCGGTGGCTGGGACGACGGCGAGCAACCGCACATCACGTTCAAGGTTTCGCCGATCGCCTACGAGATGCTGAAGGACAAGCGCGGCCTGCGGCCGGCGCCGTATCTTGCTTCACGCGGGATGAAGTGGATCCAGCACCACGGCAAGCCGGGCCTGTCCGACAAAGACCTGAAAAGCTATCTGAAGGAGTCCCACCGCATCGTCGCGCTCGGCCTCTCGAAGAAGAAGCGCAGGGAACTGGGACTGGGCGACAGCGAGGCCGCCGCTAAACGAACAGGACGATAGCGACGGTCAACGCCGCGAGCACGATCCAGGCGCTGCTGATGAGATGGCTGCGCTGGCCGTTTTCGCTCAGAACGTCGTGGTAGGTCTCGGTGGTAAACATTGTCCCCTCCAAACTCGTGGATCAGCAGGTAGGGTGAACCCGCGTCCGCTTCAATGACCATGCAAGGAAGCTAGGGCCGCAAAGCGCCCGGTTCTGTGAAGGCCTTCACAAGGCGACGCCCTGTGTGACGGCCGTCACGCGTTAAACTTCGTTGTTCATCTTTGTTACGCCGGGCGCGGCGACTCAGATGCCTGGAATGAATGGCGCCATCTCGAGCCGGCCGCGTTTTTCGATCACAAGCATTTGACCGGCCGGCACTTCGCGCCAGGCGTGGCAATCCTCGTCTTCGTCAAGCGGCTCCGACACCACCATGAAATGGTCGTCGCGCTGACGGTGGAACAAGGTCGGCGGGACTTCGTCGCTGGAATGGCGTACTGCGTAGATGAACTCGCCATCGCTGAGGACCGCGGTGAACTTGAACGGCTCGTTGACCGCGAGTTCGCGGCCGAGTTGCTCGATCTTGCCGATGGTGCGCATCAAGGCGCCAGCGGGGTCCTGCTCCAGCCCTTCGCTGAACAGGATGTAGAAGATGACCTCGCTGTCGGTCGTGCCGAGGCGATGGGCATAGTAGCGATCGTCGATCATGGCATCGAGCCGCCGGCGCATCCGCTCAAAGCCGCCGATCTGGCCGTTGTGCATGAACAGCCATTTGCCGTGCGCGAACGGATGGCAGTTGGCGCGCGAGGTTGCAGTGCCGGTGGAGGCGCGCACGTGCGCCAGAAACAGTCCGGAGCGGATCTGGTGCGAGAGGCTCTTCAGGTTCTGGTCGTTCCAGGCCGGCAGGATGTCGCGATAGACGCCGGGCGTCGGGCGGTCACCGTACCAGCCGATTCCGAAGCCGTCGCCGTTGGTCGTCACGTGGCTGTGCCGGGCGCGCAGGCTCTGGCTGATCAGTGAGTTGCACGGCTCAAGCAGGACCTTGTCGAGATAGATCGGATCGCCGCAATAGGTGAGCCACCGGCACATTCGAATAGTCCTTCAGACACCGCCAACGGGCGGCGGTGTTAACCACAAGTCATTAGAGCCTACAAGGATTAACGAACGGGAAATGTGAAATAGGCCATTTTCGTTCCTGGCATATCGCTTGCTTTGTAACGCACTGATGAGGAAGCACCCTGCACTTTCTGCCGCCCCCCTGCTCGCCATTCTGGCGGGGCTGGGACTTGGCGCCTGCACGCCGGTCTCCAAGGTCGCGGAACCCGACATCGTGATGAAATCGCCAGTCGCACCGGACGTGCTGACCCGGTGCCTCGCCGCCAAGCTGGGCCAGAATTTCCGCGACCGGAGGCCGACCATCGACGTCTACCGCGGGGTCCATGAGATCACGATCGATTCGCCGCGCGGGGAAAAGCTTGCCTTCGTGGAGGTCGAATCCGACCGGGCGGGGGGTTCCAATGTCCGCTTCTGGAACGGCGATCTCTATTGGCCGAACCACATCACGAGCGGGGTGTGGCCGGACGTCATGCGCGACAACTGGCACCGGTTCGAGAACGCCGAGAACGACTGCGAGCCCGAGCCAATGGCGGCTCAGCCCACGGCGAAGGCAATGCCGGCCGCGCGGCCGGCTCCGGTCGCGGCACCGATCTCGACCGTCACCAAGGCCAAGCCGCTGAAGCCCCTCACCGCCACCACCCCGGTCAAGGCGCCGACACCGATCTCACCGACGATGTCGACCTCGACCCCAGCGCCGGCCTCGGCCAAGGCACCCACCAAGTTACCTGCGCCGACCTCATCTGCGGTGCCAGCATCGACCCCGCCCACCGTTCCGCCGGCGACGTCCCCGCCCGCGGCCTCCAACGAACCCGCCGTTCTCGGTTCATAACACGCAGGAATGCCTGGACTTTTCCCAATTCCATCCGCGCCTAGCGGGATGGCATGGCGGGATTTGCGCTTGCATTTTGGCTGGGATTTTGGGAAGCCCTTGCCGGCCCCGGCGGTCCCATCCGCTGGCGGTCATGTGGGCCCGTAGCTCAGTCGGTAGAGCAAGCGACTTTTAATCGAGAGGTCGCGGGTTCGAGTCCCGCCGGGCCCACCATCTTGCTTCTGTGTCCAGTCCGGAGCCCTAGGGCCGCCCCAGCAAGCCGAGGACCCGCCACTTGCAGCCGGATATGACGTCGCCCAACCGTCGCCACACCGACCGGTTGCGCAGGCGATGGAGCTTCGGCTTGGGTGATTTGAACCGCACCAATCCGCTTTGGGCTCCAGGAGGATCGAGGTCGCGAAATCCTTGGACCACACCATCGAGCACATGAGCGCGGCGGCGCCCTCTGCTGTCGGCCTTGGCCCGTATGCGCGGAAAGGTCGGATTGGTATTGATCTCGAATACTTCGATCCGGCCGCCGACGACCGCGTAGTCGATGCGTCCGAAATCGGTCCTCGCGAGGTCAAAGATGTTGCACAGGTGCTCGGCGTGGGGATTGTCGAACACGTAGCGCTCCTCCTCCGCCACCTCATCCGGCGTGAGTTCCGTGAATGAACGCTTGACGATCCAATCGCTCGAGAAGAACAGGTGCTGCGGCACGATCCGGCCGCGGAAGAAGAAGGCGCCGTATTTGCGGTAGATGCCGTTCTCGTCCGGTCGCTGGCAATATTGGACAGCAATGCGTCCAGTCAAACCCTTGCCGGCGCGCTGCAGCTGTTCCACCGCCGCGCGATACTCGCTCTCATCATGCAGCAGCGGCGTTTCCGGACCCAGCGCATCCTGCTCGCGCCGGATGAAGACCGGATAGGCGCTGGGCAGCCGCGCTTCGTCCAGGCGCCAGACGCCAAAGCTGTTGATTCCTGCTTCGCACAGCCGCCGCAAGAGGGCATAGCGCCCAAGTACCCGGTTCGGCCAGTTGCTGATCGTCGCCTGCGGCGCCGCCGCATGAACCGCCTTGGCAATTTCCGATGCGGCGTCGATCTCAAACCCGCTCAGCCGGTCAAGATCCGTGAACACATAGTTGCCGAGGGGCGCGCACCTGAGGGCCAGCAGCGTCTCGTAGCTCACCGGCCGGATGGAAACCGGAGTGGTGGTGCCGGCCTTGCGATACGCGTCGAGGAAGCCATCGATGGTATAGCGATGCAGCTCACGAGCGACGTAGTGCAGCATCCGCGGTCATGCCTGCCGCAACTGGAACCACATGCGCGGTCCGCGCTCGATGGAAAACGGGCTTGGCGTGTAGTCGTAGTTTTCCGCGACGACCTTGGCCCCCGGTACAGCGATTTCGATCGCAAGCCCGGCTTCATCGATCCAGCGTTCGAAGTCGGCGAGCGGGAGCGCCGGATGGCGATCGCGGCGCCGGTACCCGTATGCGTGCAGCAACTCCGCAAACTGCTCGCGCGCGCACGGCAGCGCGACTCCGGACTGATCCAGCTTGCCCATCGCCTTTTGGATCATGGCATTCACGCGCTCAGCCATCTCCTCGGGACTGAGAACATGATCCCGGGTCCAGACTCGGTTAGAGAGGCAAATGCGTCCGTCCGGCGCCAGACTGTCCTGCCAGACCTTGAAGAGCGGACCGCGATCGGTCGAAGGCAGCCACTGGATGAAGGAGTGCGAGCAGATCAGATCGTAGGGACCGCTGTCATTCCTTTGCGGCATGTGCGCTTGAATGGTGCGCACGGAAAGGCCGTTTCTCTTGGCGTACCATTCGTTGAGTTCGAGTGCGGTCGCGCAGCGATCGACGACATCGAACACAGGGTCCGCACCGCCTCGGCGCGCGCCAAACGCCAAGTGAGCCAGCATCGAATAGTCCGCGCTGGCGGTGATGAGCACGCGCCGCAAGCGACCGGCGCGCGCCAGCCGCTCCGCAGCCGCGACGTAGAGCGAGCCGTCCACCCGTACCGACGGCGCGATGTTGACCAATCGCAGATATTGCCAGACCGCGTGATAGGCTTGGCATGTGCCGTCATGATCGCGATCGCAACGGCCCATCGCGCTGGCGAACGCGACCGGCGCGCTTTCCTGCAGCGGCTCAGCGATCTGCTCAGCCAGCAGCTTCCCATCGATCAAAGGGCCGATCAGTGTCTCGACCGAAGACCTGGCCCCCACTTCCCGCAGCATTCCCCCGCACTCCGAACCCGGCGCCCACAGTCACTCCGCTGGGTTCCCATACTATGTTTGAGCGCGCGGATGAACTGGGAACTACATCACAGTTTGTTGCCATGGGTATATTGGCCCAGACGCCCACCATGCGAGGGGAAAAGACCGACCTGACAATACGGCCCGCACCCCTGCACAGGGGTGATTGTGACGCCGACCGGAAATGACGGTCTCCCTCAGTCCTTTTGAGGATTGAGCGGAGTGGGATGACATACGCTTGCTTGTAGCGAAATGCGATCCACGAGGACCGGCATCACCGTATGGTCCGTCCTTGGCTCAGACCCAGCGGAACACGACGAATGCATAGACCAGCGCGATACCGAGCGGCGCCCACAGCGGCACGCCAAACAAGCCGAGCCAAGCAAGGAAGATGAAGGCGCTGCCCAGCAGCGAAATGAACAGTCGGTCCCCGCGCGTTGTGTCGAGGCCGAGGATGCCGCGCCGCGGCGCGCCGCCAGGAGAATAGACCTCCCAGAGCGACATGCCGATCAGGCAAAGCAGGATGAACCCGAAAAATGCGGCCGTTTGCCAGGTCCAGGCCATCCAGTCGATGATTGCGGTGCGATCCATGGCCGTTTTCCCCGCTGGCTCAAACCCGGCCGAGGGCAAAGCCCTTGGCGATGTAATTGCGCACGAAATAGATCACCACCGCGCCGGGAATGAGGGTCAGCGACCCGGCCGCGGCCAGCAATCCCAGCTGATATCCGGAGGTGCTGGCGGTCTTGGTCATGAGGGCGGCGATCGGCTTGGCGGCCACGGACGTCAGGGTCTTGGCCAGAAGCAGTTCCACCCATGAGAACATGAAGCAGAAGAAGCACGCCACGCCAATGCCGGCCGCGATCGTCGGCATGAAGATCTTGAAGAAGAACCGCCAGAAGGAATAGCCGTCGACATAGGCGGTCTCGTCCAGTTCCTTCGGCACACCCGACATGAACCCTTCCAGGATCCAGACCGCGAGCGGAATGTTGAATAGAGTGTGCGCCAGCGCAACCGCCCACGGCGTGTCGAACAGATTGACCGCCGAATAGAGCTGGTAGAACGGCAATGCGAACACCGCCGGCGGCGCCATCCGGTTGGTCAGCAGCCAGAAGAACAGATGCTTGTCGCCCAGGAACCGGTAGCGCGAGAACGCATAGGCAGCGGGCAGCGCCACCGCCACCGACAGCACGGTGTTGATGACGACATATTCGATCGAGGCGATGTAGCCGTTGTACCAGGTCGGGTCGGTGAAGATCGCCGCATAGTTGGCCAGGGTGAAATCCTCCGGCCACGGCGTGAAGCCACCGAGGATCTCGTTGGTCGATTTGAACGACATGGTGACCAGCCAATAGATCGGCAGCAGCAGGAAGATGATGTAGACGGTCGGTATGAGAGAGCGCTTGCGCATCACTTTGCCTCGCTCCGCGTCATGAGCGTGTAGAACAGCCAGCTCAGCAGCAGGATGATCAGGAAGTAGATCAGCGACATCGCCGCCGCCGGTCCCAGGTCGAACTGCCCGAGCGCCGTCTTCACCAGATCGATGGAGAGGAAAGTCGTCGAGTTGCCGGGCCCGCCGCCCGTCAGCACGACCACTTCGGTATAGATCATGAAGGAATCCATGAAGCGCAGCAGGATCGCGATAGTCAGCACGCGTTTCAGCTTCGGCAGCTGGATGTAGCGGAATACCGACCAGGCGCTGGCGCCATCGATCTTGGCGGCCTGGTAATAGTCGTTCGGAATCGAGACCAGGCCCGCATAGCACAGCAGCACGACCAGCGAGGTCCAGTGCCACACATCCATCAGGACGATGGTGAACCAGGCACTGAAGGGCTGGCGCGTGTAGTTGAAATCGAAGCCAAGCGTGTTGAGACCCTTGCCCATCATGCCGATTTCGGGCAGCGCGAAGATATTCCACATCGCACCGACCACGTTCCAGGGAATGAGCAAGGGCAGTGCCATGGTCACCAGGCAAACGGAGACCCATACGCCTTTGCGCGGCATCGCCAGCGCCACGATCAGGCCGAGCGGCACTTCGATGAGCAAGGCCAAGGCGGTGAACGTGATCTGGCGCATCAGGGCGTCGTGGAACCGGTCGGAATGCAGCACTTGCTCGAACCACTCGACGCCGGCCCAAGTGAAGATGTTGTCGCCGAACGTCTCCTGCACCGAATAGTTCACGACCGTCATCAGCGGGATGATGGCGTTGAATGCCACCAGGAGCACGACCGGGAAGACGAGGAACCAGGCTCTTTGATTGATCTGCTTGTACATCGCCCTGTCCCCTAGCTCACCAGCCAGCCATCGCGATAGACGTGCGTGTGCTGGGGATCAAAACGCAGATGCGCCGCGCCCGTCGGCACCGGCTGGCCTTCCGGCACCAGCAGATTGATGCGATGATCGCGGTGACGCGTCTCTACGATTCTGAAGCGTCCAACGTCGGCGGACTTCACGACATCGACTGGAATGCCTTGCGGCGCGAAGCGGATGAATTCCGGCCGCACGCCGATCTGAAGGTTGCCGTTTTCCGTGCCGCTCGGCGCCGTTGCTACCGTCTCAATCGGCTCACCCTGGAACGCGACCCTCCCGCCATCGACCGAGCAGGGCAGCAGGTTCATGCCGGGAGAGCCGATGAAGTGGCCGACGAAAGTGTGGGCCGGCCGCTCGAACAGCTCGATCGGTGTGCCGATCTGCACCACTTCGCCCTGGTTCATCACCACGACCTGGTCGGCGAACGTCAGCGCCTCGGTCTGATCGTGCGTCACGTAGATCATGGTCCGCCGGGTGCGGTGGTGAAGTTCCTTGAGCTTCGAGCGCAACTGCCATTTGAGGTGCGGGTCGATCACGGTCAGCGGCTCGTCGAACATGATGACGTTGACGTCGGAGCGCACGAGGCCGCGCCCGAGCGAGATCTTCTGTTTCCCGTCGGCCGTCAGGCCCGATGCCCGCCGCTTGATCATCTGGCTGAGATCGAGCATGGCCGCGACCTCGCGCACGCGCTTGTCCACCTCCGCTGCCGGGACGCCGCGATTGCGTAGCGGAAAGGCCAAATTGTCGTAGACGGTCATGGTGTCGTAGATGACCGGGAACTGGAACACCTGCGCGATGTTGCGCTGCTCGGGCGTGGTGTCGGTCACGTCCTTGTCGTCGAACAGGATGCGGCCTTTAGTCGGCCGCAGCAGGCCGGAGATCAGATTGAGCAAAGTCGTCTTGCCGCAACCCGATGGGCCGAGCAGCGCGTAGGCGCCGCCATCGCTCAGTTCGAGGCTCATTTCCTTGAGCGCCCAGTCCTCTGGCCGCTGCGGATCGGGCATATAGCTGTGGCGCAGCTGATCGAGGTTGATCCTCGCCATTACGGACGCCCTCCGATCAGCCGGCCGTCCGCTCCGAACAGGAAGGAGTGACCGATATCGACATACAGCTTGGCGGTCGCGCCGACTTCGTAAGGATGCACGCCATGTGATTGGGAGATCCAGGTCCGGCCGCCGCGATCGAAATGCAGCACGCTTTCGGAGCCGCTGAGCTCCACCACCCGGACGGTCCCCTCGACACTGACCATGCTGCCGTTCTGCTGGATCGGCGTGATGTGATGAGCACGAATGCCGAGCGTGTAGCGGCCATCCGGCGCCCCGCTCATGGAAGCAGGCGTCGGCCAGTTGGTGCCGTCCTCGAGCTGGATCTTGCCGTCGATCTTGGTGACCGGCGCTGTATTGATCGGGGGGTCCGAGAAGACCTCTGCGCTGAGCAGATCATTCGGCTGGCGATAGACCTCCGCTGTCGGACCGAACTGGGTCACGCGCCCTTCATGCAGGGTCGCGGTATTGCCGCCGAACAGGAGCGCCTCGGTCGGCTCAGTGGTCGCGTAGACCACGATGCAATGCCGGTCCTTGAACAGGCGCGGAAGTTCATCCCGCAATTCCTCGCGCAGCTTGTAGTCGAGGTTGGCGAGCGGCTCGTCCAGCAGGATGAGGTCGGAATCCTTTACCAGAGCGCGCGCAATGGCCGTGCGCTGTTGCTGGCCGCCGGACAGCTCCGACGGCTTGCGCTGCAGCATCGGCGTTAGGCGGAGCAGTTCCGCGACCGATTGGACGCGCTGCTTGATCATATCGTTGCCGATGCCGACGACGCGCAACGGCGATGCAATGTTCTCGTAGACGGAGAGATGCGGGTAGTTGATGAACTGCTGGTAGACCATGGAGACGTTGCGCTGCTGCACCGCCACCCCGGTGACGTTCTTGCCGCGGAACCACAGCTCGCCGCCAGTCGGCCTGTCCAGCCCCGCCATCAGCTGCATGAGCGTGGTCTTGCCGGCCAGCGTGGTGCCGAGCAGGACGTTGAAGGTCCCCTCCTCCAGCGTCAGGTTGGTCTCGTGGATGTGCACGGCACCGTCCACGACCTTTGTCACGTGCTTCAGCTCAAGGGTCATGCCGCCCCGTATGCCCTCTTGTTTCTTGGACCTATCCCGGTCGCCCCCGGAGCGCTACCGCCCCGGGGGTGCCGGCATAGTACTTCACTTTTCGCGCAATCGCGATTGGCTATTGCGCCGGGTGTTCGGTCCACCGCTTGATGAGCTCGTCATAAGCGACGGTCTCGCCCTTCGGCTTCTCGTTGTCGAGCTTGGCCCACGGGGCATGGTCCTTGCTGAGCCATGCACTGGCATCCTTGGGCTCGTTCAACCGCGGACCGCAGCCATGATAGGCGTTGCTCTTCTCGTCCGCCGCCTGCATGCGGGCCATGATGTCGTCCATCTGCTCGGCCAGACGATCCATGGCTTGCTGAGGCGTGAACGCACCCGAGTTCACGTCACCGATGTTCTCCCAGAACAGCTGGGCGAGCTTCGGATAGTCGGGCACGTTGATGCCGGTGGGCGTCCAGGCAACGCGATCCGGCGAGCGATAGAACTCGATCAGACCGCCGAGCTTGGGTGCGCGCTCGGTGAACGACTTGTCGTTGACCGTGCTCTTGCGGATGAAGGTCAGGCCCACCTGGCTCTTCTTCACGTCCACCGTCTTGGAGACGACGAACTGGGCATAGAGCCAAGCCGCCTTGCGGCGATCAACCGGCGTGGAGTTGAACAGGGTCCACGAACCGGCGTCCTGATAGCCGCGCTGCGAGCCTTCCTTCCAGTACGGGCCGTGCGGCGACGGCGCCATCCGCCACAGCGGATTGCCGTTGTCGTCGACGGTGTTGTTGCCCTCGCTCTTCGGCGCCACCATGGAGGCGGTGAAAGCCGAGTACCAGAAGATCTGCTGGGCGACGTTGCCCTGCGAGAGCGACGGCAGCGACTGGTAGAAGTCGAGGTCGGCAGCACCCGGAGGAGCATACTTCCGCAGCCACTCGTCCCACTTGGTCACGGCATAGACTGCCGCCGGACTGTTGGCGCCGCCGCCGCGCGACACCGATGCGCCGGCCGGATTGCAGGAATCCTTTTCCATGCGGATGCCCCACTCGTCCACGGGGCGGCCGTTTGGAATTCCCGGATCCGCTTCGCCGGCCATCGACAGCCACGCGTCGGTCATGCGCCAGCCAAGGTCCGGCGCGCGCTTGCCGTAGTCCATGTGGCCGTATACGCGGACGCCGTCGATGTTCTTCACGTCGTTGGTGAAGAATTCGGCGATGTCCTCGTACGCCGACCAGTTGACCGGCACGCCGAGGTCATAACCGTACTTCTTCTTGAAGGCGGCCTGCAGGTCCTTGCGGTCGAACCAGTCCTTGCGGAACCAGTAGAGGTTCGCAAATTGCTGGTCCGGCAATTGCCACAGCTTGCCGTCCGGGCCGGTGGTAAACGACTTGCCCATGAAGTCGTCGACATCCAGCATCGGGTTGGTCACGTCCTTGCCCTCGCCGGCCATCCAATCTGTGAGATTGGTCGCGGCCTGCAAGCGCGAGTGCGTGCCGATCAGGTCGGAGTCGTTGATGTAGCCGTCATACAGGTTGCGGTTCGTCTGCATTTGCGTCTGGACCGCCTGCACGACCTCGCCTTCGCCGAGATACTGGTGATTGACCTTGATCCCAGTGATCTCCTCGAACGCCTTGGTCAGTACCTTGGACTCATACTCGTGCGTCGGAATGTCTTCCGACAGCACGTTGATCTCCATGCCCTGGAACGGCTTCGCCGCGTTGATGAACCACTGCATTTCCTTCATCTGGTCCGCTTTGGACAGAGATGAGGGCTGGAACTCATTGTCGATCCACTTCTTTGCCGCCGCCTCGTCCGCGAGCGCGGGATAGGTCCCCAACGCCAGCATCAGGACAGCCAACGACACGGTCGTTCGCATCGCCATGATCGCTTCCTCCTCACGTGCGCCCTTTTGATGTTCCGCGCTCGACCAGTGCGCACACATCCGGTCGATATGCGTGTTGTTACGCTCCCACGTTCGAACCGCGCGCGCACCCCGCGCGGGCCGACCCGGCACTCCTCTGGTGGCAATCGGTGCGATCCAGAACTCGTGTCACGAGACGCCTCCCGCGGCAGCCTGCTGCGGTGGCGCATTTCGGCGCTGGGCCGCCATCGCCGCCTCGAGAGCGGCGGCTTGCTCCGCGCTCAGCCTCAAGCCGAGCTTGCTGCGCCGCCACAACACATCGGCCGCGCTTTCCGCCCATTCCTCGCGCATCAGGTAGCCGACCTCCGCTTCGGTCAGGGTGGCGCCCAAATCGCGCCCCAGATCCGCCGCCGATTGCGCCGCGCCCAAGACGTCCTTGGCGCGCGTGCCGTACATGCGCACCAGCCGGGCAGCATGCGGGCGGGCCAAGAAGGGATAGCGTTTCATGAGCTGATCGACTTGTGCCGCGACCTGGTCGACCGGAAACTCGCCGCCGGGCAGAGATCTGCGCCCGGTCCATCGTTCTGCGCCGCGGATGTGCCAAGAAAGGGTAGCGCATTTCCAGCGCATGCTCGGCCAGCCTGCGCATGTCGTGATCTTGCCTCCGAACACCGACAGCAGCGCCGGCTGGCCACCTCCGCATCGACTGCCGCGATACGAAGGTCGCGCTGTCGCCTGCGCCGCGCTGGCCCCGTCGTCGTAGAGCGAAGCCGCACGCCGGAGTAGCTCCATACCACGTCCTTGGGCGCGATCTGCCGCGCGAAATAGCCGTTCGCGACGCTGCACAGGTAGGCGATCTCATCCGCAGCGCTGGCGTGGATGCTGCCGAGTTCGCCTGATGTCCTGATCGGTCGTGCCGATCAGTGTGAAGTCCTGCTCATAGGGAATCGCGAACACGATGCGGCTGTCGGTGTTCTGGAAGATGTAGCAGCGGTCGTGATCGAACAGCTTGGGCACCACGATGTGCGACCCCTGCACCAGGCGTATGGCGTGCCTTGGTGTCGACCCTCGCAACCTCGGATACGGTGCGTGCGCGACCCAGGGGCCGGCGGCATTGACAAGCGTGCGGGCCTGGATGACGTCGCGCTGTCCGGTCTCGACATGTTCGGTGGTGAGCGACCAGAGATTGCCGCTTCGCTCTGCCGAACGGCGCGCGTGCGCGTGCGGATGTCGGCGCCGCGGCGTGCCGCGTCCATCGCGTTCAGCACCACCAGCCGCGCATCGTCGACCCAGCAATCGGAATATTCGAACGCCTTGGCGAAGTCGCCGGGCTTCAGCGGCGCGCGCCTGCTGGATCGAGCGCAGGTCAAGGGTGTGCGCGTCGGCGGCAGCAGCTTGCACCGCCCAGATGGTCATAGAGGAAGAGGCCGAGCCGCAGCAGCCATGCTGGCCTCAAGCCACGATGATGCGGCAGGACAAAACGCAACGGCCAGACGATGCGGTGCTGCGCGCCACAGCACTGGTGTTCCTGCAGCGCTTCGCGCACGAGGCGGAATTCGTAGTATTCGAGATAACGCAGGCCGCCGGATGAGCTTGCGAGGGAAAGACGTGCCGCTTTCCGGGCCAGGTCCGGCCTCTGCTCGCACAGATAGACGACAGGCGCCCGGACGCGACCTCGTGCAATCCCGCATCCATTGATTCCGCCGCCGATAATGGCAACGTCGAACGTGCGCGCCAACTCGCCCCCTGACCGATGCATCTTTTTTGTTTCGCATCGCTAAGGAAGCGAACCCTAGATGAACCTTTTGAGGTTCGCAATAGGGTTCATATGAAAGAAACGAAGACTAAGCCGCCGAGTTTTCGGCCTCCGGCACGCTCGAAATCCCGGTTTCCACGACCTGCACATTGTGCGCCGCACACAAGTCGCGGATCTCGGGCGAGGTCAGAGAATCGGTTATAAATGTATGAATTTGCGACAAATGTGCGATCTTGACGGGAGCGGCGCGCTCGAACTTCAGCCGGTCGGCCACCAGAACCACCTTTCGCGCATTTTCGATTATGGCCTGGCTGACTTTCACTTCCCGATAATCGAAATCGAGCAGGGCTCCATCCTCGTCGATCGCTGAGGCGCCGATCACCGCGGTATCGACCTTGAACTGGCGAATCAAGTCGACTGCGCTCGACCCCACCACTGCGCCATCCGTGCGGCGGACCACTCCGCCCGCCACGATCACCTCGATGGTCGGGTGACGGTAGAGCAGCATGGCGACATTGAGGTTGTTGGTGATGACCAGCAGTTCTTCATGCCCCATCAGCGAGGCGGCCACTTCTTCCGTCGTGGTGCCGATATTGATGAAGAGCGAGCTCTGGTTGGGGATCAGCGCGGCCGCCGCTTTGCCGATCGCCCGCTTCTCGTCCGCGGCGATGAAGCGACGCGCTTCGTAGGCCAGATTCTCGATACCCGAGGCGACCACTGCGCCGCCATGGACGCGATTGAGCAGCCGCCGGTCGCACAGATCGTTCAGGTCCTTGCGGATGGTTTGCGGCGTGACATTGAAGCGCAGCGCCAGATCATCGACGTTGACCCGGCCCGCCGAGCGCGCCAGCGCAAGGATCTCGTTCTGCCGATGGCTGAAGTCCTGCATTCCACCCCCTGACGGCGAGAGGCTAGCACAAGGCGGATGGAAAGCTCCACTGCGCGCGGGCGACCCGTTGTTGCTCAACCGGCCGTGGCCGCGCTGGCCGCTTCGCTGACGAGCCACTCGACAAATGCCGTGGCCGCGGCAGTCGGCTGCAATCGCTTCGGCGTCACCAGCCAATGCCCGACGCGCGGCGAGCTCACGATATCGAATGGCTGCACCAATGCGCCGCTGCGGATGCGATCGGCGACCAGCAGCAACCTGCCGATCGCAATGCCCTGCCCGTCCAGTGCCGCCTGCAGCACGACATTGTAGTCCGACAGCTTGATGGTTCGTGCAGCCCTGAGGTCGATGTCGTGAGCTTCCGCCCAGACCTCCCAGTCGTACGGGCGCGCCGGCAGCAAGAGCGTGTGATTGAGAACGTCGCGCGGCTGGTTGAGTTTCGGTCCCCGCTGCAGCAACGCCGGGCTGAGCACTGGCGTCAGGCGCTCGGTCATCAGCAGGCGATTCTCCGATCCTGGCCACGAGCCATCGCCGTACCGAATCGCCAGGTCGGCTTCATCGCCGGCCAGATTCGCCAATTGCAGTGTCGGATCGAGGACAAGGTCGATCTCGGGATGTGCGTCCGTGAACCGCGCCAGTCGCGGCACCAGCCAATTCGCCGCGAATGACGGCAGCAGGCTGACCCGCACCTGTTCTTTCTTGGCGTGACGGCGCAGATCGATGGTTCCCGACCTGATCAGGTCGAAAGCCTGCAGGATGGTGTCGAAGTAACGTTGCCCTTGCGGCGTCAGCTCGATGCCGCGCGCTTTCCGGATGAAGAGCTTGATCCCCAGATTCTGTTCAAGCTCGCGGATCTGATGACTGACCGCGCTCTGCGTGATCAGCAACTCTTCGCCGGCGCGCCGAAAGCTCGACAGGCGTGCGACAGCCTCAAACGCGCGGAGGGCCTGCAGCGGCGGCAATGTGGGCGTTGAGCGCACGGGAGCGATACCGAAACCTGATCAAGCTCAAAGATCGGGCATCATATCGGCCAGCCGAGACATGAGCCAGATCGATCACTCGAGCCTAGGATTTGAATTGGTCGACGACCCGACATGGCTGCCATGTTCCGCGAAACGCGAATGGGGTTTCCATGGCCAATTCAATCACCCAGAAAGTCGCGGCTCTCGGCCGCGCCCTGCCGCAGGTCGCTTCGCCCGCGGGCAACTACGTATCGGCGGTTCGCGCCGGCAACCTGGTCTTCATCGCCGGGCAGATCGGCTTATTGGATCGAGAACCTGGCTACGCCGGCCGCGTTGGCGCGGAATTCGATGTCGAGCAGGGCAAGCAGGCGGCCGAAGCTGCGTGCCTCAATGTGTTGGCGCAAATTGCTGCGGCGACAAATGACCGGCTGTCAGCCGTGCGTCGCATCGCACGGCTCGGCGTGTTCGTCGCAGCGACGCCTGAATTCACGCGGCATCCGGAGGTCGCCAATGGCGCGTCCGATCTGATCGCCGCGGTGTTCGGAGAAGCCGGCAAGCACGCCCGTGCCGCAGTCGGCGTCGCCTCTCTGCCGCGCGGCGCCCTGGTCGAGGTGGACGCCATCGTCGAACTGTCGGAGGTCTGACGGATGGCTATCGCCATGGACATCGAGATGCTGAGGGCCGAGACGCCGGGCTGCGCCATCGGCGCGCACTTCAATCATTCCGGCGCTTCGCTGCCGACTACGGCCACGCTCGCCGCGATCACGGACCATCTGCAACGCGAGGCGCTCTATGGCGGCATGGAAGCGGCCGCCAATGCTGCTGACGGCGTTGCAGCGGCACGCGCGGACGCCGCAGCGCTGATCGGCGCCACGCCCGCCGAGATCGCCTTCACCTCGAGCGGATCGGCAGCCTTCGGGCTTGTCTTCGCCGCCCTGCCGAGGCTCGAGCGAGGCGACCGGATCCTGGTGGGCAGGCAGGAATGGGGCGGCAACTTGGCGACCATGCGCGCGGCGGCCGACCGCGCAGGCGCCGAAGTCGAAGCCATACCGTGCCGGGAGGATGGCAGCGTCGATGCGGATGCGTTGGCCAGCCTCATCGATGACCGGGTGCGGCTGATCTCTCTGACCTGGCTGCCCGCGAATGGCGGATTGATCAATGATGCAGCAGCTGTTGGTCGGGTCGCGCGTGCGGCGGGCATCCCGTACATCATCGATGCCGGTCAGGCAGTCGGGCAGATCCCGATCGACGTTGGAGCGATCGGATGCGACATGCTCAAAGGTGCGTGCCGCAAATATCTGCGGGGACCACGCGGCACCGCGTTGCTGTACGTGCGAAGCGCGTTCCTGGACCAGCTTGTGCCGCCCTTCCTCGACGTCCAGTCCGGGCCTTGGGCCGATGGTGGGCCGGTTCCGCGCAAGGATGCGCGCTTGTTCGAAACCGTCGAGGGCTCGGTCGCCCTGTTGCTCGGTCTCGGCGTGGCGCTGAAGCAGGCCCGGTCGATCGGCATTGACCCGATCCGCGCACGCATACGAAAGCTCGCCGATGGTTTGCGCGATCAGCTGCGCGAGGTCCGCGGCGTCACGTTGCATGACCTCGGCACCGAGCGGTCGGGACTGGTGTCATTCACGATCGACGGCCTCGGGGCGCAGGAAGCCCGAACCCGGCTGGCCCATGACCGCATCGCGGTCGGCGCGAATGGCGTGCCCTATACGCCACTCGACATGACCGCGCGCAATCTGCGCGAAATTGTCCGCGCGTCGGTCAGCTACTTCAATACCGAGGCGGAGATCGATCGACTGGTTTCAGCTGTCGCCGCGCTTGCCAGGGATGTCGGTGGGTCGCGAAGCTCGGTTGCCTGAGCGCAAGGGCAGCCTATCAGCATCACCCGCACTGGAGGAACTCATGCCACTCGCCCGAATCAGTCTCGTCGCCGGAAAGTCTGCCGAGTATCGCCGCACACTCGGCGATGTGGTCTATGAGGCCATGCTCGACACCATCAAGGCGCCCAAGGACGACCGGTTCCAGATCTTCAGCGAGCATGCGCCCGACTGCCACATTGCCGACGAGAGCTATCTTGGGATCAAACGCACGAAGGATTGCGTGATCATCCAGCTGTTCCTGAATCAGGGCCGGACGGTCGACCAGAAGAAACGGTTCTACAAGGCTGTCGCGGACGGGTTGCATCAGCGTCTCGGCTTGCGGCGCGAGGACGTTTTCATCAGCCTGGTCGAAGTGGCAAAGGAGAACTGGTCGTTCGGAAACGGCGAAGCGCAGTACGCCGATCCCGACTAGGGTAGCGCTACTTCTTCTTCAAGGCCGCGATCACGCGAGGTGACACGAACTGGCTGACGTCGCCACCAAGCTTGTGGATCTCCTTCACGAAGCGGGAGGAGATGAACTGGCTGCGCTCCGAAGCCATCAGGAACACGGTCTCGATATCCGGATCGAGCCGGGCGTTCATGCCGGTCATCTGGAACTCGTATTCGAAGTCGGAGACGGCGCGCAGCCCGCGGATGATGACCCGGGCCTTCATGCGCTCCGCGAAATGCATCAGCAGGCCGTCGAAAGTGACGACTTCGATCGAGGTATTGAGGCCGTTCTTGGTGTCGGCGATCTCGCCCCGCAGCAGCTCCGCGCGTTCCTCGATCGAGAAGATCGGCCCCTTTCCGGCATTCACCGACACCGCAACCAGGAGCTTGTCCACCAGACGCGCCGCGCGGCGGATGATGTCGACATGCCCATTGGTGACCGGATCGAAAGTGCCGGGATAGATGCCGATACGCTGTTCCGCCATCACCGCCCTCCCCGTGGCGTCACTTGCCGCTGTCGGGCGCGGATTCCTCCGTCCCGTTGCCGCCGTCTTCGTCACCCAGATCGCTGAGATGCGCGACCGCAACCACCTCCTCGTCCTCGGCGACGCGGAAGACGGTGACGCCCTGGGTCTGGCGCCGCGCGATCCGGATGTCGTGCACCGGGCAGCGGATGAGCTGGCCGCGATCGGTCACCAGCATGATCTGGTCGTCGTCGCCGACCGGGAAGGAGGCGACGACCGGGCCGTTGCGCTGCGAAACGTCGATGTTGGCGACGCCCTGACCGCCGCGTCCGATGACGCGGTACTCAAAAGCAGACGTACGCTTGCCGAAGCCCTTGGCCGTTACAGTCAGGATGAATTCCTCGAGCACTTCGAGCTCGACCAGACGTTCCTGCGGCAGGTCGATGGCGGGAACATCGGCCGCTTCCGGCGCTGCCTCGCTGTCGCTGTCCTCGCCGGCCGGCGCTTCACCGAGCGCGCGTCGCTTCGCCGCGGCATAGCGCAGATAGGCATCGCGTTCCGCCAGCTCGATCTCGACATGACGCAGCACCGACATGGAGACAACGCGGTCGCCTTCCTCCAGCCTGATGCCGCGCACGCCGATGGAATCGCGGCCTGCGAACACGCGGACGTCGCCGACCGCGAAACGGATGGCCTTCCCGCTGCGCGCCGCCAGCAGGATGTCATTGGCGTCGGTGCACACGCCGACGCCGATCAGGCGGTCGCCCTCCTCCAGCTTCATCGCGATCTTGCCGTTCGCCTTCACATCGACGAAGTCGCTGAGCTCGTTGCGGCGGACATAGCCGCTGGCGGTCGCGAACACGATCTGGCTGTTGGCCCAGGTCGATTCATCTTCTGGCAAGGGCATGACGGTGGAGATGGTCTCGCCCTCCTGCAACGGCAGCAAATTGACCAGCGCCTTGCCGCGCGCCTGCGGATTGCCGAGCGGCAGGCGATAGACCTTGGACTTGTAGACCATGCCGCGCGTCGAGAAGAACAGCATCGGCGTCAGCGTGTCGGCGACGAACACCTGGCTGACGAAATCCTCCTCGCGCGTGGCCATGCCGGTGCGGCCGCGGCCGCCGCGGCGCTGCGCGCGATAGGTGGAGAGCGGCACGCGCTTGATATAGCCGCCGTGGGTGACGGTGACGACCATGTCCTCGCGCTGGATCAAGGCCTCGATATCCGCCTCGAATTCCAAATCCTGGATCTCAGTCAGGCGCGGCGATCCGAATTTCTCCTTCATCTCCAGGAGCTCGGTGCGCAACAGATCAAGCCGTTTCGGCCTGCTGTCCAGGATTTCCAGGTTGTAGATGATCTTGGCCGACATCTCGCGCAGATCGCCGGCGATCTTGTCGCGCTCCAAGCCGGTCAGGCGCTGCAGGCGCAGATCGAGGATCGCCCTGGCCTGAGCCTCCGACAATTGATAGGCCTTCGCGACTTCTTCGAGGTTCGCCGGATCGTCGATCAGCTTGATGAGGTCGATCACCGATTCCGCAGGCCAGCGCCGCGACACCAGCTGTTCCCTGGCGGTCTGCGGATCGGGCGCGCGCCGGATCAGTTCAATGATCTGATCGAGATTGGCGACCGCCACCGCCAGGCCCATCAAACTGTGCGCCTGCTCGCGGGTCTTGCGCAGCAGGAACGCCGACCGGCGGGTGATGACCTCCTCGCGGAACTCGATGAAAGCTGCGATGATCTGCTTCAGATTCAGCAATTCGGGCTTGCCGCGGTGGAGCGCAAGCGCGTTGACACCGAAGCTGGTCTGCAGCGGGGTGAACTGGAAGAGCTGATTGAGCACGACGTCGGACATCGCTTCGCGCTTCAGCTCGATCACGACGCGCACGCCTTCGCGGTTGCTCTCATCGCGGATCTGCGAGATGCCGTCGATCAGCTTATCCTTCACCACTTCGGCCATGCGCGCGATCATGCGGGCCTTGTTCTGCATGTAGGGAACTTCGGTGACGATGATCGCCTCGCGGTCGCGCATGTCCTCGATGTGGGTGCGGCCGCGCATGATGATTGAGCCGCGGCCGGTGTGATAGGCCTCGCGGATGCCGTTGCGCCCCAGGATGATGCCGCCGGTCGGGAAATCCGGGCCCGGCAGGTATTCGATCAACTGATCGATCGTGATGTCGGGGTTCTCCAGGTAGGCGACGCACGCGTCGATCGCTTCCGACAGATTGTGAGTCGGAATGTTGGTCGCCATGCCGACCGCGATGCCCGCCGCACCATTGACCAGCAGATTGGGCCAACGGGCCGGCAGGACCGTCGGCTCCTTCGACTTGTCATCGTAGTTCGGCTGGAAATCGACCGTCTCGTTCTCGAGATCGTCGAGCAGTGCTTCCGCGGCCTTGGTCAGCTTCACTTCGGTGTAGCGCATCGCCGCTGGCGGGTCGCCGTCCATCGAGCCGAAATTGCCTTGTCCGTCCGCGAGCGTGACCCGCATGGAGAAGTCCTGCGCCATGCGCACCAGCGCGTCGTAGATCGCCTGATCGCCGTGCGGGTGATAGTTGCCCATGATGTCGCCGACGGCACGCGCCGACTTCTTGGTCGTGCCGGCGGAGCCGAAGCCGCCTTCGAACATGCCGTAGAGGATGCGGCGGTGGACCGGCTTCAATCCGTCGCGCACATCGGGCAGCGCGCGGCTGACGATCACGCTCATCGCGTAATCGAGATAAGAGCGCCGCATCTCCTCTTCGATCGGGACCGGCGAGATGTCGAATCTGGGCGTGTTGGGTGTGTCGTTCACGGGTACTGAACTCAATTTTTGGGCTGGCGAAGGGGCAGGAATCGCCCTTTGGTCCGGCCCCCGGTTGATAGCAGATTCGACCGGGCGAAACAACCTTTCGCACCCGCAAAAACGACCATAAGGATCAGTGGGTTAGAGCGATATTTCGAGTGCGCGCTTGGCGCATGCGGACGCCGACGCCGAATAGCCAAGCCGTCTTATGTGAGCGAGGTCACGTTTGCTGCAGATCGTCCGATTCTGACGTGGCCGTGAACAGTGCGAATTTCCACGTCTGGTAGCGTCTAGGCCGTTCCGGCGTGCAGGCGCCTGCCTGGCGCCCGCACCCCACCGATGAGGAGCAAGCCATGATCATGCGCAAGCTTTTGCTGTCCGCTACGACAGCCACCGTGATGGTTGCTGCGGGGGTATCGACTGCCGCGGCAGGTGCAAATACACCGACTGATGACGCGATGACGAACCCGACCATAGGCGCGGCCAAGAACACCCAGGCAGCGGCTCTTGGAAGGCAAGATGTGATCGTTGTCGAACCGGACAATCTCGATTGGGCGCACGCCAAGGCGACGACCATAAATCTGCCTTTTCATGTCGAAGCCAAGACCAACGCCAACAAATGGTCCATCGCGGAATCCTACATCATCGTAGGCGTGGCGCCGATCACTTCCGCCGGAATTGTCGGCTCATGCTGCGGCACGATGGATGCAGATGACTTCAGCCCGTATAGCTATGCGACTCTTGTCGATCATCCGTCGTCTACACACCATGTCGACAAGGATGCTTGGTGGACGGTCGCAATTAAGCCCGATGAAAGCGGCATTGCGACAGCGGCCCGGAACGCCTGCCGCAACCTGCGCAAGAGCTTGGAGCAGCAGGGGCTGAGCCAGGATGCGATCTTCGGTCAGGACCGCAATACGACCATGTCCTACGATTTTCGCTATGTCGCGGCAGTCGCTGGCACCAAATCGTGGGGCCCGAATGTGTACTATTGGAAGCAGTCCCAGCCGAGCTTCGCCAACATCGATGTTCTTTGTCAGAAGCGCGACGGCTACCAGGTCAGCGTGAATCCCAATGTAAAACCGAGCACGGATAATCTTGCCATGGGATTCCAGGTGAACCAGGCGGCGCTCGCCATCACGCCGCGGCACTATGAGGCCAAGTGCCCGGCCAAGCTGCATCTCAATCCGACCATCGAGGCAACCGGCAAGGGCACGGTGAAGTACCGCTTCGTCGACCAACTGGGTCATTACTCGCAGCAGTTCCAGGTCAAGTTCGACAAGTCGGATGTGAAGTTCCTGGATCACGTGATCGAGATCGACAATCAGGGCGAACCGAAGGGCCTGGGCTTCGTGGCACCGCAAGGGCAAGGCGGCGACCTGGGCATGGCTGCCAACACGCAGCCCAATCTCAAGCAGGGCTACATTCAGGTCGAAGTGCTGTCGCCTCAGCACATGCTGTCCAACTACGCGGACTATTCGGTGAAGTGCACGTTCGGCACCGCCGGCAATGGCGGGCTGGTGGCGCCGCCGCCTACCGTCAATCCCGCGGTCGCCGGCGGCTTGACGGCCGGCTTGCCCGATCTCTTCATCGACAGCGTCCAGGCGAGCCCGGCTGTTCCGACCAAGCTGTTCGTAAAGGTGACGAACAAGGGCGCGACCGCCTCGACGCCGACCAACCTCAAGGCGATCCGCTGGGTCGGCGGACAAGCGACCGCGCGCGGCACCCTGGTGCCAGCAATCCAGCCCGGCCAGTCGCAGGTCGTGCTCGCCGAGCTTGGCGGTACGATCGACGACGCGACTCAGCTCTACGTGCGGGTCGACGACCCGAACCGGATCTCGGAACAGGACGAGGGCAACAACTCGTTCAAGGTGAAGTAGGTCATTCCGCAACCGGCAGCCCCGCCGCGGCGCTTGCGCCCGGCGGGGCATTTTTCGTGTGCGGGCGGCATCCCCACTAGGTTGCGCGGCTGGACCGTCTGCCGCTGTCAGTCCCAGCGGTTGGCGTTCTTCGGAAAACCCGGGCGCTGGATCCGCACGACGCAGAAGCGCTGCCCGGTGGGCGCCTCCATCACGACCCAGCGTTCCAGTCGCTTGGTCACCTTGGCGCCCAGCTTCTCCAGGCGCGCCACTTCGGCGGGGATGTCATCGGTCTCGATATCCAGGTGGACGCGGCTCTCGTGGTCCACGCGCTGGATCTGGACGACGGGCTCATCCGGCGGGGTTTCCAGCATGCGGTAGTTGCCGCGGCTGCCAGGGTGGGCGGAATCCACCGGACGACCCAGCGCCTCGGCCCAGAAGCGGGCGGCCTCGTCCACATCGGAAGTCCTGCAATCGATCAGCAACGCGCAGAGACGGGAATGATGCATGACTGACTCCTCTCTGGAATCCTGGAGGGTAAGTCATACACCGACAAGCCCTGACCACAATCAGGTCGTCGCGCGGTGTCGTGCTACGGCCGGCAGGCGCGCAGGAAATTCTCGACCACGAAGTCGACGTGGCGCTCGATCTCCTTCGGCGTCGGCCGGCGCGTGGGATTGAGCATGACCTGCATATGCATGTAGCCGCGCGTCGCATCGATGAAGAAGTGCGCCATCCGTTCCACGTCGGAGATCACGATCTGGCCGCGCGCCTCGGCGGCGCGCAACACGTCCACGATGCGGTGGAAGATCGCCTGAGGACCCGTCCGAAAGAAAATGTCGCCGATCTCCGGCGCGCGTCCGCACTCGCCGAGCACCAGGCGGAACAGGGCCAGGCGTTCAGGGCGGGTCAGGATCTCCAGATAGCGCCGGCCGAAAGCCCGCAGCTCGTCTTCGATCGCGCCGTCCATCGGCGTGTTGTGCAGCAGGTCCGCGAGCTCCTCGGCCGCCTCGGCGACGAGCGCGGCGAACAGGCCCTCCTTGTTCTCGAACAGCGAATAGACTGTCGCCTTGGACCCGCCCGCACGGCTGACCACCTCATCGATGGTGGCGTTGGCGAAGCCCTTCTCCAGAAAGACCGCGCGGGCCGCATCCAGCAGCGCCCGGCGCCGCTCCGGCAAAGAGCAGCGCCCCTTGCGGCGGGCCGACGGCTCCGGCTTGTCGAGGATTTCGGCTGGCATTGTCTTCTCCTCACTTTGCTTCAGGTCATTATGTACCGTCCGGGACGGTACTTTCAAGTCTCTCGGGGTGAGCCGCTGAAATTTTAGGCACCGCCGGGCCAGATCGTTGCAGAAATAACGCTATATATCAGGGTTATATCTGCAACCATCACATGGGGCGTCACCCAAATTGCATGGTTGGCTCACTTGAATGGCTTGACTCTTGTGTTATGTACTGTACAGTACAAACACGAAATCAGCCATTGGAGCTGACCATGTCGAAGACCTTGAAGCGGATTTTGTTGGCGAGCGTTGGAGCGGTGGTGTTGGCCGGGGCCGGCGCCTATGGCTGGTACTGGGTCGAGACCGGCCGGTTCCTGGAATCCACCGACGACGCCTATGTGCAGGCCGACTACACCACCATCGCCCCCAAGGTCTCCGGCTACATCTCTGTCGTGCTGTCGAGGATAACCAGGCGCGGTGAAAGCCGGCCAGCTGCTGGCGAGGATCGACGACCGCGACTACCGCACCGCCCTCGCCCAGGCCAAGGCCGACGTCGCCAGCGCCGAGGCCGACATCCGCAACATCGAGGCCCAGCTGGCCGAGCAGCAGTCGGTGATCGCCCAGGCGGAAGCCGCGATCGTCTTCCGACCAGGCCGCGGTCAAGTTCGCCAAGGACGATTACGACCGCTATCACAAGCTGACCGCCGGCAAGATCACCTCTGTCCAGGACGAGAGCAGCGCGCGCCCAGACCGTGCTGCAGCAGCAGAGCGCGCGGCTGCAGAGCGACCGCGCCGCCTTGACCGCCGTTCACCAGCGCGTCGACGTGCCGATGACCGCCCGCGCCAAGGCCGAGACCCAGGTCACCCGCCTGCAGGCGGTCGTCGAGCAGGCCGAGCTCAACCTCTCCTACACCACCAATCAGCGCCCCGATCGACGGCACGGTCGGCGCCCGCTCCCTGCGCGTCGGCCAGTATGTCCAGGCCGGCACCCAGCTGATGGCGGTCCCGCTGCACGCGGTCTATGCGGTCGCCAACTACAAGGAGACGCAGCTGACCAACGTGGCGCCCGGCCAGCCGGTCGAGATCGAAGTCGACGCTTTCCCCGGCCATACCGTGAAGGGCCATGTCGACAGCCTGTCGCCGGCCAGCGGCCTGGAATTCGCCCTGCTGCCGCCCGACAACGCCACCGGCAACTTCACCAAGATCGTGCAGCGCATCCCGGTCAAGATCGCGCTCGACACCAACGACGCCCTCGCCGGTAGGCTGCGCGCCGGCATGTCGGTCGAACCCGTCATCGATACGCGCGTGATCACCGAAGCCGGCACCCCGGTCGCCGGTTCAGAGAACGTCGCCACCCGCTGAGCAAACAGCGGCAGCCCAGGGAGGCATCAATGTCGATCGCCGAGACATTTGAGAACAGGCAAGTCGCTCCGCAGACCCTGATCCGCGCCGCCGACCTGACCAGTACACCGGCCAGCCAGAGTGCCGCCAACCTGAATGCCGAGGTCTCGCTGACCACCTGGCTGGGCGTAATCGGCGCCACCCTGGGCGCCTTCCTGGCCGTCCTCAACATCCAGATCGTCAACTCCTCGCTGGCCGACATCCAGGGCGCGATCGGCGCCGGCATCGACGACGGCGGCTGGATCTCCACCTCCTACCTGATCCCCGAGATCATCGTGATCCCGCTGACCGGCTGGCTGGCGCGCGTGTTCTCGATGCGCAAATACTTGTTGGTCAACACCGCCTTGTTCCTGGCCTTCTCGGTCGCCTGTGCCTTCGCGCAGAACCTGGGCGAGATGATCGTCCTGCGCGCGTTCCAAGGCTTCACCGGCGGCGTGCTGATCCCAGCCGCCTTCACGCTGATCATGACGATGCTGCCGCGCGCCAAGCAGCCGATCGGTTTGGCGATGTTCGCTTTGTCCGCCACCTTCGCGCCGGCGATCGGCCCGACCATCGGCGGGTACCTGAACGAGAATTACGGCTGGGAATACATCTTCTACGTCAACCTGGTGCCCGGCGCGATCATGCTGGCCATGCTGTTCGTCTCGTTGCCCAAGACCCCGATGCAGCTGAGCCTGCTGCGCAACGGCGACTGGGCCGGCATCGCCGCGATGGCGATCGGCCTGGGCGCGCTGCAGACCGTGCTGGAAGAAGGCAACAAGGACGACTGGTTCGGCTCCGACTTCATCATCCGCCTGTCGGTCATCGCCGCCATCGCCCTGCCGATCTTCGTGTGGATCGAGCTCAAAGTGAAGAACCCGGTCATCAATCTGCGCCTGCTGGCGCGCCGCAACTTCGGCCTGGGTACCGCCGCCAACTTCATGCTGGGCGCGGCGCTCTACGGCTCGTCCTTCGTGCTGCCGCTCTACCTGTCGCAGATCCAGGGTTACAACGCTGAGCAGATCGGCGAGGTGCTGGCCTGGACCGGCATCCCGCAGCTGGTCATGATCCCGCTGGTGCCGAAGCTGATGAGGACGTTCGACACCCGCGTGCTGATCGGCATCGGCTTCACCCTGTTCGCCGCCAGCAACTTCATGAACATCTACATGAGCTACGACTATGCCGGCGACCAGCTGTTCTGGGCCAACATCGTCCGCGCCATCGGCCAGGCCCTGGTCATGACCCCTCTGTCCGCGGTCGCCAGCTCAGGCATCGAGGCCGAGAACGCCGGCTCTGCTTCGGGCTTGTTCAACATGACGCGCAATCTGGGCGGCGCTATCGGCATCGCGGTGCTGCAGACCCTGATCACTAAGCGCGAGCAGTTCCACGACAACATCCTGATGAGCTCGGTCTCGAACTTCAGTGAAGCTACTCGCCAGCGGATCAGCGACCTCACCCACTACTTCCTGACCCACGGCATCACCGACGTCGCGGCCGCGCAGCACCAGGCGATCATCGCGATCGGCCGCGTGGTTCGCCGCCAGGCCTTCGTCATGAGCTACAGCGACGTGTTCTTCCTGCTCGGCCTCGGCCTCGTGCTGAGCTTGATCGCCACCCTCGCCCTCAAGAAAGGCGCCGGCAGCGCCGCAGGTGCGCATTGAGAACCAGCGCACCAGCCGCTATCTATCCAAAGCTGCTCTTGAGGATCACAAAACCATGACGCATCTGTTCGACGAATTTCGCCTGCGGGGAGTCACGTTCCGCAACCGCATCGGCGTTTCCCCCATGTGCCAGTATTCGGCACGCGAAGGGCTGGCAAACGACTGGCACTTCGTGCATCTCGCGAGCCGGGCGGTCGGCGGTGCAGGCCTCGTCTTCACCGAAGCGGCGGCTGTGACGCCGGAAGGGCGAATCTCCCCACAGGATCTCGGGGTTTGGAGCGAGCGCCACTTCGAGCCGCTGGCGCGCATCACCCATTTCATCGATCAGCAAGGCGCGATCGCCGGCATCCAATTGGCCCATGCCGGCCGCAAGGCCAGCACCTACCGGCCGTGGTCCGGCCAGGGCAAGGTCGCGGAGAATGAAGGCGGCTGGGTCACGGTCGCGCCGAGCCCGGAAGCCTTCGCCGACAATTACCCGATCCCGACCGCGCTCGATTCGGGCGGCATCCGCGCGCTGCAGCAGGCGTTCGTGGACGCGGCAAAACGCGCCTATCAAGCCGGCTTCCGCGTCATCGAAATCCACGCGGCGCACGGCTATCTGTTCCACGAGTTCCTGTCGCCGCTCAGCAACCATCGCACCGACGAGTACGGCGGATCATTCGAGAACCGCACGCGTTTCCTGCGCGACACGGTGCGCGCCGTGCGCGCCGCGTTGCCGGAGCGCTGCCCCCTGTTCGTGCGGATCTCCGCCACCGACTGGGTGGAAGGCGGCTGGGACATCGAGCAATCCGTCGAACTGGCGCGCCAGCTGAAATCCCTGGGTGCGGACCTGATCGATTGCTCCTCCGGTGGTAATGTCAGCCATGCCGCAATTCCGGTCGGCCCCGGCTACCAGACGCCGTTCGCCGCGCGCATCCGGCGCGAAGCGGAGATTCCGACTGCTGCCGTTGGCCTGATCACAGGCGCCGCGCAGGCCGATCACATCGTGCGCGGCGGCGAGGCTGACGTCGTACTGCTGGCGCGTGAGCTGCTGCGGTCGCCCTACTGGCCGCTGGAGGCTGCGCGCGAACTGGGCCACGACACGACCTGGCCATCGCAATATCTGCGGGCCGCGCCCAAAGGCGCTTCCGGCCGCACGCCGGCGCACGAGATCGACTAGAAGCTCTGACGCTCGCGGGTGCGCGGTCCATCGGCGATGCGATCGCGATAGATCTCACCCGAGCGTGCCGACTCGCGCCAGGTGCGGCCAAACCCGAACTTCTGCCACACGCTTCCATCGCCGATATCGATCCGGCCGACGACGAGCGCGCTGCGATGCCGGCTGGCCTTCGCCACCACGTTGCCGAGCGGATCGATCAATTGCGTGACCGGTCCCTGGAACGGATTGCTCGGCGTCACAAAACTGACCCAATAGCTGTTGTTGGCGGCATGCGCCTGGGCCGTGATCGCAAAGATATCGTCTTGCTTCGCGTCTTCCGGATCGAGTCGCGCCGCTGCGAATGTCGAAGCAAGAACGGCGTGGACGCCGAGCCGCCGGTACTCGTCGAACAATTCCGGGAACCGCAACTCCAGGCAGATGGCGCAGCCGAAGCGCACACCGTTGATCTCGAACGTGATCGGGGCCGAACCCGGCGTGTACCATCCCGCCAGCTCGGTCTGAGAGCAGAACCGCTTGTCGTAACGGGTGCGCAGCGTACCATCGGGGCCGATCAGGTAGAGACAATTGTGCGGTCGTGACCCGTCTTCGAGCGGATGAACGCTGCCGACCAGCACCCATAGACTAAGCTCTCTCGCCAGGCGAGCTGTCTCGTCGCACGCTTGCCGCAATCGCGACCAGTCCTCCGTGCGCCATTTCTCGAACGGCGTCAGCACTTTCTTGCCGTAGCCCGACAGCGCGCCTTCGGTGAATTGCACAAGGTCGGCACCAGCCGCCTTGGCCTTGCGCATCATGGCATGGACTTGTCGCGCGTTGCGCTCGATATCCGCACCGACGGGCGTCTGCGCGAGCGCAATGACGACGGAATGTCGTGCGGATGAGTCCATGAAACCAATTCAGGAAGGTGACTGCGATTGGGGCGGACTGTAGGGTGTGGCAGCGATGCGCGCAAATGCCGCTCGCCGCTTTAGACGTACTGATTGAAAAGCCACGGCAACAGCGCCACTCTGGTCAGGCCGCCGAGACACTCCACAGGAATTTCCCCACCATGGAACTCGATCCGGTCCAGCTCTCGCGCCTGCAGTTCGCTTGGGTGATCGCCTGGCACATCCTGATGCCGGCCTTCACCGTCGGCTGCGCCTCCTACATCGCGCTGCTCGAGGGAATCCACCTCGTTACCGGGCGCGACATCTATGTGCGCATATCCATGTACTGGACGCGGATATTCTCAGTGGCGTTCGGCGTCGGCGTCGTCTCCGGCGTCATCATGCCGTTCCAGTTCGGAACCAACTGGAGCCGGTTCGCGGATGCGGCCGGCGATATCCTGGGTCCGCTGCTGGCCTATGAAGGCATCATGGCGTTCTTCCTGGAGGCGGCCTTCCTGGGCGTGCTGCTGTTCGGGCGCAAGCTTGTGCCGCCGTGGGCGCACTTCATCGCGGCACTGATGGTGGCGGTGGGCACCCTCTTCTCTTCGTTCTGGATTCTCGCCGCCAACAGCTGGATGCAGACGCCGGCGGGATATGAGATGGTCGATGGCCGCTTCGTTCCGGCGAGCTGGATCGAGGTCATCTTCAATCCATCGTTTCCATATCGTCTCGCTCATACCGTGGTCGGATTCTATGTCACGACCGGTTTCGTCGTGGTCGGAGTCGCCGCCTACCTGCTGCGCGGCCGCCGCTTCATGCCCGAGGCGCGCACGATGCTGTCCATGTCACTGTGGCTCTTGAGTGTGCTGGTGCCGCTGCAGATCGTGCTCGGCGACGAGCATGGCCTGAACACGCTCGAATACCAGCCGACCAAGCTGGCCGCGATTGAAGCGCGCTGGGATACCGCGCGCGACGTCCCGCTGACGCTGTTCGCCATTCCCGACGAAGCTGCCGAAACCAACCGTTTCGCCATCGATGTGCCAAAGCTCGGCAGCCTGATCTTGACTCACTCGTTCGACGGCGAGGTGAGAGGCCTCAAGGAGTGGCCGCGGGAGGATCGTCCGCCCGTTGCCATCCCCTTCTTCGCGTTCCGCATCATGGTCGGAATCGGTCTTCTGATGCTGGCGCTGGTGGCCGTGAGCTGGTTGCTGCGCATTCGTGACAATCTGTACTACAGCGCCTGGTTCTTGCGCGCATGTGTTCTGATGACGCCGCTCGGCTTCGTCGCGGTCATTGCGGGCTGGACGACGACCGAGGTCGGCCGCCAGCCTTGGACCATCTACGGCCTGATGCGCACTGCTGACTCGGTTCCGCCCTCGCTAACCGGCACGAGCGCTCTCATCTCGCTGCTTGGTTACATGGCGGTCTATCTGGTGATTTTCCCGGCTGGCGCCTTCGTGATGGCCAAGCTGGTTCGCAAAGGTCCGGAAACCGGTCCGGACGCCGAAGCGCCGATCGAAAGCGGACGTCCCGCGCATCCGTCAACCATCCAGTTGCAGTCCGAAGGAGAGCGATCATGAGCCCGGCCTTCGACTTCGTCCCGATCTGGACGCTCATCCTGGGCGCGGGAATCTTCTTCTACGTGCTGCTCGACGGCTTCGATCTCGGCGTCGGGATGCTGTACGGACTTGCACCGGATGTTGAAACGCGCAACGTCGTGATGAACTCGATTGCGCCGGTCTGGGACGGCAACGAGACCTGGCTGGTGCTGGGTGGCGTCGGGCTGCTGGCGGCCTTCCCGCTCGCGTTCGCCATCATCATACCGGCGCTATACTTTCCCATCCTCGTCATGCTGCTGGCGCTGGTGTTCCGCGGCGTGGCGTTCGAGTTCCGCTTCCGCGATGCGCCGCACCGCACGTTCTGGGACCACGGCTTCTGCTATGGCTCCGCCGTCGCCACGTTTGCCCAGGGCGTAATGCTGGGCGCCTTCATCCAAGGCTTCGAGGTGGATGGCCGCCACTACGTCGGCGGCGCGCTTGATTTCCTGACGCCGTTCTCGGTGCTGACCGGTATCGCCTTGATGTTCGGATATGGCCTGCTTGGGGCGGGATGGCTGGTGCTCAAGACCGAGGGCGACATCCAGGACGCATCCCGCCAGCATGGCAAGGTCTGCCTCGCCGGCGTGCTGATCGCGGTCGCGGCCGTCAGCATCTGGACGCCGATCATGAGTGATGGGGTCGCGAGCCGCTGGTTCTCCTGGCCGAACATCGCGCTCCTGTCGCCGGTGCCGATCGCCACCGCTCTTGCCGCGTATGGCGTGTGGCATGCGCTCTCCGGCAGGTCCGAGGCCGGTGCCTTCATCGGTGCGATCATCCTGTTCGCGCTCTCCTATGTCGGGATGGCGATCAGTCTCTGGCCGATGATCGTGCCCTATCACTACACGTTGTGGCAGGCCGCGTCGTCGGAACGCACGCAGGCGTTCCTACTGATCGGCACGCTGTTCCTACTTCCAGTGATCCTGGTCTACACGGGCTGGTCCTACTGGGTGTTCCGCGGCAAGGTTCGTGCGGACGTAGGGTACCACTAGGAGCCGGGAACTTTGCCACGGTCCGCTGGTTGTTCTAAAGAGGCCCAACCAAAAAGACCACACGCTGCCCGAGGATTCCGCGATGCGGGCACTGACCGTAATTGCCAAGCAACCCAACTCCATCGCCCTCACCGAGCGTGAGAAGCCCGCGGCGCAGGACGGAGAGATTCTCGCGCGCACACTCGCCATCGGCATCTGCGGCACCGATCACGAGATCGTGCGCGGCGACTATGGCGAGGCGCCAGCCGGCGCGGAGCGCTTCGTCATCGGCCACGAATCATTGGCGGAAACCGTCTCCGCCCCGCGTGACTGCGGGATTGCCTCTGGAGATCTGATCGTCGGAATCGTTCGCCGGCCGGACCCAATCCCGTGCGCGAACTGCGCCGCGGGCGAATGGGACATGTGCCGCAACGGACTTTATACGGAGTGGGGCATCAAAGGCGCCGACGGATATGCCGCGGAATACTTCACCATCGATGCGCGATTCGCTGTGCCGATCGACAAGCGCCTGGGCCTGACCGGCGTCCTGCTGGAGCCTGCCAGCATCGTGGCGAAAGCGTGGGACCATATCGAGCGCATCGCAGCGCGCACAGCATGGCGGCCCAAAAGCGTGCTGGTGACTGGCGCTGGAACCGTGGGCTTGCTGGCTGCGATGATGGGTGTGCAGCGCGATCTGGACGTAACCCTGTTCGATCGCGTGCGCGACGGCATCAAGCCCGAACTGGCCCTGCGTCTGGGTGCAAGCTATTACACCGGCGACTTTGCCGAATTACCGCTGCGGCCTGACGTCATTGTCGAATGCACGGGAGCCCCGTCGCTCATTGTCGCCGCCATGGACAAGACCAGCCGCGGCGGTATCGTGTGTCTCGCTGGCCTGTCCAGTGGCGGCCACAAGATGGAGATCAATTCTGAAATGCTCGGTCGTACGATGGTCCTGGAGAACGACGTCGTATTCGGCACGGTGAACGCCAACCGTCGGCACTACGCGATGGCGGCACAGGCGTTGACCGCAGTCGATCCAGACTGGCTACGCAGCATCATCACCCGCCGCGTGCCGCTTGATTCCTGGGCCGACGCCTTCGAGCGCAGCGGTGACGACGTGAAAACCGTGATCGACTTCGCCGAAGGCTGATGGCGTCGAGGATCGAAGACTACGCCCTGATCGGTGATTGCGAGACCGCCGCCCTGGTTGGACGGGACGGCTCGATCGATTGGCTGTGCTGGCCACGCTTCGATTCGGCCGCATGCTTCGCGGCCTTGCTGGGGACGCCCGACAACGGCCGTTGGCTGATTGCGCCGGTCGAGCCGATCAAGTCCGTTTCACGCTGCTATATCGACGACACGCTGGTGCTGGAGACCGTGTTCGAGACCGCAAGCGGCGAGGTAGCGATCGTGGACTTCATGCCGCCGCGCATCCAGGACGACGATGCCGAAGTCTCGGATCTCGTTCGGCTGGTGGTCGGGCGCCGCGGCGCGGTCGAAATGAAGATGGAGCTGATCCTGCGCTTCGACTATGGCAGCTCTGTCCCATGGGTTGAGCGGCTTGCCGACGGCGGCGGCATCAGCGCGGTCGCGGGACCGGACTGCGTCATCCTGCACACGCCGGCCTCGGTATTCGGCAAGAACCGTCACACGCTCGCCGCGTTCACGGTTGAGGAAGACGAGATCGTCCCCTTCACGCTGACGCACCAGGCATCGCACCTGCCCTTCCCGGCCGCGCTGGATCCGCTGTCCGCACGCGACAAGACGATCAAGCTGTGGCGGGAATGGTCCGCGCGAAGCAACTATCATGGCCAATGGCGCGAGGCCGTGCATCGCTCCCTCATCACGCTCAAGGCCCTCACCTACCGTCCCACGGGCGGGATCGTGGCTGCGCCGACAACGTCGCTGCCGGAGAAGCTGGGCGGCGTGCGCAACTGGGATTATCGCTTCTGCTGGCTGCGTGATGCGACCCTGACACTCCTCGCATTGATGCAGACCGGGTACTACCAGGAAGCCGAGGCATGGCGGCGCTGGCTGTTGCGCGCCGCCGCCGGCAGCCCGGAGCAAATGCAGATCATGTACGGCATCGCCGGCGAGCGCCGGCTGGTCGAATGGGAGGCAGGCTGGCTCGCGGGCTATGAGAGCTCAAAACCTGTGCGGATCGGAAATGCCGCCGCCGACCAGCTGCAGCTCGACGTCTATGGCGAGGTCATGGACGCCTTATATCAGGGCCGCCAAGGAGAGCTGCAAAGGGACAAGACTGCCTGGGGCCTGCAATTGGCGCTCACGGAACACCTGGAGAAGGCGTGGCGCCAG
>JAWKVL010000009.1:0-119914 GCA_041398065.1 Dongiaceae bacterium | reverse complement strand
CGACCAGCTCGCGATGCGTCGCGGCGAGGTGCAGGGAATCGTCGGCTCTCGCTCGACTTTCCAGCAATTTGTCGATGAAGGCCACGGCAAGTTCATTGCGCAGATCGGCGGTTCGGAGACCGATATCCCGCAGCTGTCCTCCATGATCCAAAGTGAGGACGGCAAGAAGGCAATCGCGCTGGTCGAATCGCAGAGCAACATCTCGCGCCTCACAGCAGGCCCTCCGGGCATTCCCGAAGACCGGCTGGCCGCGCTGCGTGACGCTTATGCGGCGGCGGTGTCCGATCCGGAGTTCCTCAAGAAAGCAGAGTCGCTGGGCCTGCCGGTCGACCCCCTGGTCGGCGATCTGGTCGGCGAGGCTGTCGCCAAGGCGCTCGATCAGACTCCGGAGATGGTGGACTTCCTCAAGGAAGCCCTGAAGAAAAAGAGCTGATTGGCAATAGATCGACGACTGGGAGGCCGGCGGAACGCGCCGGCCTCCGGCGAACTGGATCGGACGGCAAACACGCGGACTCGATGGACAAGAAGACCGAACGAACTTCGATCCCAGGAGCAACCGGGGAAAAGCATCCCCACGGATGGCAATCCGATGTCATTGCCGACCTGATCAAGCAGTTTGGATTTCCATTCATTACCCTGAACCCCGGCGCGAGCTATCGCGGCCTGCACGACTCGCTGGTCAACCACAACGGCAACGAGCCGCCGATGCTGCTGTGCCAGCACGAGAAGATCGCGGTCCAGATCGCTCACGGCTACGCCAAGGTCACCGGCCAGCCGCTCGCCGTCATCGTGCACAACGTCGTCGGACTGCTGCATGCCACCATGGGCATCTACTATGCCTATACCGATCGTGCGCCGGTGTTCGTGATCGGCGCCACCGGCCCGATGGACGAAGGCAAGCGCCGGCCACGCGTCGACTGGGCGCATACCGCCAACGTGCAGGGAACGCAGATCCGCGACTACGTGAAGTGGGACTATCAGCCGGGCGGCATCGACGGCGTGGTCGACAGTTTCGCCCGCGCCTATTCGATCATGATGACGGAGCCGCGCGGTCCGATCTACATGTGCTACGATGCCGCCTTGCAGGAAGCGCCGTTGGCGTCGCCGGTGGTTCTGCCGTCACCGGATTCAGCGAGAACGCCGAGCCGTATCGCGCCCGACCCGAAGGCGCTGGAGGAGGCGGCAGATCGCCTGGTCAGCGCGGATTGGCCGGTGCTGCTTCCCCAATTCGTCGGCCGGGATCCTAATGGGTTCTCCGATATGGTCGGCCTGGCCGAGGCGCTCGGTGCCGCGGTGGTGGATACACAGTGGCGGCTCAACTTCCCGACCGGTCATCCGCTTGACCTGCGCATGAGCAAAGAGGTGTTCAAGCAAGCCGACCTCATTGCACTGCTGGATTGCCGCGACTGGGAGCGCCCAACCCATGTCAATGACCGCATCAATCGCACGCTGAAGCCACTCTATCCCAAGGGCTGCAAGTGGCTCGATATCGGCTTTGCCGATGTCGAGATCTCCAAGTGGGCGACCGACTATCAGAAATTTCCGGAATGCGTGCAGCGCGTTCTGGCCGATACCGCGCTTGTGTTGCCCGGGCTCAAGACGTTGATCGCGCGGCGGGTAGGCACGGATTCCAAGCTCAGCCGCCGTGTCGAGGAACGGCGCCATGCGGTTTCCAGGATGCATGACACACACGTGAAGGCTTGGAGAGAAGAGGCGCACAACGATTGGGATGCCCGGCCGATCACGCTGCCGCGCCTGGCGAGCGAGGTGTGGACCAAGATCAAGAGTGAAGACTGGGTGCTAACGACCAATGCTTTCGAGGATTGGGCATTGAAGCTCTGGGACTTCGACCGCGCATATCGCTGGCCGGGAAAGGCGCTCGGCACCGGAACGCAGATCGGCATGGCGACCGGCGTGGCGCTGGCACACCGCGGGACCGGGCGATTGGTGGTCGATTGCCAGACCGATGGCGACCTGATGTTCGACGTTGGTGCGCTGTGGTTCGCGGCCAAGCACAAGGTGCCGTTCCTGTGCGTCATGCACAACAACCGTGCCTACTACAATGACTGGGAGCATCAGATCACCGTCGCCCGGCAGCGCGGGACACCAGTCGAACGAGCCCATATTGGCATGGACCTGTTCGATCCCGCACCGGACTTCGCCGCCGTCTCGCGGGGCTTTGGCTGGCATGCGGAGGGTCCGATCGAAGATCCCGCCGACATCGCCGGCGCCCTGGACCGCGCGGTGCGGCGGTGAAGAGCTGCGTGCCGACGCTTGATCGACCGCGTCTGGCATGCCGGATGACGCGCCGGCGCCAACGTCTATTCCGGAGGCTTGCATGAGAGTGGGTGTGGTCGGGACCGGCGAAATGGGCCTCGCCATGGCGGGTCATATGCTCGACAAAGGCCTCTCGGTGGCCGCATTCGACGTCGATGCCGGGCGGCTCGAGTTGGCGCGACAGCGCGGTCTGGCTGTCAAGGCCGGCCTCGAGGAATTGGCCGGCGCGGCGGATCTGTTTATCCTCGTGGTCGCCACCGACGACCAAGTCGCGCAGGTCGCTGAACACTTGGCGCGCTGCGCTGCCAAGGACGCCATCATCGTGGTCGCCGCCACGATCAGCGTGGAGACGGTGCGTCGGCTGGGGCCGGTGCTGGCTGGGCGCGGCAAGCGCCTGGTCGATGCGCCGGTGGTCTACGGCGCATCCGGTGCGCGCGCCGGCACGCTGTTGTCGCTGTGCGGCGGAACGGCGGAGGATATCGAGCGCGCCCGACAGGCATTGATGTGCTATAGCCGAGATGTCATTCATGTCGGACCGCTCGGCGCGGGACAGGTCGCGAAGACCTGCAACAACCTGCTGCATTGGGTGCATTGCGTCGCGAATTTCGAATCGTTGCTGATCGCCAAGCGCTACGGCCTTGACGCGCAGCGCATGCGGGAGGTCCTGCTCGAGTGCCCAGGCACGAACGGGACTCTGCGGCGCTGGGACACGACACGGTTCACCTGGCAGGAAAAGGACATGGATCTGACGCTCGATCTGGCGCAGAAGGCCGGGCTGATGCTGCCGCTTGCCGGCCAGATCGACCAGCTCATCAAGACCCTGAGTGCGGCAGATGTGAAAGCCTTGCTTTATGGTCCGGAGGCGACATATCTCGGCCGGGTGGTGAGGCCGCTGTCGCGTGAAGAAGGGGGATTGGCTTGAAAGTATTGCTGAAGCAGACCTTCGACAAGTCATTCATGATCTTTGCCGTGTTGGCGGTTGTTACGGGTACGGCTTGCTATCTTGAGCTCGGTCGCGCGGAGTTCAGTGCGGCCATCGCCGGCGACGCGGCTCTGGTGGCGTTTCTCGTACCGAAACTTGGGGCGGCCCTGCTGGTCGCGGCCTTCGTCCAGGCACTGCTGCCGCCGAGTTTCTTCGCGCGCTACATGGGCGACGAGAAGGGCATCAAAGGCATGGCGATCGCTGCTGCGGGCGGCACCGTCACGCCGGGTGGTCCAATGACGTCCTTTCCGCTCGTGACAGTATTGCGCGACAGCGGCACTGGGATTGGGTCGCTGGTCTCCTATTTGACGGCCTGGACGACGACAGGACTGCAGCGAATCTTCATGTGGGAAGTGCCGTTGATGGGGGCGGAGTTTGCGGCCGTCCGCTTCATAGCGTCGATGCCGCTGGCCATCATCGCCGGGGTTCTGGCGCGCTTGTTTCCCGCGGCAATCGAAGCTCGGGCGCGTCAAGGCGAATAGATGGGCCAACAAATGGATGTCGGCGTCGTCGTCCTCTGGGTCCTCGCAATCGCCCTCGGCATATTGGTTTGCGCCAAGCGTGGGCGCGCCGAAACCGCCCACGCCGGCCGCAGAGCGATCGAGCGAGCGGTGCAGATTCTCCCTCGGATCGCCGTCGCGGTCTTGACGGCCGGCTTTGTCGCCCGGCTGATCCCAAGCGATGTGGTTGTCGAGCACATCGGACCTGATTCCGGATTGAGCGGTACACTGATCGCGATGCTGGTCGGCGGTTTCATTCCGGCGGGGCCGATTATCTCTTTTCCCCTGGTCGTCGTGCTGAGCCATGCCGGCGCCGGAACAGTGCAGCTCGTCACATTGCTGACGGCCTGGTCGGTATTCGCCATCCACCGTGTCGTCATCTATGAAATACCCCTGATGGGGGCCCGCTTCAGCGCCATCCGTCTCGTGTCCTCATTGCCGCTGCCGCTTATTGCGGCTGGCCTGACCGCCCTCATACTGGCCGTCATCCGCTAGTGGCAGGGCTGGCGGGAGGCAGACCAAATGGCTATCGCGCCAAGGCAAAATATCTTGTGGACGCCGCATGCGCCGCCGCCTTTCCTTGGGCGACCGCCAGCCGGCCGGGCCTGCGGCAAAGCTGTGTTGTGTACAGGAGATAGGATCGCGTGACCGATCGTCTGGTTCTGCGCACCGCCCTCGGCAAACATGACCACGTCAAGCCGTTGAAGGACGGCAGGATCAAGTCCGACCGCGTGCAGTTGGAGTTCATAGAGTTCGATCCCTTGCCGAAGGCCTTCCGCTACATGGTGCGGGGCGGCGAATTGGATGTCAGCGAGATGGCGCTGACCACCCATCTGCTTGCGGATCACTACCGCAAGCCGTTGACCGCCTTGCCGATTCCTCTGTGGCGGCGGCTGCATCACGCCAATCTGGTCTGCACCGCGGATTCCGGCATCGCCGGACCGGCCGACCTCCAGGGCAAGAAGGTCGGCGTGCGGGCCTATTCGCAGACGACGGGCGTCTGGATTCGCGGCATCCTTGCCTCGCAATACGACGTGGACCTGGACAAAGTGACCTGGGTCACCATGGAGGACGCACACGTTGCCGAATATCAGGACCCGCCGAACGCGGCCCGGAATATGAGCGACAAGAGCCTGCGCGAACTGCTGTTCTCGAACGAGCTTGTCGCAATCATGGGCGAGCGCGACGTGGACCCTGCCAATGTCCGCACTGTGATCCCAAATGCCGAAGCTGAGGCTGAACGCTGGTCGAAACGCACGGGCATCTTTCCGGTCAATCATGTCGTCTCGGTGCGGAACGAGCTGTTGGAGCAATATCCCTGGCTGGCAAACGAGTTGATGGCGATGTTCGAGGCCGCGCGCAGGGAGTCCGGCGCCCGTGGTGCCGCGGCGCTGCCGTATGGGCTCGAACCCAACCTTGGCGCCATGCAGATGCTGCTCGACTTCGCGGCGGCTCAAAGGTTGACTCCGCGAACCTACCGCGTGGATGAGCTGTTTGTGAAAGCCTCCTGAGATGATCATTGACATCCATGGCCATTACACGACCGAGCCGCCGGCGCTGCATCAGTTCAGGGACAAGCAGCTTGCCGGCATCGCCGATCCAATGCGCCGGCCGACCAGCACCGACCTCGGCATCACCGACGAGATGCTGACGAAGTCGGTCGAGCCGCAACTCAAGTTCCAGAAGGAACGGGGCAGCGACCTCACCATCTTCTCACCGCGCGCCGCCGGGATGGCCCATCACGTCGGAACGGAAGAGACCGGGAAGCAATGGTCGTCCCTCTGCAACGATCTGATTCATCGCATCTGTACGCTGCTTCCCGGCAACTTCGCCGCCGTCGGGCAGTTGCCGCAGCACCCCGGCATGCCGCCGAAGAACTGCATCCCGGAGCTGGAACGCATCGTGAAGCTCGGCTTTGTGGGCGTGAATCTCAATCCAGATCCGTCGGGCGGATACTGGACCGATCCGCCGCTGACTGACCGGCACTGGTATCCGCTGTACGAAAAGCTGTGCGAGCTTGACGTGCCGGCGATGATCCACGTTTCATCGTCCTGCAATCCCAATTTCCATCACACCGGCGCGCACTATCTCAATGCCGATACCACCGCCTTCATGCAGTTGATCCAGGGCGATCTGTTCCGCGACTTTCCGACCCTGAGATTCGTGATCCCACATGGCGGCGGCGCGGTGCCGTTTCACTGGGGCCGCTATCGCGGCCTGGCGCAGGAGATGAAGCGGCCGCTGCTCAAGAATCACCTGTTGAACAACGTCTTCTTCGATACCTGTGTCTATCATTTTCCGGGCATCGATCTTCTGACCAAGGTAATCCCGGTCGACAACATACTGTTCGCGTCCGAGATGCTGGGTGCGGTCAAGGGCATCGATCCCGAAACCGGTCATCACTACGACGACACCAAGCGCTACATCGACCAGCTGAAGCACCTGGACGAGCGGAGCCGTTACAAGATCTTCGAAGGGAATGCACGGCGGGTCTATCCACGGCTCGATGCGCAGCTTGCCAAGCGCGGCCGTCCCGGCAAACAGGAGAAGTGAGATGGCAGAGACCGTTTTGGCGGCGGTGCGGGTTGGGCCGAGCAAGATGGAAATCCGTGAATTTCCGATGCCGGATGTGCCCGAAGATGCCGCACTGTTGAAGATGGAGGTGGCCGGCATCTGCGGTACCGATGTCAAGCTCTATAAGAACCCGCCTTGGGCTGCGCCGACCATCATGGGCCACGAGAACATTGGAATCGTCGCCAAGGCCGGGCGCGAGTTCACGCGGCGAAAGGGCTTCAAGGAAGGCGACCTGGTGTTCGTCGAGCACTACGTGATGTGCGGCAAGTGCGAGTGGTGTCATCTGGGTCAGTATCGCCATTGCGAGAACACCGACTGGCGCAATAATCCGGAGGGTATTCGCTACGGCTACACGTCGGCGGAGCGCGCGCCGCATCTGTGGGGCGGTTTCGCGCAGTACGTCTATCTGCCGTGGAATGCGGTCGTGCATCATGTACCAAAGGGTGTGACGCCGGAGCTGGCCGGCCTTGTCACCCCGATGGCCAATGGCGTGGAATGGTCGCTGTTCGATGCCGGCGTGGGCTACAATTCGACGGTGCTGATCCAAGGGCCGGGCCAGCAGGGCCTGTCGCAGACGGTGATTTGCAAACAGGCTGGCGCGTCGCTCATCATCGTCACCGGCACTTCCAAGGACTCCGCCCGGCTGGAAGTCGCCAGGCGCTGGGAGCTGACTACGTGATCGACGTGCAGAAGGAGGATCCGCTGATGCGTATCATGGAAATCACCCGGCGTGGGATGCCGGTCGACACCGCTGGACTGCACGGCTGGCGCAGGCACCACCCCGATCCTGCTCGGCATCGATGCGCTCAAGCGCAAGGCCGGCGTGATCGTGGTCCAGGGCGAACTGAAGGAGTTTCCAAATTTCCCGCTGGAAAAGCTGACGGTGAAAGCGATCACCATCAAGAGCGCACGCGGCCACAGCTTCCGGTCCTGCGAGCTGGCCTTGCAGCAGATTGCTTCCAAGCGGTTTCCGCTAGATAAGATCACGACCCATCGTTTCGGTCTGAAGGACGCGGACCTCGCCATCAAGTCCGTGGGCGGGCAGGGGTTGCCGGACGTGATCCATGCCTCGCTGATGCCGTGGATGTAGTCGCCAATTGGGAGGGAGTGCTGCCGTGACCATCGGTTTCAGGGTGCTCGCGCGAAAGCGCAAGGTGGACGCAGACATGGTTGCCAGGTTCCGTGGATTGCCCGTCGCCAATGTCAGCGACGTCATGTCCCGGATGAGCGCCGGTGGCGCCCGGCTTCGACCGCTCCATGCCGGCGGCCCGATGGCCGGGCCGGCGCTCACGGTCAAGACGCGTCCGGGCGACAACCTGATGATCCACAAGGCCCTGTTGATGGCGGAGCCTGGCGACGTGATCGTGGTGGATGCCGGCGGCGATCTGACGAGCGCGATGGTCGGGGAATTGATGCTGTCTTATGCCATCGCGGTGGGCGTCGCCGGTATCGTCATCAACGGTGCGGTGCGCGACTATGGTTGGATCAGGAGCAACTCCTTCCCGGTATTCGCCGCCGGGGTCACCCATCGCGGCCCCTACAAGGACGGGCCCGGCGAAATCAACGTTCCAGTAGCGCTCGACGGCATGGTGATCGAGCCGGGTGACTTGATGCTGGGCGACGATGACGGCCTGCTCTGCGTGCCATTCGACCGGGCCGCCAAGATCCGTGAAGAGGCGCGCGCCAAGAACGAGGCGGAGGCGAAAATCCTTGCCGACACCCAGGCCGGCAGGCTCGATCCAAAGAACTGGGTCGATGAGACCCTGAAGCGGCTTGGTTGCGAGGGCGTGTAGCGATGCCGACGGCAAGCATCGACGGCATCGAGACGCGTTACGAGGTGCTGGGGTCCGGACCGCCAATCCTGCTCTATTCCCCCGGCGGCTTCGATGCGACAATCGAGAAGTGGTCGACCCTCGGCATCTACAAGGAGCTCAAGCTTCTCGATCATCTGTCGCCGCAATATACCTGCATCGCGTTTGACCGGCGCGAAACAGGCCGCTCCGGCGGGCGCATCGAGCCGGTCGGGTGGTCGGACTATGCAAAGCAGGGCAAGGGGCTGCTGGAGCATCTCGGTATCGAAAGTGCGCATCTGTTGGGCGGTTGCATGGGCTGCAGCGTGGCGATCGCCTTTGCCGTCGCGTATCCGGCAGCGACGCGCAGCATGATCCTGTTCTGGCCGGTCGGCGGCGCGAAGTATCGCATGACCGGTCAACAGCGCTTCGCCGAGCATCTGGTCTTTGTCGCGCAGAACGGGCTGCCGGCGGCGGTTTCCCTGGCGCGGCAGAGCAACAACGCCTTTGGCGCCGACCCGCGCGGCGGGCCGTGGGTCTCGGTGATTCGCGACGATCCGGCTTTCGCCGATCGTTACGCGGCGTTCGATGTCGGACAGTACATGCGGGTCGTCGAGGACATGGCGCGCACGCTGCTCGACCGCGACACCGCGCCGGGCGCCACGCCCGAGGATCTGATGCGGCTCAAGGTTCCCACATTGATTGTGCCAGGATCGGACGCCTCCCACGCGACGTCCGCGGCGTGTTACCTGGAAGAGTGCATTCCGGGCGCCGAATATTGGGATGTGCCGATCGCGCAACAGACATCAGCGGCGACCAACGCGCGCATATTGGCGTTCCTGGAGCGTTCGGCAGCACGTTGAGCGATCCAAGGCTCGCGTTTGAACGTCAAACTCACATGGCGGCACGAATAAGCTCGTCACCTCGAGACAGCGCTCGATCCACTCGGCATTCGAGTCTGGCGTCGACAATATCTCCTGTTGTCGCATCTCGGTCGATGCATTCGTAGAAGAAGTCGGCGGCTCTCGGAGGCAAAGAGAAGGCCGGCGATCATGGCGCGCCGCTTGAGCCATGTCGATGCAGGAGCTGGATCGTGATCGCGGCAGCCGAGGCGCGATTCTCGACGCCCAGCTTGAGGAAGACCTGCTCCAGATGCTTGTTGACCGTGCGCGGGCTGATGCCGAGAACGCCGCTGATATCTTTGTTGGACTTGCCGCGCGCGATCCACAGCAGCACTTCGGCCTCGCGCCCAGTCAGAGAGAAATGCCGGCGCAGCAGGTCGCTTTCGTCCTTTGCCGCCGCCTTGGCCAGGCGCAGCAGATGCTCGTCGCTGCGCAGCCTGCCGAGATAGGTGAACTCCAATTGCGTGTCGCCTTTCGACCAAACGTGCGTGCCGGCGTCGCCTCTCGTGGCGGCGGCCAGCCAGCGCACGACGTCGACGGGCAGGTGGAAATCGGAATCGTCGGCGGCGGGCCACAGGCCTTGCAGCAGCTTCGCCGCCCGCGGCGTCGTCCAGCGCACGCCGCCATCGACGCCGACCGACAGCAAGTATCGCCCGGCCGCGTCGAGCGCGGAGCGCGCCGCCTCGGAACCTCTGGCATTGGCAAGATGGACACGCATGCGCGCCATCAGTTCATCGACCACGATGGGTTTCGTCAGATAGTCGACGCCGCCGGCGTCCAGCCCCTTGACGATGTGCTCGGTATCGCTGAGGCCGGTCATGAAAATGACCGGGATATGAGCGAGATGCCGTACGCGCTTCAGCCGCCGGCAGGTCTCGAACCCGCCGATGCCCGGCATGACGGCATCCAGAAGAATCAGGTCCGGTGTCACGCGGTCCATGAGCGCGAGCGCGCTCTCGCCATCCACCGCCACCAGCACCGTCGAACCGCTGCCCTCGATCGCCTCGGTCAGGAAGCTCAGCGTCTCCGGCGAATCGTCCACCACCAGGACGATGTCGCGGCTGGTGCCCGGAGCCGCTTCGATCCTATTCGGCGGCGCGGTCACGCAGGGCCTCCACCGTCGCCATGTAGCGCTTCAGCTCGAAGCTCCGCACCAGCGCACGCAGGTCGGCGACGATCGGATGATGTGCCGGATCGGCATCGGCGATCTCGTCGAGCTTCGCCTCGATCCCGCGTACATAGCCAATACGGCCGAGTTGATGGAGGTCGTCCAGGTGCTGCGGGGGAATCGGCGAGGCGGGCGCCGCCGGAGCTTCCAATGGCGGCGCGGTAGCATCTTCCTCGTAGATCCAGTCGATCCCGAGCGCCTGCTGGATCGCGGTCAGCAGCACCTGGACATCGATCGGCTTGGCGATGAAGGTCACGTCGACGAAGTCGTGGATCTTCGGCATCTCGTCCACATTGGCGGAGATGATGACGATGGCAGTGCGGCGGCCGTTCATCGCACGCATCGCCTCGGCGACCTCCCAGCCGTTCTTGCCCGGCATCTGAACGTCCAGCAGCGCTATGTCCGGCGCCACCGATGCGGCGATCTGCAGGCAGGTGGCGCCGTCGAGCGCGCTGTGCAGATCGAATCCAATCGGCGTCAGCAGTTCGCGCAGCAAATCGAGATGGGCCGGATCGTCGTCGGCTGCAACCACCGTGATGCGGCGCCCGGCATAACCCTTGATCCGCCGCTCCCGTAGCACTGGCGCGAGCGGCGCCGGCGCGGCCGACAGCATGAGACGGATGCGGAACGTGCTGCCCTGGCCGGGCGTGCTCTCGACCAGGACCTCTCCGCCCATGATCTCGGTCAACAGCTTGGTGATCGTGAGGCCGAGGCCGGTGCCCGGCACCGACAGGGCGCCAGCCATGGTGCCACGTTCGAACGGCTCGAAGATGCGCGGCAGGTCGGCGGCCTCGATGCCGATGCCGGTGTCGCTCACCTCGAGCTCGCACACCTGGCCGCGATAGCGCACGCGCAAGGCGGCATGGCCTTCGTGCGTATACTTGATTGCATTGGACAGCAGATTGATCAGGATCTGCCGCAGCCGCTTCTCGTCGGCATAGACAAAGCGCGGGAAGTGTGGCGAGGGTTCATAGACGAAGTCTATATGTTTGGCTCCGGCCTGAATGCGGAACATGTCGACAATCTGCTCCAGCAGCTCGCCGATCGCGATGCGGTCGCGGTTGAGCTGCAGGCGGCCGGCCTCGATCTTGGCGATGTCGAGCAGGCCGTCGACCAGTGTGGAGAGATGCTCCGAGCTGCGGCGGATCACGCGCACCGCGTCCTGCTGGTTGGAAGGCAGGCCGGGATTGCGCTCCATCAACTGCGCGTAGCCGAAGATGGCGTTCAGGGGTGCCCGGATCTCGTGGCTGACGCCGACGATGTAACGGCTCTTGGCCACATTCGCCGACTCCGCCGCGACTTTGGCCTTCTGGAGCTGGTCGTAGGTGCGCTTGTGCGCCTCGATCTCGTGAGTCAGCATCTGGGTCTGGCGATCGGTCTCCTCCTCCGCCACCTGCCGGCTTTCGTGCGCCAGAACCATCAGCCAGGCGACGATGCCTGAAATTCCGAACAGGGCGAAATATGTCGATATGAGCGTGGTGCGGACGACAGCTGGGTCGCCGCCGGCGTTGGTCGTGCCTTGGAACACGCCGATCAGGAGCAGCACGCACCCGATCACCAGGTTGAAGGTGAGGAACAGCCCCGCGAAGCGGCCGAGCCGCGCATTGAGGCCGAGCGCCAGCCGCGTCGGCAGCAGTCGGCTCAACAGCAGCTGCAGCTGGTCGGTGAATCGGCTGTCGGTCTTGCACAGGTCATGGCAGCGGGCGTCAAGGGTACAGCACAGCGAGCAGATCGGTCCTTCATAGGCAGGACAATGGGACATGTCCTCGCGCTCGAACTCGTGCTCGCAGATGCAGCACCTGAGCTGCCACTGGCCGTTCCAGTCGGTTTCCGGCTGGCGCGCGATGTAGTAGCGCCCCCGCGTCCAGACCGCGATCAGCGGCGCCGCGCCGACCGCGACGAACAGCCCGATGAACGGCGCCAGGGCCTGCGCCGCCGTGCCGAGCAGCCCGAAATAGGCGCTGGTGGAGCTGACGATGGAGATCAGCATGGCGCCGACGCCGACCGGATTGATGTCGTAGAGATGAGCGCGCCGGAACTCGATGCCGCGCGGGCTCAAGCCCAGCGGTTTGTTGATCACGAGGTCGGCGACCAGCGCGCCGATCCAGGCGACGGCGAAATTCGAGTAGAGGCCGAGGATCTTCTCGATCGCAGAGAAGATGCCGAGCTCCATCAGCATCAGTGCCAGCAGCGTGTTGAACACGACCCAGACCACGCGGCCCGGGTGGCTGTGGGTGAGGCGGGAGAAGAAGTTCGACCAGGCGATGGAGCCGGCATAGACGTTGGTGACGTTGATCTTGATCTGGCAGGTGATGACGAAGACGCCGGTCAGGATGATGGCCATGCGCGGCGACAGCGACATGGCCTCGAACGCCACGCGGAAGATCTGGGTCGGCTCTGCGGCACGCTCGTAGGCCACGCCGTGACGCAGGGCGAGGACGGCGAGGAACGAGCCGGCCACCAGCTTGACCGCGCCGAGAAAGATCCAGCCCGGTCCGGAAGGCAACAGCGCCAGCCACCAGGCGCAGCGTTGCTTCAGGGTGTTGCCGCGCTCCGGCAGGAAGCGGAGATAGTCCGCCTGCTCCCCAATCTGCGGCACGAAGGAAAGCAGTGTGGAGGCTGCGATTCCGAACAGCAGCAGGTCGAATCCGCCGCCGGCGTCGCCGTGCCGGCCGACGAAGGAGGTCCAGTCGTCGATCGCCTGCTGGTCGCTCAAGGCAATGTAGGCCAGCGGGGCGATCTGCAGCACCAGCCAGATCGGCTGGGTCCACAATTGCAGGCCGCTGATGAAGCGGATCCCGTACGTGACGATCGGTATGACGACGAGCGCGCAGACGATATAGGCGGCCCAGAGCGGCATGCCGAACCACATCTCCAGCGCCAACGCCATGATCACGGCCTCGACCGAGAACAGCAGGAACGTGAAGGAGGCGTAGATCAATGAGGTGATGGTGGAGCCGATATAGCCGAAGCCGGCGCCGCGGGTCAGCAAGTCGACATCGACGCCATATTTGCTGGCGTAGTAGCCGATCGGAAGTCCGGTCAGGAATATGAGGGCGCCGACCGCCAGGATCGCCGCGATAGTGTTGTGGAACCCGTAAGCGAGCGTGAGCGATCCGCCGATCGCCTCGCAGGCCAGGAACGAGATGGCGCCGAGGGCGGTGTTGGAGACCCGGAACAGCGACCAGCGCCGCGCGCCGCGCGCGGTGAAGCGCAACGCGTAATCTTCCAGGGTCTGGTTGCCGACCCACTGATTGTATTGCCGCCGCACGCGCGCGATGCGCTGCCGCCCCGTCATGGCCAGCTCGATACTCCCGTCCGGCCCGCCAGCCAGCCGGTGCCAGTATGCGGTATTCGGGTGCTGCGCTGCAATATACGTCAAATACCCCATATGCCAGCCCGGCCGGGCGTGCCTAGATGTTGGGCAACAAGCGGAAATCACGCGATTTTTCGGTCGTGACCCAGGTGGGCGCGCGTACGCCCGCCGCGCGGGTCCGCGTGCAAAAGGTGCAGCGCAACAACCCGCTGCCAGGACAGGAGGGAGACGGATATGAAGAGATCAATGCGCAAGGCGTTGCTGGGCGGCATCGCGCTCGGCTTTGCGGGCATGGTGGCGAGCCAAACTGCTTTGGCAGAGGACACCATCAAGGTCGGCATCCTGCATTCGCTTTCCGGCACCATGGCGATCAGTGAGACCACGCTGAAGGACGTCATGCTGATGCTGATCGACGAGCAGAACAAGAAGGGCGGCCTGCTGGGCAAGAAGCTCGAAGCGGTGGTGGTCGATCCGGCCTCCGACTGGCCGCTGTTCGCCGAGAAGGCCAAGCAGCTGCTCGAAGTCGACAAGGTGGCGGCCGTGTTCGGCTGCTGGACCTCGGTCAGCCGCAAGTCGGTACTGCCCGTATTCGAGCAGGACGACGGCATCCTGTTCTATCCAGTGCAGTACGAAGGTGAAGAAAGCTCACGCAACGTGTTCTATACCGGCGCCGCGCCGAATCAGCAGGCGATCCCCGCGGTCGACTATCTGATGAACGAGGAAGGCGTCGAGCGCTGGGTCCTCGAAGGCACCGACTACGTCTATCCGCGCACCACCAACAAGATCCTCGAGGCTTATCTCAAGGCGAAGGGCGTCAAGTCCGAGGACATCAAGATCAACTACACGCCGTTCGGGTTCTCCGACTGGCAGACCGAAGTCGCGGCGATCAAGAGCTTCGGCTCGGCCGGCAAGAAGACGGCGGTCGTCTCCACCATCAATGGCGACGCCAACGTGCCGTTCTACAAGGAGCTCGGCAACCAGGGCATCAAGGCGACCGACATCCCGGTCGTCGCCTTCTCGGTCGGCGAAGAGGAACTGGCCGGCCTCGACACCAAGCCGCTGGTCGGCCATCTCGCCGCCTGGAACTACTTCATGAGCGCCGAGACGCCGGAGAACAAGGCCTTCATCAAGGAGTGGCAGACTTTCATCAAGAACGACAAACGCGTCACCAACGACCCGATGGAAGCCCACTACATCGGCTTCAACATGTGGGTGAAAGCGGTTGAGAAGGCCGGCACCACCGATACCGACGCCGTCATCGACGCCATGATCGGCGTCTCGGTGCCGAACCTGACGGGCGGCTACTCGGCGATGATGCCGAACCACCACATCACCAAGCCGGTGTTGATCGGCGAGATCCAGGGCAACGGCCAGTTCAACACCGTATGGGAAACCACCGGCCTGGTTCCCGGCGATGAATGGTCCGACTATCTCGAGGGCTCGAAGGACCTGATCTCGGATTGGCGCGCGCCGCTCTCGTGCGGAAACTTCAACGTCAAGTCGGGGAAATGCACGGGAACGGTTACGCAATAGTCGCGGTCCCGGTCGGCCAGCAGCAGGGGGCCGCTGCTGGTCGGCGCCTTCTCACCTCGAACACGCGTAGGCCTGGAATGCGATTCTCCGCGGCATCCAAGCTTCTTCTTTCTCTCCTGGCGCTGCTTCTGCTGGCGGCGCCCACGGATGTGCGCGCCGACAGCTTCGAGGACGCAAGCGCGCTGCTGGCCGGCAAGTATCCCGAGATCGAGCAGGGCGTCGCCATGCTTGCGGCAAGCGGCGATCCCGCCGCGCCGGCGGTGCTGCAGGCGCTGGGCGGCGGCCACCTGCTGATTGGTCCGGACAAGGCGCTCTATATCGAGGGCGAGGACGGTTCGCTCGTCGGTGCGCGCGATGGCGAGAAGGTCGCCGGCGACCGGCCCGCCGGATTGAAGGTAGTCAAGGTCAACAACCGGATCCGCCGCGCAATCGAGGTGGCATTGGGGCAGTTGACCCTATTGTCGTCCGATCCCGCTCAGCGCCGCCGCGCCGCCGAATCTTTGTTCGAAAACCCCGATCCCACCCAGTTGGGCGCAATCGACGGCGCACTCGCCCATGAGTCCGACGCGACTATCAAGCTGGCGCTCGAGCAGGCACGTGCCGCCATAGTGCTGTCGAGCGGCGACGTGACTGACGACGAAATGCTCGCGGCTGTCGATGTGCTCGCGGCGCGCGGCGACCAGAAGGCCCGGGTCCTGCTTGGCGCGGCCGCAACAAGCGGGTCGAGCATGGTTGCCGACGCAGCGAAAGCGGCGTTGAAGCGCATTGACCGGACGCTTGCGTTCTGGAGCGCCCTGCAGAGCGTCTACTATGGTGTCAGCCTTGGTTCGGTGCTGCTGCTGGCGGCCATCGGACTTGCCATCACCTTCGGCGTGATGGGCGTCATAAACATGGCGCACGGCGAGATGGTGATGCTGGGCGCCTACTCGACGTTCGTGGTGCAGGAGGTCATCCGTACCAGCGCGCCGGGCTTGTTCGACTATTCGCTGCTGATTGCGACGCCGCTGGCATTCCTGGTGAGCGGGCTTGCCGGCATCGCGATCGAGCGTTCGATCATCCGCTTTCTCTATGGTCGTCCGCTGGAAACCCTGCTTGCCACCTTCGGCCTTTCGCTGGTGCTGCAGCAAGCGGTGCGCAGCATCTTCGGCCCGACCAATCGCGAAGTCGGCAATCCGACCTGGATGAGCGGCTCGGTCGATCTCGGTGGATTGGCGCTTACCTATAACCGGCTCTGGATCATCGTGTTCTCCATCGCGGTGTTCGCGCTCCTCATGGTGCTGCTGCGCAAGACCGCGCTCGGCCTGCAGATGCGCGCGGTCACGCAAAACCGGCGCATGGCGGCATCCATGGGCATCCGCACCGATTGGGTCGATTCGCTGACTTTCGGACTTGGTTCCGGCGTCGCCGGGATCGCGGGTGTGGCCTTGAGCCAGATCGACAATGTCAGCCCCAATCTCGGCCAGTCTTACATCATCGACAGCTTCATGGTCGTGGTGTTCGGCGGTGTCGGGAACCTCTGGGGTACGTTGGTGGGTGCCGTCTCGCTCGGCATCGCCAACAAGCTGCTGGAGCCGGTCGCCGGCGCTGTCCTGGGCAAGATCGCGGTGCTGGTCCTGCTTGTGCTCTTCATCCAGCGGCGGCCGCGCGGCCTGTTCCCGGTCAAAGGGCGGGCGGTCGAGACATGATCGCCGAGCGCCTGGGTCTTCTCCGAAGCGTCATCGCCGCCGCCGTCATTCTGGCGATCGGGGCGGCCATCGGCGTATTCAGCCTGCTGCCGCCCGATTCCGCGCTCTACGTGCAGGGCTATGTCGTCACCTTGGCCGGCAAGTATCTGTGCTACGCGCTGTTGGCACTCAGCGTCGATCTGGTCTGGGGCTATGTCGGTATCCTCAGCCTGGGCCACGGCGCGTTCTTCGCGCTCGGCGGTTATGCCATGGGTATGTATCTAATGCGGCAGATCGGGACGCGCGGCGTCTATGGCGATCCTGTCCTGCCTGACTTCATGGTGTTCCTGAACTGGAAGGAACTGCCCTGGTACTGGTACGGCTTCGACCACTTCATCTTCGCCGCGCTGATGATCGTGCTGGTACCCGGAACCCTTGCGTTCATCTTTGGCTATCTGGCGTTCCGCAGTCGCGTCACCGGTGTCTATCTGTCGATCATCACCCAGGCGCTTACCTACGCCCTGATGCTGGCCTTCTTCCGCAACGACATGGGCTTCGGCGGCAACAATGGCCTCACCGATTTCAAGGACCTGCTTGGGTTCAATCTGCAATCCAGCGGCACGCGCGCCGCACTGGTGATCGCCAGCGCGATCGCTCTGGCCGGCTTCCTGCTCGCGTGCCGGCATCTGACATTATCACGGTTTGGCAAGGTGCTGGTGGCGATCCGCGATGCGGAGAGCCGCACGCGCTTCCTGGGCTACCGTGTCGAACGCTACAAGCTGGCAGTCTTCACCTTCTCCGCCGTGATGGCGGGGATTGCGGGCGCGCTCTATGTGCCGCAGATCGCCATCATCAATCCCGGCGAGTTCGAGCCGGCCAATTCCATCGAGGCGGTGATTTGGGTGGCGGTCGGCGGGCGCGGCACCCTGGTGGGTGCGGTGATCGGCGCGATCCTGGTCAATTTCGCCAAGACCGTCTTGACCGGTGCGTTTCCAGAGATCTGGCTGTTCGTGCTGGGTGGCCTGTTCGTGATCGTGACGCTGTTCATGCCGCGTGGGCTGATGGGTCTGTGGTCGAGCTTGTCGCGGCGCTGGCGCCGGCCGGAGCCAAGCGGCGTCCGGGCCTTGAAACCGATGGAGGCGGGCGAATGAACGCCGCGCTGGCCGAATTGCCGCCGGTGGATGGTGGCGCCGATCAGCAGTCGTTGCTCTATCTCGATGGCGTCACCGTCAGCTTCGACGGATTCAAGGCGCTCAACGGCCTTTCCTTGGTGATCGACCCAGGCGAGATGCGCGCCGTGATCGGGCCGAACGGCGCCGGCAAGACGACCATGATGGATGTGATCACCGGCAAGACCAGGCCGCAGGCGGGGCGCGCGTTGTTCCGCGGCGACTCCGACCTGACGCAGCTGGACGAGGCCGATATCGCCGAGCTCGGAATCGGCCGCAAGTTCCAGAAACCGACCGTGTTCGAGATGCATAGCGTGCACGACAACCTGCTGCTCGCGCTGAAGCGCGACCGGCGGCCGAGCCGCGTGCTGTTCGCACGGCCGCTCAAGGCCGAGTTGGAGCGCATCGCGCAGATTCTCGAGACCACGCGCCTGACGTCGCTGCGCCACCGGCCGGCCGGTGAGCTTTCGCACGGGCAGAAGCAGTGGCTTGAGATCGGCATTCTGCTGGCCCAGGAACCTGAGCTGCTGCTGGTGGACGAGCCGGTCGCCGGCATGACCGACGCCGAGACCGAACAGACGGCGGAGCTGCTGAGGCGGATCAACGAGACACGATCCGTGATCGTGGTGGAGCACGACATGGCGTTCGTGCGCGCGCTCGATGTCAAGGTCACGGTGCTGCATGAGGGCTCCGTGCTGGCGGAGGGATCGCTGGACCATGTCAGCGCCGACCCGCGCGTGGTCGAAGTCTATCTGGGGCGTTGACGATGCTGCGGGTCGATCAGGTGGATCTGCGATACGGCGCCGCGCTGGCGCTGCGCAATGTGTCGGTCGGCGCAGACATGGGGCAGGTTACCTGCCTGCTCGGCCGCAACGGCGTCGGCAAGTCCAGCCTGCTGCGCGCGATCGTCGGCCATCAGCCGATCTTCAAGGGTGCCATCATCTGGGACGGCGCCGACATCAGCCGCCTCAAGCCCTATGAGCGCGCGCGCCGCGGCATCGCCTACGTGCCGCAGGGTCGCGAGATCTTTCCCCTGCTGACCGTGCAGGAGAATCTCGAGACCGGCTTCGCTCTGCTGCCGCGCGGCGCGCGCAAGCTGCCGGAGCAGATCTTCGAATTATTCCCAGTGCTGAAGGGTATGCTGCGGCGGCGCGGCGGTGATCTCTCCGGCGGGCAGCAGCAGCAGCTGGCGATCGCCCGCGCATTGGTCACCAAGCCCAAGCTTCTGTTGCTCGACGAGCCGACCGAAGGCATCCAACCGTCGATCATCAAGGACATCGGCAGGGTCATCTCGCTGCTCGGCAAGTCCGGACAAATGGCGATATTCCTCGTGGAACAATATTTCGACTTTGCCCATGAACTCGCCAACCGCATCGCGGTGATGGATCGCGGCGAGATCGTGATGGACGAATCAGCCGCCACGATCGATCCCGCTATGGTCCGAAGCAGGATCTCCGTGTAGTTCAGCCGAAGTGTCGGTTGATACCCTGGGGCACAAGGCAACACTTGGAACCCAGAGAGAACCCGGACGATAAATCGCGCCGACTGTTTGGGCCGATTTCCTCAAATTGAGCCAATGGCGCATCGGTGAAGACCCCCTTTACACGGACCCCATCGGTTAAGCAGACCCGTCCGACGCGGCCCGTCAATGAGCGGTGGCTCGATCTTGTGCGGGAACAGGGCGGGCCTGGGCTTGACCCGCGGCCGGCAGACTCAGCCTCACAGAACTGCCATAAATGCCCGACGGAGGTGTGCCGCAGTCTTGCGGCAAGCCCTTAATCGAGGGTCACGGCGCACCGACTGGCGCGTCGCGGACGCCCTGACGGTCGAAAGCTGCGCTCGCACACATCTGCGTGGGCCCGTTAATGATTTGAAGGCGGCCTGTGAGAGCCGGTGGCAGCCTTCAAAGGAAGAATCGTAATCACTCCGCCAGCGGCCCTGAGTGCCAGAACGGCAGCAAACGCGATCGCGGAACATTTGTCCGAAGGCCGATGACGGTGTAGCTCGATTCAACAGACCAATATGGCAGATTTGCACAAGCCTGTATCATCGTGGGGAGAGCGGTTGGGGGGCATCACATGCAGACCATGACGACGAAGCAGTCTGATGCGGGCGGCGAATGGCTGGTCAGTCTGGGTAAGAAGCTGACTAACAGTTTTGACAGAATCATCGAACGGAATTCCCTGGTAGGGACCGACCCGCTGCTTGATCCATCTGTTTTTCCATGGAAGCAACGGCTGGAAGACAATTGGGAGGTCATCCGCGACGAAGCTTTGACCGTGCTTGATGAGCAGCGAGCCAAGATACCGCTCCTCCGCGATCTTTCGCCTGACCACCGACGCATCGCGGATGACCGCTGGAAATCCTTCTTCCTCTGGGGATACGGCTATCGGATCGAGCCAAATTGTGATCGCTGCCCGCGCACCGCGGCGCTCGTCTCGACCATTCCGGACCTGAACACCGCCCTGTTCTCAATCTTGGAACCCGGCGCCCATATCGCCCGCCATAGGGGAGTCACGAAGCATCTGCTGACCTGCCATCTCGGGTTATCGGTGCCCGCCGATCGGGAGAACTGCCGGATGCAGGTCGACAAGCACATTGTCAGTTGGGAGTCCGGAAAGTGTTTGGCGTTCGACGATACCTACAAACATGAAATCTGGAATGACACGCCGGAGGTGCGCATCATCCTGCTCATTCAGGTCAAACGACCGTCGCGGTTCATGGGACGTTTGGTTGGCGAGTTGTTTCTTTTCGGCGTCCGCCGCAGCCGCTTCGTGCAAGAGGCGCGGCGCAATATCGCCGCTTTGGGACAAGCGCAAGACTTGATCGAGCGCGTCTGACCCCGGTGAAAAAGGTGGAGGCGGCGCCCATCTGCCTCACAAGAGCCTTGTGAGGCGGGATCTCAAGACACGGCGTATTGAAACTGCAACTGTCTGAAAAATCGAAGGCCGACGGCAACAGCAGCATACGCCGCAAGTTGCCGTCGGCCACGCGCCGCTAGAGGGCAAGCGACGCATACGTAACGCACAAAGCGCACGCAGCGCGCCCACACGACCAGCGGCATGTCTTGTTCGTCCGTCCTCGGTGTCGCCGCTGTAGCCCCGTTTGGCAAAAAAACTTTACTCCTCCTCGCATCCAAGTTCGACCGCCCTCCGGCAACTGATGGTGGATATCTGGGCTTGATCAGTGGATATCTATAATTCAGTGGTGGATAAAATTTGCTGCGCCATCGACAAATCGCTCCAGGCGCGTCCGATCCGTTGCCTATTGGGGTGAGGCCAAATGTGCTGCGGCCCACAATGACCTTTGCCATGGCTGCTCCTTCCAGAGCGGCCGCTCCCAACGGACGTCAACGGCGGCCGTACGGGTTGCCTGTCGGGTACGGGTCCTGCAGAGCGATGGAACCGGTCTCGAGCAGGGACTTCAGGTTGGAGATGACCTTCGGCCAGCCGCCCGATACCGCCTCGATGAATCTCGAAGGCTCGCGCTCGATGACGTGGGTGATGGAGAGCTTGACCGCCGTTCCGCTGGGTTCCAATTCCATCGTGCATTGCGACTCACCCTCGGCCTTGAGCTCGGGCTTGTTCTGGTGCCGCCAGCGGATGACCAGGCGCCGCGGCGGATCGGCCTCGACGATCTCGCCGTCGTCGAAGATCTGACCGTCGCCGGACACCATCTTCCACGAGGATCCAGCCGTCCACTGGCTTTCACAGCGCATGCCGAACCAGTACTGCTCGATGAAGTCCGCGTCGGTCAGCGCCGACCACAGCTTCTCCGGCGTGGTTCGGATGTAGGTCACGTAGATAAAGGTCGATCTATTCATTGGTTTTCTCCAGTCGTTTCTTGAGTTCAGAAAGCGCCTTGAGGCGCGGCTTTTCGAACTTGGCGATCCAGCGCTCGTAGATCTCCTGCAGCGGGACCGGATTGAGGAAGTGCAGTTTCTCGCGACCGCGCCGCACGGTGGCGACCAGGTTCGCCGCCTCCAGCAGGTCCAGGTGCTGCGTCACGCCTTGCCGCGTCATGTCCAAATGCTCGCACAACTCGTTGAGGGTGCGGCCGTCGTGCGCATGCAACAGGTCCAGCAGCTTGCGCCGACTGGGATCCGCGAGGGCTTTGAACAGCAAGTCGGTGTCGTGGCGCTCTGCCATGCTTCACATGCAAGTAATTGCTTGCATAAATATAGGCAAGTATAGACTTGCGTGTCAAGTGCTCATCGATGATGCCGATGGGGGCGGACACGTACTTGTGTCCGTCAGACCGCCGGGGACGTGCGCTGGCAAGCGCTCGCCGGCGTCGAAGACTTCGTGTTGCCACGTCTGCGTCGACAACTAGCCGAGCCGCTGTACGAATTCCGGATGGAAGCGGTGCAGGCGGTCGGTGCTGAAGTTGCTGCGAAACTCGCGCGGCGACTGGCCGAAATGGCTGCGGAACGTGCGCGAGAAAACTTCAGCGCCTGAGAAACCGCACGACAAGGCGACGTTCTGGATCGGCACGTCGCTGTAGAACAGCAGGTTGCGGGCCGCCTGCAGCCTGATCTTCAGATAGTAGCGCGCCGGGGAATCATTCAGCTTGCGGCGGAACAGCCGCTCCAGCCGGCGCGTGCTCAGCCCCACGCTCGCGGCGATCTCCTGCGGCTCCAGCGGCGTTTCGAGACTTTCTTCCATGCGGCGGATGGCGCGAAGAACGAGGGGGTCGAGCGAGCCCATCGGGGAGTCAAGCACCGCGCGTTGCGGGTCGGTCCCGTGCCTGATTCGCTCATGCACCATGCCGTTCGCGACGATCTGCGCCAGCATCGTGCCCTGATCGATCGCGATCAGGTGCAGCATCATGTCAATCGCCGCGGCGCCGCCCGCGCAGGTGATGCGATTGCGATCGATGACAAAGATCTGCTCGACTACATCGAGATCCGGATAGTGCTCATGGAACAGCGGTATCGCCTCCCAATGCAGGGTCATGCGATAGCCTTGCATGAGCCCCGCCGCCGCCAGTGCAAACGTGCCGGTGTCGAGCGCCCCCAAACGAATGCCGTGGCGATCCAGACGCCGCAGCCAGTTGAGGAGGCGGCGGCCGAGATATTGCGTCGGCTGGTTGCCGGCACAGACGATCAACGTCGAGAAGTCAGGAGACTGATCCAGCGAAACGTCAGGCGTTACCAGCATGCCATTGCCAGCGCGCACTGGTGCGCCATCGACCGAGATGAATCGCCAGTCGAACATGCTGCGTCCGCTGTTCTGGTTGGCGATACGCAGCGCTTCAGTCGCCGGAATCAGCGCATAGATCGGGAATTCGGGAATGAGGAGGAACCCGATGCGATGGGGCGCTCCACGTTCCATGGCCGTCCAGCCCTCCAGCAAGCTCGCGGCGCACGATCAAGTTTTTGTCGTGGAACGTCAAGTCGATTTCAGGCATCGGCGCAATAATTCGCACTGTGAAAAGTGTGGGACAGGATCAAACCGGCTGACGCAACGAGAACCGGCAACCCGGCACAGTCAGCAGCCCTCGCTTGAATAACGACACTCTGTTGAACAGGTCCCGCTGGAGATTCGCTCTACCAGTGAAGGCTGGTGCGCGCCTACTTCGAATGAAAGACAAGGCATGGCCGACCGCGAAACACTGAAGAAAATGCTCGAGGGCTGCTACATCACGGTGCCCACGATGTTCCGCGATCCGGATCTCGAGGTGGACGTCGCGGCCATTCAGAGACATGTCGAGTTCCTCAAGAAGCGCGGTATCAACGACGACAATGGCGTACTGCTGGCTGGCGGGGCGGCGGGTGACTTCTCGACCATGTCCTTCGACGAGCGCGTGCTGGTCGCCTCGACTGTGGTCGAGGCGGCATCTGGAGTCGTACCGGTGGCCATGGGCGCGCAGACGACGAGTACGCGCGAGTTGAGGCAGCTGGCGCGGGCGGCCAAGCGATTGGGCTGCGACTTCATCCAGGTGTCGTGCCCGTTCTACTTCACCCACACTGAAGATGACTTCTACGAATACGTTGCCGCCGCGGCGGACGCGGCCGACATCGGCATCATCGTCTACAACACATTCTGGACCAGCTCGGGAATCTCCATCGCCATGGCGGAACGCTTGTGCGCGATCCCGAATGTCGTCGGCTTGAAATGGGCGACGCCGCGCACCGACGCCATGGAGTTCGAGGACACGGTCTCGCACTTCGCGCACCGGCTTACCATCATCGACAACAACCTGCTGTTCACGATGAGCCACATGATGGGCGCGCGCGCTTTCGAAGTGCACCTCTGCAACTACTGGCCGGAATGGGGCATCAAGCTGCTCGACCGGCTGTCCGCGCGCGACTATGCCGAAGTGCAGCGCATGATGGTGGAAGAGGCGATGCCCTTCTACAAGCTGTGGGTCGAGATCGAAAAGACCTACACCAGCGGCGACGGCTATCTCGACAAACTGTGCATGGAGCTGGTGGGCCTTGATTCAAGCCGCTGCCGTCCGCCGACCCGCGACGTGCGGGAGAAGTTCCGCGAGCGTGCACGGGCCATGTTGATCGAATGCGGCGTACCCGGCGTGATCAAGGGAGGCCGCTGACAGTTGCACAAAGAAGAGGGCCGATCCGGCGAACAGGATCGCGCCAAGTCCAACAGGAGAGGAGGGAGTGTCATGTCGCGTGTTCGAATCCAGATTACAGGGGTCTTGCTCGGCGCCGCGGTGTTGTTGGCGACCGGTCAGCTCGTTTCCAGCCAGGCCAAGGCGGACGACGATGTGCGCCTGCGGCTCAACTGGATGTATTACGGCTCGCATGCGGGTTTCGCGCTCGGGAAGGACAAGGGCTACTACAAGGAGCAGGGGATCAATATCGACATCCGATCCGGCAACGGCTCCGGCTCGGCGCACCGACTGGTCGCGAACGGCGACAGCACCTTCTCCTACGGTTCCTGTGCATCCATGACCAATCTGGCGGCGCAGGGCGCGCCGCTCATCTCCGTCGCGGTCATCGATGCGATGGGGACCGAAGCGATCATCGTGCGGCCGGACGCCGGCGTAAAGACGATCGCCGACCTCAAGGGCAAGTCGCTGCTGACGACGGCCAATGCCGGCGTCAACACGTTCTTCCCGCTGGTGCTCAAGAACGCGGGCCTGTCGGAAAGCGACGTCAAGATCACCAATGTTCCCGACGGCGCGCTGGTCTCATCCTACCTGCAGGGGGCGGGCGGGGCCGTCGGCATGCTGGGCGGGCTCGATGACAAGCCGGCCGAGATCAAGGCCAATGGCGGGGCTGATCCCGTGACCTTCCCGTATTCGGATTACGGCGTGAACCAGGTCGGGTACTGCATTGTCACGAACAAGGAAACGATTGCGAAGAATTCGGATCTCGTGAAGCGGTTCGTGGCCGCCACGGTCGCCGCCTACAAGGCCACCGAAAAGGATCCCGATGCGGCGATCGCGTCCATGGCGGATATCGTCGGCGGTTCCATGGCGGAAGATGCCGGGAAAGCCCAGGCCCGGTCCGTCCTCGACGTCACGCTCAGCGTGCTCTATTCAAAGGCGAACAAGGACAAGGTGCTGGGGCTCAACGTGCCGTCCGATTGGGACGACATGCTGGCGCTCATGAAGAACTACAACGATCTCAAGACCGATCAGCCGGCGACGGCGTTCTATACGAACGATTTCCTGCCGAAGTAGTCGGCGGCGGCGTTGGCGCCGGGTGACGGCCTTGTCCTGCAAAGCCGTCACCCGGCTCTTCTTTCGCCCGAGGGCTCGAGTCTCATTGCAATGACCGCTATCATCGACCGCATGGACGCGGCTCTCCAACTCAGCGGTGTGACCAAGATATTCGACAGCGGCGGAGACCAGGTGCATGCCTTCGGTCCCGCCGATCTCAGCATCGAATCCGGAGAGTTCATCTCCCTCCTCGGCCCCTCGGGCTGTGGAAAGTCCACGCTGATGCTGATGATCGCCGGACTGCTGCCGCCGAGCGCCGGCAGCATCGTCTTCCACGGCGAGACGGTCACCGGCCCGCGCACCGACATCGGCATCATGTTCCAGGACAACACGCTCGTGCCCTGGCGCAACATCTACGGCAATGTTGCGCTCCAGCTTGAGTTGCGCGGGATCGACCCGATCCGGCGGCAGGACCGGATTACCGGCTTGCTGAAATCGGTCCGGCTGGAAGGTTTCGAGCACCGCTATCCGCACGAGCTCTCCGGCGGCATGCAGCAGCGCGCGGCATTCTGCCAGGCGATGGTGCATGAACCGAGCACCGTTCTGCTCGATGAACCCTTGGGCAAGCTCGACGCGATGACTCGAGAAAGCATCCGGGGCGACCTTCAGGCGTTGTGGCTGGAGCAGAAACCGACCGTCATCTTCGTGACTCACAGCATCGAAGAGGCGGTGCAGCTGTCCAGCCGCGTCTGCGTGATCACGCCGCGTCCGGGCCGCATCGACCGCGTGATCGATATCGATCTGCCCTGGCCGCGTGACCATGCAGTCAAACGCAGCGCGGCCTTTTCGGACTATGTCCGCGAAATCCAGGAGGTGTTCCATGGCTTTGGGATCCTCTGAAACGCACGCCGCGCCGACATTGTCGCGCCGGCTGCGCCAGGGCGGAATCGCACGCTGGCTGTCGCAATCCTGGCTGGCGATTCTGTTCTTCGTATTCTTCTTCGCGTTCTGGGAATCGTCGATCGACCTGTTCGGAATCCCGCCCTATATCCTCAACAAGCCGAGCGAGATCGTGACACGTGGCTGGGCCGACATCGACCGCCTCGTCTACTACACCGGCGTCACCGGTCTCGAGACGATCATCGGCTATGTGATCGCCATCGTCATTGCCGTGCCGCTCGGCCTCGCCATCGCGTTCTCCTCCTTCCTGCGCCGGACCATCTATCCGTTCTTCGTCAGCGTGGAGATGGTGCCGAAGATCGCGTTCGCGCCGTTGTTCATCTCATGGCTCGGGTTCGGATTGCTGCCGAAGATCATCATCGTGTTCCTGGTCTGCTTCTTCCCGATCGTGCTGAATGCGATCCTCGCGTTCGGCTCCCTGCCGGAGGAGCTGACGCGCTTCTGCCGGTCGACAGGAGCCGGTTGGGCCAGGGTGTTCCTGAAAGTACGGCTGCCCGCCGCCTTGCCGCAATGTTTCGTCGGCTTCAAGTATGCCGCGCTCAATGCGACGGTCGGCGCGACCATCGCGGAGTTCATCGGTAGCGATCAGGGCCTTGGGTTTTATATCCAGATCACCACCGGCAATATGCGGCCTGATCTGGCATTCGCCGGGATCTTCCTGTTGACGGGCCTGGGTTTGTGCCTGTTCGGGCTGGTGACGCTGGCCGAGCGGCTGCTGATCCCGTGGCATATCTCGATCCGCCGCGACAACTGAGGCCGGAAGGACATGGGCATGGACCAAGCGCTGTTCGATGCGGCCGAATTGACGGAGTTTGCGCGCATGCTTCTGGCGCACGCGGGGATCGGGGAAGAGCCGGCCGCCAGCGTGGCGCGCGGGCTGGTGGAAGCCGATCTGCTCGGCCACTCGACCCATGGGCTCGCACTGTTGGCGGACTATCTCGAGGAGATCGCTGAAGGCCGGATGGAAGTCTCTGGCAGACCCGAGCCATTGAACGAGCGAGGCGCAGTGGCCGTGTGGGATGCGCGGCGACTGCCGGGCATCTGGACGACCGAGTTGGCAATCGCGGCTGCGGTGGATCGTGCAAAGCGCTTCGGCATGGGGGCGGTCGCGCTCAGGCGTTCGCACCACATCGCCTGTCTCGCGGCGTTTCTCGAAGCGCCGGCGCGGAACGGCGTCGCGGTGCTTGTCTTCTCGTCCGATCCGGCGGAATCCAAGGTCGCGCCGTTCGGCGGCGTGAGCCCGGTGTTGATGCCGGACCCGATCGCCGCCGGCCTGCCAGCGGAGCCGGATCCGATCATGATCGATATCAGCACCTCCATCACGACCATGGCGATGACCGGTCGGGCGAAGCGGGAAGGCCGCGCGCTGCCCGGCCGCTGGCTGTTGGGCCCGGATGGCCAGGCCACCGACGACCCCAATGTGGTCGGCGCTGGTGGCGCGCTGTTGCCCGTGGGCGGATTGGATCATGGTCACAAGGGCTTTGGCCTCGGCCTGCTGGTGGAGATGCTGACCCAGGGCCTGTCCGGCTACGGCCGCGCCGACCGGCCCAGCGAATGGGGCGCCTCGGTGCTGGTGGTCGCCATCGATCCGGAGGCGTTCGGCGGCCGCGAGGCATTTCTGCGGCAGTCGAGCTTCATCGCCCAGGCGTGCCGCGACGCAAAGCCGTTGCGGGCAGGCGCGCCGGTGCGGCTGCCGGGCGCCGCCGGCCTCGCGCGCAAGCGGCAAGCGCTGGCGGAAGGCGTGGCGCTCAGCGGCGAAATCGTTGCATCATTAACGGATGCGTCGCGCAGGCTGGGCGTCACGATGCCGCCGCAGCGGCCCTAGCCAGGGAGTCGGCCATGAGTGCAAATCGTCCGCCGGTCCTGCATTTGAACGCGTCCGACCCGTTGGTCGTCGCCACGCGCGATCTGGCGGTGGGCGAGGAAATCGGCTTCGGAACGGTTGCGCCGTCCGAGCCGATCGCCCGAGGGCACAAGCTTGCGATCCTGCCGATTGAAGCCGGCGCGCCCGTGCGCAAGTTCGGCCAGATCATCGGCAATGCCACGCAGCCGATCGCGCCTGGGCAGCACATCCATGTGCACAATGTCGAGTTCCGCCCCAGCGCCGCCGATCACGCGATCGGGCTACATCGCAGCAACCTGCCGGTGCTGCCGCGGGAGCAGGCAGCGACCTTCCAAGGGATCCTGCGCGGCGACGGAAGTGTCGCGACGCGCAACTACATCGGCGTGCTCACCACGGTGAATTGCTCGGCGCAGGTCGCGCGATTGATCTCGGATCACTTCCGGCTGTCTGGCGAGCTGAGAGAGTTCCCCAACGTGGATGGTGTTGTCGCGCTCACGCACAAGAGCGGCTGTGCTGGCGCCGAAGAAGGGGAGGGGACCCAAGTGCTGCGCCGGACGATCGCCGGCTATGCACGGCATCCGAACTTCGCCGCGGTCCTGATCATCGGGCTGGGGTGTGAATCGAACCAGATGTTGCGCCTGATCGAGGAGCAGGCGCTGCCGACCGGGGACCGCATCCACACGCTGGTGATCCAGGAGGCCGGCGGGACCAGAAAGACGGTCGACGCGGGCATCGCCCGGATCCGGGAGTTGCTGCCCGCCTCCAACGCCCTTCGCCGCGAGACCTTGCCGGCCAGCCATTTGACCTTGGGCCTGCAATGCGGCGGCTCGGACGGGTTCTCGGCGATCACCGCCAATCCGGCGCTCGGCGCGGCCTCGGACCTGCTGGTGCGCAACGGCGGCACCGCCATCCTGAGTGAGACGCCGGAGATCTACGGCGCGGAGCACATGCTGCTCGGGCGGGCGGTCAGCGATGCGGTGGGACGCAAGCTGCTCGATCTACTCCAATGGTGGGAAACCTATTCGGCCAAGAACAGCGAATCGCTCGACAACAATCCGTCACCGGGAAACAAGGCCGGCGGCTTGACCACGATCCTGGAGAAATCGCTCGGCGCGGCCGCGAAAGGCGGCCGCAGCGACCTCGTGGACGTCTATCGCTATGCGGAGCCGGTCAGCAAGCGCGGCTTCGTGTTCATGGATACGCCGGGCTACGATCCAGTTTCGGTGACCGGCCAGGTCGCGGGCGGCGCCAATATCATCTGCTTCACGACCGGCCGCGGCTCGTGCTTCGGCTGCAAGCCGGCGCCGAGCCTGAAGCTCGCGACCAACACGCCGATGTACAATCGCATGGCGGACGACATGGACATCAATTGCGGCGAGATCCTCGACGGCGGCGTCACTGTCGAGGAGATGGGCGAGCGGATCTTCCAATTGATCCTCGCTACCGCCTCAGGCCAGCCGACCAAGAGCGAATTGTTGGGCTATGGCGAGGATGAATTCGCGCCGTGGCATTTGGGGGCGACCCTCTAGCCGCGAATCTGCACAGCAGGTAGGGGCAGACCTACTCGTACCATCCCTCCGTGGACGTTCTCAGCGCCGCGAATTGACGCGGATCGTGCCCGAGCCAGATCTGCGCGCCGGCGCTCGCTAGGCGCCGGATCCGTTCGAGCGTCTGCCGGTATCGGGCTTCGTCCTCGAAGAAGCCTGGCAAGATCGCCGGCTGCGCAAGATTCTCCGCGCAATAGACGGCATCCGATACGAGCACGATCTTGCCCGTGTGCGGCAGCTGGACGGACAGCCCAAGCATGCCGAAGGCGTGGCCGCGCCCGAAATTGAGGATATGAACCTCGTCGTGCAGTCGCAAGTCGCCCTCATCCGACGACACCTGCCGCCATGTCAGATCGGCGCGCACCCACGCATCGGTGTCCCGCCACGCATAGGTCCCGTCATCATTCGCCTTGTAGTCGGCGATGACGGCGGCGAGCTCATCGGTGTGAACGATAAGCTGGGACTTTCGGAAGAACTCCACGCAACCGGCATGGTCGCTATGCATGTGCGACAGCACCACGTAGCGGAAGTCGTTGGGGCCAAGTCCCATCTGCTCCAGGCGGGATGGCAGCGTGCATTCCTCGCCGCCCGCATGCACGAAATCCCGCTGAAAATCGAGCGGCCAGCGCCCGTCCGGCCCCATCGCCTGCGGATGGCATCCAGTGTCGAACAGCACGCGGCCGTCAGGATGATCGATGCAGTAGGCGGAAACTGGCACCGCGACCCGCTCGGGAAACGGCGACGGAGCGCTTCCGACCAGCACGCTGGACGGCAGGGTGAGCCGTCCCAGGTCAAGCACGTGAAGTCTGATGCGGCTCATGCTCAGATGTCGACGCGCACGTGCCGGCGGGCGGCCCAGCCGCGGATGATGCGGTCCGCCATCATCGCGACCAGCGCGATCGACAAGCCGGAGGTGAGGCCAAGCCCGGCATTGGCCTTGCCCAGGGCGATGTAGACCTGCTGGCCCAGATCCTTGGTGCCGACCATCGCGGCGATCACCACCATCGACAACGCCGCCATGATGGTCTGGTTGAGGCCGAGCATGACAACCGGCATGGCGAGCGGCAGCTTGACCTGGAACAGCAGCTGCAGCGGCGTGCAGCCGCACTGCCGGCCCGCTTCGATGCAATCCACGCGCACGTGGCGGATGCCGTGCTCGACATAGCGGATGGGCGGCACGATGACATAGAGCATGATGGCGATGATGGCGGTCAGCTCGCCAACCTTGAAGAACATCAGCGCCGGGATCAGGAACACGAATTGCGGCATGGTCTGCAGCGTGTCGTTGATCGGCCGCACGATCTTCGACACGGTCTCGCTGTGCGCGGCCCACAATCCAATCAGCCCGCCGATCAGCAGGCACAGCAAGACGGCGAGGCCGCACAGGTAGGTCGTCTGCATGAAAGGCTGCCACAGGCCCAGAACCAGGATGAACAGACAGCTGAGCAGCGCAAAGGTCGCGACGCCAGGCCCGGCACACCGCCAGGCCAATACCACGACCAAGGCCAGCAGGGCCGGCCACGGGAAGCTTGAGAGACCAAAAAAGAACAACAGGCCGGCGACAATCATCGCAAAGGCCGGGCGCCAACCGAAGCTGCGCCCCAGGGCCAATGCAACGAGGGCGACGAGCACGACATAGATCGCGATCACTGTCGGCGTTAGCTCGATGCCCCAGGATATCGGCGCCACCGCGCCGATCATGCCGATGCGCAGCGGAAGGATGAAGAAATAGAGGACGTTGTTCTTGAAGGTTTCCAATGGATCGGCATAGGCGGCCACCAGGGCGAGCACCCACTTGTTCATCGCCTCTGCGTCGATCAGGCCGCGCCCGCTCGTCAAGGGCAGCTGGTCGGCGATGCCGGTGACGTGCAGCAGCGCCGACAGCGTGATGAGAGCGGCGATGATTCCCCAGAACCGGCGCCAGGTCAGCCACGCGGGTCGGGATGCGGCGCCGCCGCGCCCGGCGAATCCCAGCGTGATCCGGTCCATCACCATCGCCAGCAACGCGATGACTAGGCCGGACAGCAGGCTCTGACCGAAGGCGGCCTTGCGCATGGAGGAAAGGACTTCCCACCCGATGTCTTCGAACCCGCCGATGATCGAGGCGATGATGACGATGCTGAAGGCCGCCATTGTGCTCTGGTTGATGCCCACCAGGAGCTGCGGCATCGCACTCGGAACCTCGACCATCCAGAACTGCTGTCGCGGCATGCAACCGCTCATCAGGCCGGATTCCTTGATGTCGCTCGGAACCCGCTCCAGTCCGAGCAGGGTGTTCCGCACCATGGGCGGAATGGCATAGATCGCGCTCGCGATCAGTCCGACCACCGGCCCGAAGCCGAACAGCAGCAACAATGGAATCAGATAGGCGAAGGCCGGCATGGTCTGCATCAGGTCAAGGGCGACTTCGATGGCTCCCCGCGCGCGCGGAACGCGATGCGCCAGGACGCCGAGCGCGAATCCGGCCGCGACCGACATCGGCACGGCCAGCAAGACCAGGGCCAGCGTGTTCATGCTCTGGCGCCAATAGCCGGCGATCAGGATGTAGAGCAGCGTGCCCAGCGCGAACCATGCGAGCGCGCGGCCACCCGCGCGCAAGGCGATGGCGCCGACCAGCGCCAGCATGACCGGCCAGGGAATCCATTGCAGGATGCTTTGCACGCCGCGCATCGGCCAGCCGAGCAACCAGGCCATGCCACGGAAGGCGGGCTTGACGAATTCCGTGAGTGTCGTGCTGAAGGCGTCGATGGCCGGCGCGATCGGAAGTACCCACTCCTGCGGATAGAGCGACATCCACGGCGCCGCATTGCGCAGCGCCAGGCATGCCACGACGAACAGGAGTACCGGCAGCCAGACGCCCAAGCCTGTATCAAGGCGCGACCGCCCCGACAGGTCGCCGGCCAGCGCCGTCATCGGCGCCTCTGCCGGTCGCGGTCCACGATGGCAAGCACGGCGGATGCGTCGACGGCGCCGAGCGCGCCGCCGGTGTCATCGACGACGCGAAACCCGCTAGCGCCGCCGGCCAGCCGCGCCAGCAGGTCTTCCACCGTGGCGGTCGGTTCGACGGCATCCGCGGCGCCGAGATCGCCGCCATTGACCGGCTGCATGATGTCCTTGGCGAGCATCACGCGCACCAGCGGAATGTCCTCGACGAAGCGGGCCACATACTCGTCTGCCGGTTCACGCACGATGTCGGCAGGCCGGCCGATCTGGATGATCTCGCCCTGGCGCATGATGGCGATGCGGTCGGCGAGCCGGAATGCCTCCTGCATGTCGTGCGTGATGAAGATGATCGTCTTGCCCAGCATGCGCTGCAGGCGCAGGAACTCGTCCTGCATCTGGCGGCGGATCAGCGGATCGAGCGCCGAAAAGGGTTCGTCCAGGAACCACAAGGCCGGCCCGACCGCGAGCGACCGGGCAAGGCCGACACGCTGCTGCTGCCCGCCGGACAATTGGCTCGGGAAGGCGTGCTCACGGCCTTCCAATCCCACGAGCGCGATCATCTCCCGCGCGCGGGAACGGCGCTCTTCGACCGGACGTCCCTGAACGCGGAGCGGAAACGCGACGTTGTCGAGCACGCTCAGGTGCGGCAGCAGCCCGAAGTGCTGAAACACCATGCCCATCGCGCGCCGCCTCAGCTCGATCAGGCGCTGCGGACTGGCCGCCAGCAAATCTTCCCCGTCGAGCAGAACCTTGCCGGCGCTGGGCTCGATCAGGCGTGACAGGCAACGCACGAGCGTCGACTTGCCGGAGCCGGAGAGGCCCATGATGACGAAGATCTCGCCGGTATGGACCACGAAGTCGGCGTCGATCACCGCGGGAATCTGGCCGGCGGCGCGCAGCCGCTCGGAGGAGTCCGTGCGGTTGCCGGATAGCAGGCCGTCACGCCGTGCGACGCGATCGGCATGCGGGCCGTAGATCTTCCACAGCCCTTCGCAGGACAGCTTGATGGGGCGCGATGACGCTGCCTCCGTCATTGCACGCGGCTCAAACGGCGGCGCGATTCTGCTCCTGCATGGAACAGAGTCGAACGCCGCCGCTCGCGCTTGACTTTCGGTGTCAGGACCCGGCGGCCTTGATCCATGGCTCCCAAGTCGCCTGATTGGCGTCGATCCAGGCCTTGGTCACGGCGTCGAGATCTTCGCCGTTCTTGTCGATCGCCAGCATCATCTTCTGCTGCTGGGCGGCATCCATCTCGAACTTCTGAAGGAAGGCGAGAGCCGCCGGCCACTTGGAGCCGAAATCCTTCCACACCACCTTGTGCACTTCCGGCGGATTGATGCAGTGCTCGTTGTCCTGCGATTTGCAGGGCGGCATCTTCACCCAATCGACGTCGACTTCCGCAAGCGCATAGTGCGGCGCCCAGAACATCATCAGCAGTGGCTTCTTGGCGGCGGCTGCGGATTCCAGCTCCGCCACCAGCGCGCCTTCCGATCCGGCCGGCACCGCCGTCAGCGTCATGCTGTTGTCGGCGGCGATTGTCGCCGCGCGCGAACCCCAATCGGCGGGATAGTCGAGCAGGCGGCCGTTGGGGAAAGTTTCCGGCGTTGCCAGCGCCTTGACGCAACCGGGCTTGCTGAGCGCGGACCAGTCCGGCAGGCCCGGGCACACGTCGGTCATGTATTTGGGATAGACCCAGCCTTCCTTGGTCTGCAGGTTCAACTGGCCGATGTCGACAATCTTTCCGGATTCAAGCGCCTTCGGGAAGATGTCGCCGACATTGTTCATCCACACTTCCAAGGTTGCACTGATCGAGCCGTCGGACAGGCCTTCGAACTGCGGATAGTTGCCGGCGGTCACATACTCCACTTTGTAGCCGAGCTTCTGCAGCAGCTGGCCGGCGATATGCGTCGTCACATGCTGGCCGGTCCACTCATTGATGGCCAGCTTGATGGTTTCGTCCTTCGCACCAAGTTCAGCGGCCGAGGCTCCGACCGCGAACAACGTGGCCGTCAGCATGCCTGAGAGCAGGCAAGTGGCGGGCCACTTCATCACCATCTTCATCACACCTCTCCCTGTTTACACGTGTTTATGCCGGTATTCCGACTTGGCATCAGAGTAGCGGCTTGCCGGGCTTGGTTGTCCATCAGTTTCATGCCCCGGCGCATGAATTTTTCGAAATCAGCGGCGCATCGGCGACTTCATTCCTGGGCAGCTGTCAGGGGAATGGGCGCTGGCGTCGGCTGATTGCGGCTGGACAGAATGTCTCCGAGGCCCGCAGCCACGATCAACGCGCCACCGATGCCCTGCCGCCAGGTGAAGGGGTCGCCGCTCAGCAACGCAGCCGTGACAACGCCGCTGATCAATTCGGTCATCAGCAGAATGCCGGTCCGCACGGGGCTGATGCGCCGCACGCCCCAGAACAACAGGAACTGCGAGGGCAGCCAAAGCAACCAACCGACCGCGAGCACCAGTCGCCAGGCATCGTGGACGGATGCGGCTGCAGGCGGCGCAGCGCCATCCAGCAGTACCGCGAACAGAAGCGACAAGCCGATGCCGCCCAGGAAGAATGCCGCTGAGTTGGCCATCACGCCGAATTCGGCGCTGTTGCGGATCTTGACGCTGACGATCGCCCACGTGATGCCGGACGTGAGCGCCATCCAGTCGCCGAGATTGCGGGGCACGGGCCAGCCGCCATCGGCGCTGAGCATCAGGACGAGGCCGGCCAATCCCATGATGACGCAGCCGATGCGCGCTGCCCCGGTTCGCTCCCCCAGCCACAGGCGTGCGATCACGATGCTCCAGATCGGCGACAGGTAGAACAGGAACAGCGTGTTGAAGACCGTCGTGATGCCATATGCGTTCGAATAGAGAATGAACGTCAGGCCGTTCAGCAATGCCAGCCAGAGAAACGTCGCCATATGCGCTTTGATCTGCGCGCGCGCGGCGAAGCCGAGCGCCAGTCCCGGCGGCAGGCACACCAGGAAGAATGCGAACGTCGCCCAGCCGCCTGACAGCCCGAGCTGGTCGAGATAGCGCAACGGCAGCCAATAGACTCCCCAGACCGCGCCGCACAGCGCGACCGCGAAAGAGGCCGCCAAGGATTGCATGGGTGAGGTATGGAGTTGCGCCATGCGGACGCGCCTACATCGCGCACCAGCCGCCATCGACTGGCAGCACGGCGCCCGTGATGAAGGATGACGCATCGGACGCCAGGAAGATGGCGACGCTCACGATCTCCTCGACGCGGCCACGCCGGCGCATGGGCGTCATCCGCTCGATCGCCTCCTCGGTCTTGGGATCGCGTTCGTATTCTTCCGAGCGCGTCATGGCATGCTCGAGATAGCCTGGATTAAAGGCGTTCACCCGGATGTTGCGCCCGCCCCATTCGACCGCAAGGGTTCGCACCATCTGGTCCACGCCGCCCTTGGATACGTTGTAGGTCAGCAGGTTGGGGAACGCGACTAGGCTCGCATTGGAGGACGTCATGACGATCGATCCTCCGCCCTGGCGTGTCATGTGTCGCGCGGCTGCCTGTGCGCAGGACAGATAGCCGCCGACATTGATCCGCACGGTGCGGTCGAGTTCTTCGGGCGTTGCGCGGTCGGCGGCGTTGGGGAGGATGATGCCGGCATTGCAGAGCAGGATGTCGATCCGCCCGAATTCCGCGACCGCCTTGTCGAGCAGCGCGTTGCACGCCGACGGATCGGCGACGTCGGCCGGCATCGACAGTGCGCGGCCGCCTGCAGCACGGATTTCGGCTGCAGCCGAATCGCACTCGCTTGCGGTGCGTGCGCTGGTGACGATGGCGGCGCCGGCCTCCGCCAGGCCCTTGGCGATGGCACGGCCCAGGCCGCGGCCGGATCCGGTCACCACCGCAACCTTGCCTGCCAGACTGAAGCGCGAAAGCGACGACACCATGCATAGCCCCTATGTGCGGTAGTCCGGCGCTTCCTGGTCCAGGATCGCCTTCACCTCGGCCAGATGGTCGTCCGGCGAGTGCGGATAGTCCAGCCATTGCTGCGCCGTGGTCTGCGCAATCGCGTCAGGTGCGATGCGCAGCGGCCGGTTGCTGGCGTAGCAGGTCATCAAGGTTTCCGCTGCGCGCTCGAAATAGTACGTCTCGTCGAAGGCCCATGCGATGGACGGGCCGGCGATCAGGATGCCGTGATTGCCCATCATCAGCACGCTCTTGTTGCCCAGCAAGCCCGCCAGCCGGTCGCCTTCTCCGCTGGTCAGCGCCATACCGCAATAGGCCTCGTCGGTTGCGACGCGGCCGTAAAAGCGCATCGTATTCTGGTCGATCGGATACATCGTGCTGTCGGCAAGTCCCGACAAAGCGGTCGCGTATTTCGAGTGCAAGTGCATGACGCAGCGGGCCTGCGGCAGCAGCGCGTGCAGCCGGCCGTGGATATACCAGGCGGTCGGGTCCGGCGCATCCGGGCGGCTCAGTGTCGCCTGGTCATTGGCATCGAGCAGCAGCAATTCGCTCGCCCGAACGCGCGAGAAGTGACGGCCGCGCGGGTTCATCAGGAACTTCGATCCATCGGCGGATACGGCGACGCTCAGATGGTTGGCAACGCCTTCATGCATGCCAAGGCGGGCAAACCATCGGAAGCAGGCGGCGAGGTCGATGCGGGCTTGTTGGACTTCAGCTGCCGGCGCCAAGTCACCCGGCTTCTTGATCACGCTCATGCATACCCTCCGCTTGAGATCATCGCTGCGCTGCCTCCCAACGCGGGTGGATCCAGACCGGCGCATCCGACGGCGGCAGTGGCGTTTGACCCTTGATCAAGTCGGCGGCGCGCTCCGCGATCATGATGGTCGGAGCATTGGTGTTGCCGCTCACGATCGAGGGCATGACAGACGCATCCACAACGCGCAGCCCGTTGATGCCACGGACGCGCAATTCATCGTCCACCACGGCGGTTTGATCGTTCGCAACGCCCATCTTGCAGGTGCCGACGGGGTGGTAGCAGGTCTCTACCGCCCGGCGCACCCAGGCATCGATCTCGTCCTTGCCGCGTACGGCGGGCCCCGGAAACAGCTCTGCGCCGCGAAAGGGATCGAGCGCCTTCTGGGTCAGGATCTCGCGCAACAACTCGACGCTGACACGGAAATCCTCGCGGTCGCGCGGGCTCTGCAGATAGTTGAACTGGATCGATGGCGCCTGGCGCGGATCCGCGCTGCGGGCTTCGACCTTGCCCAGGCTCTCCGGCCGCAACAGATCGATATGGACCTGGAACGAATGCTCGGCCCTGGTTTCGACCGTGCCCGGCATCACCGCCAGCGGCATGAAGGTGAATTGCAGATCGGGATGCTCGATCCCGGCGCGGCTGCGGATGAAGCCGCCGGCTTCGAAGTGATTGCTGGCCGCCGGCCCGGAATTGGCCAGGAACCATTGCAGGCCGGTCAGATATTTGCCCGGCGCGCGCGCCTTGCTCGCCAAAGACACCGGCTGCTTGCAGGCGTGCTGGATCACGATGTCCGGGTGATCGCTGAGATTGGCTCCGACGCCCGGCAGATCCTGCCTGACGACAATTCCCAGCTGCCGCAGCAAGTCCGCCGGACCGATGCCGGATAACTGCAGTAATTGCGGACTGTTGATGGCGCCGCCGCTCAGGATGATTTCGCGATCAGCGTGGGCGACCTGGTGGTTGCTCCCCACGGCATAGGCGATGCCGTTCGCCCGTTCGCCATCGAACAGAATCTCCAGAGCTAGAGCGCCGGTAACAATGGTGAGATTGGGCCGATTTCGCGCCGGATCCAGATAGCCGCGCGCCGTGCTCCAGCGCCGGCCGTCATGCGTTGTCCGATCGCAGGGCCCGAATCCTTCCTGTTGCGCGCCGTTGCAATCGGGCGTGTATGGATAGCCCGCCTGTTGCCCGGCCTCGATGAACGCTTCGCCCAACACGCCCATGCTGCCGTTCGGCGTGGTTACGCGCAACGGACCGCCGTTTCCGTGATAGGCGTCGGCCTTGCGCTGGCTGTTCTCCGCCCGGCGGAAGTAGGGGAGCACATCGGCATAGCTCCAACCGCGGCAGCCGGACTGCGCCCAACGGTCATAGTCACGTGCGTGGCCCCGCACATACATCATGCCGTTGATGGAGGACGAGCCGCCCAGCACGCGTCCGCGCGGATGGCTGAGACGGCGATTGTCAAGATAGGGCTCCGGCTCCGACACGTAGGCCCAGTTGAACCGGTCGTTGGCCAGCAGCCGCCCAAGTCCCGACGGCATGTCGATCGTCCAGTTGCGATCCGCCGGCCCTGCCTCCAGCAGCAGGACTCGCACGTCTTTGTCTTCGGTCAAGCGCGCCGCCAGCACGCAGCCCGCCGATCCGGCGCCGACGATGATGTAGTCGAATGCGGTCATGCAGCCGGGTGCACCGCCCGGTGTACCAGCTTGTGGAAGTGGTGCACCAGGTGCTCGCTCTCATTGCTGCGGTCCGGGTCGATCAGGTAGCGCCCTTGATTGTAGCCGAAGGACCGCAGGCCCTTCTGCTGGGTGACGTTGAGCTGGATGTCCTCCGGCCCGAGCTTCTCGTTCATCCACTTGATGCAGGCCTTGGTGACCTCGGGCATCGGCCGGTCCGGACCGTAATAGCCGAAGCGCAGCAACGACTTTTCGGGACCCAGCGGAATCATGATGAAGGTTCCGCAGATGTCCGCGAACGGGAAGCAATAGAACGTCGTGTTGGGCCAGATGCCGATGTTGAAGAACCAATCCGTCTGCCAAGTCGCGCCGGCCAGCGGCTCGCCGTAAGCGGCGGTCACGCCGGACTTGGGCGGGCCGATATAGGTCCACCATTTGTCATGCGGCTCGAGGCTGTATTTCTTGAATTCGATCAGAGCCGCCAGCTCCTTGTGCACCGGTCCCGACAGGCCGAAATGATAGCCCTCGATCGAGTTATCCATGATGACTTTCCAGTTGGCTGGAACCACCACATCGACTTCCTCGATCAGCTTCATGTCGGCGAGGTCCGGCAGATAGTGGCGCATCTTGGCTTCGGCGCCTTCGCCCATCTCCGCCAGCGGCGTTGCGTCGGGATCGAAATTGACAAATACGAAGCTGCCAAGAATTTCAGTGCGCACGCCCCGCAGGCCATAGTCCTTGCGATCGAAGTTCGGCAGGCGCTCGGATCGCGGCGCGCTCTTCAGGCTGCCGTCACGGCTGTAGCACCAGGAGTGATAGCCGCAGCGCAGGACGCTGCCCAGCTTGCCACGCCGCTCCTCGAGCAGCCGGTTGCCGCGATGCTGGCAGACATTGTGGAAAGCGCGGATGACACCGTCATCGCCGCGCAGCACCACGATGGTCTGGTCCAGGATGTCGAATGTCAGGAACTGCCCGGGCTCCGACAACTCATTCATGTGTCCCACGCAATGCCACGCCGGGTAAAAGATCCGTTCCCGCTCAGCCTTGAAGATCTCGTCGTCATAGAAATAGCGCGCCGGCAGCGTCAAAGAGCGTTCCGGAGCTGTTTCGGGCCAGTCGATGGATTTGACGGGAATCATTGGCGGAAGCCGTCCTTTCGGGTGTCGCTTGACCAAAGGCTAGGAGGGTGCGACAAATCGGCTTGATCCAATACGTCACTTACTCGTCGTAATAGATCAGAGGCTTCATGGCGGACGAGTCTCGATTGGTAGGGCTGCTGCTTTTGCCCGATTTTTCGCAGCTGGGACTGGCGGCGGCGACGGAGCCGCTATTCGTTGCGAATTGGCTGGGTGGGGACACCGTTTATCGCTGGCAGACGCTGTCGCTGGATGGCCGGCCGGTTCGGTCCAGTTCAGGCCAGAGGCTTCCGGTCGATGCCGGGATTGCAGACGCCAGCCGCTTCGACCTGCTGTTGGTCATGGCCAGCTTCGACGTGAAGCGCCTTACGCACAACACCGCGCTCAAGTCCTGGCTTCGCCGCGTGGCGCGCCACGGCGCCACTATCGGCAGCATCGAAACCGCGAGCGAAGTGGTCGCGGCGGCGGGCTTGCTGGATGATCTGCCGGTGGCGGTGCATTGGGACAACCTGCAGGGCTTTGCCGAATCTCACCCGCGCTGCCGGGCCGTTTCCCAACTCTACACGGCGACCGGCGATCGCCTGACCTGCGCCGGCCAAAGCGCGACGCTTGACATGATGCTGGCTTGGATCGCACAGGATCAAGGTGCTGCGCTGGCATCGGAAACCGCCGCGCATCTGATGCTGCCGTCATGGCGCCAGGGCGACGAACCGCAGCCCGCACCGGGGGCGAATGCAGCCAAGCTCACCGATCCGACGCTTGAACGGGTTGTGACGATCATGGAACGGAATGTGGAGGAGCCGCTGCCGTGTGCTCAGATCGCGCGCCGCGCCGGCATCTCCATGCGGAGGATGCAGCGCTTATTCGATAGGACCGTCGGGGCCAGTCCAGTCCGCTACTATCAGTTCATTCGGCTGACCAGGGCGCACGCGCTGCTGCAGCAGACCGATCTTTCCGTGACCGAGATCGCGGTCAGCGCCGGATTTGGTTCCCTCGAACATTTCTGCCGCGTCTATCGCCGTCAGTTCGGATGCCGGCCGCGCGATGACCGCCGGCAAAGCATCACGGCGCCCGTCCTGCGGCGGTCCTCGCATTGACTTGCCGCGGTGCCCATTGAATTGAAACTACAGTGCGCGCAATGTAGCGGCGGCGCGACGCTCAGGGGTTGACGACTATGAATGCAATCGGAGCAACCAAGAGTACTGCCCAAGCGGTGGACGTGGCGTCAATCAAGGTTCGGCGTCTCGGCGGGCGCATCGGCGCGGAGATCCAGGGCGTCACGCTCAGCGGATCGCTATCTGTTCAGGAGGTGGCGGCCATCCGGCAGACGCTGCTCGCCCACCGCGTCGTTTTCTTCCGAGACCAGGCGCAGTTCGACGACCAGCAGCAGGAGGCGTTCTCGCGGCTTCTGGGGGACTTGGTGCCGCACCCGACCGAGGCGGTGCGGGCGGGGACCGCCGGTATCCTCGAGCTCGACGCGGCAGCGGGCAACGGCAAGGCCGATCAGTGGCACACCGACGTCACCTTCATGGACGCCTATCCGCGCTACTCGATCCTGCGCGCGGTGACGATCCCAGCCTATGGCGGCGATACTTTGTGGGCCAGCACGGTCGCCGGCTATGACGATCTGTCGCCGGAGCTGAAGTCGTTCGCGGACAGCCTTTGGGCCGTGCACAGCAACAAGTACGATTATGCTGCCCAGCATGCGCATGGAACGGAAGCGGAGCGCGCCCACTACGAAAAGGTCTTCGCGTCCAACATCTATGAGGCAGAGCATCCGCTGGTCCGTATCCATCCGGAGACCAACGAGCGTTCGCTCGTTCTGGGCCAGTTCGTGCAGCGCTTTGCCGGACAGACGCATGCGGATTCGATGCTGCTGTTCAGGCTGTTCCAGGACCACATCACGCGGCCAGAGAACACAGTCCGGTGGAATTGGCGCAAGAACGATGTCGCGATCTGGGACAACCAAGCGACACAGCACTATGCGCTCAACGACTATGGCAATCAGAATCGCACCATGCGCCGCACGACAATTGGCGGCGAAGTTCCGGTCAGCGTCGACGGCCGGCGATCCCGTATGCTGAAAGTGCCAACCGCGCGCTAGCGGCAATCAAGTCCCCGGCGCGAGCGGTCACGGCCATCCGCATCTTGTGCTGACAGACCGGTATTCCTCGTGACAAAGTCCGGCGGCGAAATTGCATATTCTCGCCGCGACGATATCCTCCCGCCGAAGACTATCTCGAGGACATGGCCATGGCTGCCAAGAGCACAGGAAACATCCGCGTCGGGATCGGCGGTTGGACGTTCGAACCTTGGCGGGGCGTTTTCTATCCCAAGGAACTGCCGCAGAAGCGCGAACTGGAATATGCCAGCCAGCACCTGACGGCGATCGAGATCAACGGCACCTACTATGGTTCGCAGAAGCCGGAAAGCTTCGCGCGCTGGCGGTCGGAGACACCGGATGGCTTCATGTTCTCGGTCAAAGGTCCGCGCTTCGCGACCAACCGGCGCGTGCTCGCCGAAGCGGGCGACAGCATCCAGCGGTTCCTGGCGAGCGGCGTGACGGAGCTCAAAGAAAAGCTGGGGCCGATCAACTGGCAGTTCTTGCCGACCAAGAAATTCGATCCCGAGGATTTCGAGGCATTCCTGAAGCTGCTGCCCGACAAGGCCGGCGGCCTTCTCCTGCGCCACGTCGTCGAGGTCCGGCACGAGAGCTTCCGAGTGGCCGAATTTATTGCGCTGTTGCGCAAGTACGGCATCGCGACGGTTCTGACCGACAAAGCGGAGTTTCCGGAAATTCCCGACGTTACGGCGCCGTTCGTCTATCTCCGGCTGCAACGTTCCGCGGAGAAGGTTGCGACCGGCTATCCGCCGAAGGAACTCGACAAGTGGGCGGAGCGGGCTCGGGCGTGGGCCGCCGGCGGATTGTCAGGCGATTTCAAGACGATCGCCGCGCCGGAAAAGAAGGCGCTGAAATCGCGCGACGTGTTCGTCTACATGATCAATGGCTTCAAGCCGAAAGCGCCGGCCGCTGCGATGGCATTGATCGAGCGCTTGTCGCGATAGGAGCACCATCTTGGACAGTCACACGCGTTTGGTCGCGCACTTGGAAGCCACAGGCGCCAGGTTCCGCATCGTCGAGCATCGGGCCGAGGGCCGCTCGGAGCAGATCAGCGTCATCCGCGGCAATGATCCGTCTCAGGCGCTCAAGGCGATGGTGGTCGCGCTGAAGGGCGGCGCGGCAGATTTTGCGTTGGCGGTTCTGCCAGGCGACCGGCGTTGCGACTTTGCGGCGCTGGCGGCGGCGTTCGGGGCGAAGAGGGCGCGGTTCGCAGCGCCCGACGACGCGCAGCGATTGACCGGTAGCGTGATGGGCGCGGTGCCGCCCTTCACGTTCAGTCCGGATCTGCCGCTGATCGCCGATCCGGCCATTCAGGCGAATGAAGAGGTCGTGTTCAATGCGGGCCGGCTTGATCGCTCGATCTTCATGCCGCTCGCCGACTATCTGCGCGCTGCATTGCCCAGACTGGCGCACTTCGCGATCTAGACGATCCCACTGCCGCCGCGCGAGACGGCCGGGCGCTTCTCGGCAACCTGGGCGCGATAGCCACTGGCACGATAGGCGGCGATCGGATCGATCGCGCCGCCATCGTCCAGGCGCGCCTTCTTGAGGATCGGATCGACGTCGGTGCGGAAGCCCGCCTTCAGTGTCTCCGATGCCAGCATCGGGTCGTTGCGGTTCTGAGCCTCTTCGAGCGTCTTGCGGTCGACCAGCAGCGCCTGGGCATAGGCGCGCCGAATCTCGTTCGCGCTGCGGATCAGGCTCTCGATCGGATCGGTGACATTGTGCGACTGGTCCAGCATGTGAGCGGGATCGAAGCGCGGCGCATGCCGGAGTTCGGCATCCACCAGCTCGTTGAAGACCAGGAAAAGGCGGAACGGATCGATCGAGCCGGTGTCGAGATCGTCGTCGCCATATTTCGAATCGTTGAAGTGGAAGCCGCCGAGACGCCCGAACTGGATCAGGCGCGCCACGATCATCTCGATGTTCACGTTCGGCGCGTGGTGGCCGAGATCGACCAGGCAATAGGCGCGGTCGCCCAGGCTGGTGACCGCCAGATAGTTGGTGCCCCAATCCTGGATGACGGTCGAATAGAAGGCCGGCTCATACATCTTGTGCTCGATGAAGAGCCTCCAGTCCTCCGGGGTCGCGGCATAGATCTGGCCCACAGAGTCCAGATAGCGTTCGAACGCCTTGGTGAAATTGCTCTGGCCCGGGAAGTTGGAGCCGTCGGCGATCCACACCGTCAGCGCCTTCGAGCCAAGCGCCTTGCCGATCTCGATGCATTCCAGATTATGCTCGATCGCCTGCTGACGCGTCGCCTTGTCGGTGTGGGAGAGCGAACCGAACTTGTAGGACAGCTTCTGGTCGCGCTGGTCCTGGAACGTATTCGAGTTCATAGCATCGAAGCCGAGGCCGCGAGACTCGGCGTATTGCTTCAACTCGGCCGCGTCACGCGGCTTGTCCCAAGGAATGTGCAGCGACACGCGGGGCGTGGCGCGCGACAGCTGGTGGATCACGCAGCAATCGTCCAGCTTTTCCAGCACATTGCGCGGCTCGCCGATGCCGGGGAAGCGCGCGAAGCGGGTCCCGCCGGTGCCGACGCCCCAGGACGGGACCGCGACGTGAAAAGCCGCGACCTGCTTCGCGACGCCGTCGATGTCGATCCCGCGGCGCGCCAGCTGCTCGCCTAGCGCGGAATAGTCTTCCGCCAGCGCTTTGTTCAGCGTCTTGTTGTGTCCCGCCACCATGTCGGAGGAAATCTGCCAATCGGTCATCGCACGCTCCCAGAACCATATGCGGGCTGATGCTATCGGGTGAACGATTGCGCGTTGCCCGCATCGACATTGAGGATGTTGCCGGTCGATTTTGCGGAGAGATCGGAAGCGAGGAAATAGGTCGCTTCAGCGATGTCCTCCGGATAGACCGAAAGTTTCAGCATGCTCCGCTTGCGGTAGTGCTCTTCCAGCTCGTCCGGTTTCATGTTGTAGGCGGCGGCGCGCTGCGCCCGCCATTCGCCGGTCCAGATCTTGGAGCCGCGCAGGACCGCGTCCGGGTTGACGACGTTGACGCGGATCCCATGCTCGGCGCCTTCGAGGGCGAGGCATCGCGCGAGATGGATCTCCGCCGCCTTGGCGGTGCAATAGGCCGAGGCGTTGACCGAGGCGGCAAGCCCGTTCTTGGAGGCGATGAACACGATCGATCCGCCGAGCTTCTGCTTCTTCATCAGGCGGAACGCCTCGCGTGACACCAGGAAATAGCCCTTGCCCAGGATGTCCATGTTGCGGTCCCAGACCGCGAGGTCGGTGTCCTCGATCGGCGATGCCGAGGAGATGCCGGCATTCGAGACCAGGATATCAAGCCCGCCATACTCCGCCGCGGCATGAGCAAAGGCCCCGGCGACGGCATTCTCGTCCGTCACGTCCGTGACGAAGCTGCGCACCTGGTCCTTGCCGAAACTCTTCGCGAATTCGGTTTCGGTCTCCTTGAGCGATGATTCGTCGATGTCGGCGAGCACGACGCAGGCGCCTTCACTCAGCAGCTTCGTGGCGATCGCGCGGCCGATGCCGCCGGCGCCGCCCGTTACCAGCGCAATGCGGCCGGCCAGCGATTTCGGCTTCGGCATGCGCTGAAGCTTCGCTTCCTCCAGCAGCCAATATTCGATGTTGAAGGCTTCCTGCTCCGGTAGGCCGACATAGGAGTCAACCAGCGCCGCGCCGCGCATCACGTTGATGGCGTTGACATAGAACTCGCCGGCAATGCGCGTCGTCGCCTTGTCACGCGCGAACGTGATCATGCCGATGCCTGGCACCAGATAGACGACGGCGTTTGGGTCGCGCATTTGGGGACTACCGGCATGCTTGCAGCGCTCGTAGTAGGCGGCGTACTGCGCGCGATAGTCCGCGATCGCCTTGTCCAGACCGGATACAGCGGCGTCGAGGTTCCTGGACACAGGATCGAACGGCACCACCAGCGGCACGATCTTGGTGCGCAGGAAGTGGTCGGGGCAGCTCGTTCCCATGGCCGCGAGCGTCCCCAATTCGCGCGAATTGACGAACTCCAGCACGGCGAGCTGGTCGTCGAAATGCCCGACCTTGCGCTCCGTCCCGCCGATGCGGGCGCGGATCTCGACCATCAACTTGCCGGCAATGCGGCGCCGGTCGGCCTGCGACAAGGCCTGATGGACGGCCCCGCCGAAACCGGATTTGCCGCGCGTCTCCTCGGCGAACCACCGCACCGCCCTGTTGATAGCGCGCAGGGTGACTTCGTAGCATTCCTTTGCGCTGTTGCCCCAGGTGATGAGGCCATGGCTGCCGAGGACCGCGCCCTGGGCTCTTGGATGCTCCTTCACGAAGCGCTCAAGGTCGAGGCCGAGCTGGAAGCCGGGCCGCCGCCACGGCAGCCAGCCGATCTCCTCGCCGAAGACCTTCTGCGTCACAGCCTTGCTGTTCTTCATCGCGGCGATGGCGATCACTGCATCGGGGTGCATGTGGTCGACATGGGGGTACGGAATGAAGGCATGCAGCGGCGTGTCGATCGAGGCCGCGCGCGGATTGAGGTTGAACGTGCAGTGGGGCAGGTAGCCCACCATCTCATCCTCGTGCGCCTCGCCGCAATAGATCGACTTGAGGTGCCGGAGCTTGTCCATGTACAGCGTGGCGAAACCGTCAAGCTTCATGGTGCCGACATCGCCGCCGGAGCCCTTGACCCAAAGCACTTCGACGTCTTTGCCGGCCAGAGGGTCGCGCTGAGCTACCTTGGCCGACGTGTTGCCGCCGCCGAAGTTGGTGATGCGCTTGTCGGCGCCAAGCAGATGTGACCGATAGAGCAGGCGGCCGGGCTCATCCAACGCGCCGGCATGCCCATCGTTCCAGCGACTTTCCAGCAGCCCGATCTCGGCCAAATCGGCCATGCCTGTTCTCCCTGCGCGGCGATGGAGCAGATCCAAGCATCGCGCTCTGCCTGGACAGCTGTCAATCTTTTTCGATCATAAACAGTCATTTTGCACCGCAGCATGATTGATTACGACGGAATTTGATTGACTTGACTGCTGGAGACCGGAATCATGCACCAAGGGGTAAGCCGATGCACGAACGGGAACGTCACCGCATCATCTTGAGCGCGCTGCAGGAGCGGGCCGTCGTCACCGTGCAGGACGCGATGGAATATACCGGCGCGTCAGAGGCGACGATCCGGCGCGACATCGCGGCGCTCGCGGATGAGGGGCGGGTGCGCAAGGTGCGCGGCGGCGCAGAGGCGATCCATCCGACGGGCACGCTCAGCGCGCGCTCCTTCCTGCAGAGTCAGTCGGTCAATCTCGCGCAGAAGCGCGCGATTGCGCGCATGGCCGTGGAGCTGTGCCACGACGGCGAGGCCATCATCATCAATGGCGGCACCACCACGTTCCAGATGGTGCACTATTTGACCGGCCATCGGCTGCAGGTGTTGACCAATTCCTTCCCGATCTCCGAGCATCTGCTGAAGCATTCGCGCTGTACCGTGATGGTTCCGGCCGGCACGATCTATCGCGAGCAGAGCATCATCCTGAGCCCGTTCGAAAATGACGGGACTGTGCACTTCTATGCCAAGCGCATGTTCATGGGCGCGCAGGGTGTCAGTTCGCTCGGGATCATGGAATCCGACGCCCTCATCATCCAGTCGGAGCAGCGCCTGATGCGCCAAGCCGAGGAGCTGGTCCTGCTGGTCGATTCAAGCAAGTTCCAGAACCGTTCCAGCCTCGTCCTATGTCCGCTGGAGCGCGCCACGACCATCATCACGGACGACGGCATTACCGAGACGGCGCAGCGCATGGTTGAGGATGCCGGAATCAAGTTGCTGATCGTCGCGCCGGAGAGCGCCGGCGACCGGGAGGAATCTTCGCTGGTCGCATGAACGAGAATACGGCGGAAAAGCAAAGACAACCGCCTGGAACGAGACATTGGGAGGAGAGACGACATGCCATCAATCGCAATGCCTAGCGGCACTAAGATACGCGGCCGCGGGCGCCCCTAGAAACAATCGACGACAGGTGGATGGAAAAACGGATTCCCGGTTCGACGCGGGCCGGTGAATCGTACAGGGGGCAAGTGAACATGGTTCGATCGACCTGGACGGAAATTCGTCCACACGCTGTCTGCGCGCGGGTTTGTGCCGCGCATCATCGGGGGCCTGTGCTTTGACGCCCCTCGTCGAACTCGGTGGGATATCCAAGTCCTTCGCCAGCGTGCGCGTCCTGCAGGACATCTCGTTCGACGTGCGTGCCGGCGAAGTGCATGCGCTGCTCGGCGAGAACGGCGCCGGGAAGTCGACGCTCATCAAGATCATGGGCGGCGTGCATCGGGCCGACGCCGGCGAGATGCGCGTGAATGGCGAGGTTGTGCACTTCGCCTCGCCGCGCGCCGCCGCCGCCAGCGGCATCGCGGTGGTGCACCAGGAGCTGCTGCTGTTTCCCGATCTGTCGGTCGCGGAAAACATCTTCATGGGTCACGCCCCGCGGACCGGCTGGGGCGCGCTCGACTGGCCGAAGATGCGCGCGCGGGCGCGGGACCTGCTGGACCGGCTGCAAAGCCACCACATCGACGTCGATGCCCGCGTCGGGTCCCTTTCGGTTGCGAACCGGCAGCGCGTCGAGATCGCACGCGCTTTGTCTCAGGACGCGCGCGTGCTGATCATGGACGAGCCGACGGCTTCCCTCGTGGAGGAGGACGTCCAGCAGCTGCTCGCCATCGTGCGGATGCTGCGCGACAAGGGCGTCGGCATCGTCTATGTCAGTCACAAGCTGCCGGAGATTTTTGCGCTCGCGGATCGCGTAACGGTTCTGAGGGATGGGGCGCGCGTCGGCACGGCGCCAATCGGCGAGCTGGATGAACGCAGGCTGGTCTCGATGATGGTCGGGCGGCCGATCGACCAGCTGTTTCCCAAGCAGGAAACGACGATCGGCGCGCCGCTGCTAGAGCTCCGCAAGCTCGGCTTTGGCTCCGTGGTGCGCGACGTCTCGCTCACTTTGCATGCCGGCGAGATTCTGGGGATCGCCGGACTGATCGGCTCGGGCAGGACGGAGCTGGCGCTCGCGATCTTCGGGATCACGCCGGCCACGACGGGCGAGATCCTGATCGACGGGAAGCCGGTCAGCATCGACAGTCCGCAGCAGGCGCGTGACCTCGGCATCGCCTACGTGCCGGAGGATCGCGGGGTGCAGGGCCTGGTCCGGTCGCAAAGTATCGCCGAGAACATCTCGTTATCCGTGCTCAAGAGTCTTGCGACCGGCCTGCTGATCGACCATCGCAAGGAGGAAAAGCTCGCGCGCGAGTCCATCGCGAAGTTCGGCATCCGTGCCCGCGGCCCACGCCAGATCGTGCGGCAGCTGTCCGGCGGCAATCAGCAGAAAGTCGTGCTGGCGAAATGGCTGGCGACCGAGCCGCGCATCCTCATCATGGATGAGCCGACGCGCGGCATTGATGTCGGCGCCAAGTCGGAGATCCACGCGCTGATGAGCGCGCTCGCCGCGCGCGGTCTCGGTGTCCTGATGATCTCCAGCGAACTGCCCGAAGTCCTCGGCATGAGCGACCGCGTGCTCGTGATGAAGAACGGCACGCTGGTGGCGGAATTCGATCGCGACAAGGCGACAGCCGAGGCCGTGGGCGCCGCCATGACGCTCGCCAATGCTTCCGACGAGGCGGCGTGATGGCGATCGCGGGCACGATGGGACGGCGCTCCGGCGCGTCACGCCTGGTGGAGTCGTACGGTCAGGAACTAGTCGTGCTCGGCGCGATCGTCGTCCTGTTCATCATCGTTGGCTCGGTCAACCCGCGCTTCTTCGGCGGCAACAATCTGGTGAACATTTTTTCCGGGAACGCCTATATCGCCGTCGCCGCGATCGGCATGAGCCTGGTCATCATCTGCGGCCACATCGACGTTTCGGTCGGATCGCTGATTGGGGTGCTGGCGACCATCGCCGGGACGCTCGCGGTGCAGGGCTATCCGGTCTGGGTCGCGTGGGGCGTTCCCATTCTCGTCGGGGTGGCGATCAATACGCTGGTCGGCGCCCTGATCGCTTATGTCCGCATACCGTCGATCGTCGTCACGCTCGGCATGCTGTCGATCCTGAAGGGTGGCCTCATCAGCTATACCGGCGGCACCTGGATCACCAACATGCCGCCGGAATTCTTCATCGCGCAGGCGCGCCTGTTCGGCATCCCGGCGCCGATCTATTTCATGGTGGTGCTGACCATCCTGATGGCGCTGTGGATGCGCAATGCCGGGCTGGGCCGTGCCATCTACGCCGTCGGCGGCAATCCCGAAGCGGCGCGCGCCTCCGGCCTCTATCCGGAGCGCGTCTGCGTGCTCGCTTTCGCCATGCATGGCTTCTTCGCGGGCATCGCGGCTTTGCTGTTCGCGACCCAGCTGCAGGTCATCCAATCGACCGTGCCGCCCAATCTGGAACTCACGGTGATCACTGCGTCGGTCATCGGCGGAGTCTCGATCCTTGGCGGCACCGGCACGGTCATCGGATCGACCTTGGCTGCCGTCCTGTTCGCCTGCATCAGTTCCGCGCTGGTGTTCCTGAATGTGTCGGCCTATTGGCTGCGCGCCGTGCTCGGCCTGCTGATCCTGGCGACCGTGCTGGCCGACATGGCGCGGCGGCGCCGCCACCGCGCGGCAGGGAGGCTATGATGAGCCGCTACCTGCTGCGCCACGAGGCGATCCTGGCCGCTCTGCTCGTGCTGGCATTGATCGTGCTAGCGCTGCAATCCGATCGCTTCTTCACCATCGACAATCTGCTGAACCAGGGCCGGTTGATGGCCGAGGTCGGGCTGGTGGCGCTGGCCATGACGTTCGTGATCGTCTCGGCCGGCATTGATCTCTCGGTCGGCTCGATCCTCGGGTTGGTGGCGATCCTGCTCGGCGTGTTCTGGCAGAAAGTGGGGCTGCCGTTGCCGATTGCCATGGCGCTTGGCGTCGTGGTGGGGGCGCTGGCGGGACTCTTCAACGGCATCATCATCACGCGCTTTCGCGTGCCGCCGCTGATCGCGACACTCGCCACGCTGGCGCTCTATCGCGGCCTGGCGGAGGGTATCAGCCAGGCCCGCTCGGTGCGCGGCTACCCGGACTGGTTCTTCGTGCTGGGGCAGGGCGAAATGCTCGGCGTCCCGACTCAGCTCTGGATCTTCCTTGCCTGCGCCGTTGTCGCGGCAATCGTGCTGGGCATGTCGACCTTCGGCCGCGCCACCTACGCGACGGGTGCCAACGCAGTGGCGGCGCGCTTCTCCGGTATTCCGGTCGACCGGACCATACTGCTCATCTACACCGCGTCCGGCCTGATCTCCGGATTGGCGGCGGTGATCTTCGTGTCGCGCGTCTCGACCACGCGCTCGGACATGGGCACGGGCTTGGAGCTCGATGTGATTACCGCTGTGGTGTTGGGCGGCACGAGCATCTTCGGCGGCCGCGGCACCATCATCGGCACCTTGCTGGGGCTTGTCCTGATGCAGGCGCTGAAGAACGGCCTGGCCCTGGCCGGCGTGAAGGGCGACGGAACCATCGTGGTGATCGGGGTTATTCTGATCGCCACCATCATCATCAGCAATCTGGTGCGAAGGGATGTAGACGGCTGAGCGCGCAGATCCGGGCGCAGCCGCCGACCATGACAAACCGGGTCAAAGGATGGAGGAAAGCATGATGAAACGAACAATAAGGGCAGGCTTGATTACCGCGGTGGCGTTCTCAGTCATGACCGGCATCGCCTGGGCCGAGACCTGGACCGGCGGCGACGATCTGCCGACCAATCCGCTGGCGTGCGACAATACGCCGGCCGCGGCCGCGGCCAAGCCTTACGATGGAGGGCAGCCCACCAACGCGCCCGACCGCAAGGGCAAGAAGATCACCGTCGTCGATATTCCGAAGCTGATCGGCATCGGCTATTTCAACGCGACGTCCAAGGGCATCGCCGACGCGGCGAAGGAACTGGGCAATGTCGACGTCAAGACCGATGGCCCAACCAAGGCCAACATCGATGAACAAATCACCTTCATCGACAATTACATCACCAGCGGGGTCGATGGCATCCTGTTCGCGGCGAACGATCCGGTCGCCATTGCGCCGGTCCTGAAGAAGGCGTTGTCCAAAGGCATCAATGTCGTCGGCTATGACGCGAACTCGACTCCCGATGCGCGGCAGTGGTTCGTCAACCAGGCGCAGTTCAACGGCATCGCCAAGGCCCTGATCGACAACATGGCTAAGGAGATTGGCGAGGACGGCGCCTTTGCGATCGTGACATCCACCTTCACCACGCCGAACCAGGCGCGCTGGATCGCCGAGATGTCGGCCTATGCCGGGAAATGCCACCCGAAGATGAAATGGCTCGAGACCGTCGAGGCGCAGGAAGACAACGTGCTCTCCTTCAACCAGGCCACGACCTTGATCAACAAATACGGCGATGAGCTGAAGGGCCTGTTCGGCATGACGTCGGTGGCGACGCCGGCTTCGGCAGAAGCGGTGACCCAGGCCGGTAAGTGTGGCTCGATTGCCGTGGTTGGCTTGGCGACGCCGAATGCGATGAAGCCCTATGTCGACAAGGGTTGCGTGAAGTCGGTGGTGCTGTGGAATCCGGTCGATCTCGGCTACGCGGCGATGTATGTGCTGCGCGCGGTGGCGGACGGCGACCTGAAGCCCGGCGCAACATCGGTGAAAGCGGGCAAGCTGGGCGAGCTCCAGGTCATCAACGGCTCGGAGATCCTGCTCGGCGCGCCGTACGTCTTCACCAAGGACAATATCGGCGGCTTCGACTTCTAGGCTCGAACGCTACGTGTCAACGGCGCGCTTGCCCCGCCGGGCGGGCGTGCCGTTGAACCTTCCGCATCGGCTTTGTGTCGGACTCGGACGCGCCCGCAGATCAGCCACATATCCTCCCGATCTCCCACAACTCACCTGCCCAGCGGATGGCAGTTCGGCCGGCGTAACGTCGTAGATCCCACGACGAAGCCGAGCCTCCGCCAGCTCAACGGCTCGCAGGAAAGCAGGCTTAAAAATGGACTGATCGCCTTCGCGTTTCGATTGGTCACGCCGTGTCGATCCGCAGCATGTGATTGGTCTTGAACCACGCAGGGGTTCGGTCTCAACCTAGCGGCATGGAAATCAAAGCGAGAGCAACAGCTTCTTGCGGCCTGGCGAAGCGGTATGAGGAGGTGGTCCATGCGCTATGAACTCATGCTGCCGCACCAGATCCGGCAGGCAATCGCCGGGAACTGGCCGGTCATCCTGCCGCTCGGCGTTTTGGAGTATCACGGCGAACATCTGGCGGTGGGCATGGACACACTGGCGGTGACTCGTGTGCTCGAACACCTAGAGCGCGAGGCCGACATCGTCATCCTGCCGCCCTTCTACTATGGTACGGCCAGCTATGCTGTCGCCGGGCCTAAGGGCAATGGCACGCTCGATGTGCCGGCCGATCGGTTGATACCCTTCGCGCAGTCGCTGTTCGCTTCGCTGTTGAAGGTCGGCTTCCGCAACATATACGGCTTCATCCATCACCAGACGGAGAATTTCGCGGCCGGCATGCCAACGGACCTCGCCTTCAAGTTCGCGGCCCGGCAGGCCATCTTCGCCTTCCTCGATGCCGAGCGCGGCGAAGGTTGGTGGGGCGATGCGGCGATGGCCGACTACTATGCCAAGCAAGCGACCAAGTCCGATCCATTCAACTGGATTCAGATCCATCCGCTGCTGGATGCGGAGGCGATCAGGAAATTTCCCTTCGATCATGCGGGCGAAGGGGAGACATCGCTGATGCTCGATCTTTGCCCCGAGGGCGTCGACATGCAGCGCTTCTCCGCAAAGCAATGGTTTACGCGGACAGCGCCACAGGCCTCGGCCGAGACGGGGCGGCGTGGGCGGCAGCTCATCCTTGCCCACTTGCGCGCGGTGATGGGATTGGATGCACCGCGCAAGAAAGCTGTCGCGCTGCGTCGGAAACCGCCGGCGCGAAAGAAGCCCCGCGTCCGATAACAACACAGCCAATCGAGAGGCTGTCGGAAAGAGCGCCTTGGGGCTCCAATAGCTTCATTCTATCTGACCGGAACCAGTTCGGCTCGAAGGTGCCAGAACCAGCCTTCACGGCGACATCAATTTTGGAAGCCGTCAATCCTGGATGATGTAGACCTTGCCGGGTTTGCCGGCCCTGCCGGCCAAGCCCGGCTTTCCAGATTCGCCCGTATCGCCCTTGGGGCCGACTTCGAAGCGCGATTGGTGCTCGCAGCCCTTCATGCCGCCGGGGCCGCCAAGGCCGCCTTCGCCACCGTTGCCCGGCTCGCCTGCTTTTCCGCCAACACCGCCAGAAACCGAAGCGACGATCTGCCCGCGATCGAGTGCGCTCTGCAGCTCCGGCACGTAGGCAACGTTGCCGCCCGAGCCGCCGTCACCGCCGGCGCCGCCATTGCCGCCGGCAGCGCCTTTCACGCCCGGCTCACCGTTCGAGCCGGTTGTCGTCGGCCTGCAGATCTGGAGGGATTGCAGCCAAGGGATGTTCTGTCCTTCTCGGCCCGATTGAGTCTGCAGGATCTTCGCGTCCTGCATGAGCTTCAGATAGCCCGACATCGATTGTGCGACGACAGGATCGTCAGTGGTCGCTGCGTCGGTCTCCGGCAGGATCGATCCCAGGCATGTCGACACGGCACAGCTCGATGACTCGCAGGTGCATTGGGTATCTGCGCCGAGTCCACCGGGGCCGCCCGGACCGCCCGGTCCACCGTTGCCGCCGGCACCGCCATCCATCCCGTCATTCAGGATGATGAGGCGTCCGGTTCCTTCCACCGAAGTCCCGCGGATCAGGACCGTGCCAGCCGCAATGCCGGGATACCCCGGTCCGCCATTGCCGCCGCTCGCTCCCGGTCCGCCCGGCGCGCCGTCGCTCGCCAGATCGGGCAAGCCCCCGCGCGGGAACGCCTGGATGATGGTGTCGGCGTTGACCCGGATACGGCCCGCGTGGATCTCGAGATTCCGTCCCCAGAGGATGTAGGTGCCGCCGTTGAACACCAGCACATCGTCGCTAGGATCGAGCTCGATGCGGATCCCCTGGTCGTTGCCTAGATGGAAGACCTGATCGAACGGAACAACCGTTTCCGCCAATGCTGCTTTCGACGCTGCGAGTACGAGCAGGCATGCGCCCAACCGAACGAGGGGCTTCATCGCGGTTGCTCCTCGATCGCGGTGCCTGAGCCGCCGGCTGGTCCGGCCGCGCCGGGCTGTGCGCCCGATATGCGGCCGCCGTCCGCGCCGTCGTCGCCGCCGGGACCGCACCCCAATGCGCCAGCGCCGCCAAGCCCGCCCGAGCCGGGATTGCCGGCTTCGCCCGGATCGCCGCCGGCGCCGGGCATGCCGGCCGCGGTCCTGATCACGAAATGCTTGCTCGCAATCAGCGGCGTAAGCGCCTTGGAGTAGACGACGAAACCGCCATTGCCGCCGCGGCCGCCTTGGCCGCCCTGACCGCCGATGCCGCCCGAACCGCCATTGCCGCCATCTTGCGGGGCCTTGCCGCCGCAGGTACGCGGGCGGCCGTCACGTCCATTGCCGCCGTCTCCGCCCTGACCGCCATTCTGGCCTTTGCCGCCGCCTTGTCCGGTGAGGTCGACGATCAAGCGGCCGTAGCCGGAGATTTCACCGATGCGCAGGATCACCTTGCTGGCATTACTGCCGTCGTCGCCTGGAACGCCTGATCCGCCGGGTGCGCCGTTGCCGCCATCTTCGCCTTCCTTCATGCCGTCAGCGCCGCGCGCTGCCTGATTGGGCCGGCCGGGCTTGGCAGGTGGGGCTGCCAGGCTGAAGGATCGGATGACAGTATCGCCGTCGATCCGCGCATGGCGCGCGATGACGATGAGATTGCCGCCTTCCAGCGCCAGCTCGCCACCGTTGAAGACGAGCACCTCGGTCTCCGGATTGCTTTGCACGATGGTCATGTTGCCGATGCGAGACTTGGCAAGATCGTGAAAATAGACCTCGCGCAGCGCGTCTTCGGCAAGCGCGCTTGTACAGAATCCAGCGCCCGCCAGGATGCCGGCGCCTGCCACCATGCGGATCGCTGTCGCGCGCGCGGTCATTGCAGCCGGGTCCCCGTCTTGACCAGCATGATCTCGATCTCGTCGATCACCGGCGGCAGCCTCCACGCACTCGGCTGCGCCACGTCCACATAGACGTAGTAGGGGGCGTCGAGCGGAAAGGCATTGTCGAGAATCTTGGCGAGGGCCTGGTCGGTCGGCACCGCATCCTTCCAGTTTGGCTTCACGTCCTGGGGGATTGAGACGGCTTTCGAGAACCCGGTCTCAATCCCACCTGGCGCATCGGCCGCGTCGACAACGCGATGGCAGTTGCCGTCGATCGTGACCGTACCCCAGCGCGGATGCTCGATACGCAGATCGATGCGGCTCCCCATCTTGGGATCGCCTTCGAAATGTACTTTCGTGATGGCCGCACCGAGCAGGAACTGGGCGCCGCCGCTCGGCCCAGCCGGCGTGACCGAGATCGGCAACAGAATTGGCTGCGCGGCGAAGCCGGCTCCTGATCGGCCAAGCGCGATCTGTGCCGCGATCGACCGATTGAGCGAGTCGAGGAACCTTGCGCGCAGGAACGATGCTTCGAGGTCGTGACTGATATCCTCTTCGTAGGCGGCGCGGAAGAACTCGACGCTGGGTGGAACGGCGGGCTGTTTGTCAACAAATGCACCGGCCTGTTCCGCGAACTTGCCGGCGAGACTCTCATAGTACTCGTTGAGTGCGGTGCGGTCCGCATTCAGCGCTGCCTGCATCTTGTCCGGGTCGAAGTGCTCGGGATGGCGCAGGTCCATGCCCCAGGAAGCCAGCGCGTCCTCGTCGGGATAGAGCGCCTTGTCCGGCACGTCGGCAAGCTGTCCGGTCACGTAGTAGAAGCCCTTGCGCAATACGGCGGTGGCACGCGCGATATCGGCCAGCAGGCGCGCACTCATGAGGCTTGAGAGCATGGCTTGGCGTTGCACCGCGACTTCCTTGGGCAGCGATTTCAGAGCCAGGAAATCTTCCCGGATCGCGCTCAGCCACGCAATGTCGGCATCGGTCGCCTGCACCTGCCGCTCGTCGGCGAGCACCATCGCCTGCAGGCTTCCGGCGGTCGTCATCGCCGCTTCCGCTTCCTGCAGCATGGAGGTCCACTTCTTCTGCTGGTCTTCATCGACCGGCGTGTAGTCGTTGAGCCCGATCGTGAACTCGGCCGGCCCGTTCGACAGGCCGGCGCGCAAAGCTTCGCCTTTCTCGTGCACCTCAGCCATCGCTTTCCTGAAAGCCGCGAGTTCATCGTCGTTCTTTTGCTTGCCGGTCAAATGTCCGAGCGCGGGAGTCATATGAGGCTCCACCGCCTTCCAGGCCGCGTCGAAATCGGCAATCAGCGTTGCGTAGCTCTGATAGCGCCCGGCGATCTCGTTCAGGTCATCCGGCGCGCCGGCCGGCAGCCCGCCATCCTTGGCGCCGTAGAACGATTCGGGCGCGGTCGCGGCGGGATTCGAAACCAGCGAATAGGGCGTCGCTGCCGGCCGACCGATGCCGATGGTCGTCTCATTGACGACCAGATCATCAACAATGCGGCCGAAGCTGGCCGCCTGTTCTTTCTCCGATGTGTACTGCGCGAGCAGCGTCTCTCCGATCTTGGCTGCTTCGGCGATCTTGGCCTGACCGTCCTGGATCATCTTCAGGAGCTTGGCGGCATTCTCGCCGACACGCTGCGCGGCATTCGTCCGATCGGAAATTTCCGCGCGCAGCATGCGATCGAGCTGGTTCACTTGCTTGGCGGGATCGACCATCAGGTCGGCAGCAAGCACGAGCATCCGTGTCTGGTCCCACAGCTGGAGCGTGCCGGCTTTCTTGCCCGTGCCGAACACCTCGTCGAGCGATTTCTGGAACGCCTTGAGGCGATCGGACAGCCCGGTCATCGACACTTCGCTCGGGGCGTAGCCGTATGAGTCGAGGTTGAGCGCCATCTGCTCGCTGATCTCATCGAGCGCAGCATTGGCCTGCTGGCTGGCGCGGCGCGCGAGGCGTGGGCGCAGCTCATCGATCTTGGCGCGCACGTATGCATTGACTATGAGATCGAATGGCGCGCGCGCATGCAGCCGCGTCAGCTTGGCGACCGCGAGATCGGGCCATATCAAGGTCGCGCCAAACAGCCCGTCATAGATGCTGCCGCCGGCCTGGCCGATCGCGATATCGTAGCCGGATGACCAGACCTCCTTTGGAAGGCCAGAATCGAATCCCTGATCGGCGGTTCTGTTGTGAAACCAGCGAAGCGGATCGTCCTTCAATTGCTGGCGTGAAGCCTCGCTCTCATTGTCGCCAAGTACGACCGTGCGCGCCTTCACGCGCAGGATCCGCTTTGCTGCATCCGACGCAGGCCACTCGGGCTGCGCATTGAGAATCCATCCCTTGGTTGGAAACATGAACGGCATGTCCGGCGCATGCGACAGGTCGAGCGTCTCAGCGACGATCTCTACAGTCTGATCCTGCGTGCTCGGCGGATCGATCAGCGAAATCGTGCCGGCACCAGTGAAGGTGACAGTATCGCCGTAAAGCTTGATTGTGCCGTTCTCCAGCCGGATCGGCATCGACACGATGATCTTGCGCGCATCGACCGTGATCTCGGAAACGGTACGCAGAGGATTGCCCGGCGTCGTTGCAAACGCGGAGAACAGCTCCTGCGTCAGCTCCACGATGTCGCCGGCAATATGGTAGGCATACCGGTCGCCATCCTGCTCCCGCCAGACCTCGACCGCGCGGTCATCCTCCCAGAAGGCAGAGGGATCGATCAGCTCCGGCGCCGCAATGAGCGGCGCGGCGCAGCGGTCCAATAGGTCCTGAGCGGACGCGGCGCTGGTGCCCAGCGCAATCGAGAGCGCTACTCCCGCACACCCAAAGACCCGCATGATCTGGAACCGGGCGACGCCTTGGCCGTGATTCATCGCGGCCCGTGAGCGTGGCGCGACCGAACAAATTCTTCAGCTGGCAGTTTCAGACTGTCATGCATGGTCTTGATCGGCTTCCGGCAATGTGCCGGCCATGTGGAGATCCCCGTGGCGGCACTATAGGCTGAGGCTCCCCAAAGATCAAAGCGGCCGATGGTGCGAGATTCGCCGGAATCTCGTGATCCGCATCACATGCAAGTCGCGGAAAGAATGCTCAACGCAGTGCTTCGGAATGGATCGTGCCAAGTGCTGCGCGTATGCGCGATCTGCTAGCGCGGCCGATAGGCATTGAGGATCATTTGCACGGCGCCATCGACCACTTCCTCGGTGGTCGGGTCCTCCGGGCGCGTGGGCATGTTGAACAGCCGGCGCAAATAAAGCGGTCCCTTGACCAATGCAACCAGTTGATCGGCAGCCAGGGTCGGATTGGGGATGACAAGCTTGCCATCCTTTGTCGCCTTGCGCAGGAAGTCGGTTAGCAGTGCACGGAAGGGTAGTGGGCCGGTGTTGTACCACGCCTCGATCAGCTCTGGAAACCGCGGACCCTCGGACACGATGATGCGGTAGACCTTGATGGGCCCTTCGCCGAGCAGGAAGTTCTCGATCGAGCTCGCGATCCGGCGCAGGGCAACACCGATGTCCAGCTCGTCCGCAACCTGCGGGAAAAGGTCCACCGCGAAACCCTTGCAAGCATGATGAATGATGGCGGCGAACAGCTTTTCCTTGCTGCCGAAATGCGAATAGACCGTGGCCTTGGAGACACCAGCGGCCTTGGCAACCTGATCCATGCTGACGGCGCCGTAGCCCTCCGCAATGAACAGATGCTTGGCGGCCTGCATGATTTTCAGGGCCTTGGGCGCTCCGAACTCGTCGGTTACCTCATTGTCCAGGTCGGTCCTGGAGCGCTGCATCAAATCGGTGGTCACGGAACCGGCTCTCCCAGAATCACTCGCCGCAATCTAACACGTCTTGCGAAGGTTAACAAAACTAGTCGGTTTAGTTCTTCTTGACAAGTCCGGTCATTTCCGAGAATTATCCTACGTAGATGTACTGGTCGGTTTAGTTCTTGACCAAACGCTGCCAAATACAAGGGGACGGACATGGTTCGCAAGATTGCGCTTGGGCTGGTTGCGCTGGCAGTTCTAGTCGGCCTCGGCTTCGGTGGGCACTATTGGTGGCAGGTCGGACGGTTCCAGCAATCGACCGACGACGCCTATGTGGAGAGCGACATCTCCGCGATCAGCCCGCGCATCGACGGCTACATCCAGGACGTACGGGTCTCCGACAACCAGGCAGTCAAGAAAGGCGACGTGCTCGCGATCATCGACGACCGAGATTTCCGCGCGCGTCTTGATCAGGCCAAGGCCAGTCTCGCGACCGATCAGGCTGCGGTCGCGACCTTTGACAGCCAGATCGACTTCCAGCATTCGCGCATCGCCCAGGCGCAGGCGCAGCTTGACTTCGCCGGGGCGGAGCTTGAGCGCGCGAAAGCCACCTATGATCGCCGCAAGAAGATGGTCGATGACAAGATCATCAGCGTGCAGGAAATGGACGATGCCAGTGCGGACTACCGCAAAGCCAAAGCCGACGTGGTGCAGATGCGCGCCGCGCTGGTCGCGGAACAGGGCCAGCTCGCGGTGATCGAAGCCGAACGCCGCCAAGCTGTGGCCAAGGTGGCGCAGTCTCAGGCTGAGGTGGAACTCGCGGCGAGCGAACTCGAGAAGACCATCGTGCGTGCACCGATCGACGGTGTCGTCGGCGATCGCTCGGTCAGGCCCGGCCAATTCGTGAAGCAAGGCCAGCAGCTGTTGGCGCTGGTGCCGACCGAGATGCACGTGGTCGCGAACTTCAAGGAAACGCAACTCGGCCACATACGCCCGGGCCAGAGCGTCGAAATTCGCGTCGATGCCTTCCCCGATCAGCCGGTGATGGGCACGGTCGAGAGCTTCTCGCCGGCAAGCGGCGCGATGTTCAGCCTGCTGCCGCCGGAAAACGCGACCGGCAACTTCACCAAGATCGTGCAGCGCGTGCCGGTGCGCATCGGTTTGCCACGCAGCGGCTCACTCGCTGGATTGCTGCGGCCGGGCCTCTCGGTGGTGGTGAGCATCGACACGCGCGCCGATGGCGGCGAAGCGTTGGCTGCCGGCGAAGGCAGCCTGTTGTTTGGGGCGGCGCAGGCCAACAGCACGCCGCAGCTCGCGACCAGGACCGGCGCGCGCGACTAGGACACCGCGATGCAAGCCGTCGCCCCGCCTGTGCATCTTCATGCTCCCTTGTTCGGACAGGGCTTTGCCTTGCCATCCATATGCTTGATTGCACCCCCCAATGCCGTCTTGGAAACTTGCGCGAAACGCCGGACGGCAGACTCTGCAATCGTGGATGGCAAGACCAAGCCCTGCCACGGCCGCCCAAGTTGGCGGGGACATTGCGTGGCTGACGGGCTGCAGCCATGACTCATCATGTCACGCCGCGCCATTGGGCCGGCTTTGTCGCCATGGTCGTTGGCATGTTCATGGCGATCCTGGACATCCAGATCGTCGCCTCGTCGCTGAAGGAGATCCAGGCCGGGCTTTCCGCCAGCGCCGATGAGATCAGCTGGGTCCAGACTTCGTATCTGATCGCCGAAGTGGTGATGATTCCGCTGACCGGCTATGCCGCGCGGCTGCTCTCGACGCGCGTGCTGTTCACACTCTCGTCGGCGGGATTTGCACTCAGCTCGCTGCTATGCGCGCTGGCCGGCGATCTCGATTCCATGATCGTATTCCGCGCGATCCAGGGATTCATCGGCGGCGCCATGATCCCCGTCACTTTCGCCGCCAGCTTCCTCATGTTCCCGCGGGAATGGCGCAACAACATCTCGGTTCTGATGGGACTGGTCGCGACCATGGCGCCGACCATCGGCCCGTCGCTCGGCGGCTGGATCACCGAGAACAGCTCCTGGCACTGGCTGTTCCTGATCAACCTGCTGCCCGGCATCGTCGTCTCGGCGGTGGTGTGGACCTGCATCGACATCGACAAGCCGAACCGGGATTTGCTGAAGGGCATCGACATCCTCGGTTTCGCGCTGATGGGCGTGTTCCTCGGCTCGGTCGAGTACGTGATGGAGGAGGGGCCGCGCTGGGATTGGCTGGCGGATGAAGCAGTACGCAACGTCGCCATGCTAGCGGTCGTGGCGGGCATCGGCTTCTTCTGGCGCATGTTCAGCTACAGGAATCCGATCGTGGACCTCCGCGCCTTCGCCGACCGCAATTTCGCGCTCGGTTGCCTCTACAGTTTCATCATCGGTATCGGCCTCTACGGCATTGTCTACGTGATGCCGCTGTTCCTCGCCTCCGTGCGCGGCTACAACGCGCTGCAGATCGGCGAGGTCATGTTCGTGGTCGGCATCTTCCAGTTCCTCTCCGCGCCGATTGCCGGACGGCTCGCGCGCGTGCTCGATCCGCGCGCCATGCTGATTCTCGGCCTTCTGCTGTTCGGCGGTGGCGTCTACATGCAGTCGCTGCTGACGGCGGAATGGGGATTCTGGGAGTTCTTTCTGCCCCAGGCGGTCCGCGGCCTTGCGCTCATGTTCCTGTTCATGCCGGTCAACATCATGGCGCTCGGCACCCTGCCGCCGGAACGGCTGCAAAACGCCAGCGGGCTCTATAATCTGATGCGCAACCTCGGTGGCGCGATCGGTTTGGCCGGCATCAATACCATCATCCAGGACCGCCTCGCGCTGCATTGGATGCGGCTGGTCGAGAATCTGACGCCCGGAAATCCCAATCTGCGGGAGTTCCTGTCGCGCGCCGGCGACAACCTTTCCATCGACCTCGGCGAAGCCGGCAACCTCGCCGCGACCAAGCTGCTTGCCAACATGGTGCGCCGACAGGCCGATGTGCTGACCTTCAGCGACGTGCTGCTGCTGATGGCGCTGGTCTTCTTCGCAAGCGTCCTGCTGATCCCGCTGCTGCGCAAGCCGCGCCCCGCGCCAAAGGCAGGTGGAGCGCATTGACCTCGCGACCGGCGCGCTGCTCTATTGGAACATGTGCGCTTATGAGAAGCCGGCGATCTTATGCGGTGCGTAGGGCTCCTCGAGCGCCGCAATTTCTTCCTGCGAGAGTTTCAACGACACCGCGGCGACGGCGTCGGTCAGATGCTGAGGCTTGCTGGCGCCGATGATGGGCGCGGTCACCACGGGCTTCGACAGCACCCAGGCCAGCGCCACCTGCGCACGTGAAACGCCGCGGGCCTTTGCGGTCTCGGCCACGCGCTCGACCACCTTGCGGTCGGCGTCCTCGGTCTTGCCGTAGAGGGTACGGCCGTATTCGTCGGTCTCCAGCCGCTTGGTGGTCTCGCTCCAATCGCGGGTGAGGCGTCCGCGCGCCATCGGGCTCCAGGGAATGACGCCAATGCCTTGATCGGCGCACAGCGGCAGCATCTCGCGTTCCTCTTCGCGATAGATGAGGTTGAGATGGTTCTGCATGCTGGCGAACCGGGTCCAGCCGTGCGCGTCGGCCGCGTAGAGCGACTTGGCGAACTGCCAGGCGAACATGGATGAGGCGCCAATGTATCGCGTCTTGCCCATCTTGACGAGGTCGTGAAGCGCCTCCAGCGTCTCCTCGATCGGCGTTTCGTAGTCCCAGCGGTGGATCTGATAGAGATCGACATAGTCGGTGCCGAGCCGCTTCAGGCTGGCGTCGATCTCGTTGAAGATCGCCTTGCGCGACAGGCCGCCGCCGTTGGGGCCGGGGCGCATCTTCATATAGACCTTGGTCGCCAGCACGATCTCCTCGCGCTTGGCGAAATCGCGCAGGGCCCGGCCGACGATCTCCTCGCTGGTGCCGTCGGAATAGGTGTTGGCGGTGTCGATGAAATTGATGCCGAGTTCCAAGGCTTGCTTGATGAGTGGGCGGCTGCGCTCCTCATCCAGGGTCCAGAGGTGCGAACCGCGCTCGGGCACGCCATAAGTCATGCAGCCAAGGCAGATGCGCGAGACTTTCAGTCCGGTCTTGCCGAGCCGTACGTAGTCCATGACGTGCCTCCCTAGGTGAAGAGGTCCGGGTCGGGTCCGATCCGGCCACGATTATTGTCCAGCGTAGCGATCTTCGCCATATCCTCTTCGGTCAACTCGAAATCGAACACGCCGAAATTCTCGACGATGCGCGAGGGCGTGATCGACTTCGGGATTGCCACCAGCCCGTTCTGGATATGCCAGCGAAGCGCGACCTGTGCCGGTGTGCGGCCGTGCTTGTCGGCTATGCCGGCGATCAGCGGGTCCTTCATGACGCGCCCCTGGCCGAGCGGGCTCCAGGATTCGGTCACGATACCGTGCTTGGCATGGAACTCGCGCTGCGCGTCCTGCTGGAAGCGCGGATGCAGTTCGATCTGGTTGATCACCGGCACGATGCCGGTCTCGCCGATGAGGCGCTCCAGATGCGGAATTTTGAAGTTGGAAACTCCGACCGACCTGGCCCGACCGCTCGCCTTAATCTCCTGCAAGGCGCGCCAGGTCTCCACATAGAGATTTGCACGCGGGGTTGGCCAGTGAATGAGGAACAGGTCGACATAGTCGAGCCTAAGCCGCTTGAGGCTGTCATCGAATGCCTTGAAGGTATTTTGTGCGCCGTGGCGGTCGTTCCACAGCTTGGTCGTGACGAATAGCTGTTCGCGCGGCACGCCGGCGGCGCGGATGCCGGCGCCGACGCCATCTTCATTGCCATATATCGCTGCCGTGTCGATCGAGCGGTAGCCGGCGTCGATCGCGGCCTTCACGACCTTGGGCGCCAGCGCATTCTCGACCTGCCAGACACCAAGACCGATTTGCGGAATCTCCACGCCGTCGCTAAGGCGAATATGAGTCTGTTGAATCATGGGCGCTCTTTTCGAATGGGAGGGCAGCAGATGATAGATTGGAATCGCCAGAGCGTTTGTCACCCCCGCACAAGAAGCGAAATCGAAGCGCTGCGGCACGCCGCCGCACAAAACTTAGGCAGCGCCGACGATATGAGCGACCACCGCATTCATGCTGGTCTGCGCGATCGGCTCGTCGCTGACGACGCGGCCCTGGCGCAATGCGACCACGCGGTCGCAGACCGCGAACACGTCGGTCAAGCGGTGACTGATGAGGATAGTGGCGATCCTCTGGCGCTTCAGCTCGCGGATCAGGTCGAGCACGTGCTCGACTTCGCGGACGGCCAGCGCGGCGGTCGGCTCGTCCATGATGACGAGCTTGGGATGGAAGGTGAGGGCGCGGGCGATGGCGACTGATTGCTGTTGGCCGCCCGACAGCTTGCCGACTGGGTGGCGCACGGACGGCACGCGCGCGCCGAGCTTGCGGATCATCGCTTCCGCCTCCTGCTCGATGCGCGCGCGGTCGATCATGCGGATTGGCGTGCCGAGCAGCCTCTTGGTCGGCTCGCGTCCCAGGAAGATATTGGAGGCGACGTCCTGCATGCGGGCGAGAGCGAGGTCCTGGTAGATCATCTCAATCCCGCGCTCGCGGATCTCGCCCGGCGAATGGCCGCTGATATCGGCGCCGTCGAAGTGGATCGTGCCGCCATCCGGCTTATGGATGCCGGTGATGATCTTCATCAGGGTCGACTTGCCGGCGCCATTGTCGCCGACCAGGGCCACCACCTCGCCCGCATCGATCTTGAGATCGACGCCGAGCAGGACTTGCACCGGCCCGAAATGCTTCTTGATGCCGTCGAGCTCGAGCAGGCTCATCGCTGGCCTCGCGCGCGGTTGACCTGGTCGAGCCACACCGCCAGCACCAGCACGGCGCCGATCGCCATCTGCTGGTAGAAGGAGGAGACGGCGAGCAGATTGAGCCCATTCTGCAGCACGCCCATGACCAGCGCGCCAATCAGGGTGCCGAGCACGCTGGCGCGGCCACCGAACAGGTTGGTGCCGCCGAGGATCGCGGCGGTGATGGCCGTCAGTTCGTAGTTGAGGCCGGCAGTCGGATCGCCGGAATTCACGCGCGCCAGGAACAACAGTCCGGCAAGACCCGCCATGAGCCCCGACACGACGTAGAGCGAGATGCGGTGACGCTCGACCCGGATGCCCATGGCGCGCGCCGCCGTCTCGTTGTCGCCGATCACCTGCGCATATTTGCCGAAGCGCGTAAACGCGAGGACGAAGTGCGCGATGAGCGCAACGGCAAGGAAGATGAAGACCGGCATGGGGACACCCCATGGCCGCCCTTGGCCCAGGAACACGATCGGGTCCGGCATGCCATAGACCGGCTGGCCGTTGGTGAAGACAAGCCCCAATCCGCGCGCAACACCCAGCATGCCCAGCGTGACGATGAAGGCGGGGATGCCGGCCTTGGCATTCAGCACACCGTTGATCAGGCCGCAGAAGGCGCCGACCGCAAGGCAGGCGACGATCCCGACCGGCCACGGCAGACTGAGCGCATTGACGCTGAGCGCTCCCACAACTCCAGACAGAGCGAGGACGGAACCAAGCGACAGATCGATCCCGGCGGCCGCGATCACGAAGGTCGCGCCGAAGCCGAGCACGCCGATGACCGAAGTCGCCAGCAGGATGTTGAGGAAGTTGGAGACGCTCAGGAAATAGGGCGACAGGATCGACAGCGCGACAATCAGGATTACAAGCACTAGCAGCGATTCCAGCCGCACTGAAAAGCGGCTGAGTCCAGCTGCGGGTCGCGGCGCGGCGGCGGTGGCGCTCGAGGATTCGTGTGCTGCCATATCCAGCTCGAAGAAGCAAAAGGCGCCACTCCGCTGGGTCTGCCTCAGCGGAGTGGCAATGCGCTATGCTACTTTACATATTTCAGCGCTGGATCGGTACCCGCGTCCATCACTTCCTTGGTCAAGACCAGGGTCTGGACGTAGGTGAACTCGTCGACCGGCTTGCCTTCCAGCACTTCCTTGGCCTTCTCGACCGCTTGCTTGCCGACCAGATAGGGCAACTGCGCCACGCTGGCAGTCAGGCGGCCGGCCTTGATCGCCTTGACCGCGTCGGAATTGCCATCGACGCCGATGACCGTGATCTCGCCGCCCTTGCCGGCCGCATAGACGGATTCAACCGCGCCCAGCGCCATGGTGTCGTTGGCGCAGAAGATGCCGACCAGGTCCGGGTTGGCAGTCAGCGTGTCGTTGGTGATGTTGGCCGCCTTCTGGCGGTCCCAGTCGCCCGGCAGCGAAGCCACGATCTTGAGATTCGGCGCGACCTCGGCGAGCTGGTCGGCGAATCCCTTGGCGCGCTTCTGGCCCGTGATGTTGCCCGCGAGCCCTTCGATCACCAGGACGGAGCCTTTCTTGCCCGCCAACTTTTCCGCCATGAAGTCGGCGCCCTTGGCGCCCGCCGCAGTGTTGTCGGAGCCGATCGTGAAGGCAATCTTGACGCCGGCCTTGGCCGCGATGTCGTGATCGAGGTTGGCGTCCAGATCGATGACGGGGATGCCCATGTCCGTCGCCTGCTTCAGGCAGGGCAACAGGATCGTGGAATTGATCGCGGCGGTGATCATGACGGCGGGCTTGCGTTCGAGCATGGTGTTGCAGGTGTTGAGCTGGGGTTCCGCCGCCTGGTCGGATTCGACCGCCTGCAGGAAATACTCGACGTCCGCTTCCTTGGTGCCGTCCTTGATGCCCTGTTCCATCGCGCCCCAGAAGGGATTGGACAGGGTCTTGAGCAGCACGCCGAACACCGGCTTGTCGGCGGCCGATGCGGGTGTAGTGATGACGGATGTGCCGAGCGCAGCGGCCAGCACTGCCGCGGTAAGGCCGATCGAAATGGTCTTGATGCTCATATTCTCCTCCCGCTCTTCTTGTTAGGGGGAACCCGCTCGCCGCTTGGCTCTCGCGGCCGATGGCGGTCTGGTGGACTCCCTGACATGCAGGGAGCATGGCAGCCGGACTCGCGCCACATCGACGCTGGCGCCGGTCAACCGTTGCTTCAGGAGCCGCCAGGCTTCGGCGGCCATCTCTTCGACCGGCTGTGCGACGGCGCTCACATAGGGGCGCAGGGCCGTCATCCAGTCGGAATCATCGAAGCTCAGCAGCGAAACATCATCCGGAAACGCCAGATCGAGTGCGCGGATCGCCTTGATGGCGCCGAGCGTCGCGATGTATGCGGCTGAGAAGATGGCGGTTGGTCGGTCCGCGCGGCGCAATTCCTGTTCGATCGCGCCGCGGCAGCCGTCGACTGTGAAGCCGCCGACGACCACGCGCGCCCGGTTCGCCAGGCCAGCCTCACTCAAGGCGTCGCGATATCCGGCGATGCGGTCGGCAATGTTGGCAAGGCCCGTGTCGCTCACTACCAGCACGATGTCGCGATGGCCGAGCGACAGCAGATGCTGGCATCCGCGCTTGGCGGCGTCATAGTTGTCGGCGCAGATCGTATCGAAGCCGGCGAGGCCGAAGCCGCGATCAACCAACACCGTCGGCGGCAGGTCGGCGGCGCTGGCCGCGAAAGCGGAAACGCTGTCGCGCGCCGGCGCGATGATGAGGCCGTCGGTCTGGCGCCCCAGCAGCACCTGGACGCGCTGCGCCTCCTGTTCGGTGTCCTCGTTGCTGCTCATGAGCAGGATCTGATAGTCGCTCTCGGCGGCAAGTTCCTCGATCCGGTGTACCAAAGCCGCGAAGAACGGATTGGTGAGGTCGGGGATGACGATGCCGATGGTGCGCGTCTCTTGGCGGCGCAGGCTGGCGGCGAGCTGGTTGGGGCGGTAGCCGAGCTCCGCCACAGCCTCAAGCACGCGCCGCTTACGGTCTTCGGCCACCGGCCGGCGTCCGGTCAGCACGTTGGACACGGTTGCCGGCGCGACCGACGCAAGTTGCGCCACGTCGCGAATGGTCGGCGGCCTGCCGCCACGCCAGGGTCGGCCGGCTTCGCTCACTCGATCCTCCGATCTTCGCAAGTGCAGAAAATCGTTTTAACAATCATGGCGCTTCTCACGTGATCGAAACCGGCATGGAGCGCAGGCGTTTGGCGATCGACGGATCCGCACGCCGGCACATCACGGGCGGCAGCCCATGCAGAATCAACTCGGCATCCGCCACCGTCATGCGCCCGATCTGGAACAGCGCCTCTGCCATTCCGCCTGTCCGGTGCGCGGAGAGGATGGCGCCTTCAAGTTTGCGCACTGGATGATCGGCGGGCACGGGCTCCTGCGGGAACACATCGATGGCAGCTTTGATGCGCCCGCTCTCCACCTGGCGCACCAGCTCCGGAAAGTCCACCACCGCAGCGCGGCTCATCAGCAGGAAAGCGGAACCGGGTTGGATCAAGTCCAGCTCGCGTGCCCCGAGAAAGCCCTGGTTCTCGGTCGTCACGCTGGCAAACACGAAGATGATGCGCGCGGTCGACAATACCTCATGGAGAGAGGCGGGACTGCAATCGTGCGCGCGGATGACCTCCGCGGGCAGCCAGGGATCGTAGACCGCAACCGGATTGCGAAATGGCGCCAGAAGGGTCCGCAGCGTGCGCCCCAGATCACCGAAACCGATGATGCCAACGGGTGTGCCCGCGAGCATGAAGCAGCCTTCATTGGCCTCGAGGCCGTAAGGTTCGCCGCCTGCGCGGAAGGCCCGGTCGGCGGCGGTGATGCCGCGTGCCAGATCGATCGCCATGGCAAGTGACGATTCGGCCACCGCCTGGGCGAACGCCGAGGTCGGACTGAGCACCCAGATGCCGCGCCCCTGGCAGAATTCGTAGTCGATGTTGGGCAGAAAGTTGGTTTCGACGTTGAAGATCGCCTTCAGGTTCGGCGCGCGCTCGATCCGGCTCTTGGGCATGGCGGTCTGTCCGATCAGGATCGCAGCCTCGGGCAATAGGCGATCGACCATATCGTCCGCCATCGGCTTGTCTTCGGAAACGACCAAACGGCCGAGCGCCTCCAGGCGCCGGCGCACGTCCGGTTCGCAGATCAGATCCAATGTCCGCGGCAGCGGATCGACCAGAATGAGCGGCCGGTCGGCCATGAGTGTCCCATCCTCCCTTGGCCGCCCCTTGTGTCGGGGCGTACCGTACTTAGGCGAAATACTAGCGTTAAATCGATTTAATGACAAGCGCTGCCGAGGCTAACCTTTCCTTTGGAGGTTCCGGTCATAGTCGGAGCCGACGACGAGCCCGCACTTCGAGGAAGGCAATGAGCTTCAGAGTGGAATACGCATCTCAGCGCACGGAAGTGTGGAAGTGGTATTGCCGCGCCTGGCGCCGCGAGCTCTGGAAATTCCACGCCATGGTGTCTGGCGCCGTCGTCGTTGTTGTCATGTTCCTGCGCAACGGCGACGCTGGGCCGACATTGTCGAGCATATTGATTGCGCTCGCCTGCGGGGTTCTTTCCGTCGCGTGGATGCCGTTGATCCCGCTTCTGATGTTCCGGCCGCAGGTGCGGTCGGTTGAGATCGATCAGGACGGCATCTCGACCACGATCGAGGGAGAGCAGTCCCGCCGCTCCTGGCGTGACATAGAAACCATTTCCGAGGAAGACGGCTACATCGTGCTGTTGGGCACGAAGGGCAGCGCCTTCCTCATTCCCCCGCGCGCCTTCCAGACAACGGACGAGCAGCAGCGCTTCCTGTCGTTTGCGCTCGAGGCCCTTGGCGATAGCTGGGTGAAAGCGGCCTGACGCGCTCTAGGGTCCGTCGGTTAGCCGCGAGCGGCGGACACATATTCACTGGGCGGGACACCCAGCGTCTTCTTGAACATGGTGGTGAATGCGGCTGGACTCTCATAGCCGAGGTCGAGCGCGACGCGCGTAACGGGCTCGCGCGCGACCAGGCGCGGCAAGGCGGAGAACAGGCACGCCTGCCGTTGCCAAGCGGAGAAACTCATGCCGGTCTCGCGCTTGAAGAGGCGCGTGAAGGAGCGGCGGCTGAGGCCTAAGTTCAGCGCCCAGTCGTCGATGGTCTCGTGTGGGTTCGGATCCTTGACGAAGCGACGGCAGCGGCGAGCCAGTTCGCGATCGTTGGGGAAGGGCAGGGACAGGGGCAGAACCGGCAGCCGGCGCAGCTCTTGAAGCAGGAGTGCCATCAGCAAACCGTCGCGTCCCTCGATCTCATATTCCAGCGGTGCATCGACGGCTGCCAGCAGCAGCGCGCGCATCAGCGGTGAGATGCCGAGCACGCTGCACGAATTCGGCATGCCATCGATGGCGGCCGGCTCGATGAAGATGCTGCTGGTGGTGACGGGACCAACGGTGCGCACGCTGTGCCGCACGCCAACCGGAATCCACACGCCCTGTGCGGGCGGGACCACCCAGGCGCCATGTTCTGTCCATACCATCATGACGCCGCTTGAACCGCACAACAGTTGATAGCGGCGATGATGGTGCGGCGCCACTTCATGATCGGGCGGATAATCCTGGCCGACCGCCACCACCGGGCGCGGCGTATCCTCGTAGATCAGGGAAGGACCGGCATTCTTGACCATTGCGGAATTCTGCTTGGCCCGTTTGAGAAAGTAAATGGCCCATCTTCGCAAGCAGGCAGAAAAACAGGCGCTATCCTGTCCGGTATCCTGTCCAGAGTTCGAGCGCGACCATGAGCAATACCAGTCTCGGCAATTCAAGCCTGGCGGCCGAGCAACACCATGACGACAAGGCGGCGGAGAAAACTGCGCTTGCCGTTCTGATCGCCATCAGCTTCTGCCACATGCTGAACGACACGATGCAGTCGCTGCTGCTGTCGATCTATCCGATGTTGAAGACGACCTACGCGCTGGATTTCGGCCAAGTTGGCCTGATCACGCTGACTTTCCAGGTGACGGCTTCCTTGCTGCAACCGATGATCGGGCTCTACACCGATCGACGGCCACAGCCGTACGCGCTCGCGGTCGGCATGGCTTCGACACTGGTCGGACTGGTGTTGCTGTCGTACGCGGCCAGCTACGCGATGCTGCTCTTGGCGGCGGCGCTGGTCGGAACCGGATCGTCAGTGTTCCACCCGGAATCGTCGCGAGTCGCACGGCTGGCATCCGGCGGGCGTCATGGCTTGGCGCAATCCTTGTTCCAGGTCGGCGGCAATGTTGGCTCAGCAGTGGGTCCACTCGCTGCTGCCTACATCGTTCTGCCGCGCGGCCAGAGCGCCATCGCCTGGTTCTCGTTCGTCGCGCTGGTCGCGATCATCGTACTGATGCGGGTCGGCGCCTGGTACCGCATCCATCGCGTCGCACGTTCGCGCCGCGCGCACCATGTTCCGCACGCAAACCACCTGACGCGCGCACAAGTCGGTGTCGCGCTCGCCGTGCTGCTGGCGTTGATCTTTTCCAAGTTCTTCTATACTGCAAGCCTCAGCAGCTACTATACCTTCTATATGATCCATCACTTCGGCGTGCAGGTACAGAGCGCGCAGATCTACCTCTTCATCTACCTTGCTTCGTTCGCCATGGGCACGTTGGTGGGTGGCCCATTGGGGGACAGGATCGGGCGCAAGAAGATCATCTGGTTCTCCATCCTGGGCGCGCTGCCGTTCACGCTCGTTCTGCCCTACGCCAGCGAGTTCTGGGTTGTGGTGCTGACCATCCCGATCGGGCTTATCCTGTCGTCGGCATTTTCGGCCATCGTCGTCTACGCGCAGGAACTGCTGCCGGGCAAGGTCGGCATGGTCTCCGGCCTGTTCTTCGGATTCGCGTTCGGGATGGGCGGCATTGGCGCTGCGTTGCTGGGCGAGCTTGCCGACCTCACCAGCGTCGAGATGGTATTCCGGGTCTGCGCATTCCTGCCCGCGATCGGTGTCGTCGCCTATCTTCTGCCGAACCTGGAAAGCACGTCGCGGCGCAGCGCCGCCTGAAGCTTGCGACGAAATTGTAATCTCGCCTGGGAACTCCGCGCGTCTGAATTGCTTGTTCAGGGTCGGCTCGACGAGGTCGGGCCGGGCGGTCGGATATCTGTGACTTTTTGGTGTCAACCCGTTGACGTCGTGGCGGAAATTCCGCGCTTCACCAATAATGCCGCCGCAGTGCAGCAAACGAGACGTTATCGCGCAGTGAAGCGATGGGACCACGGACACGCATTATTCCGCAGAGGTCGCGACCGTTCGTTTCCATCACGGTGAGCAATACGTGACCTCGAGACGTGGCGTCGAATCTGGGACCTTCGAAGTGCGAACCACTCGCTTGCCGGCGGTGAACGGAACAGGGATTTGCGGGCCGGTGCCTGGCATGGGTAGCAAGACCCGGGTTTGCGTTGTCGGATTGCGTGGGATCCCCGGCGTCATGGGCGGGATTGAATCGCACTGTGAGCAGGTATTTCCGCGACTGAAGGCGCTGAGCCAGCACTACGACATCACCATTATCGGCCGGAAACCGTACATCGACGGTGGCGCTTACGAGTACCAGGGCATCCGAGTGGTTCCGCTGCCTGCGATCAGGAACAAGTATCTCGAAACGATCACCAACACGACCCTGGCCGTGTTCTACGCGCGCTTCGCCTTGCGGTCGCAGATTCTCCACATCCATGGAATCGGGCCGGCGCTGCTGGGGCCGCTGGCACGCATGTTGGGCATGAAGGTGATCGTCACGCATCACGGCCAGGACTTCGAGCGGCAAAAATGGAACCTCGTCGCGAAGGCGGCGCTGCGGCTTGGCGAACACTGTGCGACGATGGCGGCGCATCGCATCATCGTCGTCTCGAAGTCGGTGACTGAGGAACTGCGCCAGCGCAATCCCCGCCTCCGGTCGCGCATCGACTATATCCCCAACGGGGCGACCGAGTTTTCCGTGGCCGAGACGGATCATGACGAGCAATCGGTGCTGACTCGCCTTGGTCTCGAGCCGCAACAATACATTCTCGGCGTCGGCAGGCTGGTACCGGAAAAGGGCTTCCACGACCTGATCGCCGCTTTCTATCGCGCGAACCCCGCCTGCAAACTTGCGATCGCCGGTGCCGCCGACCATGAAGACGCTTATTCCCGATCGCTGCTGCGCCATGCGAGCGACAGCATTCGTTTCCTGGGGTTCCAGACGCACGATGTCCTACGCGTCCTCTACCGCAATGCCGCCCTGTTCGTGCTGCCCTCGACCCACGAGGGACTGCCGATCGCCGCATTGGAAGCGGCCAATCTCGGCGTGCCAGTGCTGCTGAGCGATATCCAACCGAACCTCGACATCGAGCTGGCTCCCGCGAACTATTTCCCCGTCGGCGACGTCGGCGCACTGAGGGCGAAGCTTCTCGGAAACTATGAAGCGCTCCGCGTCGACCGCGAGGCGATTACGCGGCGGTTCAACTGGGGGCGCGTCAGTGAGGCGACGCGCCAAGTCTACGCCGCCCTGGCAGGGGTGTGACGGGCGATGGCAACCGATCTCGCGCGCATGTCGGCCGCCGGTACCAGCGGAATTCGCCCGGCCGTCGCGCATCCGGGTCGATGGCGCACGATCGCGCTCGGCATCGGGATCGCACTCACGGGATATCTGTTTCACGACTCGATCCGGGCCACAGTCGATACCTGGCTGACTTCGCCCGAATACAATTACGGGCCGCTGGTTCCGCTGATTGCGGCGCTGATGCTGTGGCGCGATCTCAGCCGGAGCGAGGCAAGCCCCGTCGCGAGCGACAGATGGGGCGGCTGGCTCGGGGTCGTCATCGTATTTGTCGGCTTGCTGTTCGGCCTGATCGAGTTTCTGAGCCAGACCCGGTTCCCGGGGCAACTCGGCCTGTTCCTTACAATCGTCGGCGTCGTCGTCGCATGGCTGGGCGAGCGCCGGGCGGCCCAGGTGTGGCCTGGTTTGGTCTTCCTGTTCTTCGCTCTGCCGCTTGCGAATGCGTTCCAAGTCGTGCTGACCGCGGCGCTGCAGCTGGTATCTTCGATGGGCGCGGTCGCGGTCATCCGAGCGTTCGGGATTCCGGTGCTGCGCGAAGGAAACATCATCGACCTCGGCCAGATCCGGCTCCAAGTGGCCGAGGCCTGCAGCGGACTGCGTTACCTCTTCCCGCTTGGCACGTTCGCCTTCTTGTGCGCCTACCTCTACGTCGGACATCCGGTGAAGAAGGCCATTGTCTTCCTGTCCAGTGTGCCGATCACGATCCTGATGAACATCATCCGGATTGCCATGACTGGGTTGCTGGCCGATCGCCTCGGCGTCGGCGCGGCGCAGGGCTTCTTCCATTATTTCGAGGGTTGGATCGTCTATTGCCTGTGCCTCGCGATCCTGTTCCTGGAGATGAAAGCGCTGTGCTACTGGGGCTCCGGCGACCGGTCGCTGCGACGCCGCCTCGATCTCGATCCGCCCAAGATCGGCACGGTCTTGCCCAATCTCGCGCGCGGCTCCGCGCTTCCGGGCTTCGTGGTGGTCGCCCTGTGTCTTGTTGCGGTGGCGGCGCAGGTCGCGATCGGCACGCGTGCCGTTGCGCTGCCGGCGCGCAGCGAATTCGCCTCGTTTCCACGTCAGGTCGGCGCTTGGCAGGGCGCGGAAATGCCGGTCGACAATTCTGCACTCGCGGCGCTCAACGCCACCGACTACCTCAGCGTCAACTTCGTCAGAGGGACTGAGGTCGTGAACGTCTGGTCTGCTTACTACGACTCGCAATACAGCGGAAACGCCGCGCATTCGCCGCTGGTGTGCATTCCCGGCGGCGGGTGGCGGGTGGAAGAGGGCGGCACCGCCGCGATTCCGATTGCCGATGGCAAGAGCCTTGGCGCCAGCCGCTTGATCATCAGCCAGGGAACTGACAAGCAGCTGGTTTATTTCTGGTTCGTCGAAGGCGGACGGCACGAGACCGGCGAATATGCGGCCAAGCTCCGACTGTTCCGGAACGCCGTCTTGGACAATCGCCGGGACGGCGCGCTGGTCCGTTTCGTGACTCCGGTGGATGGCAGTGATCTGGCCGGCGCCGACCGGAGGCTGAAGCAATTCGTGGCGGAGGTCGCGCCGTTGTTACCGGCCTACCTGCCGCAAGCGGCGGATTGATCGAGGATTGAACAAGGATCGCGCATGAGCAGTGCAGCAACCATGGACCGTGACGACCGGTTGATCAACATCGACGTGCTGGGCGCATTACGCCGGCGCAAATGGATCGGAATCGCCATCGGCGCGGTCGGCGCCGCCGCTACGATTGCAGTCGTCAAGATCTGGCCGCCGACCTATCAGTCGACTGCGACCATTCTGATCGAGGAGCCCGATGTGCCGTCCGATCTGGTCAAATCGACGGTCTCTACTTTCGCGAACGACCGGCTGCAGGTGATCCAGCAGCGCGTGATGACCAGTCAGCACCTGAACGAGATCATCGATCGGTTCAACTTGTACCCTGAAGACCAGAAGACCACGCCGCGCTCGGCGCTGATCGAACGCATGCGTTCTCAGGTCGATCTCGAGGTGGTGAGCGCGAATCTCTCCGGGCAACAGCCGCAACGATCGCGCCAGCAGCCTCAGGCATCGATCGCTTTCAGCCTGTCGTTCGAGAGCGACGATCCCAATACCGCCCAGCAGGTCGCCAATCGCCTTACCGACCTCTATCTGGCGGAGAACGACCGGACGCGCCAGGAGAAGGCCGCCGGCACGACCCAGTTCCTTACCGAGCAGGCGCAAAAGCTCTCTGGCGACGTGCAAGGCCTGGAGCAGCGGTTGCTGGACCTGCGTTCGAAGTACAACGGGAGCCTGCCTGAGCAGTTCGCCATGAACACCCAGATGCTCAATCAGGCGCAGAGCCAGCTGATGCAGAATCATGCCGATCTGCAAATCCTGACGGACAAGAAGTCGTATCTGCAGAGTCAGCTTGGGACAATCAGCCCTTATACGCCGATGACCGAGAACGGCCGGCCGGCGACGCCGCAGGCCCAGCTGATGGCGCTGGAGCTGCAGTACAGCGACCTGTCCGCCCGCTATGGCTCGAAGCATCCGGACGTCGTGCGGCTGAAACGCCAGATCGAGGTACTGAAGAAGCAGATCGGCGGCGTCGACAATGTATCGCTCGACCAGGCCAAATACGCGACGCTGCAGGCCCAGCTCAACGATGCCTTGCAGCGCTATGGAGAGAAACATCCCGATGTCGTGAAGCTGCGCCGCCAGCTCGAGGAGCTCAAGGCACAGATGGACGCCGCCCCTGCGGTGAGCCTGACCGCGCCGCAAGGTCCGCCGGACAACCCCATGTATCTCCAGCTGCAGAACCAGCTGGCGGACGTCGATTCGCAAATTCGCGGGATCAATGAGCGCTCCGCAGCGCTCGAATCGAGCATTGCCGAGCTGCAGAAGCGGATCCTGCAGACCCCGACCGTCGAGGCCGAGTACAACTCGCTGCAGAACCAGCACAAGCTTGCGCTGGATCGGTATCAGAGTTTCAAGGACAAGGAGGCGGACGCCGAGGTTGCCGAGAACATGGAGCAGCAGAGCAAGGGCGAGACCTTCTCCGTCATTGAGCCTCCGCAATATCCGGACGTGCCGGAGAAGCCGAACCGGAAGCTGCTCATGGCGGTCGGCTTCTTCATGACCGCCATGCTGGCGGCGGCGGCGATGGTGGCGGTCGACATGCTGGACCCGCGGATCTACGAAGCCCGCAGTCTGATGCTCGCGTTCGGCGAGATGCCCTTGGCGACGGTGCCCTATATCAGGACCGCCGACGAGATGCGGGGGAGGAGACTGCGCATGATCGGCGTTGCCAGCGTCGCGGTCATCCTGATGGCCGGGCTCCTGGCCTTCGCCTTTCCAATGTTTGGATTCTAGCAGGCAGCGGCTTGGGACTGGACGCGGCGTGCAATGCGCCGTGTCTTATCCCGGCCGCCGCTACCCTTCCTTCTTCTTGTCGAATACATAGCGGTGGCTGGTGGCAACGCCATTGACCATCACGTCCCGCAGTTCAAGAACACCTGCGGCATTGGCGCCCACGACCGCGCCATCACCTTCGGTTTCGATCGAGCCGCCCTGCATCAGCGCATAGGGTGCGTCGGCTTTCTTGGCCTGATGCAGCCTGACTGCCACCGTTCCCGGACCGGCATGGAGCTTGCTATCGAAGATCTGCACCGTCCCGCCAACCTGGACGCAAGCGCCTTGTGTGCCATTGCGCGACTTCGGATTGCGAAACTCGCAGCGCCGGATGACGTTGTCGCCAACCGCCCAGATGCGTGCGCCGAACTTGCAGGAGTCGGTGCTGCTGTCCTCGATGGTGACGTTGGTGGTCTTGAGGTCGAACCCGCCGTCGCCCATGTTGCTGGCTTGGCAGTTGCGGATGGTGACGTTCTTGGTCTTCCGCTCGCATACGATGCCGTCGCCTTGCACGTAGCCGGGTTCCTTTCCCTCCTCCGGCGGCGGTGGCTGGTTCAGGGCGTTGCGCAGGGTGATATTCTCGAACAGTACATTCTCGCCCGCCTGGAACGAGATCAGTTGGCACACATTCTTGCCGCCGGCATCCATGTTGGCGGCATCAAGGTCGAGATTGCGAAACTCGGCATTGGACAGATTGCGGAAACGCGCGAAACCGCGCACGATGCCGACGGCTCGGCAATCCGAGACGATGACGTTCTGCAGCATTGCCCAATGTTCTGTCTCAATGACTCGGCCGACATTCTTCGCATCAATGTTTGATATCACGATGTCGCTGAAGTTTGTGGGTTCCTTTCCGCGAAACTTGAAGAATCCATCGGCCGGCGTGCCGTCCACGCGGAAGCCCGTGAGCCTCAGATGCGAAGCGCCATTTGCGATGGCGAAGCAGGCCGATCCCTTCTGTTTCGCGAAATCGGCCAGCGACCAGGGCTGCGCGCTCGTGAAAAATGCCGCCGCATCCATCGGCGCCGCATCGACCGCATCCTCGCCGGCGATGAGACCGGCCTGGACGAAGACTGGTTTCTTCTCATCGCCGGACACGCGGATATAGAATTGATTCTGGTCAAGCGCTGCCGGCTTGAAACCCGTCGCATCGAAGCCGATCAGGAAGCCTAGGCCGGGCCGAGCGGACTTCAGCGCCTTTTGGAGCGAGCCGATCGGCATGGCGTTCTTCCAGTCGGTGCCGGTTTGATTGCCGGCGCCCGGCGTGGTGAAGAGCAGGACTGTCTTGGGCGTCAACGAAGTCGCGACCTGCAGCGCGGGCGTGGTGACATCCGCGCGCAGCCGGCTGGTCCCCAAGCCGAACAGCAGTCCGCTCAGCGTCACGAGCATGGCGCGACGCCGCGAAATTGGGAATGCGAGCGGGGAATCCCCTATGCTGCCTGCTAAAATCTCATCGCCGCGCCGCATTTACGCCTCGATCCCGATGCCGCCTCGATCCCGATGCTGGGGCCATGCTCATTCATTCCACGTCGCAAAAGCCTGAGAGCCGCCCGATGCGATGTCAACCGACAACTCCGCATGGCGGCGCCCCGCTGCGACGATTGGTCGCCGGCCGGACGCCGCACGACATGCAATCGACCTTTGCGGCTTGTGCGCGAGGGCGTCTTCCCGATTCTACACATGCGGCTGGGCCTTACCGGTGGCGGTTGGATCAACGTCGAGCGCGTGCACGACGCCCTGCATGACCGCCTGTTGTGACCGCTACTGAAGCTTCGCCGCCAACTGCCGGGCGTCATCGAGACCGCGATAGGCCGGATCGCCGGCCAGCGCCTTGGCCATAGTTTCCCTGGCAAGGTCGTGAAGGCCCTTCAGCGATAGAGCCACGGCATAGTGATAGAGCACCTGCTGGTTGTCCGGCTGCATGGCAGCAGCGTTCTTGAGGATGATGGTGCCGTCGTCGACATTGCCGAGCCGGACCTGAATCCAGCCGAGCGTATCCACGAGAGTTGGATTGTTGCTATTGCGGAAGGACTCCACCAGCTGACGGGCCCGGTTCAACAGCGCATTGTCGGTTGGCCAGATATCGGCGATCAACATGGCGAGGTTATTGGCCGCGACGACATCGTTCGGCCACTTCGCCAGCACATCCTCGTAGGCTTGCCTGGCCGCGCCGTAGTCTCCCGTCAGCTCATGGCCGATAGCGAGGCCCTCCAACACCAGTCTATCGTTCGGGAAACGCACCGCCGCCATCTGGAGCGTATCGGAAGCGTCCTTCCCGTTGCCCTCGCTCTTCTGAATGCGGGCGAGGCTGAGATAGGGCCCACGTTCGTCAGGCTTGGCCTCGATCGCCTCGCGCAACAGCTTTTTCGCCGAATTGAGGTCGCCGTCGTGCTCCCGCTGCGCTGAAAGCAGCGCCAGCGCGTCGGCATCCTTTGGATTCTTCGCGATGCGATCGAGCAGCAACTTCTCACCCTCGCTTGGAACCTCGGATCCGGTGCGAGATGCCGGCACCGGATGCTCGGACTCCCTATACGCCTCCATCAGCTTCGGCCCGACCACGGAGAAGCTGCGGCCATGGTCGATTGCCGATCGCAGTTCCGTGACCGCAGTTGGAAAGTCCTGCCGGGCAAGCGCAGCTTCTCCGAGGATCTGATGGCCCAATGCCTCGGTCTCCCCGTTGGCCGCGAGCTCTCTGCCGATCGCTTCGCCCTGATCCCATCGCTTGGTATAGATCAGGATTTGAGCCTTCTTTGCCTTCAGTTCGGCGTCGTCGGGGCGCAATGCGATCGCCGCATCCAGCTGCTTGACCGCTTCGTCCGGAGCTCGCATGACCAGCAACCCGGCAAGCTGCGTGCGCACCTCGGCATTCTCCGGCATGACCCTTGACAGGTTGCGGAGCGCTCCGATCGCCAGTTCCTCCTCATTGGTCGCCGCGTAGGACTTCGCGAGGATGGCGAGCGCCGGCGCCGAGGCCGGCGCGTCGCTGAGAACGATGCGTGCATCGGCAATGGCATCGTCGAACTTGGCGTCGCTCAGCTTCATGGCAGCACGCAGCAGCAGGGCGCTCTGATTCTTGCCATCGGTCTTCAAGATCATCGCGAGCTGGTCGAGCGCGCCTTGCTTATCGCCGCGCAGCATGGTGATGCGCGCCAGCTCGACCTGGGCGTCCAGCTTGTCGGACGATCGATCGAGCTCGTCGATAAGCTGCGTCAGTAGGGCTTCGGCTTCGTCGAGCCGATTCGACTTTATGTAGAGCCGCGCGAGCAGAAAGGAGTAGAGGGCGTTGCCTTTGGAGTTTCCGGCAAGTCTCTTGGCCTCCGCGATCGCCTCGTCTGTCCCGACTTGCTTTTCCAGGAAGTCGGCATAGGCCGCCAGCAGCATCTGGGACTTGCTGTTTGCGGCAATTGCGCGCCGGAATTCCTCCTGCGCTTCGGGCATTCGACCCGCTGCCGTGAGTACATCGGCCAGCTGGACCACATAGCTCGGGTTGGCAGGATCGAGTGCGATAAGCTGGTGGAGTAGTTGCTCCGCCTCGGCTGCGCGGTTCTGGTCGGAAAGCAGCTTGAGCTTGAAGCCCAGCAATTGGAGGCTCTTGGAATTGGTGGCGAGAGCCCCATCCACGATGGATTCGGCTTCATCGAATTTGTTCTGCCTGGCGCGTTGACTGGCAAGTACGATGGTCGCATCCTCATCATCGGGATGGAGGGCGAGGGCGGCCTTGGCCTCAGTCTCCGCCTCGGGCAGTTTCCCCATGATCAGGAAAGCCGCTGCCTTCATCGTATGGCCATCGGGCTTATTCGGATCGAGCGCAATCAGCTTGTCGGCGCGCATGCTGGCTTCCGAAGCGTCGGCGGTCATCAGGGCGTATTGGCCGAGCTTGAGCTGAACCTCGCGATTGTTCGGGTCCTGCAGGGCAACTTCCTGAAAGGCTGACGCTGCGCGTGCCAGATTGCCCTTCTTCTCGAAGATGAGGCCGGTGAAATATTTCGCTTCGGTGCCGGTCGGATTGATCTGCAGGGCATTGCGAAATTCGATCGCGGCCTTCGACAGTTCGCCGCTTTCGTAGAGCGCCTTGCCATTCTTCAGATACTCCGCTTCGCGCTCCTGCGGCGAGTCGCAGGCGGCAAGCAGCAGGATCGCGGTGATCGCGCAGCATCGGATCAGCGTCAGTTCGAAGCGCATGAGGCTCTCTTATGCGGTCGGGATGGGCCGACGGCTGGCGAACAAGTGTCCGATTGATCATCCTCGCCAGGGACGCAATCGGGGCATCGTGTTGCGCCGCCGTTGGTCTTGTCAATCGCGATCACTGTCGGTCCGCAGCTGCATCGTCGGGAAGATCGAGCGGCCCTCATGAGATGTCATGCTCTGCTTTGTCACTGATGTGCAAAGACGGCGGAGCCGTTCTTGATGCTGCTGAGTTGGTGACAATCATCGCCATCTCGACATAGAAGGAAGAGCGGGCCATCTGCAGATCCCCATTTGCAGATCCAAGGGGCCGCTATCAGTACGAGCTTCCAGCCAAGGAAAAAAGGCATCTACGAGAGCGATCGCTCCTGCCGGCCTCCAAGACGCATCTGACGTGAGAGCTAAGCAAGTACGACAAGTCAACCTAACAGCGATCGAAATTGCTGGGCCAAGCAACAAGTGACGGGAGCGCGCGACGGTTGCTGATGTCACAGGATTAACCCCGAGAAGTCACAGGGTCGGACTCACCCACATGTTATCTTTTGCCAATGCAAGGGAGCCGTATTGCGCCCGGAAAGTACCTGTTCGAGTGCCTACCAAACTTCTTGTTTAATGCGATTTCCGAGCAAGGTTGTGCTCTGGAGCGACAGAAGAGGAAGACAGAGTCATGAAACGAATTGTGATGTGGCTGGCCGCGGGCGTGCTTGCGTTTGGAGCGGCAGAACGGTCCGCATCGGCATCGACTTTCGATCTGGGAACACTTGATCCGGGAACGACGAGTGCGATCGTGGTCAATTTGGGCGACCCCGCTCCTGTCGCTTTCGATGACACAATCGATTTCTCGCTGGCGAGCGTGAAGACCTCGTTGGTCGGTGCGCTCACGGATCTGTCGACTTTCCTCGGCATCCCCGTTGACAGCCTCAATTTCTCGCTTGATCTGTTCAGCGCGTCGGATCCCCTGACTTCTCTGGGCAACTTCACCGACGCGACGGGCACCAGTTTAGCATTCAGCTACTTGAACTTGGCTGCCGGCGACTACTTCTTCCGGATCTCCGGCGACATTGCGCCCAGCGGCGTCTTCGGCAACGCCTATCGTTATCGCTTTGAAGTGTCGGAAGTGCCGCTGCCGCCGGCTCTGTTGCTGTTCGCAACCGCGCTCGGTGGTATGGTGCTGGTTGGCTATCGTCGGCGCAGCAGCGCACAGGCTTAACGATTGCGCCCCACGGGCGCTGGACATCGTAAGAGACTAGCAGGAACCTCTGGGTCACGGACTCAGGGGTTCTTGCCATGAGAGGGCACCGATTGATGGGGCCGCGTGTTGTACGCGTCGCATCGCCTCAAGGGAAATCTTGTGCGGCGTAGAACCATTCGTACGTTCGCGCGTTGTGGCTCTTACGATTGCTCATCAACATGGTTATAGTGTCGATCTTCGCAACTGCAGCATCGGAGCCTGGCTGCTGAATTGCATCGCGAACGGAGATGCCGATGGAGCAGATTGAGAAGGCGCTGGCCAGAGCGCGGGAGATGCGTGCCGGAAGCCTTGGTGGCCTCAAGGCCAACATGCGCGCCGCCGCTTCCGCCAATGGCTTTACTCCGCAATACACCGAGACTGCAGTCGCCAAGTGCGATCAGCGGCGGACTAGCAAGGAACGGCTGGTCGCGGATAGCTTTGGCCTTCCGGCGTCGGATATCTATGGACTGCTGCGCACGCAGGTATTGCAGCGCATGAAGAAGCATGGAATGTCGACGTTGGCGGTCACCGGGCCCGAACTCGGTTGCGGCGTCACCACCAGCGCTGCGAATCTTGCCATCGCCATCGCGCTCGACGTCAATCAGACCGTGCTCCTGGTCGATCTCAATCTGCGCGCGCCGGCAATCCACCAGAGATTCGGATTTCAGCCGAAGGCAGGGATCGACGATTATTTGCGTGGCAAGGCGGAGCTCAAGGATTGCCTGGTTTGCCCGAATGTTTCTCGACTGGTCGTTCTGCCCGCACGCGAAGCCAAGGCTGAGGCCGCGGAGATCATCAGCTCGCCGCGCATGACGGCACTCGCAAAGGAGCTGCAGAATCGTTACTCCGACCGCATCATCATCTACGATACGCCGCCGCTGCTTGCGTCCAGCGATACGCTCGGGTTCCTGCCCAATGTGGATGCGGTGCTGTTGGTGGCGCGCAGCGGACGCACGACCAAAGGGGAGCTTGAGAAGTCGGCCCATCTGCTTGGCAGCAAGGCCATCGTCGGCACGCTGTTGAACGCTCACTAAGCCGTTCCAGGAGGCGAGAGAGATCGGCAGGTAGATTGCATGTACGAAACCTTCTATGGGCTCAAGGAGAAGCCGTTCTCCCTGCTGCCGGATCCGGATTTCCTGTTCATGAGCAGCAAGCATTCGCTCGCGCTCAGCATCCTGGAGTACAGCCTCGCGGGGCAAGCCGGCTTCTGCGCCATCACCGGCGACATCGGGTCAGGCAAGACGACACTGATCCGCATGCTGCTGCGCCGGCTCGGACGCGACATCACGCTGGGTCTGATCTCGAACACTCATAGCGGGCTGACGGACATCACGGCTTGGGCGCTGGCAGCTTTCGGCCGCGGATCGAACGCCCAAAGCGACGCCGAGATCTATCAGGAGCTGATGCATTTCCTGATCGATGAATATGGGACGGGGCGGCGCTGTGTCCTGATCGTGGACGAGGCGCAGAACCTGACCGTCGAAGCGCTAGAAGAGCTGCGTCTTCTGTCCAACATCAATTCTGACAAGGATCTGCTGCTGCAGATCATCCTGGTCGGGCAGCCGGAACTGCTGGTCAAGCTGAAGAGTCCCGAACTTGCCCAGTTTGCCCAGCGCATCAGCATCTCCTACCATCTGACGCCGCTGACTTATCTCGACACGCGACGCTACATCCGCCATCGGTTGGTGGTGGCCGGTGCGAAGCGGCCGATATTCAGCGACACGGCCATCGGCGCGGTGCAGTACTATTCCGGTGGTGTCCCGCGCGTCATCAACTCGATCTGCGACATGGCGCTGGTCTATGGCCTGGCGGACAACAAGACGGACATCGACCTAGATGTCGTCCTGCGCGTGATCGGCGATCGCCAGGCGAGCGGCGTCTCGCCTTTCGTCCATGACGAGCGGGTGGACGATCCTGCGGTGATCGCCGAAATCACCGCCTTGGTGCGGGAGGCGATGGAGCTGCGCGCCGTTCCGGTCGAAGACGAGCAAGGCGACGATTTCCGACTTGACGCGGATGAACCGCAGGAAGACGCCTCGCGCGAGGCGCCGCCCCAGCACAACGGCCACGCGGCGGTCGAGAGCTATCCGCGGATCGAGATTCCGCAGCCGGATGCGGCTCAGGGTCACCAGGATCTGCGCATCGACGCGCTGTCACTAAACGACTACCGGAGCAGTCCGAATCACGGCGAAGCAAACGAATCGCATCGCCCATCCTGGTTTCGGAGGACGTTCAAGCGAACGAGCTGAGCGCGCTTTGCCGCATACCGTGTTCCGCCGTCACAGCCCGGTAGACCTGCGAAATTGCTGCGGCATTCGCTTCCATGGAGAACAGGGCGCGGCTGCGGGCAGATGCGGCGGTGCCAAATCGGTGTCTCAGTTCGGCACCCAGTACCAGTGTTCGCAGCGCATCGACGAACCCGTCGAAATCGTCTGGATCGACCAGCAAGCCGGTTTCGCCATTCACGACCGCCTCTGGCACGCCGGCGACTGCGGTGGCGACGACAGGGACGCCGCACGCCATTGCCTCCACCACGATGCGGGGGAAGGCTTCCTTGTCGCGCTCCGACGGCAGTACCAGGATATCCAGCGAGCGAAGCACATCGGGTACGTCGGATCGCGGGCCGATGTAATGATAGCGTCCAAGAATGCCCTCGCTCTGCGCCAGGTCCTGCAGCTCTCTGGCCTTCACGCCGCTGCTGAAATCGTTGCCCGCCAGCAGCACCTTGATGTTGAGCCCTTCGCGCGCGAGTTGACCCGCAGCGCGCACCAACCACTCCGGGCGCTTGCGGTCTACCAGGTTGCTGATGAAGCCGATGTTGACAGGGCCTTCGGTCCTGCGGGGCGCCGGATAGAATACCGAGAGATCGACTCCATTATAGATGACGGAACTGGCTGGCAGATCGACGCCATCAAAGCGGCGCTGGTTGTTAGCGGCGACAAAGACGATGTGCGCGGCCAGGCGCCGGAGCAGCCAATCGATCCAGCGCTGCGGCAACTGCTGATGTACCTGCCAGATCAGGGGGATGCCCTTGGCGCGCGCTGCCAGACCCCAGGCCAAGGCGCTCGATTCATCGTGGACATGAATGACCGACGGCGTCATCGATCTCAGGAATCGCCGCGCCGCCCGGAACAGCAAGATCCGCTTGGCTATGCGCTGCAGCCGGTTGCCGTCTCGGGGATTGGGTGCATAGCTGAAGCCCTGGCTCTCCATCAAGGCCAGAGCCTCAATGCCGATGGTGCGGTGATAGTCGAGGGGCGGCCCAGCACTGTTGCAGACGCTCAGCGTCTTCCACTCGCCGCCGGATTCAAGGGCCTTGGCGAGCAGTGCCCCAGTGATCACCGAGCCGCCGAGGCCATCGCGCGAATGCGCCACCAAGACGGTCTGCATGGTCACAATCCCGCCTCGATCACCCGTCTTCTCGCCATGCCCAGCCGGCGTCCGACCGCTTCGCGCAGGCCGAGGAGCCGCAGCAGCTTCGCCGCCAGCATGAGACGGCCGATGAGAGAGCGGGCGTTGCGACGCCTGATGCCAAGGGCGACGGCTGTCAAGTCCCGCCGATTGAGTGCTGACATGGCGGTACGGTGCTTGGCGATGAAGCGCTCGATACCGTCGGCCCGGCGCACGGTTGGTGTCGATATGCGGTCGCCCTCATGTTCGCGCCATTCGACCGTCAGATTTGGTACGACACAATATGTGAGGCGGTCCGTCATCATGCGGATCAGGAAGTCCCAATCGTTGAATACTGGCAGCGCCGGATCGAATCTACCGATCCGGTCGAACGTCGATCGCCTGATGACGAGATTGCTGCCGGTCATCCCGAAGTTTTTCTCGAAGACCCGACCTTCGATTGCCTCGCGCACGGGAATGACAATCCGCTGGATAGTGCCATCGTGCTTGATGCGGCAAATGCCGGTGATGGCTGCATCCGCACCTGTGCGGTCAAGTTCTGCCATAGCGCACGCAAGATGATCCGGTCTCCAGGCATCGTCGTCGTCGAGAAAGGCGAGGAACTCGGCACGGCTCACCGCCGCTCCAGCATTGCGCGAGCCGGAAGCACCAGGCCGGAGACGGTTGACGACGCGGCGCATCGGAATTTCCGTTCGCAGCGCTGTCACCTGGACGATTGCCGCTGTCGGACCGTCATCCAAATCGTCCACCACGATGAGTTCGGCGGGCGGAGATGATTGCCCTAGCGCGCTATCCAGCGCGCGGGCCAGGTGACCCGGACGGCCGTGGGTCGGAATGATGCACGCGGCTCTCGAAAGCAATCGCTATTCCTTCGCCATGAAGTCCAGACCGTGAAAGCGAGCTCCGCAAGCCGGGTTGGACGATAACAGAACGCTTTGCTCGATCAATAGTTCGCGCGCCGCTGACTGCGGTTGGAGAAATCTAGTCCGGCACAGCCGCGCGTTCGTGTGACCTTTCTGTGTCATGGATGAAGAGCATCCCTTTGGGGTATTGTTCGATTGAACCTGGCGGCACCGGTCACAGAGATGTCGCGTTGTCGGTGTTGCCGACTTACGCTATCAACGCGCGATGGAGTGGATGGATCCGAAGGCAATAGCGGAACGCCGCGGCACGCGAACCAAGATCATCGTCATCAGCATGGAGAATGCGGTGGAACGGCGCGTACGTTTCGAGCAGCGCGCGCGCGACGTGCCCGTGTCATGGAGCTTCTTTCCAGCGCTGACTGGCCTGCATCCCGCGTTGCGCTACGACGAGCGGGCCGCCATCGTCGCAAAAGGAAGGCCCTTGCGGTCCGGCGAACTGGGCGTATTTTCCAGCCACTTTGCGGTATGGGAGGCTCTGCAATCCGACGACGCCGACCAATATGTTGTGCTGGAAGATGATGTCATCGTCGACTGGAATTTCCTCGGCAAGCTGGCTCTGGTCGACCTCGCAGGCATGGGCATCGAGTACCTGAGGCTGTACTACAAATTCCCTGTGCGCACCGCCGTGGTGAAGGAGAACTTCATCGACCGCGCCCGCTCGATCGTCGAGTTGGACGGGACCGCCTTCGGGGCCCAGGGCTACGTCATCACGAAGGCGGGCGCCAAGGTCTTCCTCGATCGGTGCCGGACCGTAAGCAGGCCGATCGATGATGAGATGGAACGCACCTGGGTGCATGGCTTGCCGAATTTAGCGGTGTTCCCGTTTCCGATCATGGAGGAGTCGGGCGTCTCCACGATCGGCCATACCCGGTTCGAGGCCTTCAGCGTTCCACGGAACCTGAAGCTCAGGAGATACGTTACGCACCGCTGGGAGCGCTGGCGCCGCGATGTATCAGCGACAACTCGGCGTCTCCGGCGTTTCCTGTCCCAGTAACATATATGGGCGCACGCGGCGGGATCATGGACAGATCAGGCACACAAGGCGGAAAGCGCAGCTTGAACGCGGCGCTCAGCAGGCGGATCGATCAGACGCTCGCGCCGTTGATCGCCGACCGTTCGGAGCGGATCTGCATTATCGATCCGCCCGGTCATCCCAATGTCGGCGACAGCGCCATTTTCCTCGGCGAGCTCGCCTTCCTGCAGCGCACCGTGCCGGAGGCGCGAATCAACTTCTTTGACAGGGACAACTACACGCCGGCCTGCGATCGCTTCATCCGCCAATCATCCATCCTGCTGTTGCATGGCGGTGGCAACTTCGGTGAAATCTGGCCGCGCCACCATGCGCTCCGGCTGGATATCCTGCAACGCTTTCCGGGCAAGCCGATCGTGCAGTTTCCCCAAAGCATTTCCTTCACGACGCAAGCCGCGATCGACGCAACCGCACGCGCTATAGAGCACCACGGAAACTTCACGTTGTTGGTCCGCGACCGCAAGAGTCTGGCGTTTGCGGAGAGGCACCTTCCGTGTACTACCATCCTATGCCCGGACATGGCTTTTGCGCTCGGCGATATCGAACGGGCGCCGGCGACACGGGACTTCCTTTGCCTGCTGCGCCAGGACAAGGAAGTCGCTGCCAATCATTCTAGACTGATGCAGGTCGTCGCGGAGCTTGGCGGGTCGCACGATGTTGCGGACTGGATCGCAAGGTCCGGCTCCGGCATCGAACGGCTGGACAGGGCGCTCGGGAAGACGTGGCGACGGCTCCCTGGAACGATCGGTTTCACCCGCTCCCTCGCATTCCGTCTGCGTGAGCGCTACGCGCACGAACGGCTTGCATTTGGGCTTGGATTGCTGAGTCGGGGATCGATGGTCATCACGGATCGGCTGCATGCACATGTCCTATGCTGCCTGCTGGGTATCCGGCATCTGCTCCTCGATTCATTGGATGGCAAAGTATCGGCGCTCTACGAGGCCTGGACCAAGGGGGCGAAGAATGCGCGACTGGTCCGGTCGATCGACGATTTGGCGGAGTTGGCGCATGACCTCAGTTAGCCCTGATCTGTCGATCGTCATCTGCACGCGCAATCGTGCCGGCCAACTGCGGGGCGCGCTGGAGTCCTTGCTCGCGATGAAGGCAACGTGCAGCTGGGAGGCCATCCTGGTCGACAACGCGTCGACCGACGGCACCGCCGATGTCATCAGAGAAGTGAGCGACGCGGATCCGCGCATCCGTTATGTCCGCGAGGAGCGGGTTGGGCTTGGTGCCGCGCGCGATCGCGGCTGGCGCGAGGCGCGCAGCGCGTTGATCGCATTGACGGATGACGATTGCTACGTCGCGGAGGACTTTGTCGATGCAGTCGTCACGGCCTTTGAAGGGCGGCCGGAGGTCGGCGTGATTGGCGGACGCATCCTGCTGTTCGACCCGGAGGACGTCCGCGTGACGTTCTGCGAGCGCGACTATCCATTGGAGTTCGCGCCGTATTCCTTCGCGATCGCCGGCGACATCAAGGGCGCCAACCTGACTTTCCGCCGCGAGGCCCTGGAGGCGATCGGCGGTTTCGATCCGGAACTGGGCGCCGGCACCCGGTTCCCATGCGAAGACACAGTCGCGATCGCTGGGGTGCTGTGGGCCGGGTTCAAGGGCCGCTACGACCCACGCCCGCTTGTACTACATCACCATCGCCGCCGCCTGCCGGATCTGCCGCGCCTGATGGCTGGCTATGATCGCGGACGCGGTGCTTACTATGCGAAGTTCCTGCTGCGTCCGGAATGCAGGCGCACCTTTGTAATGGGCTGGGCGATGGAGGTGCGCAATCATCTGGACGGTGTTCATCTTGCCCAATTCTTCCGCGAGCTGCGTTCCGCTACGGTCTATCTGGCGTCTCTCCGCAGGATTCTACCGTTGATGGCCTTGACGGCGGCGGCACCGCTGGCCTTTGCAACTGCGGCACTGGCGGTGGGCGCCCGGGCGGTGCTCAAGCCAAAGCCGCGCAAAGCCGTGGTCCGGCCCTAGCCGGTGCCGCGATGCAGGATGGAACGCAAACGTCTTGCGGCATAGGCGCCGGCGTGTGTCGAGAGGCCGGCGAGCACCAGGAATCGCAGCGGGTCCTCTTGTGCATAAAAGCCGCGCCAGCAATCGGGGTTCACCTTGCGGTGCTTCGCTGCATGAAGCGCATAGTGATAGACTTCCTGATTGAACAGCCTGCGCATGAGCGGGCGCAGATGCTCCGGTGCGTTCGCCAGCATCGTGGTGATGGTTTCGCACAGGCAATGCCGCGTATCGGTCGAACTCTTGCGGGTCACCATGTTGGTGGCGTCCCGGTGATAGACCGAAGTGGTCGCCGGGGCAGCAACGGAAGCGCCGTTGCGCGCGACCCGCAGCCAGAGATCTTTGTCCCCGCCGCGCATGCAACGGCCGGCGGGAAACAGACCGGCATCGATCAGGGCCTGCCGCCGAAAAGCGGACGCGGAAGTCCAGACCGGGCATTCTCTGAGATCGAGCCAGACGGCCAGCAACGCGGCGAAGTCCAAAGCACGCGCTTCCGTCCGGCCGTTCCGGCGGGTGTACAAGTCCAACTCGCTCCTGCCATCCGGCCAGATGTTAGTATACCCGGTGAACGCGCAGGTGATGCGCTCCCGCATATCGCTTCGGCTGACTGTCTCGTGCAGCGCCGCCAAGTGATCCGGTGTCCAGGAATCGTCGGCGTCAAGAAACGCAATCCACTCGGACTGCGCACGCAGAACGGCCATGTTGCGGGCGGCATATCCGCCGGGGCCGGATTCAGGCCGGCGCAGGATTCTCAGCCGTTCGTCTTGGTGGCGCACGACGTCATCGAGCCCCCCATCGGTGGAGGCATCATCGACGACGAAAATCTCCGCCGGCGCCAAGCTCTGGGCGAAAACGGACTTGAGGGCGCGTTCGATGTGCGGTCGCTTGTTGTAGAGCGGGATGACAACGGCGAAGTCGGTCACGGAACTCCAGGTCGGTTGGTTTCGGTTGCGTCACGATATAACGTAAGAGCATGGGGTTCGGAACCATGTGTGACGACACAGCTGAAATCAGCTGGCCCTGGTGCCGCAGCGGAGCGGTGACAATTCGGAAACATCATCGCATGAGGCAGCGCTATGTCGTGGCGGCTGTCGTTGAACAGCACAGGGGCCGCATGATAGCTGTCAGCTGTCGTGCCGAATGTGCATCCACGCTTTCTGGAGACATGACGCTTGGCAAGTGATCTCTCGGCATCTGCGCGCACCATGACAACGGAACAGCCGCGTGCGCGTTCGAATTCAAGCGTGGAGGTCAGCGAGCCGCGCCGGCGCGTCGTGTTCATCATCAACTCCTTGGCCGGCGGTGGCGCCGAGCGCGTCATCTGCACGTTGTTGCGCGCCTCCCAAGGCGAGTTGCGCGACAACCATCTCACGCTGCTGCTGCTGGATCGCGAGGCTTCGATGTACGAGGTGCCGCGTTGGATCGAGGTGGAGCAGCTCGACTGCCGGCACTCCATCCTGCGGAGCCTGTGGTCGGTGTGGCGCGCGCTCCGGCGCCTGGAACCGGACCTGACGGTCAGCTTTCTTACGCGCGCGAATGTTGCGAATGTGGTTGCGACTTCGCTTCTGCGTATCCCTGCCATCATCAGCGAGCGGGTGAATACCTCCAGCCATCTCGGGCGCGGTCTCGGCGCCTCGGTCGCGCGATTTCTGGTGAGGATGACCTATCCGCGGGCGCGCGAGATCATCGCGGTCTCCCAGGGTGTCGCCGACGATCTGCGCAGATCGTTCGGTGTGCCGACCGACCGCTTGAGGGTCATCGCCAATCCCATCGACGTCGACGGCATCCGCCGAGAGGCGGAGAGTGGCGCACCGATTGAAATGGCAGGCCCGTACGTCGTGACCATGGGGCGGCTGATGCCGAACAAGAATTTCGGCATGCTCATCGAGGCTTTTGCGCGCTCCGGCATTGCCGGCAATCTGCTCGTTCTCGGCGACGGACCAGAGCGGGAAGCTCTAGGCAGGAAGATCGAGGCGCTCGGCCTCGCCGGCCGGGTCGTAATGCCAGGTTTCGTGGCCAATCCCTTCCCGACGCTGCGCCGCGCGGACTTCTATGTGTCGCCTTCCAACGCCGAAGGATTTCCCAACAGCCTTCTGGAGGCGATGAGCGTGGGCCTGCCGGTCATTTCGACCAATTGCCAATCGGGCCCTTCTGAGGTGCTCGCTGATCTGCCCCGCGAGGATATCGGGCCTGGCGTCTCGTTCGCGCCGCACGGCATCCTCGTTTCGCCAAACGACCCTGCGGCGATGGCGGAAGCCTTGCGTGCTATGGCTGACCCGGAACGCCGTCGGGTCTACGCCGAGCGTGCGCCGAAACGTGCGGCGGACTTCGGTGTCGCGCGCGCCAGGGACGCGTATTGGGCGGTTATTCGGGCGCATCATGATCGACCGGATTGCTCGTGACCCGATACGATGCCCACGAGCGAGAGAGCCGCGATCACTCTTCAGTCCAGCCCAACGTCGGGAAGTTGTACTGCAATATGAGGAACACCGAGTTTGACGAGGCCGACCCGCCATCATCCTCGAACAGGCGATAGCGGAATCGGTATTGCGCTTCCAGGCTCCAGTCTTTTGTCAGCTGCCAGGATACGGCTGGGCGGACCGAGGTATAGCGCGACGTCTTCTCATCGGTCGTCGAATCGCCTTCGAACCCCAGGAAGTCGATATTGTCGGCATAGTCGACGTTGAGCCGAAGGGTGGTCAGCGGTGTCAGCTTGTGGTCGATCCCCACGGTAGCCCGGTTGCGCACTACCTGATCGCCATCGCCTGACGGCTCGGTATCATGCGACAGCGACATCCGCGCCGAGGTTTGATCGTTCATCAGGTATCTCATGTTGAATTTCAGGCGATAGCCGAGGTCCGAGCTGTCATTGCCCGGATCTTCGTGGCGCATCGAATAGGCGAGACCTGCGCCGCCGCTGATCGAGAAGCGCTCCGATGGCGTGTAGGCGTATCCAAGCAGCGTGCTGACGGTATCGGTGTGGTCCTCGCCCGGTTCCGCCGGAATGAAGCGGAAGACGCTCACCGTGGCGGTCACCCGCGACAATTCGTTCAGGCGGTGGCTATAGTCGATCGACGGCCCGAAATATTGGTAGTCGGTCTTCTGATCGGTGTCGTATTCCACGTCGCGATAGCTGGCACGCACTGCGATCTCATCGATTGGCGACAGCAGATAGGCCCACGTTGGCGCCACACTCCATGACACGAAACGGAATGAATTGTCCAGAAACCGGCCGGTGATGTCCTGCTCCGATTTCAAGGTGGTGTCCCGCGTGAAATTGGCGCTGAGGCGAAGCGCGCTGCGCTCGCTGATTGCCTGATCGACATCCAGAGTCAGGAATTGGTCCTGCGAGTTGAAATCCGAGTGGTTGGTGTATTCGGCAAATTCGAACCGGCCATCAAGAGCAATATGTGAAGTGGGCGAAGTGCGCTCGAGCAGCAGTTCCGGCGTGGTTAGGAAGCCTACCGATTCGATTTCCCGATTGCGGCTGAGCAGCAGATTGTCGCTATAGAACACCCGCTGGGAAAGGTTCGTCGACAGCTTCCACTCCTGAGCGGAGGCGTTGCGTCCGCCAATGCAAACGGCTATCCCGATGATCGTCCAAAGTGCGACCCGATTGGCGATGATCCCCGAGCGTGTCAGCCGATTCCCCCAGCGCATGATCGACTAGAACAAGCCTGCCTGCGGCACCACGACGACATCGCCGCCCCTCAGCAGGATGTTCTTGTCGAGATGTTGACCGTCCTCGATCTCTGAGTAGTCAAACTGAATTGCGGTCTGCGCGCCAGTCTGATCCCGCCGCAGAATCTTAATTTTACTCTTGCTGGCGAAGGGCGTCAGTCCCCCCGCCAGGCTCAGGGCCTGCATGACGTCCAGCTGGGTGTCATAGGTGAATGTTCCCGGTTGCTTAACTTGGCCGACGACGGAAACCGAATTGCCGGTTGCCTTCACCATGGAAACCGTTACTTCATTGTCGGTCAGATGAGGAAAATACTGGCTTTCCCGCAGGTTATCAGCAACCTTGCCCTGGAGTTCCTTGAGGGTCATGCCGCGCACATTAAGATTGCCGACCAAGGGAAATGCGATCCCGCCGTCCGGTTGCACCGGAACATCCTGATCCAAGTTTTGTTCGCCATAGACGGAGATATGCAGCAGGTCGCCGCCGTTGATCCTGTATGAGTTATCCTGAGCAGCGGTCGTATCTTGTGCGGCAGCGGCGGCAGTGCTGAATGCCACCGCGGCGAGAAAGCAGGCCACAATTCGGGGGAGAGAACGGAGCATCGAAGTCCTCATCGCTAGTCAATCTGAATCTGTAGATGAACCGGGACCGGTAGTAATGAACCAGAGGTGCCTTTGGTTCCCAACTTGGCCAGAGTTTGTTGCTTTTGCGTGGTCGAAATAACCGGCCGCGCCGGTCAGACTGCTTCTGAGAAAACTTTGCTACGGTGCCACCGCGCCGCCGACGTGACGATGTTATCGATGTCGCTTCGCGTAGCGACCCAGCCGAGATCGCGCTCGGCGAGTCCGCGCGCTGCAAACAGGCGGGGCGGGTCCCCAACGCGCCGCGGCGACTCGATTGTCGGCACCTTCGCGCCAAGCGCACGCTCAACCGCGCGAATCACCTCGCGCACCGACACTGGTTGGCCGGTGCCGAGGTTGAACGCCCGGCTGCCGCCGTGCGTCTCCAGGAATGTCAGCGCCCGGAGGTGCGCGTCGGCCAGATCCTCTACATGCACATAGTCGCGCTCGCAGGTGCCGTCGGCGGTGGGATAATCGTCGCCGAACACACTGAGCGGCCGGTTGGGCTGGAGCACGGCCTGAACGGCAAGCGGCACCAGATGCGTTTCGGTTGCGTGGGCTTCGCCGATTTCGCCACCGGCGTCGGCACCGGCCGCATTGAAATAGCGAAGCATGACGGTGCGGATCACTCCGGTCGCCGCCATGTCGGTGAGGAAGTTCTCCGCCGCGAGCTTGGTGCGGCCGTAAACGTTGATCGGGCGCTTGGTCTCCGTCTCCTCAATCGGCAGCGTGTCCGGTACGCCATACACCGCGCAGGTACTGGAAAACACGATGCGCGAAATCCCGCACCGTTCCATGGCAGCCACCAGAGAGAGCGTGCCATTCAAGTTGTTGTCATAGTACTCGCGTGGCCTCATGGCCGATTCGCCGACCAGCGCCATGGCGGCGAAGTGGAGCACGGCGGTTACCTTGTGGCGGATCATGATCTCGGCGACGAAGTTCTCGTCGCGCACGTCGCCGACCTCCAACGGTCCCCAATTCACGGCTTGCTGGTGTCCGGTCGAGAGATTGTCGAGTGTGACCGGTACGACACCAGACTGATGCAAGGCCTTGCAGACATGGCTGCCGATATAGCCGGCCCCGCCGGTAACCAGAATGGTTGGCTTCTTCGTCATGGGAAGTCCTCTTGCGCAGCGCCCAAAATGCCCCCCGACATCGACCAGCTGCAACTCCTCCCACGGCGCTGCGGCACATTGCTGTGCTCCAGCTGGATGCGCACGCTTCAGGCACCGAGCGCGCTCTGCTTTACTGTCGTGCTTGCAGACCCAGCCTGTCTGTCGTCTCATCCATGGATGCCATGGACGCGACCGGAGCGTCAACGATGCATCTGTTGACTTGGATCCAATCGACAGCCATGGCTGTGGCGCGGTCGCATGCAGGCGTCGGAAATGTACTGATCAAGGATGTCCACGGGAACCTTTGGTCAACCCCAGACATCCTTTACACGCGCTCGCGAAACCGCACACAGTTTTGTCGCTACTTACTCACAGCTTTGTCGGAGTCGTGAAATGCGGCATCGAGTAAAAAGACAGAATTGAAATTCTGCTGCGATGCGTCAAATTGATATTGGCGGGCGCGTTGGGTAGCAGCAGTTGAGAGTCGATGAGAAGGTGACCTGTACTTTTCTCGTGTCGATGCAAGAACGTGAATGGACACAGTTTTGTCGCATTTTTCCCACGAGCTTGCCTGTGCACGAGAGATGCACGCAGAAGAGAAAAGGCTAAAGCTACCTGGTCTGTCTTGGCGCGCCTGAGCGATGGGCGCCTGAGCGGGAAGCTGAGTGCATGAACTGATGTGGTGCTGGAATGGCGCCAGCCGGCGCCCCAGAGCCATTTGACAGCGACCAAGAACGAACAAGAAGGCCGAGAGCTACAGTCTGGTGGGAGACGGGGTGAACCGTTCGGGGGAGGGACAACAGGTGGCGCCATGCTGCAGATGCGCACTGCGACCAGGATACATCCTCGCGCGGGCAATTCCTCGGAGCTAGGTTCCTTCCGACCACAGCAAATCGTACGCAAGCACTACCTTCCGCGCGATCCGCGGCTCGGCGGCCTTCTGCTGGCGCTGTGTGATATCGCCACCTTCGCTGCCGTCGTTGTCTTGATCGCGATGCTGGTGACGCCAAGCAGCGTGACTCTATGGTCCACCAATTGGCCGCACTTTGCCGTCACCAGTATCCTGAGCTTCATCGTCGCGCACATGCTGGCGAGATCGCATGACATCGAGGGAGCGGTCCACTCCTCCTTGTTCGAGTTTGTCGCCAAGCCGGCCACCATAACCTGCGCCGCGACAACGTTCGCCTATCTAGTCGAGACCTCGCTCGGCACCGGTGTCGTCAAGAACGACATCCCCCGCAACGCGCTCCCTCTGTCTCCGGAGTACTATCTGATCGCGTTCACCACCCTTGCGATCGCGGGTGAGCGCATGCTGGCCTATGGTCTGCTCAACCGGTGGCAGGCTGCCGGCCACCTCTCGAACAGCGTGGTGGTTTTCGGCGCTGACTCGATCGGGCAGCGGCTTGTCAAGGTCGTATGCGAGGAATACGCGGACTCTGTCGAAATCGTCGGCATCTTCGACGACCGTGTGCAGCGTGTTCCCGCTGAGGTTCAAGGCATCGCGGTCGAGGGCAACTTCGAATCGCTGATTGAATTCGTGAAATCCGCTCCGACGGTCGACAAGGTGCTGATCGCTCTTCCAATGAGCGCGGAAGGGCGCATCTTGCAGTTGTTGACCAAGCTCAGAAGCTTGGCGGTCGAGGTCGCACTGGTGCCGGATTTCGTCGGGATGCGCCTCGACAGGCAGATCGCACGCGAGGCTCATCCGCCGATCCTCTCGGTGCTGCGCAGACCCCAGTCCGAGACTGATTGGTTGATCAAGCGAAGCTTCGACTTCCTCACGTCGCTTGCCCTGTTGATCGCTCTTTCGCCGCTGCTTGCTCTCACCGCGCTGGCCATTCGGCTGGACAGCCCGGGGCCGATCCTGTTCCGGCAGCCCCGGCTGGGCCTTAACAACAAGGAATTCAATGTCCTCAAATTCCGCTCGATGTACGCCGAGCGATCGGACCTGGAGGCGCGGGAGCAGACCAAGCGCAACGATGCACGCGTCACCAGGGTCGGCGCATGGCTGCGGCGTCTCAGCATTGATGAGCTGCCACAGCTGTTCAATGTGCTTGGAGGCGACATGTCTCTGGTGGGGCCACGCCCGCATGCCCTGGGTATGCAGGTGAAGGATCAGCTGTGTGACGAGATCGTGCACGAATACGCGGTGCGTCATCGCATGCGGCCAGGAATCACCGGCTGGGCCCAGGTGCGCGGTCTGCGTGGCGCGGTCGACGAGCCTGAGCTGCTGGAGGCGCGGGTCAACCACGACATCTACTACATCGACAATTGGTCGTTCTCCTTTGATCTGCGCATCCTGGTGATGACAGTGGTCGAGCTGGTCAGGCCGCGGAACGCATTTTGATTAGCAGGCGTATTCTTCACGCATGATTGTACTGGTCCGGCCGCTTCCCGCCATCGTCACGGAACCTGATTTCCCCATGTGCGAGTCATCCGATCCGGAGTGCTCACTGTGACCGAGTTCTCCAGCGCATTGGTGGAAATCCGCAAGCTTGCCCCCGAGCGGCCGGCTCTGGCCACACTGCACGTCGCCATTATCATGGATGGCAATGGGCGGTGGGCAGCCGCCCGCGGATTGCCGCGCACGATCGGTCACCATCGTGGTGCGGAAGCCACCCGTGAGGTTATCAAGGCTGCTGCAGAAGCCGGCGTCACGCACCTGACACTGTTCGGTTTCTCGTCGGAGAACTGGAAGCGTCCGCGGGACGAAGTGCAGTACCTGATGGGGCTGCTGCGGGCTTATCTGCGACGCAATGTGGACGAGCTGCACGAGGCGGGTATCCGCCTCTTAGTGATCGGCGAGCGCGCGGCGCTCCCGGCCGACATTGTCGCGCTGATCGCCGAGGCGGAAAGTCTGACGCGTGACAATCTCGGTTTGCACCTGACGATCGCGCTCAATTACGGCGGGCGCAGTGATATCGTTGCCGCCGCACGGCAGCTGGCGCTGCAGGTCCAAGTCGGTGCCCTGGAACCGCACGATATCGATCAGAGGGCTGTTGCGGCCCACCTGTCGACCGCTGCGCTGCCGGATCCCGACCTGATGATTCGGACGAGCGGGGAACAGCGCGTCAGCAATTTCATGCTCTGGCAGCTTGCTTATTCCGAGTTGGCGTTCGTGGGCAAATATTGGCCGGACTTTACTGGCGAGGATCTCAGGGCGGCGCTGAGGGAGTTTCGCTGCCGGGGCCGGCGGTTCGGCGCCATTCATTCGGGCGCTCCGCCAGACCCCGCCATCCAACAAGAAGGAGTCATTCATGAAGATCGCGGTTATCGGTAGCGGCTATGTCGGGCTGGTGTCCGGCGCGTGCTTCTCCGAGTTCGGCTTCGAGGTCGCTTGTGTCGACCAGGACGCAGGCAAGATCGCGCAGCTCAAAGCCGGCCGCATCCCGATCTACGAGCCGGAGCTGGATACGCTGGTGAAGAACAACGTCGCGCGCCGGCGCCTGTCTTTCACCACCGATCTAAGCGCGGCCATGACAGGTGCCTCCGCCGTGTTCATCGCGGTGGGTACGCCCAGCCGCCGCGGCGACGGCCATGCCGACCTCAGCTACGTCTATGCCGCTGCACAAAGCATCGCACGCGAGATGCGCGGCTACACCGTCGTCGTTACCAAGTCGACGGTTCCTGTCGGCACCGGACGCGAAGTCGAGAACATCATCCGCGAGACCAATCCGAGGGCCGATTTCGACATGGTCTCGAACCCGGAGTTCCTGCGCGAAGGGTCCGCGATCGGCGACTTCATGCGGCCCGACCGGGTCGTGATCGGCTGTGAAACCGATCGGGCGCGGGACGTGATGCGTCAGCTCTACCGGCCGTTGTTCCTGATCGAAACGCCGATCCTGTTCACCAATCTCGAGACGTCGGAGCTCATCAAATATGCCAGCAATGCCTTCTTGGCGATGAAGATCTCCTACATCAACCAGGTCTCCGATTTGTGCGACAAGGTGGGCGCGGACGTGCACGATGTGGCGCGTGGCATCGGGCTCGATAAGCGCATCGGACCAAAGTTCCTGCATCCCGGCCCGGGCTACGGCGGGTCGTGTTTCCCCAAGGACACATTGGCACTGATGAAGACCGCGCGCGATGCGGAAGCGCCAATCTCGCTGATCGAGACGACAGTCGAATTCAATGAGACCCGTAAGCGCCGGATGGCCGATCGCATCGTCGAAGCGCTCGACGGATCGGTGACCGGCAAAGTGGTGGGCGTGCTCGGATTGACCTTCAAGCCCAATACAGACGACATGCGCGACGCGCCGAGCTTGGCTATCGTGCCGGAGCTCTTGAAGCTGGGCGCGGAGGTTCAGGCTCACGACCCTGTCGGGGTTGGAGAGGCAAGAAAGCTGATGCCCGATCTGCGCTATTGCGAGGACGCATATGACGTGGCCGTGGGGGCCGACGTCCTTGTGATCCTGACCGAGTGGAACAGCTATCGCGCACTCGACCTCACGCGTATCAAGACACTGATGCGTAGGGCCAACATCGTCGACCTGCGCAACATCTACCGACCCGATGAGATGGCGCAACTGGGCTATCGCTATACCAGCCTGGGCCGGCCGCAGCCCGAGGCCCCGGTCGCAGACCTTGCGGCTGCGCGTGAGGCCGCTGCCAGCTGATCCAACGCACGACGCCGTCGCGTCACTGACGCTTTTTCGTGCTTCCGCAACGGTTTGCCGGTGGCGGGCAAGCGCGCATTGACGGGTTGCGGCAGGTCTTGTAAATCGATTTACAAGGATCGGCAGTGACCGATCTCTGATAGCTGCCAGCCGGCGCTTCATCCTTTGCGAAACGTTTTGGCGGCCGGCGGCAGGGCGGGAGGATGCCATGAACAAGCTGGGCGTGCATGCGCTGGTCTGGGTCGGCGGCTGGAGCCATGACGAGTGCGCCAAGGCGGTCGGTGAAACCGCGGCACTGGGCTTCGATCTGATCGAGATTCCGGCGCTCGACCCGAAATCGATCGACGCCGATTTTACCCGGCGCGAATTGGAGAAGAACCGGCTGGGGGTCACCATGTCGCTCGGTCTGGACGCTGCGACCGATATCTCAAGCGGCGATCCTGACAAGATCGCGCGTGGCGAGGAGCGCCTGATGGATGCGTTGCGGGTCGCGCGCGATATCGGCGCGACCCACGTCTGCGGCATCCTCTATTCGGCTTTCCAGAAGTATTTCGTTCCGCCGACCGAGAAAGGGATCGCTGGCTCGATCGATGCCATCCGTCGGTTGTGCGCCGAAGCGGCCAAGAGCGACATCACCATCGGCATGGAAGTGGTGAACCGCTACGAGAGCAACGTCCTCAACACGGCGGCCCAGGCGGTGGATTTCTGCAAGCGAGTGGGCGCGCCCAATATCAAGGTGCATCTCGACACCTATCACATGCATATCGAGGAGGCGGACATCGAGGCCGCGATCGTCCAGACGGGCCCGCTGCTCGGCTATTTCCACATCGGTGAATCCAATCGCGGCTATCTGGGCGCCGGATCGATCGATTTCGAGCGGATCTTCCGGGGCTTGGCGAAGGCCGAGTACCGTGGCCCGATCACGTTTGAATCGTTCTCGTCCGCCGTGGTCAACCAGCCGCTGTCCGGGATCCTTGCCATCTGGCGAAACCTGTGGACCGACGGACGCGACCTGGCCGGGCATGCCAAGGCCTTCATGGAAGCGCACCTCAAGGCCGCGCGCGAATCCCATGCGCGCAGCAGGGTCGGATTGCAATAGCGCGGAATCTGTGCGACGCGTAGCGCCAAGGGCGGCAGGAAAGAACCGCAGCCCTGCAGGCTGACCCGGCTGCCGCCCGACCCATGATCTATCTCATCACCATCCTGTTTGCGCTGACCTATGTCGGCATGGCGCTGGGGCGCGTGCCGGGTTCGCGGGTGGACCGTACCGGCATCGCGATGATCGTGGCCGTGGTGCTGGTCGCAATAGGGGCCGTTCCGGTCGGGGAGATCGCACGTGCGATCCATTTCCCCACATTGCTGCTGCTCGCTGGCCTCATGATCCTGTCGGCCCGGGTCGGAGCAGCCGGCTTCTACGATGCGGCGGCGGCCTGGATCGCGCGGCAAGCCGGGCGCCCCCTCCGGTTGCTGGCCCTGACCACCATTGTCGGCGGCCTCCTGTCCGCTTTCCTGGTCAATGACATCGTCGTCTTCGCCATGACGCCACTGCTCTGCGCGGGTCTCGCCGCGCGCAAGCTGGATGCGCGGCCGTTCCTGTTCGCGCTGGCTGCGGCCAGCAACGCCGGCTCCGCCGCGACCATCATCGGCAATCCGCAGAACATCATGATCGGGCAGGTGGGCGGCCTCGGCTTCTGGTCGTATTTCGCCGCCGCCATCGTGCCGTCGATTCTCGGGCTTGCGGTCTCGTTCGGCTGTATCGCCTGGGCATGGCGCGCAAGCCTGCGGGTGGATGCCGCCGCCATCGCCATCGCCGCGCCGTCCTTTGATCGGCGGCAAACGGGCATATGCGGTGTGGCGCTGCTCGCGCTCCTGATCCTGTTCACGACACCGGTGCCGCGCGAAATCTCGGCGCTGCTCATCGCCGCATGCCTGATCATCAGCCGCAAGTTCGCCACCCGCCAGCTGCTCGACGAGATCGATCTGCCGCTGCTGATCTTGTTTGCCGCATTGTTCGTGGTGAACGACGCCTTCGCGCGCACCGGCTTGGCCGAGCAGGCGATGCGCGCGCTCGAAGGTTCCGGCCTACTGCCCGATCGGGTTTCGCTGCTGTCGCCGCTGGCGCTCGTGCTCAGCAACACGATCGGCAACGTCCCTGCCGTGGTCATGATCCTGAAGGTGTGGCACGGCATTCCGGAGGGCACGATGACCGGCCTCGCCATTCTCTCGACCCTGGCAGGCAACCTTTTCCTGGTCGGCAGCCTCGCCAATCTGATCGTGGCCGAACGCGCGATGGGGCAAGGTGTCGTCCTCGCCTTCCGCGATCACGCCAGGGCCGGAGTGCCGATCACGCTCATATCCATGGCGGTCGCGGGCCTGTGGCTGTGGAGTACGGGTCTCATGCGCTGGTAGCGCAGGCGCGTCAGGCCTTGCTCATCGCGCCTTCTGCGAACAACCATCCCGCCGCGATCACCGCGCAGCTGGCGGCCACTACCAGGAACATGGTGGCGAGCGATGCCTGCGACGCGATGAAGCCGAGGATGGGCGGGCTGGCGAGATAGCCCGCGTAGCCGAACGAGACCACAAACGCGATGCTCGGACCTGGCGCGTCGCTGCGTCCCGCGGCGCTGATCAGGATCGGCACGATATTGGAAAGTCCGATGCCGACGAGCGCAAATCCGGCAATCGACAGCAGATAGTCGGTCGGCATGACCGCCATCGCGAAGCCGACCACCGCGACAATGCCGCTGATCGACACGACTTTCCTTTCACCGAAGCGCCCACGCATCCAGTCACCGGAGAGGCGGCACAGCGCCATGGTCGCCGAAAATGCCGCGAAGCCCCAGCCCGCGCGGTCGATCGTGGTCCGGACTTCGTTGGTCAGGAACAGCGAACTCCAATCCCGTACCGCGCCTTCTGCGGAGAAACTAAGAGCCGTCAATACTCCGAGCGTCAATGTCAGGCGGCCGATCGCGAGATGCCGGCCGGCTCTTTCGCCGGCGTGATGCTGCAGCGGGACCAGATTGTGCTGACTCACTATGAAGAGGACCAGCATCCCCGCGGTCATGATGAATGCCTGAGCAAGATCGCTCACGACCGCCAGCAAGGCCCCGGCCGCGGCGGCGCCGGCGAGGCCACCGATGCTCCACATGCCGTGGAAGGACGCCATGACACGCCATTTCATGTGCCCTTCCACATCGGCGGCATAGGCGTTCATCGCCACGTCCATCAGTCCACCGGCGCCGCCATATAGCAGCAGCGCGGCAATGAAGACGATCCAATCGGAGGAGGCGGACAGCGCAATGTAGGCCGCCAGAAAAAGGGCGAGGCTGAGCCGGATGAGCAGTCCTGCTCCATATCTGGCGATCAACCGCCCACTGGCCGCCATTGCCAGGACAGCGCCGATCCCCATGCCGAACAGCATCAGGCCAAAGGTGCCCTCATCCGCGTTCAGTCGCGCAATTGCACGCGGAATCAGCGCCGCCCATCCACCGAAGCATGCGCCATTGACGAAAAATGTGGTGGCCGTTGGAAGCCAGAAGCGATAGGCCGCGCGGTATGTCGGTGGGAAAGGCAATGCGATCCTGTGCCTTATGAGAAAGTGACGCGATGAACGCAACCGCGCCTCAATCTCATGAGCCGGCAGGGGCATGTCAATGCGCGCCGATGATTGGATTCCCGCACTGCTCCAGGGACGTGACCTCCGCCTGCAGTCGCGCAGCGAATTGCAGGTCGAGAACGTCGGAGCCATCGCCCTTAGGCGCTTGAATTGCGCGCGCGGCGGCGACCCCGCGTCCCGCCAACAAACAACTCAGCCGGTTTTCAGAAAATACGATCCGTAGGGAGCCCGAGGGCGATGCTGCCTGCGTAGGTCGCCTGCTGACCGTTTTGCATCGGATGATAGCGCGCGCCCTGGATATCGCGGAACCGGCGCTCGAGCCCGGCATCGCGATAGAATCCGGCGCCGCCTGCTGCCTCCATCGCCAGCTCAACCGCGGCGATGGCGTGGCGCGCGACCAAGTTCCGGCCGATCATGACTTCGTTCGTCGTCTCAGGGCCGGGTTTGTTGGTACGGGCCGCCGCCAGCATGCCGGCATGCGCGAACTGCGCCCCACGCAGTTCCGTTTCCATCCGGCCGACCAGCTCGGTCGTGTGATGATCAGGCCGCCGCTTGCGCGCCATTTGCACGGCGAGATCGCGCGCGCTTTCCGCAACGCCGAGATAGACCCCGTAGATCAGGGGAAACGCGATCATCGCGATGATGTGGAAAACCGGGTGCCATTCACCGGCCTTCCGCTTCAGGGCAATTGCCGAGTCCGGAACCACATGGCCGTCGATCTGTACGTCGTGCGATCCGGTGGCACGCATGCCGAGGGTCTTCCACACCGGAATGATGCGGACCTGCGGCGAGTTCATTGGAATGCCGAAATGCAGCACCTGCGGTCCGTCGCCATCGCCCTCCCAGACTGCGCTGGTCATGAGGAGGGAGCCTGCATCGGCACCGGAGGAAAACACCTTGCGAGCGGTGATCCGAAAACCGCCATCGACCTTCTCGGCCTTGCCGGATCCCGCAATCCAGTCCGACCCGCCGCTGCTCAGCAGGATGATGCGCTCACTGGCGACGCGCTTCAGCAACGGCTCCACGGGCGCTTTCTGATGCCACCAGCGCCAGGCTGGAATCGCGACTTGATGGGTGTGCATGGAAAAGGCGAGGGCGGTCGAGCTGCAATGATGCGCCAGCTCGCGCAACATGGCGGCCAAGGCATCCACGTCGTGGCCGCCGCCGCCAAGCTCCTTCGGCACTCCGGCTTCAACCAACCCGGCAGATTTTAACATTTCGTAGTTCTCGGCAACGAACGTGTCGGCTTCGTCCAGGGCGGCTGCGCGCTGGGCGAAATCCCGCCCCAAGCGCCGCGCGATCGCGACCAAGTCGTTTGACGCATTCGGTTTCAGTTCGACCACGGCCATTTTTCACTCCCAATTCTGGCGCCGCACGGAGCGCTGATGATTCCCGATGGGTGGATCATCGCTCCGGTGGGGTTCCGCAATCCAGTTCAGGATCTGTATCGGCCCATCGTCCCGCCTTGCGAAGGCGCCCGCAAACCATTGAGAATATGAAATAAAATAGAGCTCCCAAGATTTCCTATCGGCCGGAACTGACGGCGTAGGTCCAGAATCTGTAGTGGCGGAGAAAGTCCATAGTGCTTAGCATTCTCATCTTCACCGTCATGCCGGGGGGGCCGATGGAACAGGGCGGAAGCTATGGTCAGTTTTGTCCGGTCGCGATGGCTTCGGAAGTCATCTGTGCGCGCTGGACTCCGCTGATCCTCCGAGAGCTGCTTTGCGGCAGCACGCGCTTCAACGATCTGCGGCGCGGCGTGCCCCGCATGTCGCCGACCCTCCTCTCCAAGCGGCTCAAGGACTTGGAGCAGGCCGGTGTCATCGAAACGCGCGCCACCAGCCAGCCGGGCATTGTCGAGTATCACCTGACAGCCGCGGGACAGGAGTTGCGGCCAATCGTCATGGCGCTCGGTGTCTGGGGTCAGCGCTGGGTCGAAACGCAATTGTCCCTGAAGAATCTCGATCCCTCCCTACTGATGTGGGACATGCGGCGCAGCCTGGACCTCGCGCCATTGCCGCCGAACCGCGCGACCATCCAATTCCGATTTCCGGAACTCACCACTTCGCGGCAATGTTACTGGCTGGTCGTGGACCATGGACAGGTCGACCTGTGCCAAGTCGATCCGGGCTATGAGGTCGATCTGTTCGTCGAATGCTCGCTGCTTACAATGACCAAGATCTGGATGGGTTTGACGACCGTCAAAGCCGAATTGGACGCCGATCGTCTCGAGCTCTCTGGCGACAAGCAATTGTCGCGCTCAATCCAGCAGTGGCTCGGCCTGAGCGCCTTCGCCAAGGAAAGGAATCAGAGGGCGGCGTAGCGGGCATCGCTTGCGACGCTCCGGTATGCCAACAAGCCGATCGATGCGACCAGCGACGTCATCCGCCGCAACAGTCTGCTGTTGCTTCACTTGCCGGGCAACAGCCGAAGAAGATCAGGGCGCCGCATCAGCCGGTTGCCCGGCAATCTTGAGGACGCTCAAGAGGTCGACGGCAGCTGTTCAGCGCCGCTGCTGTGCTCGCGCCGCCACTGCGGGTCGGGCCACAATCGCCGGTCACCGCCGGTGATCTTGTAGCAGAGGTGCCACAACGTAGGGCCCAGGCCCGCTCTGGTGACTGCAGTACGCAGGATCTCCCACTTCTTCGGCCTGACCTTGATGTTGGTCATGATGGCGCCGGCGAGATTGCGGCGGAACACGCGCTCGCCGAGCCATGCCCGGTGCTTCACGATCGGCCTGGCATAGACCAATATGTCATCCAGCTGCGCGGTCCTCTTCTTGTTGGTCATGCTCGCGGGATCCGAGGTGCGCCTCAGGAACAACGGTTCGGGCAAATAGGACATCGGGCGCTGGCGTGCCAGGCGGATATACATGTCCCAGTCCGAACCCAACGGCAGCTGCACGTCAAAGATCTCATGCATCAGCACGCTGCGTTTGCATATCAGGCCGGTAGGACCGCAGAACTTGTTGCGATAGAGCAGCGCCTCGGACGTGACCTCGCGCACCGGGTGAACGACGATCTCGCCTGTCTCCATCACCTTGAACCCGCACAGGCACGCGTCGTAGCCCTTTATGGCCTCCATCTGCCGCTCAAGCTTGGTCGGCAGCCATTCATCGTCATCATCGAGGAATGCAACGTATTCTCCGCGCGCGAGCCGGACGCCCGTGTTCCTGGCGTGCGAAAGGTAGCCATTCTGCTCCTGACGGTGGAAGCGGATTCCCGGGCCGAACTGATCAACGACGCTGAAGAGCTCAGTCGGCGAGCAGTCGTCGATGATGATGAGCTCAAAATCGCGGAAGGTTTGGGCCATGACACTTTCGATGGCGCTCTTCAGGAAATCTGGACGGTTATAGGCCGTGATGATGACGCTGACGCGAGGGTCTGCCATGGAGTGTTGCCTCTGGGATGGCGATCGGAGGTCCAGTACCGGTAATTCGACGTTTCTCAGACACGGTCCAGGTGAGAACTATCACGGCCAGCTGTGATCTTCGTGTGAGATTCCTGCGTTCTTGCGGCCAGGCAGCGGGGGTTGCCAGCGCCCGCGGTTTGCATTCAGCGAGACCCCACGACGCCATCTCTCACACAGCGAGCCATAGTGCTGTGTACTCTTGAAGCTGGATGCAACGCGGCGACCGGGTCCAATCAGCCACATCTCCAACAGCCCGGAGAAGGGACCGCAATCCTGAGAAAGTCGGGCAAGAGAATGGTCGGAGTGAGAGGATTCGAACCTCCGGCCCCTGCGTCCCGAACACAGTGCTCTACCAGGCTGAGCTACACTCCGACGCATGAAATGGGGCACGCGGCCCCGGCCGGGAACTTCTGGGCGAGGGGGTATATACAGAGGCTACCGGTTCGAAGCAAGCCCCGGTGACCGTGCTGTGCTGAGGGACGTTGATTCCACTGGAAATCACGCAGATTCAGTGGCTTCTGGGGCGCAGGCTACATGGGTGCCGGAGCCGCAAGCGGCCATTCCGGCTGTCTTGGCTGAGGCCTTGTTCGCGAAACATTAACCATGATGATTCTTGTTCGTCATGGTTCGTGGCGAGCATCGCTGTTCCGCACGAACCCCGAAAGGAGAGTCGCGATGCCGCGCATGATGTCCCTCCGGCCCAAACACCGGCAGCCAAAGTCCCGGCGCAACTTCCTGAAGCTCGCTGGCGCCAGCGCCCTGATGGTCCCGGTCGGCCTTGCCATGCCGCGCCTGTCGCGCGCCGCTACCCGGCCCCTGGTAACACACGGGCTGCAGTCGGGCGACATCGGCGCCAATCACGGCGTGATCTGGGCGCGCACCGACCGGCCGGCGCGGGCGATCTTCGAGGTGGCGACCAACGAGGGCTTCCGTGACGCGCGGACGCTGCCCTATGTCGACGTCCTGCCGGAGAGCGACTACACCGCCAAGCTGCTGGCCGAGGACTTGCCCGCCGGCCAGGACATCTTCTATCGCGTGACCTTCTCCGACCTCACCGATGTCAATGCCGTGTCGGAGCCGATCAGCGGCCGCTTCCGGACTGCGCCCGGCGACCTGCGCGACGTCTCCTTCACCTGGTCGGGCGATACGGCGGGCCAGGGCTGGGGCATCGACCTCGACCGTGGCGGCATGAAGGCCTACGCGACCATGCTGAGCCATCAGCCCGATTTCTTCATCCATTGCGGCGACACGATCTATGCCGACGGCCCGTTGAAGGCGGAAGTCGACCTGCCCGACGGCACCAAGTGGAAGAACGTGCTGATCGAAGAAGTCCAAGGTCGCCGAGACGCTGGACGAATTCCGGGGTCGATGCAAAGTACGCCTGATGGATCAGAGAACGTGACGGCCTTCAACGCCCAGGTGCCGATGCTGGCGCAGTGGGATGACCATGAGGTCGCCAATAACTGGTCGGATTCCAAGGTGTTCGACGACCGCTACACCGAGAAGAACGTGCGCCTGCTGGCGGCGCGCGCGGCGCGGGCGTTCCACGAATTCATGCCGATCGCGCCAATCGCCGCCGAACAGAACCGGGTCTATCGTAAGGTGGCATATGGGCCGCTGCTCGACGTTTTCTTCGTCGACATGCGGCGCTATCATGACCCCAACGGCGACAATCTGGAGGCCGCCCGGCCCGATCACCGCTTCCTCGGCCGCGACCAGATCATGGCTAAAGCGGGAACTGCTGGCGTCAAGGCGACCTGGAAAGTGATCGCAGCGGACATGCCGCTGTCGCTGCTGGTCTACAACGATTCACAGAACAAGAAGGGCTTCGAAGCGGTGGCGAATGCCGATCCCGGCGCACCCAAGGGCCGAGAACTGGAGTTCGCCGAGCTGTTCTCGTTCATGAAAGCCGCGAAGATCCGCAACACCGTCTGGCTTACGGCCGACGTGCATTATACCGCCGCGCACTATTACGATCCGAACAAGGCGGCATTCCAGGACTTCGACCCGTTCTGGGAGTTCGTCTCCGGTCCGATCCACGCCGGCACATTCGGCCCGAACGATCTCGATATGACCTTCGGCCCGGAAGCGAAATTCGTGAAGGCGCCCGACGCGGGCCAATCCAATCTCCCACCGTCGGCCGGCCAGCAATTCTTCGGCCACGTCAAGATCGCGGGCGACAGCAAGGTTCTGACGGTGACGCTGCGCGACACCGCAGACGCGGCCTTGTGGTCGATCGACCTGATGCCGGAACAGGCTTGAGGAACGGCGAGCGCTGCAACGGCGCTCGCTGCCGACATCCCCGCCAGGCCGCGGATGTCCGCGGCCTGGCGGGAGTCGGCGCTTATCGGTCTCCCGCCCGCATTGCCTCCGGCTGGGCCTTGCGGCGGGCCAGCAGGTTGCTCAGCCAGTCGGGGTCCATCTCCGGCACGGAGGAGAGCAGCAGCTCGGTATAAGGCGATGGACCTGGGTCTTCGGCCCCTGCTGCACGACACGGCCCTGGAACATGACGACGATCTCGTCCGAGATCGCGCGCACGGTCGCGATGTCGTGCGTGATGAAGAGGTAGGAAACGTTGAGCTCCCGCTGCAGCCCACTCAACAGCTGCAGGATGCCCTCTTGCACGATCTGGTCGAGCGCCGACGTCACTTCGTCGCAGATGATGAGCTCTGGCTCGCCGCCAGTGCGCGGGCAATGCAGATGCGCTGTTTCTGCCCGCCTGACAGCTCGCCGAAACCGGTCGACATGTCGTCCATCTCGATCAACTTCATGAGCTCGGTGATGCGCGCCTCCTTCTTGGCGCCGGTCCAGGCCGCGATAGGGTGATCGGCCGGCCGATGACCTCATAGACGGTCCTGGCGTGGATTAAGCGCGGTATCGGGCATCTGATAGATCATCTGGATGCGCCGCAGTGTCCAGGTTGCGATCCTTGAGTGCACGGGGCAACACCTTGCCGTGAAGATGATCTCGCCCTCAGTCGGCGGCAGCAGTCCTGTGATGACACGCGCCAGCGTGGTTGCCGGATCGGATTCGCCCACCACCGCCGTGCGGCGCGCGGCACCGTCACTGTCACGTCGTTCAACACCCGCACCGCATTGCCGTAAGCGGCCGTGACATTCTTGATTTGAAGGATCGGCTCGCCGCCCGGCTGCTCTTTCTTGCCGAGCTTACGCACGGACCAGAGCGTCTTGGTGTACTCCTCGTGCGGGTTCGCCAGCATTTCGCGGGTCGGCGCTTCCTCGACCGACTTGCCGTAGCGCAGCACCTTGATGCGGTCGGCCATCTGCGCCACCACCGCCAGATCGTGGGTGATGTAGATGGCGGCGGTGTGGAACTGCTCGACGATGTCGCGGATCGCCGCCAGCACTTCGACCTGGGTGGTCACATCGAGCGCGGTGGTCGGCTCGTCGAAGATGATGAGGTCGGGCCGGCACGTCATAGCCATCGCGGTCATGGCGCGCTGCAGCTGGCCGCCGGACACCTGGTGGGGATAGCGGAAGCCGATCTCGTCCGGGTTCGGCAGGCGCAGGCGGCGATAGAGTTCGACCGCGTCCTGGGTCGCTTCGCCGCGGCTGCGCTTACCTTCGCGCATCTCGGTCTCGATGGTCTGGTCCATCAACTGATGAACTGGATTGAAGGAGGCGGCGGCGCTCTGCGCCACATAGGCGATGCGTGTTCCGCGCAGCTTGCGCCGCGTCTCTTCGCCGGCGGCCAGCAGGTCGATGCCATCGAACACGACACTGCCGCCGGAAATCCGGCAGCCGGGCCGCGCATAGCCCATGGCCGCCAGTCCGATCGTAGACTTTCCGGCGCCGGATTCGCCGATCAGGCCCAAGACCTCGCCGCGCGTCAGCGTCAGGTCGACGCCCTTGACGATCGGGCGCCAGACCTCATCGCTCTCGCCCTCGATCTGGAGGTCCCGGATCTCCAGGAGGACGTCGCCCTTCGTCCTGGTGCTCGTAGATGTTTTCGCGTTGTCGTTCATTCGCGCAGCCCGCTCGTCTTATGCAGGAACCAGTCGACCACGAAATTCACACCGACCGTCAGCAGCGCGATCGCGCCCGCAGGCAGCAGCGGCGTCAGGCGGCCAACGGTGATCAACATCTTGTTCTCATAGACCATGGAGCCCCAATCGGCGGTCGGCGGCTGCAGGCCGAGGCCGAGGAAGGAGAGGGAGCTGATGGTGAGGAACACGAAGCAGAAGCGCAGGCCGAACTCCGCCACCAGCGGCGCCATGATGTTCGGCAGGATCTCGCGCCGCATGATCCAAGGCAGCTTCTCGCCGCGTAGGCGCGCCACTTCCACGTAATCCATGACAACGATGTTCTGGGCGACCGCGCGGCTCAAGCGGAACACGCGAGTCGAGTCAAGAACCGCCATCACCAGCACCATCGTCAAGACCGACGTGCCGAAGATGGAAAGCAGCAACAGGGCGAAGATCAGCAACGGGATCGCCATCAGCGCATCGACGATCCGGCTCAGGATCTGATCGGTCCAGCCCTTGGCGATGGCTGCCAGCAACCCGAGGGACCCGCCGAGTGTGAAGGAAAGGAGTGTTGTCAGCAGCGCAACACCCACGGTGTTGCGCGCGCCATAGATCAGGCGTGAGAACAGGTCACGTCCGAGCTGGTCGGTCCCCATGAGATATTGCGTGCCCCACGGCTGGAAGCCCGCGCCGACGACCTCGGCTTCGCCGTACGGCGCGATGACGGGGGCGAACAAGGCGGCAAACACATAGAGCGCGATGATCAGCATGCCGAGCTTGGCGCTGAGGGGCGCCTTGGCGAAGCCGCGCCAGGCATTGCCGACGAATGAACGCTGGCGACGCTGGCTGATGCTGGCCGCCGCCTTGGTGCCGGTTGCCGTCGTCGCGGCGTCGTGCGTCGCTGTCATTTCGGGTGCATCAGTCTGGGGTTGGTGACGATGCCGAGCACGTCGGCGATGAGGTTGAGGACGATGTAGGTCGCGGCGAACACCAGCGCGCAGGCCTGCACCACCGGCACGTCGCGCGCCGTCACCGCATCCACCATCAGCTTGCCCATGCCCGGATAGGTGAAGACGAACTCCACCACCACCACACCGACGATCAGGTAGGCGAGGTTGAGCGCGACGACGGTCACGATCGGCGCCCAGGCGTTCGGCAAGGCGTGGCGCAGGATGATCTGCCATGGTTTAGCGCCCTTGAGCCGTGCCATCTCGACATAGGGGCTGGCGAGCACGTTGATGATCGCCGCCCGCGTCATACGCATCATGTGCGCGACGATAACCAGCGTCATGGTAATGGCAGGCAACGCGCAGCGATAAATCCGCTCACCCAGTCCCGCATCGTCCTGAATGTTGGATATTGGCGGCAGGATCCTCCACATGAGCGGGGAGGCGAGCAGCACGATCGCGATGTACGCGATGAAGAATTCGGGAAACGAGATCGAAATCAGCGAGATCGAGTTGATCGCGCGGTCGAACCACGTGTTTCGATAGAGTGCCGCCAGCAAGCCCAGCCCGATCGACAACGGGACGGCGATGATGGCGGTCATGGCTGCCAGGAACAGCGTATTGAACGCGCGCGGCGCCAGCATCTCCGCCACATCGCGGCGGTAACCGACGCGGCTGGCATAGGAGGTGCCGAAATCGCCGTGCATGACCCCGGTGACCCAATTGGCGTAACGCACGACGGCGGGCTTATCCAGCCCGATTTCCTTGTTGAAGGCGGCGACGGTCTCCGGCGTTGCGGCCTGTCCCAGGATCGCTTCGGCGAACCCGCCGGGCAGCATCAGGACGGCGACGAATATGATCACCGAAACGACGAACAGCGTGATGAGACCGAGGCCGATCCGCTGCGTGACGATTTTTAGGACGGCGTTCATCGCTTTCGATGTTTCCCCCTTCGGGACCCGGACTCAACCGGGAAAAGAACGGGCCGCGTCGCCGCGGCCCGCTCCATCACAGTCTTATGCGAACCACCAGCGGGACCCGACCTTCATCCCGTCGATATCCCAGTTCGCGGCGACATCGCCGTGCGTGAGCTTGTCGGAATAGGCGTTCACGTAGTTGTTGAACATGATCACGACGACACCGCCGTCGTCATGCTGGATCTGCTGCATTTCCGCATACATATCCGCGCGCTTCTTCGTATCTGTTTCGGAACGCGCTGCCTTGAGCAGATCGTTGAACTTCGGATTCTTCCAGAAGGCGTCGTTCCACGCCGCGTCGGCGGCGTAGGCGGTCTGGAACATCCAGTCGCAAGTCGGACGGCCGTTCCAGTACGACATGCACCAGGGCTTCTTCATCCAGACGTTATCCCAGTAGCCGTCATCCGGCTCACGGACCACGTTGATGTCGATGCCAGCCTTGGCGGCGCTCTCCTTGTAGAGGACGGCCGCATCGATCGCGCCCGAGAAGGCCGCGTCGGCGGTCGAGAGGTCGACCTTCAGCGAGTCCATCCCGGCCTTCTTGAGATAGGCCTTCGCCTTCTCCGGATCATAGTCGTGCCGCGGCTGCGCATCGATTGCGAACTGCACGGTCGGGGCGATCGGGTTGTCGTTGCCCGGAGTGCCGTGGCCGAAGAAGATCTTGTCGACGATCGCCTTGCGGTCGATGGCGTATTTCAGCGCCAGGCGGACATTGACGTCGTTGAACGGCGCAACGGTGACGTTCATCGGGATGACGTAGTGGCCGTATCCGGTCACTTCCGAGATCTTGATGCCGGGCGTCGCCTTGACCAGATCGAGCGTCTTGAGGTCGCAGCGGTCCATGTAGTCGATTTCGCCGGCGGTGAGGGCCGCAGTGCGGGCTGCCACATCCGGGATGCACAGCATCGTGAAGTCGTCGAACCAGACATCCTTGTAGTAGTTCTCGTTGCGCACCATCTTGGCGCTGACGCCCGGCTCGAACTTCACCAGCTTGAAGGGACCGGTCTTGATGCCGGACTGCCAATCCACGTCGCCGTCCTTGGCCGGCATGATCGGCAGGTGATAGTCGCTGGCAAGGAACGGGAAGTCGGCATTGCCGGCATCCAGCGTGAAGATCACTTTGTCGCTGTCGGCCTTGATGTCGGTGATCGCGGTGAGGATCGACTTCGCCGCCGACTTGGAATCCGGACCCATGTGGTGCCGGAAGGAGGCGATGACGTCATCCGCCGTCACGTTCTTCCCGTTGTGGAAGGTGACGCCCTTCCGGATCGTGAAGACCCATTTCTTGGCATCGTCTGCGGGTTCGAAGCTCTCGGCCAGGTCGGGAACCGGCTCGCCCTTCGCGTTCAGTTCAACAAGGCTGTTGCCAGTTGCACCCCAGCCCATGGTGCCGGTGAACTGATCGGGGTAGGTCGCGGGGTCCAGCGAATCCGTGGTCGCGCCATGCCCGACGCCCAGTCTGAACGAACCGCCCTTTTTCGGCTCGGCGCGCGCGGCCTTGACGAACATCGTCTCGGCGACGGCTGCCGTGAAGCCGGCGGCAAGGGCCAACTGCACAAACTGGCGGCGCGAGACCTTCCCGCGGCCAACCAGCTTCTCGGCCAGCTTCAGTTTCTCCATGCTATCAGACATCGAAACTTCCCTCCTTCGAGTTTAGGCAAAAGCGGTCCTGCCCGCTGCCGTCGGCGGGTCAGTGAGTGTTTGTTCGTAGAGGCCAAGCCGGCGGTTGTTCCGCATCAGCTCGTCGGCCCTCCCTGCAATTCAGTTCTTGTTTGTTTTCCGATACGTGGCGCCTGATCCCGCCCGGTCGGTTGGTATGCGGTACGCTCTCACGGACCTCTCGGTCCGTCAATCTATCCCTACGGCATTCCTCCGATGCTTCTTGACTTATTCCGACGGTCTCAGGCCTCTGCGCGCCGTGGCTGCATTGGTTCGCTTGAATATTTTCGACTTGGCCGATTGGTCAATCTTGTGCCCTTCAAGCCTCTTCGCGGCGGAGCGCCTGCGCCATGCAATGGATGCCGCCGCCGGTCTTGGAAATCTCGCTCATGTCCATTTCCGCGACGTTGAAGCCGCGGGCCTTGAGCGCCTCGATCAGCGTCCGGCTGTGCTTGGGCGCGATCACCCGGTCCTTGCCCAGAGACATGACGTTGCAGCCCAGGGTCACGGTGTCCTGGAAGGGCACCGGGATGATCTCGATCTTCTTCGCCTTGAGCCAGGCGACCACGTCCGGCGCGGTCGTCTCCAGGCAAACCGCCGCCAGCTTCTCGGCGATCATGACCACCATCAGGTCGATATGAACGTAGAACGGATCGAAGTAGGTCGGCTTCGCCTCCCAGCCTTCCTTCTCGAACCAGCCCTTCACCTGCTGAACCGCCTCGTCCTGGGTCCGCTCGCCGCCGCAGCCGATGAGAACGCAGCCCGGCTCGATCACATTGAAGTCGCCGCCCTCGAAATAGCCGGCGGTGATCATGTCATATATCGGAATTCCCAGCGCCTGGTAGGTGCGGATGGCGGCGAAGTTCTCGCCGCGGCGCCACCAGTTGGCCATGTTGGTGATGACCGCGCCATAGGGCGTCATGAAACTCGAATCCCGCGCATAGACCTGATAGGGCAGGTTGGGGTCCATCTGGTGGAAATGCACGCGCACGCCGAAATGCTCATAGGCGCTGATCAGCTCGGCATGCTGCTTCTTCGCCACCTCGATGTTGCACGGCGCCTCGCGCAGATATTTGCGTGACAGCGAAGACGTGGAGAGATGCTTGATATGATCCGCCTTGCCGAGCAGCACATCGGTCAGCACGCCGTATTCGGAGTTGCAGCCCCAATAGTTCATCGCAGGCGTTCCGCCGCCGTCGTGACGGCGCTTCAGGCTGAAGGTCTCGGCGGTGGGACTGGCAAGGGGTGCATTCATGATCGGGCCTCCTGACTGGACGGAGCGGTCAGCCTATCGTGAAAGCGATTTGCTGAAAATCGAATAGATTTCGCTGGATTGGTGAGCTTTGTTCACCTGAGGGCGATACTCTTAATCCTCGGCGCTGCTTGCCTCCGCCAGCCGTGCCGCGATCCAGCCGCGGAACGCTTTCACCAGCGGCTGCCGCAGCCGCCCACGATCGGCCACCAGGTAGTAGGAGTTGGGCGCGCGGATGGCGAGCGGGAAGGGTCGCACCAGCCGCCCTGCCGAGAGCGCGCCGCCGGCGATGATCGGATCGCCGATCGCGATGCCCTGTCCCGCGAGCGCCGCCGCGATCACCAGATGCATGTCGGAGAACACGATGCCTTGCGCCGGATCGACCTCGTCGGCGCCGGCCGCCGTCAGCCACTGGGTCCAGTCGCTGTGGTCGGCAAGGTGCAGCAGCGTCAGTTTCGCGATGTCGTTCGGCTCTGCCAGGCCGCCGCATGCATTGATAAGCGTGGGCGAGCAGACCGGCGTCTCGTGCAGGTTGGCGAGCAGCTCGTACCATTTGCCGCTCCACTGCCCGCGGCCGAATGCGATGAAGATGTCGATGTCCGGCGCGCTGACATCATCGAACCGACTTGGCGTCACGACGCTGATGCGCGCCTGTGGATGGGCATCCTGGAATCCGCCGATCTCCGCGCACAGCCAGAAACTCGCGAAGCCCGGCGCGCAGCTGATGACGAGCCGCCCGCTCAGCGCGGCGTCGGCCGATTTGGTCCTGGCGTCGGACAAGGTCTGTAGCGCCTTGCGCACTTCGCGCGCATAGGATTCACCGCGCGGCGTCAGGACGACGCCGCGCCCGTCCCGCGCGACCACGGCGAAGCCCAGCTCGCGCTCCAGGAATCGCAATTGATGGCTGATCGCGCTGCGCGTGATGTTGAGTTCCGCGGCCGCCCGCGTCACGCTTCCTAGCCGTGCGACCGCGTCGAGCGCACGTAGCGCGCTGGTCGAGGGCAGCACCATGGCCGAATGTCAGATGCTGGATGTCAGATGCCAGGAGTATCCGAGCCACCCTGACATCTGGCATCTGTTATCTGACATCTTGTCTCCTAGCTAATGCCCGCGCCTGATGCAGAAATCGACCACCTCGATCAGCGCACGCTTGTCGGCGCTGTCGGGGAAGATGCCGAGCGCGTCGCGCGCGACTGAGCCGTAATGCGTGGCACGTTGCACTGTGTCGCTGAGCGCGTTGTGCGTGTCGATCAGTCGCTGCGCCTCGGCGAGGTCGTTTTCAGTCTGCTCCTGCCGCTCCAGGGTTCGACGCCAGAATTCGCGCTCGCTCTCGTCGCCGCGCAGGAAAGCCAGGATGACGGGCAGGGTAATTTTGCCCTCGCGGAAGTCATCGCCAATTTTTTTGCCCAGCGCTTCCTGCTTGGCGGAATAGTCGAGCGCGTCGTCAATGAGCTGGAACGCGATGCCGAGATTGAGCCCGAAGCTCGCCAGCGCTTCCTGTTCGCGCTTCGGCCGATCCGCGAGCACCGCACCAACTTCGCAGGCAGCCGAGAACAGGATCGCAGTCTTGCCCTTGATGACCTCGAGATAGGCCTGCTCGGTCGTGGCGGTGTCGTTGCTGGTCATCAGCTGCAGGACTTCGCCCTCGGCGATCTTGGCCGAGGCGCTACAAAGGATATCGAGGATGCGCAGTGAGCCGTCAGCCACCATGAGCTGGAAGGCACGGCTGAACAGGAAATCGCCCACCAGCACGCTCGCCTTGTTGCCCCACAAGACGTTGGCCGACGCTTCGCCGCGCCGCAGGTCGCTCTCGTCCACCACGTCGTCGTGCAGCAGCGTGGCGGTGTGGATGAATTCGACGCAGGCCGCGAGGCCCGCCGCGCGCGCACCAGGATGACCGCAGAGCCGTGCCGCCGCCAGGGTGAGGACCGGCCGCAGCCGCTTGCCGCCGGCAGCGATGATATGGCCGGCCAGCTGCGGTATCAGAGCCACCGGGCTCTGCATGTGCTGCAGGATCAGCTCGTTGACCCGATCGAGATCATCCCGCACGAGCTGCGTCAGGCGCTCCAGTGCGTCCGGCTGCTTCTCCCGGCCGGTCTCCAGATTGACAACAACCGCCACGCAATGCCTTTCCGGCGGTCCCCAGCGCCCCGCCTCGACCTACCCTCAGTGGTGGCGCCCGGCTCGCAATCGCATGGTGCAGGGCGCCGGATCGCAGCATAATGCCCCGACTCTGGAACGCAATGGCAACGATCGACACAGGAACCATGGTAAATCTTGGAGCGAAAGCGTGAAAGAGGTGGCGCGCAGCACCGACCCGGTGCGGTTGTCGTTCCTGACCGCCTTGCTGGCGGATGGCGGGATCACGGCAGTCCTGTTCGACACCCATGCCAGCATCGTCCAGGGCAGCCTGGGCGTCCTGCCCCAGCGCCTGATGGTGGTTGATGACGACTATGACGCGGCCGTCACCATCCTCAAGAGCGCCAACGAGTGGCACGAACCGGAACCGAGCGGATGGCTGTAGACGCGAAAGAGCCGCGCTACCGCAACTTCTGGCGCCAGGCGCGCAAGGCTGTGCCGGATTTGCCGGATTCGGCGGAGTATCAAGTCTGGCACTTCGGCGACAGCGAGCGACTTGCACGCGAGTTGGCGGACCTTGTGATCTCAGGCCGCAAGCGCGCTACGGCGGGCATGTTGTGGGAAGCCGATGGCGATCCGAACATGATGCCGGTCGAAGGTGGCTACAGCATCGTCACAGACCATGCTGGTGCGCCGCTGCTCATCATCCGCACGGCGCACGTCGATGTCCGACCCTATCATGCAGTCGATGCGGAGTTTGCCGCGACGGAAGGTGAGGGCGATAGCTCGCTCGACTATTGGCGCGCCGCGCACTGGGCTTATTTCAGTCGCCGCTGCGCGGTGCTTGGCCGGGCGCCGAGTGAGGATATGCCGATCGTTCTGGAGCGCTTTGTCCTGGTCTATCCGTCCGAGCGCTGCGCCGATGAATGACGCGACGAAAATCTCCACAACGACCGACACCGTACTTGGAGGACGGGTGACCCTGCACCAGCCCGCATCGGGCTACCGTGTCGCCATCGATCCGATACTGCTCGCGGCAGCCTGTCCCGCCGAACCCGGCGAGATAATTGTCGATCTCGGTTGCGGCGTCGGAACGGCCGCCCTGTGTCTCGCGCGGCGCGTGAGGGATGTGCGCTGTGTCGGCGTCGACTTGCAGCAAGAGTTGATCACCTTGGCCAAC
>JAWKVL010000008.1:0-120026 GCA_041398065.1 Dongiaceae bacterium | reverse complement strand
TGCATCTTCGGGGGAGACGCGGCATGACACTGCCGGAAGCGATCGCGCAGCAGCCGCAGTGGATCGGCCTGTGGCTCAATTGGCTGCTGTTCGGGGCCTTCATCCTGCCCTTCGCCTTGCTGATCTGGCGGCAGAGCCGGATCGCCGCGCTGGCGGCGATCGTGACCGCCGTGGCCGGCGCGTTCGGCATCGGCTGGCTGTACGACCGGATGGGCTATGTGAAGCTGCTGGGCCTGCCGCACATCGTCCTGTGGACTCCGCTCGCGATCTATCTGGTCGTGCAGCTGCGGCGCGCGGACATGCCACAATGGCCGCGCCGCATCATCATGGTGGTGCTGGCGACGATCGTGATCTCGCTGGCCTTCGACTACACCGACACGGCGCGTTGGCTGCTGGGCGAACGAACGCCGCTAGCAAGTCCGCCGGCAAACTAGGGTCGCTTCGAGCGCCGCCGCCGCGCAAGCGGCCACCTCCTCATCGTGAGGTTCGGCAGAGGTGTCGAGTCTAGGGCTGAGGGTACTCGCCGTCCCGCCTCACGGCGTTTCGCCGGCCTGCAGCAAACCCGGGTCCCAGACCAAGGCGCAAGCGCCAGTACGACATGGACGTATCCGTCTCCGCCGTAATGCTGTCGATCCCCATATCCCGCAGAATCCAGTCGTTCAACCCCGCCAACAAGTGGCGGTCGCGTGCGCGCCTATTCCAGGTGCCGACGAGTTCCAGCAATCGGCTGAGCCCAAGACCGAGAACGGCGCGAAAACGGCCGGTGCGCGTCGGGCGCGGAGTTTCTGAGTCCCGATGAGGTGCAGGACATCTCTTGCATTCTCCGCCGGCCAGACTGCCCGTCGACCGAACTGCCGGGCGCGGCCACGGCGGAGATGCCCCGCCCGAATCCAGGTGCTTCACCCCAGGACGACGTTCCGAGGACGCTTGGCTATCCCGATTCATGCGCTCATTCCCTTCGCTGGCATCAGCGTGCGGCATCGAAATCACCCACCAGCCGTGGGGACCTCCGTGCCAGGCCACTGTTCGCCAAGGGTCCGGAAATATACACTCACTAGACAGTATACTTTGATTTGGCTAGAGACTCATCGGAGACTCGCCCGCGGCTGATGGGCTGTTCTGCGACCAGGCCTTCCGGGCCGTTGCGCTCGCCAAACGCCGGCTCTCGTTGGGATCATTGGGCAATTTCGCTCATAAAGGCTTCCTGATCTTCCAGCCCCATCCATAAGGAAAAACGACAATGGATGACCGAGCAGAAAGTCGAGTTGGACCTGCAGCCCCGGCGATATGGCGCCGGTTATCGCCGACCTCTGCTCAACAGGGATCGAGCCGCAAGCCCGGCCGAGGTCGCATACTTGGCGTCACGATGGATCAAGATCTGACTGACCGCGCCGTCGATCAGGACCATGAGAGCGCGAGCGATTGTCTCGGCATCGGAATGGTCCTCTTCATTCACCATTTCGAATAGCCATTGTTCGCAGCGCGCCTTGTGGGTTCGCGCGGCCGTGAGCGCCGGATGGCCACGCTTGTCGGCCAACTCGGCGGCCGCGCGCAGGAAGCCACAGCCATTCCATCGCGGCCCTTGACTTGATCTGCCCAACTTTGAAAAAAACCGTGTCATCCGATCGGCGACACTTCCCTCGCTGCCTGCCCACTCTTTGAAACGATCGACGGTCGGCCTATCGCGGGCATCGAGATAGCAACCGATCAGATCGTCTTTCGATTTGAAGTGGTAGTAGAAGGTCTTCTTCGTGACACCGGCCTTCTCCGCGATCGCATCCACACTCACTGCATGCAGGCCCTGGCTATAGAAAAGCTCGTCAGCGGCAGCAACGATTTGATTTCTCGTGAGTAGGCCATCCCTCGGCATGTTCGGCACCTCAAGAGCGGGTTGAATTCGCGGGGCGCGGACCATTCGTGATCGTATCCGACTGCGCCCGGCATGCAATGTGAAACTACACTGACCGGTGAATTTACGTTCTACGACATCGGCGTAGATTATCTATCAGCCGCCTTTGGCCAAGGAACGAAACGGGCGCAGCGCGGATCCGGGAGCGCCCTTCGCAAGGATCGCCGGAGGGTGGCCGCATCGATGATCGCAATACCGATGATTTGACCCTGACAGGAGATCAATGACATGCGTCGAGAGATAGTCACGACCGACCGGATCGCGCCGTCGGTAGGCCCCTTTTCCGCCGCTGTGCGCGCTGGAGATCTGCTTTTTCTCAGCGGCCAGGTGGCGCTTGATCCAGCGACCGGCAAGCTCGTCGCCGGCGACGTCGGCGCTCAGACCGACCAAATATTCGCCAACGTCTCAGCCGTTCTGGAAGCGGCGGGGAAGTCCTTCGACGAGGTGATCAAGACCACCGTCTACCTGGCGGATATGAAGGATTTCGGCGCGATGAACTCGGTTTACGCGCGCCATTTCCAGACACCATATCCGGCCCGGACAACGATTCAGGCCGCCGGCCTGCCGCTCGGCGCCGCCGTCGAGATCGAGGTCGTGGCGAGATAGGCGCAAGTGGCTTGGGGACAAACCCATTGTTTGAGAAATGGCGTCAGAGAGCCGATAAGTCCAAGAGGCTTGAGGCTCCGCAGCAATCCTTAGTCAGGATAATGGCATCCGTGGGTCAGTCCTCCGCCGACCACCAAGCGCGACGCGCTCGCCAGCATCGACACGCTCGATCGCAATTCGCTGCCCGTCATCGATACCGACCGCCGCTTCATCGGCACCGTCGAGCGCTCGAAGCTGATCAGCAGCATGCTGCTCGCGGTCACGAACCTGTCGTCCGGCGAATGACCCGGCCCTCTGCGGGTCATTGCCGGAGCGGCGCGCGATGCGCTTGCGCGCCTACCACCTCTCCTGCCAGGTGAAATCGTCGAAGCAGTAGTTGCTGCCGGAGAGCTGCACGCGCGTGATGCCGCAGGCGTTGACATGGATGCGCCGCCCGCCATTGGCGGCGGGCGCGGCGTTGGCGCCGGTCGTGGCCTCGGTGCGCAGCACGTTGCCGTTCGAATCGTAGGCGTTGACTGTAACGGTGCCGAAGCCGGGCGGGATCGTCACCCACACATTGCAGGTCGATTGCGCGAGCGTGATGGTGGTCGGCTCGCCATAGTTCAGCAGGCCGCCGGAGCCGTAGGGGCAGGCCGCATTGGGCGGCGTCGGCGTGTTCTGCAACAAGAGCAGGAAGACGCCGCCGCCGGTGCTGTCGAATGTGCTGACGCCCTCCGAGGCATATTGCGCCGTGATCACCGACGGATTGCCGGTATTCAGCGGCGAGCCGGTCCAGGATTGCAGCGGCGTGCCGTCCGGCAGCTGGTCGAAATTCACCAGATGATTGGTGCAGGAGCCGGCGATGAGCGCGCCGGCCAGCAGGATCGCAAGTTTGATTTTCGGCATGGAAACCTCCCCCCGGGGCTTCTTGTTGCGCGGGTGATCGGTTCGCCGGAATGATAAGGCCGCACGCTCCTCGATTGGGAGTCCCTTCGAACACGCGGCGCGCGAAACGCAAGGATGTTGCCCCCGGTTTGCGCGTGACGGGGCAAGCATTGGATTGGAGTCCCATGCCCGCGCGGAATTGCGCGAGTCCATTCGACGGATTGGTTGCGGCGCCGGCGCGCGGCGGATCTATCGCAGAGGTCGCCGGCTTACTGCCCGGCCACGAACGGCAGTTCCGAAATGCCGTTGGTGACGATCTGCACGCCGAGGCACAGCAGGATGAAGGCCGAGAGCCGCATGAAGATGTCGGTGCCGGTATCGCCGAGCCGGCGCAGGAGCCGGACGGCGAACCGGTAGCTGAGATAGATCGTCGCCGCGACCGCGAGCGCTGCGAGGAGGCCGCCGGCCGCGGTCATGAGCAGCCGCTTGGTCTCTGCCCCGCGCGTGCCCAGCGTGATCGCGACCGAGATCGTGCCGGGCCCGACGGTCAGCGGCATGGTCAAGGGAAAGAACGCCCGGCGCATGATCAGCTCCTCGGGCACCGGCGCGTGCTGCTCCTGCGCGCGCGGATCGTACCCTTGTTGCAGCATGCGCCAGCCCGCCGCCATCACCACCAGGCCGCCCGCGATCTGCACCGCGGTGATGGTGAGCCCGAAGAAGGCGAGGATGTGCGAGCCGACGAACAGCGAGACCGCCATCAGCACGAACCCGCCAACCGCGATCTGCCATGCCAGCCTGGCGCGGATCCCGTCAGTCGCGTCCGAGGTGAGGCGCAGGAAGATCGGCGCCATGCCGAGCGGATTGACGATCGGGAACAGCCCGACAAAGACGGTGAGGAAGCTGGCGGCCAGTTCGGTCATCGGGTCTTGAGAGTCGGGATGCGTGGAGGCGATCGCGCCGTGGTCTGCCGAGCATCGTGCAGAATGACACCGGAGTCCATATGGGCGATCGGCCGCGCTCTTCATGCCGACAAAGGATGGCGGGAGGTTGCTGTATGATGTCCCAGGATCCTCGCAACCAAGGCCAGGCGGAGCCGCCATGCCCCTGCAGAACCGCGTGAACCCGTTCGGCGAGCTGGTCGCAACGCCGGCGCGCGGCACCATGATGGGCAATCGCGGCGGCAAGTTCCATCGCGACGACCGCACGCTGGGCGGGCGGCGCTGGGCCAGCCGGCACTGGATCTGCTGCGACCTCCACTACAAGAACCAGACGCACGAGGCGATGGGCGGCGGCTACACCTCGCTGTTCTTCCTGGACGAGGTGACCGCGCTCGCCGCCGGGCACCGGCCCTGCTTCTATTGCCGGCGCAAGGAGGCGCAGCATTTCCTGGCGCTCGCAGAGCCGCCGCTGATGGCGGATGCCGCCGACCGCATCTTGCATCAGCAGCGCCACGCGTCGCGCAAGCAGCCAATCACGCAAATGTGCGACGTCGCGGCGCTGCCCGATGGCGCGATGATCGCGATCGACGGTGCGCCCTTTGCGGTGCGCGGCGATCGCCTGCTGCGCTGGTCGTTCGAAGGCTACAGAGATGCGCGCCCGCGCAGTGCGAGCGCAAATGCCGCGCTGATCACGCCGCCGCTGTTCGTCACGATCCTCGCGCGCGGCTTCGAGCCGCGCTGGCACGAGAGCGCACGGGTTTGAGGCGGCCATAAACAAAAGGCATTGGCGAAGCGCAGTCCGCGCGCACAGATGGGACGGGCGCGGACCATTGTGCGAGATCTGAGCCCATGTCGAAGACCCGTCGCGATTTCATGACTGCCGCCGCCGGCGCCGCGGCACTTCTATCGAAGCCCCAGCGCGCCAGCGCCGTTGCCGCCGGCATCAAGGCGATCGCGTTCGACGGCTTCACCATCATCGATCCGCGCCCGGTTGCGGCGCAGGCAGAGCAAACCTTCCCCGGCCAGGGCAAGGCGCTGATGACGGCGTGGCGCACGCAGCAATTCGGCTATGCCTGGCTGCGCACCATGGGCGGTCGCTATGTCGATTTCTGGCGCGTGACCGAGGATGCACTCGAAGCCGCCGCGCGCGCACTGAAGCTCGACCTCGATCCCACGCGGCGCGATCATCTGATGCAGAGCTGGCTCGAGCTCAAGGCCTGGCCGGATGCGGTGCCGGTCTTGCGCCGCCTCGATGCGGCGGGCGTGAAGCTGGTCTTCCTCTCCAACTTCACCGCCGCGATGCTCGACGCAGCGGTGAAGGATTCCGGCCTCGACGGATTGTTCCAGCCGCATCTCAGCACCGATCGCGTGCAGGCGTACAAGCCGGACCCGCGCGCCTACCGGATGGCGCTCGATGCCTTCAAGCTCGCGCGCGAGGAGGTCGCGTTCGTCGCTTTCGCCGGCTGGGACGTCGCAGGCGCAAAGTGGTTCGGCTACCGCACCTATTGGGCCAATCGCGCGGGCGCATTGCCCGACAAACTCGACGCGGCCGCCGATCTGGAGGCCGCCGACTTCTCGATGCTCGAAGACTTCGTCGGCCTGCGCGCGTAGCGGCACGCTCGGCGCCGTCTCCTTCATCGACTTCGCAGCCAGTCACGCGCTCAGCCGCGTGACCGGTGCGTCTTCGCGCGCTCGCGCAAATGTGTGATCGACGTCATTGGTCGTCCATTGACACTGAGTCACTCTCCACACAATCTCTGTATATGAAATCATTCTAGAGTAATTTTCGCTTTTATTACAGCATTGTAGCGAGACAATCTTGTCATGAGACAATCATCGCCAAGAAAAGCATCGAAGAGGCAGCTATTCGCATGCCTGCATCTGCTCCAGTGCCAGGGAGACCGCCATGTCTGACGAATTCACGGAACGTCGGACGGCGGGCATTGCGGCGGAACCGCCTGATCCTCTCATCAAGACCGCCGGCAAGATCGACGCGGCCGCGCGCCGCGGCATCCTCGCCGCCATCGACACCTTGTTCGTGTGGCTCGCGCGCTACCGCCAGCGCCGCGCGCTCGATGCGCTCGGTGATCACATGCTGAAGGATATCGGCGTGTCGCGCGCCGACATCGACCGCGAGGCGAGCAAGCGATTCTGGCAAGAGTGATAAACCGAGGGGGAATGCTGCGATGTGTCCTTCGATGAGTCCGAGGATCACGAGCAACGAGCGTGACACCATCCTGGCCGCCTTGCGCGCCTGGCAGGCGACGCCGCGCGTGCGGCTCGCCTACTATCATCTCGCCACCAATGGCGGCCAGACGCCGCCGTTGACCGATGCCGAGATCGACGCGTTGTGCCGGCGGCTCGATATCCCGATGGAAGCGGATTGCTAGCGCCTGCGCGCCTTGTCCGCTTTCAGCCAGCGGAACAGCTCTTCCATGCGTGCGTTGATGAGCGCCTGGCCGTCGCGCCGCGACCAGTCATAGACGCCCCTGCCGTTCGCGATGCCGTTGGCGCCGGCGGCCACCAGCTTGCCGATCGCGGGGTCCGGCTCCGGCCGCGCGTCGAGGTGCGGGATCAGCGACTTTCCGAAATGATACATGGTGAAGAGCCCACCCGCGTCGGCCGATTCGATCGGGCCGGTGATGCCGACGCGCCGGCCGAAGGAATTGCGCACCACCGAATCGATCGCCTCCGCGCTGGCGGCGCCTGAAGCCCACAGCGCCCAGGCTTCGCGCAGCATCGCGAACTGCAGGCGGTTGCCGATGAAGCCGGGGATCTCCTGGTCGATCACCGCCGGCTCCTTGCCGGCCGCGCGCAACGCGTCGCACACCCACATCGTCACGTCGACCAAGGTGTGCGGGCTCGCGCACACCTCGACCAGGGGGATGAGCTGCGGCGGATACCAGAAGTGCGTCGCGATGACGCGCTCGGGATGCTTGACCTCGGCGATCAGCGCGCTTGCCGGCTGGCCGCTCGATGAGCCCAGCACGACGCCGGGTGCGCAGATCCTGTCCAGCCGCCCGAAGAGGCCGCGCTTCAGCGCCAGGTCCTCGGTCACCGCTTCGATCACCAGCTGCGCCACGCCGGCGTCCTCCAGGCTGGTCGAGGCCTTGACGCGCCCCAGCATCTCCGGAATCGCCCTGCGTTCGATCAGGTCGTGGCTCGCGAACTCGCTGAGGCTGGCCGCGATCTTCTCTTTTGCGCGCTCGAGCGAGCTTTCGTCGCGCCCGATCATGACGACGTCCTTGCCCGCCATCGCGAACACCTGCGCGATGCCATGGCCGATGATGCCGTTGCCGATCACGGCCATCGTCTTCAATGGTGTCATGTGCGTCCCCCGTGTGCCCAGCCCGGCCTATCCTACATCCGGCAGCGGCAGCGGGGCCAGCGGCAGCAGGCGCGAATCCTCCAGCGCCGCGGTGCGGTGGCCAAGACCGGCGAGATAGGCCTGGTCGCTCGCGAACGCCATGAAGGATTGCACGTTGCTCTGGCGCACCAGCATGACGCGGTCCCAGCGTTCTTCCGGCGGGCCGATCAGGAACGCGCCGCCCTCGCCGAAAAGCATGAGGTCGCCGCCGCTCCGGCGCAGGAACGGCAGGGTGTGCGCGACGTAGCGGTCAAATGCTTCCGCCCCGCTGATCGGCGCGGCCGGCGCCAGCGCGGGATGGGCGGAATAGTCCGCGACCTGCCGGAAGCGCAGCAGGTTCAGCATCACCACCTGGCCCGCGATCTCGCGCTGCAGGAACGCGCGGCCGGCTTCTTGAGTCGGCTCCAGATATTGCATGATCGTATCGCTCATTCTCTTGATGCTTTGCGCTGCCGCATCCGTTCGATAAATGGAACGCATGGCACCTTCGCCGTCGCGCCGCTGCGAGGCAATGCCCACATCGCGTGTGCGCTGATATGCGCCCTCATATCACCTCATTGTCATTTGTCTCTCGGCGATGCTGGTCGATAGCCTGAATGCGGCTGCGATGTGACGAGACCTGAGGAGACGATGATGAAGAGCACGACGATCCTGGCGTCGGCTGTCTCGGCGGCCATTGCATTGACCGCCGCGGTGACAGCCGCCAATGCCGGTCCGGCCGCGAAGCCGGGCTACGACAACGAGAAGTGCTATGGCATCTCGAAGGCGGGCGCAAACGACTGCCAGACCGCGACCCACTCCTGCGCCGGAACTTCCACGGCGGACAGCGCCGGCGATTCGTGGATCTACGTACCGGCGGGCACCTGCGCGAAGATCGTCGGCGGCAGCACGACCGCCAAGAGCTGATCTCTGAGTCGGCATCCGCGGCTGCGCAACACGCACGTTCGCGGGATTTGATGCGGGGCCCGGCTCCGGCAGCGCCGAAGCCGGGCCTGCGCGTCAAAGAGGGTTGTCGCCTGGTGCGTCCGCTCAGCGGCCCTTCTTGGCCTTGGCGACATCCTCGAACTTGAACGAGACGTTGAGCTTGGTCCGGAAGGCTTCAACCCTGCCGCCCTCGATCACCAGGTCCTGCTGCACCACTTCGGCAACTCGCAGATCGCGCACCGTGAGCGAGGCGCGCTTGATCGCGGTGATTGCCGCGTCCTCCCACGATTTCGTGCTGGTTCCGATCAGTTCCACGACCTTGTAGACGCTTCCGGCCATTGTTCCCTCCCAGGGAAAGTTGTTGCTTCTCTTGCATGGCACCACGCCCACGCCTTACCTGCATGGATTTGGACAGCGGCGCGGTCTTCTTCTTATAGTCCTTTGCCGCCGCGCTGACGAGGCGGCGCTTGGGAGGAGATGCCGCCATGCCGAACCTGATCGATCTCACCATCCCGGTGCGGCACGGCGATGGGCGGCTGGGGCTCGAGGTCGCCTTCTCCACACCCTACAGCTACGAGAATTGCGGCTGGCAGGGCTCGAGCTTTTCCATGTTCGCGCACTACGCGACCCACGTCGATGCGCCCAACCATTTCATCCAGGGCGCCAAGGGCATCGACCAGGCGCCGATCGGCAAGCTGCTCGGTGCAGCCGCTTTGGTGCCGCTCGACGATCACGGCGCCGCCAAGGCGATCACCGCCGACACGCTGGAGGAGCGCGGCCGCCACGTGCAGCGCGGCGACATCGCGATCCTGCGCACCGGCTGGAGCGACCGGCATTGGGGCCAGCCTGTCTTCTGGTCGGACGGGCCCTATCTCGAGGTGAGCGCCGCCGACTGGCTGGTGGAGCGCGGGGTGAAGGCCGTGGTCTATGATTTCTCCGAGGAATATGTCGTGCGCCAGCCCGGCTTCCGCGGCGAGGATTGTGAGGTCCACCACCGCATTCTTGGCGAGGAGATCTACAACATCGAATATGTCCACAAACTCGGCCGCATCACGGCGCCGCGCCTCACCATTCTCGCCTTGCCGCTGAAGCTGGTCGGGCTGGACGGCGCCCCGGCGCGCGTCGTCGCCATCGAGGGCGCCGACCTCCCGGCGGAGTTCGCCATCCTCGCCTAGGCGGCCCCTCAGCCCTTTTGCGCCATGCGCCGGATCAAGGCGAGATCCAGCTCGCCCTTGGCGCCCCAGCCTTGCGTATCGGCAGGTGTCGAAGGCCGGAATTGTTCGTAGAGATGGAATGCCTCGGTCGCGAGGCTGGCTGGCGGCATCGATTTCGCCAGCGCCTGCATCGCCACGCGCGCATCGGCCAGCGCCGCGCCGAACTTGCTGTCCAGATAGCGCTGGACGCTCTCCGGCTTGGCGGGTTTCTCTTTTTCCAGGGCGCGGACGCCCTCCTGGGTCTGCACGCACGGGACCGCGCGCCCCAGCAGGGCGACATGAATTGCGCTGCCCGCCCGGGCGGTTTCGCGCGCCGCTTTCACCTCTTTCGGCGTCGGCTCGAACAGGCCGAGGCGCACGCCCTTGGAATACGCATTGAGGCCGGCCACGGCACGGCCCAAAGTCAACGCCTCATCCCAGTCGAAGCCGAGCCGCTCGGCCACCACCGCGGCCCATAAAGTGAGCACCGGCGCGCGATTGATGGTGACGGTCTGCGATCGCGGCATGATGGCGAGTATCCCTGTCCTGCGGTCCATTCTAGGGCCGCCTGTCATGCCGGTTCCAGCCCGCGGCGGCGCCCCAATCTTTGCTTAACCCGGCGGCGCTACCATCGAACATCCGTGCCACTGCGAGGCCGCCTGCTCATGGCCAGCCAAGCTCCGCTGTCACCCACCGGTAGAATTCTCATCGGCCTGTTCTGCTGCGCGTGCGGCGCGCCGGCCGCGCTGGCGGCGTTCGATCTCGGCCCGTTCCATGCCAGCGACATCAACGGCCCGCCCTGGCTCGGGCTGCTGGCCGGCGGCGTGTTCATCGCGGCCGGCATCTCCGTCATGCTTGGCGAGCGGCTGCGCGGTAGCGTCATCTCCTACGGGCTGTTCGCGCTCATCTTCGGCTCCTTCGCGGCCATCGCCAGCTGGATCGCATTCGGGCCGGGACCGCGCGAATGCGCAATCGCGATCGCGGGCATTTTCTTCCGCGCCGATTCGATCGCGAACGAGATCGCATGCCGTGCCGGTTTCGGCATCGGCGCCGGCATGCTCGACGGCGTGGTGCTGATGATGGCCGCGGCGGCGTTGCGCAACATCGTCGGACCGGGAGTGCTTGCGACCGTCATCGACAAGGCCGGCGTCGCACTGCTGGTGCTCTCGCTGGCGCCGTTCATCGTTCCGATGCTCCTCTACATCTTTGGAAAAATTTTCGTCGAAAGCGTCGCGACCTGGCGTTCGACCGGACGCTGGCCGCGCAATGAAGCCTTCATCGCGCGGATGAAAGCCAAGCGCGCCAGGCAACTCTGACCGTACAGGTCTCGGTTCCCAACCTTTGCTTAACGAACGGCGGCTAGGCTCCGCCGATCGTCATCGTCATATTTCGGGGAAGCAATAATGACCGGCGGGGGTTCAGGGCCGGGTCCTTGGGAACCGCGCGCGAATAGCGTGCTGGAGCTGCGCCAGACGCGCGATCTCACCAAAGCGGAAATACGGCAATTGTCCCGCATGAGTTCGGTATCAGTTATGCGGGCTTGCAGCCGCGATCCGCTGTTCTGGGCGAGCCTCTGCGTCATCGTTGTCGGCGGAGCGACAGTCTTCAAGGCAATCAAGCGTTACATGTTTCTGGCGTGGTGTGCGGGCGTCTTCTTTCCGCGCTGGGCGGAAGCCGTCCTGTTGCTGGCCTTGGGTTCTTTCCTGGTGATGTCTGTGCGTATGCGCAATGTGGCGGCGTCAAGTATCGGCCATCTGTGCAAAGCAGGTACACGCTATGCCATTCGGGAAGATGGTCTTGCGATCGAAATGCCCGACGCGGCGAGCTTCTTGCCGTGGCGAGGCATGAAGAAACTGAAATGGAACGACTGGTCTCTGTCGATCCAATTGACCGACATTCAAAGCGTCGTCATTCCGAATGGGCCCTTCGAAGGCCAGGACGTCGAAGCTTTCTGCGCCGAACTGGAACGGCGCTGGTGGGCGGCAAGATCGCAGGGCGATGACGCCGCTGCGGGAGGCGCAGCATGACCAGATCGGCATCGCCGACGCTCGAACTGCGCCAGATGCGCGAATTCACGCGCCGCGAAAAGGATGATCTCACGCGCCTGTGGACGAAACTGATCTGGCGCGGGGGGACGGGTCGTCTCTATTCGACACTTTATTGGCTGTGGTGCGGTTTCGGCACGTTCCTGTATCTCTCGATTCTCATGGCGGTGAAGCCGCTGGCGGCGGTTTCGCCTTCGCTCTCCGATCAGCTCGTCTTTGCCGCGACGTGCTTCGCGGTGCTCTTCATATGCTGCCTTTGGCTTGAGAGCCGTCTGCGCCGCAGCAAGTATTGGACCGGGAAGCGGATCGATGATCGGTACATCGTGACGGCAGATGGTTTGAACCTGACTGGTGCTCGCGGCGCCTTTTCGTGCGGCTGGAAGAATATCGAGGATATTCTCAACAGCGATCGTCATCTGATCGCCCTGCTGCCAGGCAACGCCGGCGTGTTCATCATCAAGGCGGCCTTTGCCGGTCAGGATGTCGAGCGCTTCAGCACGGAGTTTGTGCGCTGTTGGCATGCTCATCGCGATGCCGGCGCGTGGGAGCATCGTCCATGACTCTCGTCACGCACGTTCTCTCGGTCTCGCTCGAGCCGCGTCATGCGCGGGCGAACAGCCGGCTGCGCTCCATCCTCGAGATCGTGTGCGAGCAGGATCCGACGCTCGGCGTGGAGACCGGGCCGGCCAAGGAGATCGTGCTCAAGGGCATCAGCGAGACGCACCTCGAATGGGTGGTGGAGTATCTGCAGCGCGAGCCGGACCTGCCGTTCAGCGTCGGCGCGCCGGAGGTGCAGTATCGCGAGACTGTCACGCGCACCATCGACTGGGTCCATACCCACAAGGCGTCTGATCCGGCGCAATACGCCAAGCTGCGCATCCAGCTCGCGCCGCTGCCGCGCGGCGCCGGGATCGAGACCGAGATCCATTGTCCGGCCGAGGACATTCCCGAACACATTCCGTTGCCCGAGTTCCAACGCGCCATCGATGCCGGCATCCATGCGGCGTGCCAGACCGGCGTGGTCGGCGGCTTTCCGCTGACCGACCTGCAAGTGGTGATCCTGAACGCCGGCTGGCACGACACCGATTCCTCGCCCGACGCATTCGAGATCGCGGCGCGCCTCGGCCTGCGCGAGGCCCTGCCGCGCGCGCGGCCCTGGCTGCTGGAGCCGGTGATGGTGGTGGTGGCGCTGACGCCGGAGGATTTCCTGGGCGACGTGGTCGGCGACTTCAACCGGCGCGGCGGCCAGGTGCAGGGCCTCGCCATGCATGGCACGATCGCCGCCGTCACCGCGACCGCGCCGTTCGCCAGCCTTGCCGGCTACGAGAAAGACCTCAAGGCCATGACGCATCGCCGTGGCGCCTGCGCCATGGCGTTCGACCATTATGCCGAGGTGCCGCCGCGCGGCGATGGCGAAGACCCGCTGCCGGTCGTCGCCGCCATGCGCGTGTGACCTGCGCCCGATTTTTCATGGAGATCGTGTAGCTGCTCGGACGTCGTGACCTTCAATCACTCCGAACAGGCCCCGCCACCCATCGACGGCGATGACAATTTCCCCATGGCAGCCGCTCTGCGCTGGTAGGCGCGGGGTCGCTCGCGCGGTGATGCGAAACGGTTCATCCAGAGTTCATCCGTTTGGCGACCTTGCCCGACATGGCGGCGCAATTCACAATCGGGCGGTCAATCACCGGCCGGATCGGAAGAATGGGTGCAATGCGCGACGGCGTTCCGGATTTCATCCGGCATCCGAAGTTGGTGGAGCTGTTCCGCTATTGGCGCGGACTGGCGCCCGATGGCGGCGTTCCGCTGCGCCGATCGATCGATCCGGTGGCTCTGCGCACCATGCTGCCGCATCTGCAGTTGCTGGAGATCGGCGCGACGCCGGACGATCTGCGCTACCGGCTGGCCGGCGGCGTCATCGTCGACGCGTTCGGCTTCGAGCCGACCGGACTGACCCGCCGCGAGATCCGCCGCACCCGCGTGATGCGCGACCGCTATGCCGAGTTCGACCGGACGTCGGCGGAGACGCACGAGGTCGCGGTGCGCGGCCTCATCGCCTACACCCACGACCACATGACGTCGTACCTGCGCGACCATCTCGCCTATGCGCGGCTCAACCTGCCGGTGTCGGAGGACGGTGTCCGCAGCAGCGGCGTGTTCGGCGCCCTGTTCCTGTCCAGCGACGGCGATCCGTTCTGGAAGAACAGCTTCGCCGAGCTGCATGCCACGCTGCCGCTGGCCGAGCTCGATCGAGGCTAATGCGTCACACTCGAGGTGATGGAGGCGATCACCTCCGACGCCATCTTGAACTGCGGATCGCGGCTGGCGATCTGGTGGCGTTGGGCGATGTAGGTGAAGTCGGTGTATTCCGCCCACACCTGACCGGCCGCATCCTGATAGACCAGCAGGCGCACCGGCCAGTCGATCCCGGACTGCGGGTTGGCGGTGATGAATTGCGTGCCGAGCGCCGGGTTTCCGAACACCAGCAGGGTCGACGGCTGGGTCGTGTTGCCGGCATCGGCCGCCAGCTTCTGCTGATCCACTTCCTCGAAGAACATCAGGCCCTTGGCCGCTACGTCGGCTTTCAGCAGCGCAACCGTCTCGGCGAACGGATGGACGCTCTTCACCGCCACGATTCCGTACTCGCTCGCGGCGGGATTGGCGGCGAGCTTGGTCGTCGGCTGCGTGGCGCAGCCGGCGAAGCTGGCGCCGATCAAGGCGATCGCGGCGAGGCCGGCGATGCGGATGGACATGGTTGTTTCCTCTGTCTTTGCGCCGCGCGCGATGCGCGGCCTTCATCCGCATCATGACGATGGGGCGCAAGCCGAGGAAATGCCCGGTTCCTATGATCTCGATGCGCGCGCGCTATAGGACGGACCGCTCATGCACGGTTGGCGGCGTCTTTCACGTCCGGCACCGGCCAGCGTTGCAGGGCACGGAACCATCCGCTCTCGCGCTGACGCTGGACGGCCGCCGGCATGTCGCCGGCCGCAATCGGCCGGGAGATGAAATAGCCTTGTGCCTCGTCGCATCCAAGCTCGTGCAGCAGGTCAAGCACCTCGACGCTTTCGACGCCTTCCGCCACCGCTTTCATGCCGAGCGCATGGGCGAGGTCGATGACGACGCGCACGATGCTGCGGCTTTCCACCGAGGTCGTGCAATCGGCCACGAACGCGCGGTCGATCTTGATCTCATTGAATGGCAGGCGGTGAAGCTGCACCAGCGAGGAATAGCCGGTGCCGAAATCGTCGATCGAGAGGTTGAAGCCTTTGAGGCGCAGGCGCGTCAGCACATCCATCATCTGTACGGCGTCCTGCATCGCGGCCGTTTCGGTCAGCTCCAGCGTCATGCGCGCGGGCGCGACGCCGGTGCTTCGGCACTGGTTTTCGAGCAGGTCGGGGAAGCGCGGGTCGTGCAGGTTGCGGGCGGAGATATTGACCGCGATGCCGAGTGCGATGCCTTCCGTGTCCCATTGGGCGAGTTGTGCGCACGCCGCGCCACAGACCCAGTATGTCAGCTGGTCGATGAAGGCCGAGGATTCCGCAAGCGGGATGAAATCGAGCGGCGGGATCATGCCGCGCGTCTCGTGCTGCCAGCGCATCAGCGCCTCGACCCCGGCGATCGTGCGCGACGCCAGCGCGACTTTCGGCTGATGCACGAGGTAGAGTTCCTGCCGGGCGAGCGCGTCCGAAAGACCCGTTACGGTGAGCCAGGGCTCTTCGCGTTTGGCGTTGTCGAGGGCCTTGGTCAGCTCCGCAACGCGGATCGGCTTGGTCAGCGCCCCAACGACCGTGAGGCCGCGCTCGACCGCCACGCGGCGTGCCGCCTCCACCACGGTGCGGTCGGCGCCGCTGATGAGGATGATGCTGGCCGTGCATTTTTCCGCCGCCAGGTTCGACAGCAGCGCCAGCCCGTCCACCACCGGCATCTGCAGGTCCATCATGATGTGACTGGGCCGCCAGGTGCGGACATGTTCCAGGAACTTGTCGGGGGTCGAGACCGCCATGATCTCGTAGCCGATATTCGCGGCGACGCGGCCGACAAAGGCTCCGATTGCCGGTTCGTCGTCGACGACCAAAAGGCGATTTCTGGTCATCGTCCCTCCCCGCCTGCTGGCTCCCGGATGTCCATTTGGACCAAAGCCGCAATCCAAGGCGCCGCCATTGTCCCGCAGCAGCGTTTAGGAACAGTTGTGACTATCTTCCGCAACCTGGCAGGCGGACTGACTGGCGGAATTAAGTCTTAGGAGAGCATAGAGTTCCCAAAAAGGTTGATAAAGAGGTTTTTTTTGCGTGCGGTGCGGGGTCAGCCATGCACCAGCACGGCGCCCGGCGGAACCTGATGTTCGAGGACATGGCACGGACCGGGCGGCGGCTGGTGGCCCGGCGGGCGGTCCGGGAACCAGATCCGGCACTGGCCGGGGGGCGGCAGATGGCCGGGCGGAATCTTCACGGGCTGGGACTGGTAGACCGGGTGCGGTTCCTCATAGACGACGCAACCTGCGAGCAGGACGGCCACGCTGAGCGCCATGGCCTGCAGAATGGAGGACGTGTTGGATCGTGGCATCCGGGCTCCTTCCTGATGGACGAACAGCCTGACGAGCCGAAGCTGAACGCGCCGTGAATGAAACGCCGCACGCGGCTGGACCCGTTGTCCGGCCGCGCCATCTCGCGCAAATTTGAAGCGGCTGATCCGGCAGCAAACGCGGGAGAGGACGATGATCGTACGCATGTGGCGCGGCCAGGCGGCCGCTGCAAATGCCGACGCCTATGAGAAATTCGTGACCGGCAAGGTCTTTGCTGCGTTGCCTGCAATCGCGGGGCATCGCGGCGCCTATCTGCTCAAGCGCGCGGTCGGCGGAGAGGTCGAGTTCATCGCCGTCACATTGTGGGACTCGCTGGAGGCGATCCGCAAATTCGCCGGCGACGCGATCGACCGCGCGGTGGTCGAGCCGGAGGCGCGCGCCGTTCTCTCCAGCTTCGATGATTTCGTGCGCCATTTCGAACTTGCGCACGGCGCGTGCGCCTAGTCGATCGCCTGCCAGACCCGCAGGGGACCGGTCTCCCTGAAGCCAAGCGCCTTCATGCGTACGAGCTCATCGCCGCGCTCGTAGCCGACCAGCGGCGTGCCGGGCGCGATCAGCGATGCGGCAGCCATGCATGACACTCGCAACCTGCCGTCATCGTCCGATGGCGCGAACAGGTTGGAGAGTCCGGACAACGCCATCCGGTTTGACTGGCGATGCAGCCCGCAACGATTGCGAGTTTGTGCTGGAGCGCGATCACCGCATGAGTCTCCTCATCCAGAAGCTCCGGGCGAAACAGACGCTCCCGCTGTTCGAGTGCGCCCGCACGCCAGGCCTCTTCCCACGCATGCAGCGCGTCCTCGCTGGCGATGCGTCGAGCCCGGTAATCAGAATCGATCCGATCGAACGCGCCCGCCGGGCGGTATATCCAGCTTGCTTCGAACAACAGCTCGAATCCGAGGGGTGCGAGATCGAGGCTGGCGAAGCTGTCCTTCACCGCCCAACCCGGCGCCGGCGGCGTCGCCTGCAATTGCCGGACGGCGTAGAGATGCGCGTGCCGTTCGCGCGGATCGCCGAGCGTAACGAGGTTGGGGTGGAAGCGCGGTGCCGGCCGCCGGTTGAGCCATGCGCCCGCTACGAAAGTGCTGGCGGCGCCGTGAATGCGCGCCATCGCATCGCACCACAGCGCGTTGTTGTGTGCAGCGGCGGCACATAGGTCGGCGTCCCGGTTCATCGATAAATCCATAGCCGAGGCGCGGCCTTCCCGCCAGAATGGCAGAGCCTATTGCGCTTCGCCTGCGCGTCTCTCATCTATCGACCATCGCATCACGCAAAGGACCCGACGCCATGAACATCGCGTTTGAAGGAAAGATCGCCCTCGTCAGCGGCTCCACCAGCGGCATCGGACTCGCCATCGCCAAGGGCCTCGCGGCCGCCGGCGCCGAGACCATCGTCAACGGTCGCGCCAAGGACAAGGTGGATCGCGTGGTCGCCGACCTCAAGCGCGCACTGCCGGAGGCGAAGCTGCGCGGCGTCGCGGCTGACGTCGCCGACGCGGCCGGCTGCGATGCGCTCGTCCGCGCCGTCCCGCAGGTCGACATCCTCATCAACAACGCCGGCATCTTCGAGCCCAAGGATTTCTTCGCCATTCCCGATCCCGACTGGACCCGTTTCAACGAGACCAACGTCATGTCGGGCGTGCGCCTGTCGCGCGCCTACATGCCCGGAATGCTGAAACGCAATTGGGGCCGCGTCGTCTTCATCTCGTCCGAATCCGGATTGCAGATCCCGGCGGAGATGATCCATTACGGCGTCACCAAGACCGCCCAGCTGGCCTTGTCGCGTGGCCTTGCGGAGCTGACTGCCGGTACCGGAGTGACAGTCAACGCCGTCCTGCCCGGGCCCACGCGTTCGGACGGTGTCGAAACGTTCCTCCAGGAAATGGCGAAGCACGAAAAGACCGATGTCGAGACCATGGCGCGGAACTTCGTGAAGCAGCACCGCCCGACTTCGCTGCTCCAGCGTTTTGCCACCGTCGAGGAAGTTGCGAACATGGTGGTCTATGTCGCCTCCCCCCAGGCGTCGGCGACCAACGGCGCGGCGCTCAGGGTCGATGGCGGCGTGGTGCGCGCGATCGCCTGATTGCGCCGGTCGATGCGCGTCACCACCGGGCTCTCGTTCTCCACTTCCGGAACATTGACAGGCGGTGGCGGCGGGCCGAGGATGCGCGCGCCATGACGGAGTACCCTGCCGAAGATACAATTTATGAGAGCGTCGCATCCGTGCGATCGCAGTCGATTCTGGACATGCTCGCCTATTGGCAGGGCAAGCGGACGGTTGACGGCCTGCCCCGGCCGGGTGACATCGACCCGACGGAGATTCCCAAGCTGATCGCCTCGATCGTGATTTGCGATCTGGAGGGCGATCCGTTTCGCGTGCGGTTCCGGCTCGCCGGCACTCGGCAGGTCCATATCCTGGGCAACGAGCTCACCGGGCGCTATGTCGACGAGATGGGCTGGGACGAAGGACCGTTCGTGCATCGCATTTTTGCCCAGGCGCGCGATACCAGGGCGCCGGTGTTCGGCTACTACCACTGGGCGTTCCGCGAACAGACGCGCGGCGCATCGGAATTCGGCCTGTTCCCGCTGTCGGAAGATGGCCACGCCGTCAACCGCGTCCTCGGCATCGACGAATTCTTCCCCGATGCCGGTTCGCCGGTGTTCGGCGGACGCCGCCGCTTGTGAGCGCGTTGCGCGGCGGACTTGCGGCGGCGCGTTCAATCCTCCTCATTGACACGCGCTGAGTCCCCAACAGATTCTCCCAAATCATGCAGGAACGTCCGACCGGTCAGATCGACGACCAAGGCCGACAAGGGACTCAGCCTTCGGTCATCTACACGTCGATCGGCCAGGTACGGTCGCCGAGCGTCTTGGCGCTGCACGACTACTGGCAGTCGAAATTGCGTGGCCGCGCGAAGCCGGCGCCGGGCGACATCGATCCGTCGGAGATCCGCCAGCTCCTGCCCAGCATCATCATCGCGGAATATCTCGGCGAGCCGGTGCGCGTGCGCTATCGCTTGGTCGGCACCCAGCAGGTCTACTACAACGGGATGGACTTCACCGGCCTGCATCTCGATGAGATCGATTGGGGTCTGGAGAATGAGTTCGTCCGCCAGGTGCACGACCTGGTGCGCACCGGCGCCCGGCCCGTCCTTGGCCAGTATCAATGGGGCTTCCGCGACAACATGCTGGGCTTCGCGGAGTTCGGTGCGTTTCCCCTGTCCGACGACGGTCTGACGGTGACGCGCTGCATCGGCCTGGACGATTTCCTGCCATTCGAGGCCGCGCTCGGCATGCAGCGTTAACCTCTCACCACAGCCATTCTGCGGCACTATGTCGCCCGGATTCCAATGACTTGCTCGTCACCGTTCCGCGCCGCCTCGGCCTATACTGCGCGCCGAATTCCCGCCGGGGCTTGGGCCCAGGACAACGACGTCTCACGGCCCGGCCCCCTGGACAGAGTCTTTCCGATGGGTATGGTGGGCCCCCAAGGGGACCTGCCGAATCCGACCTACCATGGAGCGTTTGCTGATGAGCCCGCTTTCCCTCGACCGCGCGCCGGCATCCGGTCGCAACGCCTATCTGGCCATGATCCCCCAGCTGGAAGAACAGGGCTTCCTCCGCATTCCGATCGATGGCGCCGTTCGTCAGTCGGTCGACCACGTCTTCACGCTGGCCAACGAATTCTTCAAGCGTCCGGCGGCGGAAAAACAGCACTACTCGAACGCCGCCTGGGTCGAAGGTTATCGCGAGCTGGGTCCGGAATATTCCCAGGTGCCGGAGCGCCCGGACCTGACTGAATCCTTCTCCGCCTGGAACCGCAACCGGGCCCGGCCTGAGCTGGAAGGGTGGGCGGCGAGCTGCCCGCTGCATGGTGCAATGCGCGAGGCCTCGACGGTGCTCGGCGGCATCGTGCGCGACCTGTTCGCGGCGATGCGGGACTATTACAAGCCGGGCGCGCCAGACTTGCTGTTCCACGATGCGACCTACGTGCAACTGAATTACTACGAACCCGCGCGGCATACCCGGGAGCTGCTGCAGGATTCCCACGAGGACGGCCATCTGATCACCCTCGTCAGCACCAATGCGCCGGGCCTGGAGATCCAGGTCAATGGCGAGTTCGTGCCGGCGGAGGTCGGCCGGGACGAGCTGCTGGTCATGCCGAGCGTTCTGCTGTCGCTGATGACCGGCTTCCGCGTGAAGCCGCTCTATCATCAGGTGCGCAACAGCCACCGCAAGGATCCACGCTGCTCGCTGCTCAACTTCGTCAATCCGGAGATCACCCAGAAGCTCGAGCCCTGGGTCGTGAACGACAGCAACCGGGGCATCGACATCATCGAACGCGCCATCGCCGCGCCCAAGCAATTCGGCAATCCGGACCTGGAAGATACCTTGTCCGGTCATTCCACGGTGGCGATGGTCGATCCCCACGTCACAGAAGCCGCGCAATAGCGCGGCCTCGCTCCGGCCTCACCGGACACCCGATTCCGTCGGCAGCCGCAGGCGGCCGGCGCCGTTATTGCCTGCTCCACTTGCTCCAGGCACGCCACTGCCCCGGGTAGCGCCGCACCCATTTTTCGCTGCGCCGGAGGAATTCGGCTGCCGCCGCGATGCACCGTTCGTCCGACGACTGGTCGAGCGCGAGACGGATCGGTTCTTCCACGACGATGCGAAATCCGGACTTCGGATCGCGCACGGTAAAGACCGGCAGCAGCGGCGCCCCGGTCAGCGCCGCTAGGCGCGGCGCGCCGACCGCCACCGGCAGCCGGCCGCCGAAGATCGGCCCCTGGATCATGTCGCTGCCCTCGGTGGAGGCGGCGACGATGGAGACGACCTCGCCAGCCTTCAAGGCACGCATCATGCGCCGCATGGCGGTCGAGGGCGCATTGCGGTCGAACACGATGCGATCCACCAGATAGCGGTCCTCGGGGATGCAGCGAACGCGATTGAGATATCCGACGCCGAAGCGCGTCTCGGAGAAGCCGTGCTTCGGGCTGCTCAAATGCGAAACGCGATAGCCTTTCTGGTGCAGGATGATCTTGGTCGGACCGCTGTTGAAGACGAATGGCGCAACCCACAGGACGGCGCCTTTGCCGCCCTTGAGCACGCTGCGGAGATGATCCTCCCCCTCCAACACCATGCGGGGCGACCATCCGCCGGGCCGCCAGCCGCGCAGGTCCTCCATGCGCAGTTCGTGGACCGCCGCCTTCAGCTCGCACGCATCCGCCACGCAGCGCGACATATCCTGCTCGCCGAGCGCATTCCGGATCGTCTTCGCATTGCGTCTGATGGCCTTTTCGCCGGTCAGCCGGCCGAGGCCGATCCGGGCGCGGCACAGCGGCTCCCACAGGCGTTCCGGCAGGATCCATGACGGCAGCAGAAGGAGCGCCAGGCTGATGGCTGTGCTCACGTCGGAGGATGACCAGGCGGGCCGCAATCGAGCCTTGCGCCGCTTGCGGACGATCGCGCCGCTCTGATCCACCTCGACATCAACGGCGGCATTGGACTGCTTCGCCAGCACGGACCCCCCTTCAATCAGACTCGTCCCCTGACGAGCAAACTACCGCGGGAGCAGCGGATGAGCCATAGCCGCGTGACCCCCGGCTGGCGGGCATGAGGCCGCGCGGTTCCAGTTCCGTTCCGATGAAGACTCAGGATTCAGGGAAGCGGTCGGCGTGACGCCGCTTCAGGCCTTGCTGATGATCATATGCCGGTCTCTGAGCCGCGCCGCTTCCAGCGCGTTCAGAAGCAACGGGCCCAGCGTGCTGAACCCGATCGGCTGCTCGTGCACACGCTGCAGGAAATGCACGTCGGGATAGGAATTGCCTTCCAGCAATACAGGTCCGTCCGGTGTCAACGCGATGTCCCAGCCGACCAGCATGCGGTCGGAGAACACACGCTGCGCCGCCAGGGCCAGCGCGCGGACCTCCGGCCAGGCATGCAGCACGCGGCCCGCGACCAAGGCGCCGGTCACCGGGTGATGATCGCTCCAGCAGCCGGGCCACAAATCCTTGTCGTTGCACATCATGCCGAGGCTGCCGGTCTCGAGATTGATGCGCGCGGCATGCTCGCGCTTGCTTTGCCAGCGCGGCTCCAGCTTGGAAATCACACGCAGCATGGCATGCGTGATGACGGGGACATCGCCCTTTCCCATGCTGGTGATGACGCGGATCGCGATCAGCGACCGGTCGGCGAAGTCGGCGATCGATGGATGATTGACCAGCATCGGCTGCAAGAGCAGATCGCGTTGCCGCGATTCGCATTGCAGATACTCGAGCAGCTCGGCGTCCGACCAGAGCACACCGCTCTTGGTCTGCCATAGCAGCGGTGCGACGCGCCGCAGCCAGAATGAGTTGCGCGCGCCGCGCGACTGCCGTGGCTTGATGAAGAGATCGCAATCCAGATCAGCATCGCGGCTGGCATCCAGCCAATCGATGTTTCCCTGGTAGGCGTGCATCAGGATCGGCGGGGTGGGCAGGCCGTGCGCGCGGCAGGTCGCATGGAAGGCAAGCTTGTCGCCCAGATTGACGCGCTGGCCGTGCGGCGTCGGCCGCAGCTTGTGCAGGCGTCGCAGCATCCCGCTGCCGATCTCGAAGCGACTGAGCGCATAGTCGGCCCAGCCGCGGCGCTCCGGCCGATAGAGCTCCAAGGTCGGATAGAGAATGGGGTCGATGCCGTCGCGCCAGCCGAGGCGCAGCATGTCGATCGCCTGCAGCGGCAGCGGGCGGCCGGCCGCGGCGATCGCACGGCCGAACCGCCGCAGGCACCAGGCGGTGCGGATGAGGAACATGATGGGGCGCGCGCCTTCGACATAGAGGCGGGACCGGAACATGCCGCGCAAGCTGCCGCGTGCGATGTAGCGCGAGAAATCCTGCCTGATGCATCGGCCCAACGGCTCGGGCCGGTAGAACACGCCCGGCGGCACAAGCCGCAGCGCGCCGGCAGCCGCGACTGATTGCGCGCCCAGCTGCGTTGCTTCGGAGCGTTTCGACCGCAGGGCCGATATGAAGATGACCGCGCCGAATAGATAGAACTGCAATGACAGGAATTGCAGCAGGTCGGTGACCGATTCAATTGTGAGCGGGTCGAACGGCTTCGCCTTGCTGCTATCGTCACCGACATCGAACACCGTTCCCAGGAAGTGCAGCGCAAAGCCAGTCCACAACAGCCATCGCGCCGCTGTTGGAGCGTGATCCAGCTTTGTCGTGAACCACAGTGTTACAAAGGCGGCAAGCAGGATCAGGCAATCGTTGAGGTCGTCAATGCCCAGCCGCGTTTCGAGATGTTCAAGCCACGACCCGCCGAACTCGCCCGCGCCGACGATGAGCAACAGGACAAGCGCCAGTTGCCAGAACCGCCGGATTGTCTGATTGGGCGTGCCGAGGATGAGGCGCGTGCCGGCGATCGCGGCGCCGACCAATGCGACCGCGCCAGAGAGGCCATCGAGCGTCCAATCGGCGATCGGGGCGCGCAATGCCGCCAGCGCGACTGCAAGACCGGTTCCCGCAGCCAGAAGCCAATATGCGCCGCTATTATCCTGGAGTGCTTTCATCATGATGCCGGATCGTCAGTGGCGGAGAAGGACGAATGAGAGCGCCACTGGGGTACGCCTCGCGCTGTTTCTCCGCGAAGCCTTGACGATGGAGCCTGACCATCGACTGACGACATAAGGAACACCAACGACCGCCACATCGTCACAAGGCGCTCCTTTGGATCGAGATTCGCCCGCTCTTCGCGCTCATCCAAAGACTAGCGCTCCTGCGCGGAAAATCAATCACATCGGCATCCCGGTGTGCGTTGGCGTGATGTGCTACCATGGCCCATGCCGAGTCGCGCCGACCCTGTGAAACAGATCGCCGCCTTCAACCGGGGCCGAGATCCGGAGCTGCTGGCGCTCAAATACCGCAAGATGGCGGCGACACCGTTCGGCTACTTCCGCGGCACCAACCACCTGTTCCACGCCGACTGGCCGGGCCAGGCATGGCTGGAGCGCATGCCAGCAGTGTGGCTCAACGGCGATCTGCATCTCGAGAATTTCGGCACCTATCGTGGCGACAACCGGCTGGTCTATTTCGACATCGGCGATTTCGACGACGGCGCGCTTGGACCGCTCGGACGCGATCTCATGCGCTTCATGGTTGGCGTGCACATGGCGGGGCACGAGATGGGGTTCGGCGCGCGCCGCTCCAACCAGCTCAACCGAATCTTCCTCGCCGCCTATCGCGCGGCGCTGATCGACGGCAAGGCGCGCTGGATCGAACGACGGACTGTCGGCGGCGTGATCGGCAATCTGCTGACGAAGCTGGAGGGCCGCACACAGGCCGACCTGCTCGCCAAGCGCACAATCATCAAGAAAGGCAAGCGCCGCCTGCGCACCGACACCGGCAAGGCGTTGCCGCTGTCGCCGGAAGAGCGTGCGCGCGTGACGCGCTTCATGAAGCGCTTCGCGAAGGGGCGCATGCATCCCCGTTTCTTCAAGGTGCTGGACGCTGCGCAGCGCATCGCGGGCGTCGGGGCCTTGGGCCTCAGGCGCTATGTTGTGCTGGTGCAGGGCGACGGCGGGCGCGATGGCGCCGCCTTGATCGACCTCAAGACCCAACTCGGTTCAACCCTGATCCCGCGCCTGAAGCAGCGCCAGCCGCGTTTCGGCAGCGAGGCCGCGCGCGTGGTGGCGATCGAGAACCGCATGCAGGCAGTGGGGCCGGCCTTTCTCACCGCCGCGCGCATCGCCGGATGCTCCTTCACCCTCCGCGAATTGCAGCCGAGCGCCGATAAGCTCGATCTCTCCGTCACCCATCCCGATCGTGCGTCGTTCGAAGCCGTCATCGCGGCGATGGGCGAGCTGACCGCCTGGGCCCAGTTGCGCTGCGCAGGGCGCGACTGCGCCACCGACATCGACGGATTGATGGCATTCGCGCAAAATGCCGATCGAACGCGCCCGATGATCGCGCTGGCGCGGGATTGGGCCGCCGCGATCTTTGAAGATTGGCGCGATTTCCGGGAGTCGAAGCTCGCTTCCTGGGCGCAAAAGCAAACTGGCCTCACGCGTCGGCTGTGAGTTCCGGTCGGGTCGCTTTCGACCGCACCTGCCGCATGACATTTCGCCGCGAATCGTCAAGAATGCGGCGTGGCGACCGGCGAGGGCTGACGATAAGGGGAAAGCCGGAAACCGCGCTTTGGCTTCATGTAGGCTGACGCATGGAATTCGGGTCCTTCGCGATCTTCGCGCTGGTGGTGATCGCGGTGCTTGCCCCTCTGGCTGCAATTGGTGCCCGGCACCTGTGGCGCGGTAGCGCTGTGCTCGCGCACGCGGCACAGCAGGCGCCAGCGGCAGCGGCGCCCGATCCTTGGTCCGCTCTGCCGCTCGCCATCGCCGGCTTCGACCGCGAAGACCGTTTGCTCGGCGCCAGCCGCGCCTTCCGCGATGAGCTCGGTGTGCGCAATGTCGCGCTCGACGACGTGCTGCGCCCCGGCGTCGCCGCCCAGGCGCTGTTCGATGCCTGGGTGCAGCGCAGCGGCGGCACGCTGACGCCCATCACCGCCATCGCGACCCTGCCCGCGCATGAGCTGATCTGGCCGACCAACGGCAATCGCGCGCCGCATCGCCTGGCTTGTGTTGCGCTGCATGACGCGGCCGGCCTTTCCTATCGCCTGCTGGTCGACCCCGCGATCCTCAACGCCGCGCCGATCATGCCGGTGCAGGAGAGCGCAGCCGACACCCGCGCCATCGTCGCGCGCAACGCGGTGCTGGCCTCGGCCCTGCAATCCATCACCATCGGCGTCGCCTTGTGCGATGCGACCGCGCCGGAAGCGACCATTCTCTACGTCAATCCGGCGTTCGGGCGCATCACCGGCTATGAGACCCAGGAGGTGATCGGCCAGCCCTTGCGCTTCCTGCAAGGACGGGGCACGCCGCCGGACCAGGTCGAGCGCCTGGAACGCGCGCTGATCCAGCGCCGCGCCGCCAACCTGCTGCTGCGCAGCCAGCGCAAGGATGGCAAGCCGTTCTGGAACGACATGCACATCAACCCGATCCTGGAGGATGGCGGGCATGTCGCGCATTTCGTGGCCTTCATCACCGATGCCAGCCCGCGCATCCGGGCCGAGGACAATCTGCGCGAGGCCAAGCATCAGGCCGAGATCGCGAACCGCGCCAAGTCCGACTTCCTCGCCAATGTCAGCCACGAGTTGCGCACGCCGTTGAACGCCATCATCGGCTTCTCCGAGATCATGCAAATGCAGATGTTCGGGCCGATCGGACACCGGCAATATGCCGCCTACGCCGACGACATCCATTCCAGCGGCAAGCACCTGCTCTCCATCATCAACGACATCCTCGACCTCTCGAAGATCGAGGCCGGGCGCTACCAGTTGCACATCGAATCGGTCGATCTCGACGAGACCTTCGAGGATTGCGCGCGCCTGGTGCGCGAGCGCGCCGAGAATGCCGGCGTCAAGGTCGTGCGCGAGATCGATGCGGCGACGCCGCGCCTGCTGGCGGACCGGCGCGCGGTCAAGCAGGTCCTTATCAACCTGCTTTCCAACGCCATCAAGTTCACGCCCCAGGGCGGCCAGGTGACGATGACCGCGAAGCCCGGCAGCGGCGCCGGCTGGGCCTCGCTCTCGATCGCCGACACCGGCATCGGCATTCCGCCCGAGCAGATCGACAACGCCTTGAGTGCGTTCGGCCAGGTCGACAACCCCTTCACCCGCAGCCAGGAAGGCACCGGCCTCGGACTGCCGATCGTAAAATCGCTGGTCGAGCTGCATGGCGGCCAGTTCGCCATCGAAAGCGCGGTCGGCAAAGGCACCAGGATCACCATGACCATGCCGGCGCAGAAGGTCGAAGCGAAAGCGATGAACCCGGACGTGGAACCGCAGGCGGCGCATGGGAGCTGAGTGCGCGGGAAATCCTGGAGACCGCCAGAGATGCCAGCCACTGCCGCTTCTATCCTGCCGCCTCTCTCGCTGTTTGTACAGAGCAACGCAATCCTGTCATCATGTCTATTGTTGATCCTGACAGGGGGTCAGACTCCCTATGAATGAGCGCATCATCCACCGTGTGTTCGAGATCAGCGTGCTGCTGAAAGGCGCACATGCGCTAATCGAGATTGCCGGCGGTGTGGCGCTCTATCTCGTCAGCACCGAGACGGTCGCGAAGCTGGTGGAACTCGCGACCCAGGAGGAGCTGATCGAGGATCCGAACGACTACATCGCCACGCACCTGCTGGCGATGGCCCAGCAATTCTCGGTCGCGTCCAAGTCGTTCTACGCGTTCTATCTGCTCAGCCACGGGCTGATCAAAGTGCTGCTGGTGATCGGGCTCTTGAGGGAGAAGATGTGGTCCTATCCGGCCGCGCTCATCGCGCTCGGCGCGTTCATCCTCTACCAGCTCTACCGGTTTTCCTACACCCACTCGCCCGGCTTGATCGTGCTCACGGTGTTCGATCTCTTTGTCATTGCGCTCATCTGGCACGAATGGCGATTGCGACAGCGTATCGGGTGACGGCGATGCCCAGAGGCGCGCATCGGGTCAATTGATGCCGGGCGGCGCCACGCGGCTGACGGTGACCTCGCCGCCGTCCATCCTGCGGATGATGCCGTAGACCAATCCGGGCTGGGTGCGGTCGAAGGCGAAGCCCTGGCCGCTGATCTCGATCGGGACGGTGCCGACCCATCGCAGCGTCGCGCCTATCTCAGGCAGCTCCACAATATAGAGCTCGGGCCGGTCGTGACCGCTGATGTAGAGCCTGCCGTCCGGCCCCCAGGAGCCGCCGGAATTGCTCATGTCGCCGAACTTTTCAAGCAGAGCGCCGGGGAAGGCCCAGGCCTCCGCCACGCGCCAATTGCCGTCGAAGCGGACGAGTTGGGTATGATCCGTACCGCCGGCATCGGGGCACTTGCCGAAGATGCCGTCATAATTCGCGAAGGTGCCCCACCAAACGCCCTTTGCGTCCTGGTCGATCCAGGTGAGCGAACCACGTTGGACTCCGAGACTATGGCTGCCGATGTGCTTCAGGGTCGCCGCGTCCCAGATCTCGACCGAACTAACTGCCGGACAGGCCGGATAATTGGAATGCGCGGCGTAGATCCTGCCATCGACCACCACCGCGCTGTCGAGGTGGATTGCATCCCCTTGCCATTTGCCGAGAAGGGCGCCGGTCTTCTTGTCGTACTTCGCGATCGCGCCGTTATCGACCGCGTAGAACGCGTCCGCATCGACGCCGACGCCCTGGCGCGCTTCCTTGACCGGAAAGCGTTGCAGCAGGTCGGACGAGCCCTGTGGCGGACCGGCCTCCTCCGCAGCCACCGGCAAGGTGGCGGCGAAGACCATGACTGCGACCCAAAGGTCTTGGATGCGAATCACGGAACGGCCTCCTCGACGGCGTGCACTCAAGTCCGCTCAGCGTGGACAACTGTCCGGTCGGCCACGGTGGAACGCGCTCAGAGCCCCATCATCCATTCTGCCCTCTGTTCGACAGCGAGAACGGATTGCCGTCCGGGTCCTTGCCGCTGCACAGGTCGAGTCCGTCCGTGCTGGACATCTTCCCCATCTTCGCCCCGCGCGATCAGCCAGTCGCGCGTCGCCGCCACGTCCTTGACGTCGAACTGGAGCTTGGGCGAGCGCGGGCCTGGCTTGCGGCCGCCGCTATGCAGCGCGATCTCGCAACTGCCGGCATCGAGCGTCTTCCAGCCTCGATCATCGGCCTTAAGCGCGAAGCCCAGCACGTCGCGATAGAACGCGGCCATCTGGTCCATGTTGGCGGTGAAGAGGATGACGCGCGACAATCGCAGCTGCATCGGCCGGCCCTTTCCTGCAAGGCCGGTCGATCGCATCACCAAACGATTTTTTTGTCCAGCGCCGCGGCGACAGATCGAGGCGCTACGAGCCGTAGTTCTTCGCCAGGTACTCGACGATCTGCTCCGCGTCTTTCGGGTCGATCAGCGCGCCCATGCGGTCGATCATCTTCTTGACGGTCGCTTCCCATTTCTTCTGGTCGAGGAACGGCGAATTCATCTGCACATAGTCGAGGCTGTGGCAGGCCGCGCAATTCTCCTCCACCAGATTCTTGCCGGGCGCATCCTTGAGCATGATCGCATCTTCGTCGGCCAGGGCCGGCGCGGCGAGGGTGAGGCCGATCAACAGGCATATCGTGCGCATTGCTTTCGCCCTCCCTCAACCGGCCGTGATCGCGATGGTCTGCACCGCATTGTGGTGATAGCCCGCGCCGTTGAAGATCGCCTCCATCGGCTGGCTGGCGCCGATCCGGCTGGTTGCCTTCACCATCACCGATTGCGCGCCCGTGGCCGGCGCGAAGCGGAAGCTCCACGGCCGGAACGAGAACCGGCCGAGATCCTCGCCCAGATCGGCGGTGCGCCAATTCTGGCCGCCATCGACCGAGACCTCGACCATCTGGATGCCGTTGCCGCCGTCCCAGGCCAGGCCCTTCACCTCGACCGGCTGGCCGGTCTGCACCTTGGCGCCGTTGCCCATGTTGGTGATGAGCGAATTCACCACCATTTCGGTGATCGGCGTGTTGGTGTCCGTCTCCTGCGAGACGAAGCGGTCGACCAGCGCGAACTTGCCCTTGGGCAGGCGATAGGCCGGGTTCATCCAGAACCCGCCCTGCGGCTGGGTGCGTACGTCGATCGAGACCAGGTGCTTCATCCAGTAGGTGCCGGTCCAGCCCGGCACGATCAGCCGGACCGGAAATCCGTTCCAGTGCGGCAATGGCGCGCCGTTCATCTCCCACACCACCATCGTACTGTCGTCAAGCGCGCGCCAGGCCGGGATGCTCTTGATGAAATCCGGCGTCTTGTCGGTAACGCCGGCGTCGGCGCCGTTATAGGCGACCTCGATCGCCTCTTTCTTGATGCCGGATTTCTCCAGCAGGTCCTTCAGCCGCACGCCCTTCCAGCGCGCATTGCCCATCGCGCCATAGCCCCACTCGACGCCCTGCACGTGGGGATTGGAGAGGCCGCGCCGGTTGCCCGAGCATTGATTGACGGCGACGATCTCGACCTGCTCGAAATTCTTCTTGAGATCGTCGAGCGTGTATTCGGCGGGCGTGGCAGCCGCGTCGCCGCCGACCGAGAGCTTCCAGGTGGCGGCGTCCACTTCGGGAATGTCCGACAGGTGATACCGCACGAAGAACGCGTCGTTGGGCGTCAGCACGTCCTGGAAATATTCCAGCGGCGTCTCGTAATTGGGCGGCCGATAGCTGAGCTTGATCAGCGGCTTCTTGCCGGGCAGCGCCTCCAGGGTCGCGCTGGCCGCGGTTCCATCGGGAACGCCGGGCGAGACGGGCGCATTGGCCGCCCAGCTTCTCCGCCCCAGCGTCAATCCGGCGCCAAGCGCAGTCGTTCCGAGCACCAGGGCGCCGCTCCCGGCACCCTTCAGGATCTGTCGTCTGCTGATCACGCGATTTCTCCCCAGATATGAGCGCGGCGCCTTGCACGCGGCGACCGCTTACAGGAGAGACGTGGAGGGTGCCCGATTTATTCCATCGCGTGTTGCGGCGCGATCGGGATCAGGCCTGCCGGATCAGCCGTGGCAGGGCGCGCCGACGCCGGTCGTCATGCTGAGCGCCACCCGCGCCGCGTCGTCGAGGCGTTGCTGCTGATGCGTGATGCGGGAAACGGCCTGTGCGAACAGCTTCAGCCGTTCCATGTCCATGCCGCGGGACAGCAGCGCATAACTGGCCTTGTCGACCCGCCACGCATAGCCGGTGAGCGCGCCGGAGGAGATCGCGGCCGGCTGGTCGTTCAGCGCCGCATCGGTGGCGCCAATCCACAGCCCAAGCCGGCAGCCGTGAATGCCTTCATAGCCCAGGAACAATCCGCTGCCTTCGCCCGCCGGCGCGAGCGAGACGTGAACCAGGGTGAGCTTGGCCGCCGAGAGATCGGGCACCTGCTCGGCTTGTTGCTCCTGGACGCTGAGCCGGATGCGGGCGTCGCCCGGCTGCCCTGCGTCGGCGGCCAGCCAGCTCTCGTACCCGGCGACAGCGTCGGCCAGCCAGGCATCCTCCGCCGCGGCCGGCGCCAGCCAGTGCCACAGCGCACCCGCCGCAATCAACGCAAACACGACGATAGCGGCGATGACGGCCATCCGGGCGCCCGCCGGGTTGCGCGGGACAGGCGCCGGGGGCGGCGCGGCATCCGCCAGCAAATCGGCACCCGCCACGCCGGCTTTGAGACCGCTGAGGGTTGCCGCACGTGCGGCCAGGTCGGGATCGCGCGCGATCGCCGCAGCCACCTCCGCGGCCTCCGCCGGCGCCAGCTCGCGATCGACATAGGCGTTCAGCCGTTCCCAACCGATGCTCACGGCAGCCTCCGGCGGGCGGATTCCAGCGACCGCACATTGCCGCCGATCGCATCGAGCAGCGCCAGGCGCGCGCGGCTCAAGCGGCTCATCACCGTCCCCAACGGGATGTCGAGAATGTCGGCGACTTCCGCGTAGCGGAACCCGAACAGATCCACCAGGCGGATGATCTCGCGATGCATCGGGTCGATCCGCGCCAGACCCTTCTGCACCGTCAACTCGGCGATCAGGCGGTCGTCATAGTGCCAGCGTTCCTGCTCCGCCAGCGCCGGCTGAGCCTCCTCGCGACGCACCAGATCGCGCCGATGCTGGTCGATCCACAGGTTGCGCAGGATGCGGAACAGCCACGGCCGCACCGCCTGCTCGCTGCGCGGCGGATTGGCGCTGGCCAGCGATTGCAGGGCGCATTGCTGCAACAGGTCGCGCGCGGCATCGGCGTCGCCAGCCAGGGTCATCGCGTACCCGAACAGGCGAGTCCAATCCGCAATCAGCTGCTTTTCGATGGCCCGGCGCAGCGGCGTTCCCCTTCCTCAAGCGCGGGAAGTCTAGCGCCGGCCAACCGGGTCCGGCAACCGGACGAAAATCACCTGTTCCGGCCGGCGAACATGTCCGGTTCGCGCATTCAACCGCTCTTGGCCGGCGGATCCGAAGAGCTTGGCGCCGTCTTCGGCGCCAGTGCGTCGCGCAGCGTGCGCGCCAGCTGCTCGCTGCGATAGGGCTTGGGCAGCAACATCGGGTCCGGGTAACCGGCTTCCTGCCTGCCCGCCTGGCCGTCCACGAAGCCGGAAGTCAGCACGATCTTCAGATCCGGGCGCAGCTCATGCGCCAGCCGCGCCAGCGCATAGCCGTTCAGCTTGCCGGGCATCACCACGTCGCTCAGCATCAGGTCGATATGCCGGTCGTTTGCTTGCAGGATCACCGCCGCCGCGTCGCCGCTCGCGGCCTCGATCACCTTGTAACCGAGCATGACGAGCTGCCGCGCCACCGTCTGACGTACCATCTTGTTGTCCTCGACCAGCAGGATGGTCTCGCCATGACTGGTGTCGAGCTTGGCGCTGGTCCGCACGGCTGCTTTCTCTGTGGACGCGACGGCGCGCGGCAGATAGAGCCGCACCATCGTGCCCTGGCCGGGTTCGCTGTAGATCCGCATTGCGCCGCCGGATTGCTTGACGAAGCCGTAGACCATGCTGAGGCCGAGGCCGGTGCCATGGCCCGGGCCCTTGGTGGTGAAGAACGGCTCGAGCGCGTTGGCCAGCACTTCGGGCTTCATGCCGATGCCGCTGTCAGCCACCTCGATCAGAACATAATCGCCCGGCGCGACGTCGGGGCTCAGCGCCTCGTATAGCCGGTCGACATGCTCGTTCCTGGCCGAGATGCCGAGCCTGCCGCCGTCCGGCATGGCGTCGCGCGCGTTGTTGGCGAGGTTCACGATGCACGAGGCCAGCTGTCCGCCATCCACCAGCGCCGGCCACAGGCCGGGCGCGATCGACACCTTGATGACGATGTCCTCGCCCAGGGTGCGCTCGAGCAGCCGCGCGGTCTCCTCGATCCGCTCGGCGATGTTGACGATTGTGGGCGCGAGCGGCTGGCGCCGGGCGAAGGCGAGCAGGCTGCGCGTCAGCTCCTCGCTGCGCGTCGCGCCGCGCAGCGCGGCATCGATCAGCGCGACGGCGCTGGGGTCGTCGATCACGTCCTGCCGCAATATCTCCAGGTTGCCAATGATGACGGCGAGATAGTTGTTGAAATCGTGCGCCATGCCGCCGGTGAGCGCGCCGATCGCTTCCATCTTCTGCGCGTGAGCAAGCTGGGCTTCGACTTGCTTCACTTCGGTCAGGTCGTCGGAGATACTGCAGACTCCGATGATCCGCCCGTCCTCGTCGCGCATCGGGAACTTGACGTTCTGGATGTGGCGGATCCTGCCGTTCTGTTTTTCGACCACGTCCTGGCGGATCGGTTGTCCGGTCGCGATGACCTTGCGATCGGCCGATTCATAGACTTCGGCGAGATCGGGCGGGAACAAGTCCCCGGTCTTCGTCCCGATCACGTCATCCGGCGTCAGGCCGTGCTCCGCCGCGTCTTTCCTGCTGACCGCCATGACACGCAGATCCAGGTCCTTGAGCACGATCGCCGATGGAGTGTTGTCGAGGATGGCGCGCAACCACGCATCGCGCTGGTGGATGCGTTCTCGTCCGATGGCGGCGGCGGCGCCGACGCCGAACATCCTGAGGATGGTCTGCACCGTCGCCGCATCCGGCAAGGGCCGGCGGCTCATGACTGCGAGCTGGCCGATCACGCGGCCGTCATGGTCGCCGATAGGCTCGCCGGCATAGCCTTCGATCGCGTCGCTGGCCAGCCTGACATCGGCGGGATAGCGCGCCCGTGCGCCGCGATCGATCAACACCGAGCGGCCGGCAGCCAGCTCTGCCGCCGGCGTCCCGACGGACAGATCGGGATCGCCCGCAGCGGACTTTCCATCGCCGATGGCGGCGACCGTGCGCAACGCGCCCGGGTGCGCCGGGTCCATGCGCGCGATATAGGCGTGCTCAACGTGAAGCAGCTTCGTCAGTCGCTCCGCCGCAGCCGTGAAATAGGCCGCGCCCTCGAGCGCGATGAGTTCCGTCGACAGCGCCTGCATCGCCAGTTCCAGCTGCTTGGACTCCGTGACATCCTGGAAGATGCCGACTTCGCGGATCAGCCGTCCCGCGCCATCCAGCTCGGATTCGATCCGTTCGTGGATCGTCCGGATTTCGCCATGAGGCAGTACGATCCGGTAGGCCAGCTCAAACGGGATGCCGCGTTCGCGGTTGGCCGCCAGGGTCGCCTCGACATTTCCGAGATCGTCCGGGTGAACGCGCATCTGCCAGTCGCGATTGTTGCGCTGGGCGATGCCGTCGTCATAGGCGAAGATCCGCAGCGCCTCCTCCGACCAGCGCAGCAGCTTGGTGCCGGGGATCCACTCCCACGATCCCACCTTCGCGATGCGGTGCGCTTCGGCGAGCGAGCGCTGCGTGCGCTCCTGCTCGGTGATATCGCTCAAGGTGCCGGTGAAGCGGTCGTCGATCCATTCGCCGCGTTCGATGGCGAACCGCGTTTCGCCGTTCGGCCGCATCAGACGGTAGCGGATCTCGTACGGCTCCCGGCGCTCCCGCGCAACGCGCTCCGCGGCCGCGGCCACTATCCGATCCTGGGGATGGATGCGCGCATGCCAGGTGTCCCCGGTGCTGGCATGCATATCGCGCGTCAGGCCGAACAAACGATACATCTCGTCCGACCACCACTGGGTGGCGGAGCCTGGCCGGAACTCCCAGCTTCCGGTCGCGGCGATGCGCTGCGCTTCGGCCAGCGCACGCTTGACGCGCTCTTCCTCGCTGATGTCGGTGAGGGTCCCGGAGAATCTTCCGTCGATCCAGGCGCCGCGCTCCATCATGAACCGGGTTTCGCCGTCCGGCCGCACCAGGCGATAGCGGATTTCGTACCCGGTATGGTGGTCGTAGGCGCCCAGGTACGCGGCGCGTGCCGCTGCGCGATCGTCGGGATGGATGAGCATATCCCAGTTGGTATCGTTGCTGGCGATCTCTTCCCGCACCAAGCCGAGCAGATGGTACATCTCATCCGACCACCAGTGGTCGTCGGTCTCGGGGTGGTATTCCCAGCTTCCAGTCGAGGCGATGTGCTGCGCCACGGCGAGCGAGCGCTGGACCCGTTCCTGCTCGGTGATGTCGGACAAGGTGCCGACGAACCGGCCGTCGATCCATTCGCCCCGTTCCGCCATGTAGCGCAGCTCGCCGTCCGGCCGCGTCAGGCGGTAGCGGATCTCGTAGCTCTTCTGCTGTTTGTTGGCGGCGAGATAGGCGGCGATGACGGCGTCGCGGTCTTCGGGATGGATCAAGGCATTCCAGTTCGAGTCGAGCGCCGCGTCCCGGCCGCGCTGCAACCCAAGAAGCCGGTAGAGCTCTTCCGACCACCGATTCTCCTCCCGCTCGGGCAGCATCTCCCAGCTGCCGGTCTTGGCGATCTTCTGCGCTTCCGCCAGGTTGCGTTCGGCGAGCATCCGCTCCGTGATGTCGAGGAGCGTGCCGACGTATGACATGCCGGCGATTCCGACCGATTCGGCGGGTTCGCCGATTTCGGCGACCCAGCGGACCTCGCCGTTGGGGCGCACAATGCGGTATTCCTGTTCGTAGCGCTTGGTGGAGTCGTCCGGCGGATTCCACGTCCGTATCACCCGCTCGCGGTCCTCGGGGTGGATGTGCGCCTCGACCCAGGCGATGGTCGGCGCGATTGCACCAGGCTCGAGGCCGAAGATCCGAAACACCTCGTCGGACCAGCGCAGCTCACCGGTCTGCTCGTTCGATTCCCAGTTGCCGAGATGCGCAATCCGCTGCGCTTCCGCCAGCTTCTCCTCGGTGCGGACCAGGTCGGTGATGTCCATCAGCGATCCCGCCCAGCGGTTCCCGCTCAGCAGCTCGCCGCGCTCCTCGCAGACGATCACAGCACCGTCGGGGCGCCGAATGCGGAACGTCTGGGCATACCCTTCCGTGTCGGTGCGGCGCCAGGTCTCCACCACCCGAGCACGGTCGTCCGGATGGATCAGCGCCGCCACCACCTCTTCCGAATTGCGGTTGAAGGTGTCGGGGTCGACGCCGAGGATGTCGTACATCTCCGCCGACCACCACCGTTCGGCGGTCGCAGCGTTCCATTCCCAGCCGCCGAGCCTGGCGATCCGGCGCGCGTCCGCCAGCGCCTGCTCTGCCTGCGCCTGCTCGGTGACGTCCATCACCGATCCGACGCGCTTGCCGTCCTCTTCCTCCTCCTCGCGCGTCCGGATGATGCGCAGCCGCCCATCCGGCCGGATGATGCGGCACTGGATCTCGTACGGCCGATGCGATTCGCGCCCCTTGCTCAGAGCTTCCGGAACCCACGCGCGGTCGTCGGGATGGACCAGGGGCAGCCACGCGTCCGGCGTGCGCGATGCCGACGGATCGAGGCCGAAGATCCGGTAGAACTCCTCGGACCAGTGCCATTCCCGCGTGCCCGGGTCGTATTCCCAGCTGCCCAGCCTGGCGGCGCGCTGGGCGCGGGCCAGCCGCTGCTCGCTTGCCGACAAAGCGGCGGTGCGCTCCGCCACACGTCGCTCGAGCCAGGCGTTCGTGTCCGCCAGAGCGGTCGCGGCTTGTTCCTGACTGAGGGCGCCGGCGATCACATCGGCCATCACCTTCAGCAGCGAGATCTCATCGTCGGACCAGCTCCGCGCGCGGCTGATGGAGTCGAAGCCGAGGAAGCCGATGAACTCGCCCTGCCGGGTCATCGGAAGCGCGATCAGCGATCGGACATCCTGCCGTCCCAAGGCCGCCAGATCCGCCGCCGCATCGGCGGCTGTGTCTGCCGCATCGGCAAGCTGCAGGATGCCGCCGCGACGCAGCCGCTCCGTCAGCCGCGGAATGCTGCGCGCAGCAACGTTGCACAGCGCTTCGATTTGCGGCGCGATGCCGACGGCACACCACTCGTGCGTATTGTCGAAGGCCTCTCGCTCGGGCGAGAACAGGAACACGTGACCGCGCTCGACCCCGAAAAACGTGCCGATCTTCCGCAGCGCGTCGTTGATCGCGTCGTCCAGACCGCCGCGATGCGTATTGATGAGCATCGCCGAGATCTCGGCGACGATGCGTTGAAGCTTGGACTGGGCCTTGGCGGTTTCCTCGGCCGCCCGTCGCGCGGTGATGTCGGTCCAAGCGCCGATGATCTCACGCGGAGCGCCGTTCGCGTCTCGGATGACGATCTGATCGTCGCGCGTCCATCGCCATTCACCATTCTTGTGGTGAAATCGGTACTCAAGGTTGACCCGTCCGCGCTCCAGGAGTTCGCTCTGCATGGCGCGCGCGGGCGCGATGTCATCGGGGTGCACGTGGCGCGCCCAGAACGATGGCACCGCCAGGAATTCGTCCGCCGAATACCCCATCATCCCCGCGATGTTGGGCGAGACGTAGGTGGCCGGGAAATCGCCGGTGATGTCGCAGGAATAGATCACGGCCGGCCCGGCGGACAGCAGATGGTGCAGCCGCGCTTCGCTCGAGGCCAGCTGCGCGCCACTCTCCATCGCCGCGCTGCGATAGCGCGAAAGCGCGCGCAGCCGCTCCTGCGAGCGCACCGCGTTCACCAGGATGAAGACGAAGAACAGCAAGGTCATCGCGCCCATGGACAGCGCGAGCATCTCGCCTTCCAGCAGCTGCAGCGCGATCAAGGTCACCAGCGGCGGGCTGGCGAACAGCATCGGCGAGATCCGGTCCGCGGCCTGGGCGATCGCGGCGGCGGCGCAGATTCCCGCCACCGCGAATGCCAGGAAAGCCTGATGCCGCAGATCGCCCGTGGGAAACAAAAGATAGCTGCCTAGTGCCCAGGTCAGGCCGGCAGAAAACGCCCCGATCCGGTAGCGGCGCAGCCAGATCTCGCTCTCATCCTTGCGCGCGGGGGCCCTGCGGTTGCGCCGCCACAGCGCGATGCGTGCTAGTCCGACAGCGCCAATCGCCGCCAGCCAGACGATCGTGCCGACCGGCGCCACGACCTCGCTCTGCGCAGCGGCGAGGATCAGCGCCACTACCGAGCTGATCGCGATCGCGCCCGGCATTCCCGAATAGAGAAACCGGCACTGCTCGAACCGCCAGCTTGCATCGCGCGTTGACACGTCGTCGCCCCCTATGGGCCGTCATCAACAGGATGCCATGATTGGACTGTCATCGGCCCGACGCCTCGACATTGTGATTATGGCGATGTCGACAGCGCTGTGAACCGGAAATATGCCTATCCGCCGACCGCCGGACGAGACCGCAATCCGGGTGGTGCGCGCCGGAAAAGTCGTGCCGGCGCAATCGCTTGCCGATGGCTACGTGCTCCCGCCGGAGCCTGGAGAGCCGCGCCTTCAGGCCAGCGCCACCAGATCGAGCGGCGTGGCGACGCCGCCGACCGACGCGCCGCTCAGCACGCGATGCGGTGCCTTCGGTCGATAGCCTTGCGCCAGCGCGGCGTCGTAGGTCTCTTTCAGCGCCAGAGCGCGGCAGCCCTCGGCCTTGTTGTGCTTCTCCAGCTTGGCGGAAAGATTCACCGCATCGCCGATGACCGTGTATTCGAGGCGCGTTGCGTCGCCGACCGCGCCCGCGACGATACGGCCGGATGCCAAGGCGCCGTTGATGGTGAGCGACGGCCGGCCGGCCGCCGCCTGCTCGGCGCTCCAGGCGGCGGCGGCTTCCATGCATTCCTCGAGCGCCGCCATGCCACGCGCGGCATAGTCCGGCAGCGGCCGGGTCGCTCCGAACGTCGCCATGATCCCATCGCCGAGGAACTTGTCGATCGCGCCGCCGTGGCGCTGGATGATCGGCACCATCCGGCGCTGATAGTCGGCCAGCACGCTCATCACTTCCTGCGGGCTGGCCATCGCGGCGAGCTTGGTGAATCCACGCACATCGAGATTGAGGATGGCGGCGTCGCGCGCTTCGCCTTCGCCGGCGCTGATGGCGTCGCCGGAACGGCTGATGTGGCGCGCGATCTCGGGCGCGAAGAAGCGTGAGAGATTCTCCTGCGCATGGCTGCCGGTCACCGCCTGGGTCATCATGCGGCGTGCGCCATGGATCGCGAAAGCGAGGATGGTGGTGACGGCGAGGATGGTGATGATCTTGTCGAACTCCGCGCCGATCAGGATCGAGTTGGAGGTGAGATAGGCGACGTAGTCGCGGGTGATCATGGCGTTGTGCGGATCGGAGAACAGGACATAGGCGATCAGCACCAGCCAGCCGAGCGCCGCGGCGATTCCCGCCAGCACGACATAGCGCACCTCGAAGCGCAGCGCGCGCAGCGCGATGAAGATGTAGACATATTGCTGGGTCGGCGCCTTCAGATAGAACGAGGCCGGCTGCATGTATTGCAGATGGAAGCTCCAGATCAGGCTGTAGAGCAGGGCCATGTCGATCACGATCGAGCCCGCCAGCAGCAGGAAGCCCATGCGGATGCGGTAGGCCATCACCAGGCGGATGATGGTGGCGACGAAATAGACGCCGATCGCCGCAGGCGTCAGCAGCCAGATCGCCGTCGTCATCGGCGCGGTCTGGCGGCTCAAGCCGTAGAGCACGCCGAACATCACGACGATGCCGAACTGGATCCAGCCGATCAGCTGCTCGCTCTGATCCTGCAGCGCCGTGATGCGCGCGCGCACCGCCGGCGGCAGGTCGGCATTGGCGTCGGTATCGGCGGTCAGGCGTATTCGCTTGAGTTCCAAACAGTGCGCTCCTCTACCGCACTCTCCCGTCCGTCACCCCGGACAGCCGCTCTCGGGTCTGCGCTGTGCGCGGCCCAAGGACAGGCTCCGCGGCGTGATCCTGGGTCCACTTCGCAGTCGCACGCATGGCCGGCGCATGGATCCCGGCTCAAGGCCGGGATGACGGCAAAGTGTAGATCGGCTTTTGCGTTATGCCAGTCACGGCCAAGTGTACGTCACAGCGCCATGCTTTTGGGTTATCGTTTCGCCAGCCAGAGGCTGGTCACCGGCGCGGCGACGTTGACGATGGCGCCGAGCGGTCCGCTCCGCAGCCGCTCGGCGAATTGCTGCTGCGCGAACCGGCTGGCGAACAGGATGTCCCAGCCGCCGCCCGCGATCATCGCCGCCACCGCGCCCTGTTCGTTATAGCCGCGCCAGGCCCAGGAGTCCGGATAAGGGTCGGGCAGGAACATGTCGTGGATATGCACCAGCGTACCCTCCGGCAAGCGCGGCAACATCTCGGTCAGGATCAGCTCGACGTCGGTCCCCGGCATCATGATGTGACTCGAATCGACGAACAGCAGATCGCCGGGATGCAATTCTCCGAACAGCGCGTCGCCGCCGGACTTCAGCGCCTGCTGCAAGGTGGCGCGGTGCCACTCGACCCTCAGCGTCCCCAGGTTGGCGCGCGGCTCGGGATCGATCGCGATCAGCCGGCAGTCGAGCTCGCCATCGGCGATCGCGCGCGCCGCGAACCGGGTTGAATGGCCGCTGCCGATCTCAACGATGCGCGCCGGGCGGTGCCGTCGGATCTGCGCATAAAGCATCGCGGCGTCTAGCCCGCAGAACCAATCCTGGCCCCAGCGCGGCTCTGGCGCCGGCGCGTCATGCTGGATGCGCTGCAGATCCTCCGCCAATGCTTCAAGCGCGTCGAGCGACGATTGCATTTCCGGCAGGGCCGCTTCGAACAGCGCCGCGATCGCCTCGTAGCGCGCTGGCGGCGTCACCGACCGCGCGTGGCGATAGGGGATGAAGAAGCCGAGCCGGTCGAGCGACAGCAGCGTATCCAACCCGAAGCACAGCCGGCGGAACCATTCGCGGGGAGTCATCGCGAGAAGTCTACATGCCACGTCTCTCTGCCCCTAGTCGGGAAAGAGATCGGCAGATTGCAGGAAGAGACTAGGGGCGCGCCGTCGACCATCGGCGCGCTACACGGTGAGCTCCAGCCCTTCGCGCGCGGCGATGGTCCCAGGGCGGAGTTTGTTGGCCTCTTCCGCCACCTTGTCCATGAAGGCATCGTCGTGGCTGGGATCGTGGTGGAACAGCACCAGCGTCTTCACCTTGGCCGCGTCGGCTAGGCGCACGGCCTCCTGCCAGGTCGAATGGCCCCATCCGACATATTTCTGGAATTCCTCGTCGGTGTAGGTGGCGTCGTAGATGAAGAGGTCGGTGCCGCGCACCAGATCGAGAATCAGCGGATCGAGCGTCCCGCGCTTGTGCTCGCAATCGGTGACGTAGCACAGCGACTTGCCTTCGAACTCGATGCGATAGCCGGTGGCGCCGTTGGGATGGTTGAGCGGCGTGGTGCGCACCGTGATGCCGGGCCGCGGGTTGAGCGCGTCGCCCGCGACGAAATCGTGATAGTCGGGCCGCGAGGAGAACACGTCGAGCGGGACCGGGAACAACGGCTCCACCATCATGCCGGAGAGCGCGTCCTTGAGGGTGGTGCGCGGCTTCAGATGGCCGGCCCACAGCCGCAGGTTACAGGCCGGCTGATAGAGCGGCGCGAAGAACGGCAATCCGACGATGTGGTCGAGATGCGTGTGGGTGAAGAAGATGTCGGCATCGATCGGGCCGTTGGCGATCAGCTTCTTGCCCAGCGGGCGCATGCCGGTGCCGCCATCGAGGACGATGAGATATTGGCCGCACCGCACTTCGAGGCACGAAGTATTGCCGCCATATTTGACATATTCCGGTCCGGGGCAGGAGAGCGAACCGCGTACGCCCCAGAAGCACACCGTGAAGGCTGCCGTCGTCACCTTGCTACTACTCCCGGCGTCCCCGGTGTCGGCGGCCGCACCCCCGGCCGAGATGATCGGATCGCCTAGCTGCCGTCCGGTTGGTCCGTTCGGATTCATCCGCGCTAGGCGGGTTGCCTAAGATGATGGCATTGTTTCGCCGCTGAGGAAAAGGGGAAAGTCTGGAATGCCCTCCGGTCCTGTAGGGACTAGTGCAATCCATCACAGGACTTGGTGGCCGGGCGTCGCCCTGGGCGTCGGGGTGAGCTGCACGTGCGCCTATCAGCAGTTCAAACTTCCGCCGATTTTGCCCGAATTGCTGCGCGCCCATCCGCATGATCCAGCCGTGGCCGCCGGCTTCATGTCGGTCTATGCCCTTATTGGACTTATGGTTTCCCATCCGCTAGGGCGCTGGCTGCAGGGCAACGGCCGGTTGGGGCGCGGCCTCGCCATCGCCGGACTGGTGATGGTGCTGGGTTCTGCGCTGGCGCTCCTGTGGCCGGATTCCTCCCTTCTGTTCCTCGCTGGGCGGGGCCTGGAAGGATTGGGCTTCGCCATCGGCGCGATCTCCGGTCCCGTGATCGCCGCGCAAGCCGCGGCGCCGCGCGATCTGCCATTGGTGACCGGCCTGCTCTCCGGCTGGATCCCGATGGGCCAGATCGTCGGCGCGCTGGTCGCAGCACAGTTTCCGGATTGGCGCGTGTTGTGGGGACTGGGGATCGTGCTGGCGCTCGGCCTCGCCATGCTGGGTCAGCGCAGCGCCGGCGCGCTCACGCGCAAGGCGAGCGGCACGGAGCAGATGAATGCACGTCAGAAGAGGCTGCTGTGGCTCGGCGGTTCCATCTTCCTGCTGTGGTCGGGCCAGTATTTCGCCTTCATGACCTGGCTTACCTCCTATCTTGAGATCCGCTACGGCCTGTCGTTGCGCGAATCGGTCGGCGCCTATCTGCTGCCGGTGGTCGTGCTGCTCGCTTTCAACATCCTCACCGGCTGGGCGCTCGGCAAAGGCGTGCCGCTGCTGTTGACGCTGATCCTGGCCCTGGTCTCGCAGACCATCGTCTGGATGATGGCGCCGCTGGCCGAAGGCTGGCTCGGGATCGTGCTGCTCCTGTTCTATGGAATCGGCGCCGGCGTCGCGCCGACCTGCCTGTTCCAGATGCCGCATCGCATCGTCGGCGGCGCGGCGCGCGCCGGCGCCTTCGGCATCGTGATGGCCGCGCGCAACATCGGCGTGTTCCTCGGTCCGCTTGTACTGGGTGTGCTGGTGAAGGGGCCGGAGGATTGGCCGCTGTCCTTTCACATCATGACCGGCGTTACCGTTGCGGCAACCGCGCTCGCCATCCTCCTGCGCTGGCGTCTGCGGACGCATCCGTGAGCGGCGATCTGGCCCGGTACTTCCCGGACGGCCACTGGCTGGGTCCCGTCCTCTATGTCGTGATCGCCGGCTTCCTCGCGTCGCTGGCGCGCGGATTTTCCGGTTTCGGCGGCGCGTTGATCTTCATGCCGCTGGCGAGCGCCGCGGTCGGCCCGCAGGTCGGCGCGCCGATCCTGCTGCTGGTGGATGGAGTCATGCAGTTCGGGCTGTTCAGGAATGCCTGGCGGCAGGCGCGGCGGCGCGAGGTCGCGATCATGGGTCTCGGCGCGCTGGTCGGCATTCCGCTCGGCACCCTGCTGCTCAAGCATCTCGACCCGACCAACCTGCGCTGGGGCATCGCGGTGCTGATCCTGGCGATGCTGGCGCTGCTGATGTCGGGCTGGCGCTATCACGGCAATCCGACGCCGCGCACGACCTTCGGCGTCGGCGCGCTCGCCGGCTTCCTCAGCGGCGTCTCGCAGGCCGCGGGACCGCCGGTCATCGTCTACTGGCTGGGCGGCCGCACCGCGCCGGTGACGATCCGCGCCAACATCATCATGTTCTTCTTCTGCACCTCCGCAGTGGCCATCACCAGCTACCTGGTCGCGGGCCTGTTCGGCATGGAGGCGCTGTTGCTGGCGCTGTTGACCGCGCCCGGCTACGCGCTCGGCATGTTTCTTGGCAGCCGGATGTTCGGCCTTGCCAGCGAGCGGATGTTCCGCGGCATCTGCTTCGGCCTGATCGCGGCGGCCGCCATCGTCTCCCTGCCGGCGCTCGATTCGGTCCTGCGCTGATCCTGGCTTGTGTACCGATCGGTAAAGTGTTATCTGATCGGTACACATCGAGGAGATCCGCCATGGCCCGGCCGCCGCTGCCACCTTTCACCCGCGAGACCGCCATCCAGAAAGTGCGCATGGCGGAGGACGCCTGGAATTCCTGCGATCCGGAGCGCGTGTCCCTCGCTTATACCGAGGACAGCCGCTGGCGGAACCGCGCCGAGTTCCCGAGCGGGCGCGCCGAGATCGTCCAGTTCTTGAAGCGCAAATGGGCGCGCGAGCTGGACTACCGCCTGATCAAGGAGCTGTGGACCTTCGCCGACAACCGCATTGCCGTCCGCTTCGCCTACGAATGGCACGACGATGCCGGCAACTGGTTCCGCTCCTACGGCAACGAGAACTGGGAGTTCGATGGCGAGGGCCTGATGCGCCTGCGCTACGCCAGCATCAACGACCTGCCGATCAAGGAGAGCGAGCGCAAGTATCACTGGGACCGCAGCAAGCCGCGACCACCCGATCATCCGGGCCTCGGCGACCTCGGGCTCTGACCGCATGGCGAGGCTTGTCGCCGAGCGTGCCGATCTGCTGCCGGTCCTGGGCGAGGTGTTCCGCGAGCACGGCTTCGAAGGCGCCAGTCTCTCCATCATCGGCGCGCGCACCGGCTTGGGGAAGGGGAGCCTCTATCACTTCTTTCCCGGCGGGAAGGAGGAGATGGCCAAGGCCGTGCTGGCCGAGATCGACGGCTGGTTCCAGGCGCACATCTTCCAGCCGCTGCATAACGAGAAAGACGCAGCCCGCGCCATTGCGCGAACCCTCGATGCAGTCGGAGACTATTTCAAGTCCGGCCGCCGCGTGTGCCTGGTCGGCGCGCTGGCGCTCAACGAGTCCCGCGATCTGTTCGCGCGGCAGATCCGCGGCTATTTCGCGGCGTGGGGCGAGGCGCTGGCCGGCGCATTGATCCGCGCCGGCCATGACCGGAAAAGCGCCAAGGTTCTTGCCGAAGAGACGCTTGCCGCGATCCAGGGCGGGTTGGTGATGGCGCGCGCCATGAACGACCCTGCGCTCTTCCAGCGCGCGCTGGTGCGGATCAGGACACGGCTCGTCGCAAAATGATCAGTGTGCGCGGGTCAGCTTCCCGACCCAACCGGCGAACGCCTCGACGAAGTCCTCGAGGATCTTCTTGGCCGTCGGATCGGTGACGGTGTGCTCGGCGTCGAACACGCCGTCTTTGTAGACGAAATAGAGTTCCGGCCGGCCGAGCAGCGCGATGCCTTGCGCCACCAGGATCGAGCGCAGGTGATCCTGTGCGACGGCGGTCCCGACTGCGCCACCGGACGTGCCGAGCATCGCGCCCGGCTTGTCATTCCACTTGCCGGCGCCGCGAGGCCGCGACACCCAGTCGATCACGTTCTTCATGGCGGCGGGGATCGATCGGTTGTGCTCCGGAGTCACGAACAGCACAGCGTCGGCGGCGGCAATCTCGTCCTTCACGCGCTGGGCGGCGGCGGGATAGGCCGCTTCCAGGTCCTGGTTGAACAAGGGCAGATCGGAAATGTCGACCAGCTTCAGGTCCAGCTTGCCGGCCGCCAGCTTGGCAACCGCCAGGGCGAGCTTCTTGTTGATCGAATCCTTGCGCAGGCTGCCGACAATGACAGCGACCTTCGGGAGAGCCATGTTTCCGCTCCTATTTCACAGTAATGAATTGTGACTGGTATAGATTTGTTCCTCAGGCTACATATGTGACCGGCGTGCCGCGCACAAGAAGGCACAAGTTTGAAACCGAGGGCACATCGATGAAACCAGGCAAGCGTCATCTCTCCGAGAATTGCCAGGCCGTGAGCGAAGTTCTGCAGCGGGTCGGCGACAAATGGACCGTGCTGGTGGTCAAGATCCTGGGCCAGGGGCCGATGCGCTTCAACGAGCTGAAGCGCGCGGTCGGCGGCATATCCCAGCGCATGCTGACTTTGACCCTGCGCGCCTTGGAGCGCGACGGGCTGGTGACGCGCACGGTCTTTCCGTCGGTCCCGCCGCGGGTCGAATACGCATTGACCGAGCTCGGCCGCTCGCTGCTGCAGCCGGTATCGGCGCTCGCCATGTGGGCGATTGATCATCGCGGCTCGATCGATGGCGCGCGCAAGCGTTTCGATGCGCGCGAATCCGCGCACGAAACGGCCAAGGCGCCAAGGCCGCGCGCGGCCGAGTGAGGACAGCATCATGATCATCGCGCACGCGGGCAAGGAACCGCGCATCGATCCTGCCGCCTGGGTGGCGCCTGACGCGACGGCCTGCGGCGATGTCGAGATCGGGGCGGGCAGCCGCATCCTGCACGGCGCGCGCATCGTCGGCGAAGCGGGTGGCAGCATCCGCATCGGCCGCAATGTCATCGTGATGGAGAACGCGGTGGTGCGTGCCGGCCCGCGCCATCCCTGCAGCATCGGCGATCATTGCCTGATCGGGCCGCACGCCCACGTCACGGGCTGCACCATCGAGACGCAATGCTTCATCGCGACCGGCGCCTCGGTCTTCCACGGGGCGGTGATCGGAGCGGGATCGGAAGTGCGCGTGGGCGGCATTGTGCACCTGATGACCCGGCTGGCGCCCGGTTCCACCGTGCCGATCGGCTGGATCGCGGTCGGCGACCCGGCGCGCATTCTCCCGCCCGACCAGCACGACGCGATCTGGGAGATCCAGAAGCCGCTCAACTTCCCGCTCACCGTCTACGGCCTCGATCGCGCGACCCCCGATTTGATGGTCGCGATCACCCAACGCCTCTCGGAAGCGCTCGGCGCGCATTCGGGCGATAAGATCACAAACCGCGACTAAGACGAGTTCGACATGACATCAAAAAAATCCACGCTGCTCCGAATGGACAACGTCGGCATCGTGGTGGAATCGCTTGATGAGGCTATTTCCTTTTTCACCGAGTTTGGCCTCGCGCTCGAAGGACGCGCCATGGTTGAGGGAGAATGGGCGGGGCGCGTCACCGGACTCGGCGATCAGCGCGTCGAGATCGCCATGATGGTTACTCCCGACGGCCACACCCGCCTTGAGCTCTCGCGATTCCTCGCCCCGTCGGTGGTCGCCGATCACCGGAACGCCCCGGTGAACGCGCTCGGCTACCTGCGCGTCATGTTCGCCGTGGAGGACATCGACGAGACGCTTGAGAGGCTCCGGAAGCGCGGCGCTGAGCTCGTTGGTGATGTCGTGCAATACAAGGACGCGTACCGGCTCTGCTACATCCGCGGCCCCGAAGGAATCCTCATCGGACTGGCCGAAGAGCTCGGCAAGAAGTAGCTATCAATCACGACTCCAAAAAAATTCCGTAGCGCCTGCGAGACAGCCGACGCGATGTCGCGCTGCTCGAAACATGGATGAAGGACGCCCGCATGAGGTAGTCGCAGCGGGACCGGATTTCTGACTTCCGACTACGGCACCAGCCGATACCCGCCCTGGTCCGTCATTAGGATGGTCACTTTGGCTATGATGATGGCGGCAATATTCAAACTGTCGATCTTCATTCACTACTGGTAGTACAGCGTAGCCGGCCGGCTACGCAGGCGGAGAAGGCGACACGTTCTGTAGGCGCTGGAGGCAGCCCACTTTTCTGGATCCATGTAGGAGCCGAAGGGCTTCATACATATTGCGTGATCGACAACGGCTCTGATATCACAGAGTCTCTCGATCTTGGACGGGAAGCCAGTACACGCACGCTGGGCTCCGTTTACAATCGGTTTCAGCAACTCCACTACTGGCCCCAGCGACGGATCCAACGCATCAAGCGACATGATTGAGCGCCACTGAAGGTGCGCAGCTTCCATTCGTTTTGGGTTAGAAATGGCGAACCCGAGTGGATCCGGCGCGGACAGGGCATCACGAAGTGCATCCCATCCACCAGGGCGCACATCGAACTCTTTCTCAACCCGCTGTTCAGCCATAAGAGCGATCTCATCGCCACGAATGATGCCTTGCAATGCAAGATAGTGAACATTCAAGAGATCGGCTGCTTCCTTATCAGGAGGAAGCTGGTCGCCGCTGTCGGATATTCGGTACAGCTCCTGCGCAGCGAGAATGCCGTAAGCGAAGGGGAACCCGCTTACCGAGAGTTGCTTGATGCGCGTTATGGCTTCGGGCGACAGCCTATTTCCCTGCGCGGAAAAGAGTCTGAGTCCATATCCAATTGCCCACTCATCCCCAATAGCATAGGCATCGGTGATGAGCTTGGGGCCGCGGTCGCGATCTCCTTTTGCATCGAACAGCCAGATGCCATGGATCAAGGCGGCAGCTGCGTTCCCATGATCTGCTGCTTTCGCCAAGAGACGGCGATATTCTTCCATCTTCTCAGGCGAGAACTCCACGAACCGGGGGAACATCCCGATCAAATATTCGGCTGTCGGATCATCACCACAGCCACGAAGAACTCGCTCCGCATCATCACTGGTCGAGTCGACACGAAGAGATGAGTCGGCAAGAAGCGACGCCGCCTTGGTGTATTCGTCGGTCCCGCAAGCATTTGCAGGGGCTGCAGTGATTGATGCAGCTGCAACAATTGCTAACGTGAACAAACCTCGCGCGAACCCCGCGGACCTAACCACGCAGCTCAGAATTTGTCGCAAAGCTATTGCCGCAGCTGCTACGGCACCAAGCGATACCCGCCCTGGTCCGTCACCAGGATGGTGGCCTTGCTCGGATCCTTCTCGATCTTCTGGCGCAGGCGGTAGACGTGGGTTTCCAGCGTGTGGGTGGTGACGCCGGCGTTGTAGCCCCACACTTCGCCGAGCAGCGTTTCGCGGCTCACCGGCTTCTGGCCGGCGCGGTAGAGGTATTTCAGGATCGCGGCCTCCTTCTCGGTGAGGCGGATCTTCTTCTTGGCCGCTTCCTCCACCAGCATCTTCACCGCCGGCTTGAATACGTAGGGGCCGATATGCAGCACGGCGTCTTCGCTGTGCTCGTGCTGGCGCAGATGCGCGCGCAGCCGCGCCACCAGCTCGCCCAGGCGGAACGGCTTGGTGACGTAGTCGTTGGCGCCGGAATCGAGGCCGCGGATGGTGTCGGTCTCGCCCTCCACCGCCGTCAGCATGATGATGGGCGCGGCGATCTGCGCGCGGCGCATTTCCCTGCACAGGTCGCGGCCGTCGCCGTCGGGCAGGCCGACATCGAGCAGGATCACGTCGAACCGGCCTTCCTTGGCCTTTTGCAGGCCTTCGGTCGCGTTCGCCGCCTCCACCGCCTCGAACTCGCCGTCGAGCGCCAGTTGCTCGGCCAGGGTGCGGCGCAGATTGTCATCGTCGTCGACCAGCAGGATTTTCTTCGCCGCAGCGACCGGCATGGGGTCTCCCCTCGAATCTGTTCAGGTTGCGCCCGTCCCTGGAGCCCACATAACACCCTGGAACATCGGGAAACAAGTCCGGTAGGGGTGTGTTGGAGCCGCCTCGGGGGGTGGTCCAGGGGCAGTCAGCGGGCAGGGTGCCGCAGGGCGCAGGGCTTGACCCGTCATCCAAGCGGTAGCCATATCCACCCCATGAACAGCGACTTCCAGGCCCGCAGCGCCACCTACCGCGCCACCGTCGAACGGTGCCTGGCGGAGCTGCGCCGCGGCGGGGCGATCGGCCTGACCGGGCGGGGCTTTGCCGGCATCGCCCTGGCGGTCGAGATGGTGGAGGAAGCGAGCTTCGCCAATCTGCAGGCCGCGAGCCCCGATGGCAGTACCTCCGAAGCCTTTGGGGGCGCCCGCCTCATCCTCACCGCCTCGCGCGCCGCTGATCTCGGCCTGATGCCGCCGGGCAGCGCCGGGCGCGCGCTCGCGATCTGCAAGCTGCCCGCGGCGATCGGCGCCGAAGCGATCCGCCAGCTCGCCGATCCCACCACCGAGACGCACGACACGCCGGCGCTAGGCGTCACACTCGCGGACGATCTGCCGTTGAAGCTGGCGGAAGCGGCGATCGATCTCGCCAAGGCGGCGCGCCTGCTGCCCGCGGCCATCATGATCGCGCTGCCGCCCGAAGCGTTGACCAACTGGGTCGACGAGACCTTCGTGCTGGATTGCACCGGCCTTGCCGCGCATCAGCGCGCCCTCGCCGGCTCCTTGAAGCGCGTCGGCTCCGCGCGCGTGCCGCTGACGGCGGCGGAGAATACCGAGATCATCGCGTTCCGCCCGGCCGATGGCGGCAAGGAGCATCTGGCGATCGTGATCGGCAATCCCGATCCCGCGCAGCCGGTTCTGGTCCGCCTGCATTCGGAATGTTTCACCGGCGACCTGCTCGGCTCGTTGCGCTGCGATTGCGGCGATCAGCTGCGCGGCGCGATCGAGACCATCGCGAAGTCGGGTCCAGGTGGCGGCTCCGGCATCGTGCTCTACCTGGCGCAGGAAGGTCGCGGCATCGGCCTCATCAACAAGCTGCGCGCGTACAATCTGCAGGACGAAGGCGCCGACACGCTCGAAGCGAACCTGCAGCTCGGCTTCGGCGCCGATGAGCGCGTCTATCAGCCCGCCGCCGAGATGCTGCGCCAACTCGGCTTCACCGCCGTCCGCCTGCTCACCAACAATCCCGAGAAGATGAGCGGCCTCGAGCAATGCGGCATCCGCGTCGTCGAACGCGTGCCGCACATCTTCCCCTCCAACGAGCACAACACGCAGTACCTTGTCACCAAGGCCCGCCGCTTCGGACACATGTTCTGATCACGAGAAACCCCTTCCCCCCTTGCGGGGGAAGGAGTCCTTGGCGATCAGACACGACCGGGACAAGTTCGCGCAGCTCTCCAGCGTGACCCCGTGGGGCGATCCAACCATTGGCGAGGTCATCATCAGCCATGGCGGAGACTACCAACGGAGCAGCTCTCTGCCGCCCCTAACCAGGCAACTCCTTGATCCGATACCTGACATCCGACCTCTGATTACTGATTCTTAACCACTGCCGTGCTGTTCTGGTTAAGCAATCGCTGAGGGGCACGTCATGGGACCGTTTGAAATCGGTGCTCGCTGCACCCGCGCCGGGTTGGCTGCCGCCTCGCTGACCGCGCTCCTCGCCCTCGCTGTCATTCCCGCCTCGGCTGACGATCCGAGCGCCGCACCGATCCAGTCCGACACCTACCTGATGGCGCGCCTGCGCGCCGGCCACTCCTGGGATTCGCCGAAGATCTCGATCACCGACATGCGGCCCGGCACCGTGGATCAGGGCCAGTTCGCCAAATACATCGTGGAGGTGAGCGCGGAGCCGGCGCTCAACGCCTCGACCATGGAGTTGCTCGCCGCCCTCGGCCCGCAGGTCGTGACCGACGACGGCGAGGTCCTGACGCTGCAGACCGCCTCCGCCGCGTGGGGCGAACCCGGCATCATGCCGCGCTCGCACATGGGCGCCGACGGCGTCTGGGAGTTTCCGCGCCGCCCGGACCGCGACGAGCGCGAGATGCTGATCGGCGAGCAATGGCGCGTGGTCGAGAGCATCGAATCGCAGATCCTGTTCCTCGGCCCGGACCGCAAGTTCGGCTGGGACGATTTCGCCGACCTGGTCAATCCGCTGCAGCACATTCCCTTGGTGAACATCGCCTACCGCGCCATCACCGGCGACAAGATCTACGGCGCCGCCAGCCTGATCGATATGGGGTTCGGCCCGATCGCCGCCGCCGGCACCGTGTTCCAGCTGGCCTACCAATCCACCACCGGCCAGAATCTCGAAGACCAGGCGGTCGCCGCCGTCTTCGGCCCGCGCGCGCTTGAGGACACCGCATCGCTCTACACCACCGCGAGCGAACAGGTCGCCGACCGCCCGACTTTGCGCCGGGGAAGCAATCAGTAATCAGAGACCAGAGATCCTGGCACATCCCTTGCAGCGTCCCTGACAGGGCAAAGTCCCGTCAGGAAGAACGCCATGGCGCAAATGCCGATCCAGCTGATGTCGGGCCGCGCGGATCCCTATGCCGCGCTACGCCCGGCCGCGCTCACCAGCCAGCCCAAAGTGGCTGTCCCTCGTTCCGCCTATCTCTATGATGCGGGCGGAATTTCCAGCAATGCGCTGCGTCCCGGCGCGGTCGATCAGCAGCAGTTCAAGGCGTATCTGGACGCCGCCCGCAAGCAGGCGGTGCTGGCGCCGCCCGTTCCCGCTAAGGCCCCCGTCTCGGCCGGCATTCCGAGCCTCAGCCCGGCACAACTTGCCGCCCTTGGCGCGGTCGAAGAGCCGGCCGGCGGCGAGCTCGTGATCGACATTCCGGCCCAGAACCCGGCCGAGCCAGGCCACGGCGTCGGAACTGCGCCGGCCCAACAGCAGGGTGGCCAAGCAGGCGGCTCCGGCGCATCGCCCGCCCCCGCACCGCAAGCAACCCCGCAAGCGCTCGGCGCGTCTCCGGCCCCGGCCGCGCCTGGCAAGACCGAAGCTGCTCCCGATTCGGCGCCGGCCACCGCGGCGCCACAGGCGAGCGCCGAGGGCGGTCCGATGCCTGGCGCTCACCGCGGCGCCGATGGCGTGTGGGAGCTGCCGCGGCTGCCCGACAAGGACGAGCGTGACATGCTGCGCGGCGAGCAGTGGCGCGTGGTGGAGAGCGAAGAGTCGCGCAAGCTGTTCCTGGGGCCCGACGGCGAGTTCGGCTGGGACGATTTCCTCGACGTCATCAATCCGCTGCAGCACATCCCGATCGTCAACATCGCCTATCGCGCCATCACCGGCGACGAGATCTATGGCGCGGCGCGCATGGTGGACTTCGCGCTTGGACCGCTGGCCGCGATCTCGACCGCGCTCGACCTCGCGTTCCGCGACATCACGGGCAAGAGCATGGCGACCAACGCTGTCCAGGCCCTGTTCGGCACCGATGACAAGCCCGCCGGCGACGCTGCCAGCATCAGCACGGCGTCCGGCACGCCATCCCATCTTGCGCAAGCCGGCCTGATGCGCCGCGGCTCGAACAATTAGGCGGTCGCGGGTCTCTCTGCTAGCCTCACGCGATGGATCTGATCGTGACGGCAAAGATCGGCGACACGCGCGGAACAGCGCGCCTGGGCGATCGCATGTTCTCCTGCGCGCTCGGTCGCTCCGGCCTCGTCGTTGACAAGCACGAAGGCGATGGCGGCACGCCGGTCGGCCGCTTCCCTTTCCGTCGCCTGCTCTATCGCGCCGACCGTGTGCAGCATATCGCGACGCGTTTACCCGCGTTGCATATCGAACCCGAAGACGGCTGGTGCGACGATCCCGAATCGCAGGACTATAACCGGCCGATCCGTCTGCCCAACTCCGCACGTCACGAGCGGCTGTGGCGCGATGACCATCTCTACGATCTTGTCCTCGTCATCGGCCACAACGACGATCCGATCGTGCCCGGCGCCGGCAGCGCGGTTTTCCTGCACGTCGCGCGCCCGGATTACGGCCCCACCGAAGGCTGCATCGCATTCCGCCAGGAGGATCTGCTGGCGATCCTGTCCGACATCGGCACGAGCGATGCGATCAAGATTATGGTCGCATCGGAGATCCGCTGAGTTGTTCACCAGATGCGGCTTGTCTAAATCTGCGCATCTTCATGTTCGGCGTACGCGCCCGAGGTGATCCAGAACCTTCGGCCGCTTCCCTGGTAGGCCCACATACTCGTCAGTTGACCGTCGACCGTGCCGATCTTCGATGGTCACGGTGAAACAGTGCGATCCATGGCGACCAAAGAAGCGGGCTCCGAGTTGCCGAAACTCCGATACATCCGCTCCCTGGCGCTTGCAGAGTTCGGGAAGCGCTTCCGCATAGCGCTTCAAAGCCAGCGAAAGGTCCTGCGAGGGTTTACCGGCCAATACTGCGCCCGTCAGGAAATCGACTTCGATGAATCCTTCGGACCCGGCGGCCGTTTCCGCAAAAATGTCCGTAAACTGGATTCCAATCATGAGCCCAACGCCGGACGCGAGCGAGTCAGCAACGTTGTGCCCGATGGATTTAAGAACTCCAAACTTCATGATCGCAATCTAGCGGTTGACACCGCCGCTCTCCAAGCGCGCTCATTCGCTCTCGCCTGAGCGCTATCAGCGTCTATCCCGCCTTCGTCTCTCTGGCCCCGAATATCGCGGTGCCCACGCGCACGTGGGTTGCGCCCATCTGGATCGCGAGCTCATAGTCGCCGCTCATGCCCATGCTGAGCTGGGCCAGGCCGTGACGTTTCGCGATCTGGCCAAGCAGCGCGAAGTGCGGCGCCGGATATTCCTCCGCCGGCGGGATGCACATGAGGCCGACGATCGGCAGCTTGTACTCGTCGCGGCAGCGGCGGATGAAATCGTCGGCGTCGCGCGGCCACACGCCCGCCTTCTGCTCTTCCTCGCCGGTGTTGACCTGGACGAAGAGATCGACGCGCTTGCCGCTTTTCGCCAGCTCCGCCGCGATGCCTTGCGCCAGCTTGTCGCGATCGACGGTCTCGATCGCATCGCACGTCTCGATCGCCTGCTTGATCTTGTTGGTCTGCAGCGGGCCGATCAGATGCAGCTTGAGATCGGGATAACGCTCTCGCAGCTGCGGGAATTTCGCCGCCGCTTCCTGTACGCGATTCTCGCCGAACAGGCGGTGGCCGGCTTCAAGCGCCGCTTCGAGCGCCGCGGCCGGATGAGTCTTGCCGACCGCGACCAGGTGCACCTCATCGGGCGAACGCTGCCACGCGCGCGCTGCCGCCGCGATGCGCGCCTTCACTTCCGCCAGATTGGTGGCGACGTGCGAATACGAGCTCATGCCCGACGATAGCAGAAATGCCGGTTAGAATGTGACCGCGGTGCCTAGGCCAAACTCCAGCGCCTGGTAGTCGTCGTTGTTGCTGAAGCGGCCATCAGCTTCTGGGTTCTGATCGCGCCACGTGTACGCGACCTCGCCGTCGAGATTGATACCGGGGCCGAGCGCGTAGTTCACCGTGGCAACAGCGCGCTGCTGTGTCTGCGACAGCGTTTCATGGAAAGTGCCGGAGCTTACCCGAAAAGTGTCCCTGCGGTAGGAGTATTGCGCCCCAAACGTCCAGGCGTTGTAGGTGTACGCCATGCCGCCCCCGGCAACCCAGGCATCAAGATCCTCGCCGAAGTCGCCGTTCCTGCTATCGAAGGTGGCTTCGCCGGGAAAGCCAAGGTCGTTGTAATACTCGAATACGCCGCCAATTGAGAACCGATCGACGTAGACGGTTAGTGCCGCTTGATAGAAGTCCTGGTCATGGAAGTCTCGGGACTCGTTCGAACTCTTGCCCATTTCCCACGATGCGCCGCCGCCGGCGGTCAGGCCCCAGTTACTGCCATCATAGGTGTAGGTGAGATACACCGACGCATCGCTGTCGGCGTCAGCATCTGAGAAGCTATTGACCTTGGCGGGCATGCCGACATGCGGACCGACGCCGTCGACCTGATCTTCGGAGCCGGGATTGGGCGTGTATGAAACCGTGAGCTGGAAGCCATAGAACACCGGTGAGAAATACAGAATCTTCTGCGCGTCGCTCTTATTGTCGACGCCGGTGCAGGCGCTGTTGGTGACGACGCCGAACGTCGTGAAGCTGAATGCATTCGCGCCCCACTCGTTCGGCGAAAAAGCGGAGAAGTTGGCGGTGCCGCCGGGCGGCAGGATACAGGAATTCGCCAGCGCTTCGTCGTCCGAACCGATTCGGAACTCGCCGAACCCGCCGGCGAAATAGACCCAGGCCTCGTCGATCTGGTCGGTGGCGTTCTCGCCCTCCAGCTCGATGTGCGCGCCGACTTCGAGCCCGTTGTCCAGGACCGTGCGGCCGTGGAAATGAATCTCCGCGTCGCTGAAGAAGCCGTCCTTGTTGTGGTCGTAGCCGGGTTCCGCTCGCTCTAGGAAGCCGAACGAGCTGAGGTCGCCGTCATTATCGTCCTCCACAACCATATAGGCGGCGCGGTAGAAGCCGCCGAGCGACAGCTTGATCGGGCTTTCCGCAAGCGCGGGCGACGCGCTGCCGAGACCGGCCAGACCGGCGCCGATCAAGGCGGTGGTGCCAAGCAAAGCCCTTTTCATTCCGCGATCCCCCCGGACTCGGATGGGGGCAGACGCCCCCGAGCGCTCAGACCCTCGCTGAATTGTCGGGAAAAGTCAAAGGGATAGAGTGGTTAAGTGGGCTGCAAAGGCCGCCTTGGAAACGAAGCTCCCTCCCCCGCTGTGAGGGGAGGGAGAAGTGAGAGGCAGTCGTAAACTGAAGAGCGGTCGGCGGCTAGAAGGTGATCGCCGTGCCGATGCCGATCTCGAGCGCCTGGTAGTCGTCGACGTTGTCCGCGGTCTTCGGGTCGGTGTCGAGCCAGGTATAGCCGACCTCGCCATCGAGCTTGATGCCGGGGCCGAGCGCGTAGTTGGCGGTCACCACCGCGCGGTCCATGGTGAAATCGTCGTTGCCGCCGTTCTTGATCTCAGACAGCTGGTGCGAATACTGCGCGCCGAACGTCCAGGCATCCATCGTGTAGGAGACGCCGCCGCCGGCGACCCAGGCATCGACATCATCGCCGGTGTCGAGGGTGAACAGGTTGTTGTAGTACTCGACCACGCCGCCGACCGCGAACTGGCCGAAGGTCAGGTTCACCGCGCCTTGGTAGAATTGCCGTTCCTTGACGTCGGGGCCCGCTTGCCGTTCGACGTGGCCGGTGAAGGATCCGCCACCGCCGACATTCAAGCCCCAGCCGTCGCCTTCGTACGAATAGGTCGCATAGGCGGCGACGTCGTGGCGCGATTCGCCGTCGTGGTTGACCGGCATGCCGATATGCGGGCCGCCGCCGTCGATCTGGTCCTCGGTGCCGCCGCTCGGCGTGTAGGACAGCGCCAGCTGGAAGCCGCCGAAGTTGGGCGTGATGTAGACCAGCTTCTGCGCGTCTTCCTTGTCGGTGACGCCGACGCAGGCCGCGTTCGAGGTGAGCGCCGGGAAGTTCGCGGCGAACACATCGTTGTTGGCGCCCCACTGGTTCGGCGAAAACGCCGAGAAGTTGTTGGTGCCGCCCGGCGGCAGGATGCACGAGCCGACCAGCGCGTCATCCTGCGAGCCGATGCGCACCTCGCCGAATCCGCCGGAGAAATAGACCCAGGCTTCGTCGATCTGGTCGCTCGAGTTCTCGCCTTCGAGCTCGACTCGCGCTCCGACTTCCAGTCCGTTGTCCAGCACCGTGGAGCCGGAGAAATGCACCTCGGCATCGCTGAAGAAGCCATCGGTGTTGCGTTCGTTGCCGAGCTCGCCTTCGTTGTCATCGTCGAAAGTGGCCATGTAGGCCGATCTGAAAAAGCCGCCGATGCCGAGCTTCACTCCATCGGCCGCCATCGCGGTATTCGCTATCATCCCGACACCGAACACAGCGGTGCTTCCCAACAGCGCTACTCTCCTCATTTTGGGGGACTCCCTCAGTTGGCAGATATTGAGCTGCCTGCCGAAACGTCCCCCTAGACTCTGCGCCCCGGAACAAGCGTGCGGAGAGTGGCGGAAACTTTACCTGGGCATCAACCTATAAGCGGTTGAAAATAATGTCCATTCTTGCGATCCGGTTTAGGAATATACAACTGTGAGCCGTAACCATATTGGTTTCAGAAATCGAAAGATGTTAACACGGCATTTGTGGACTTGAGGCGGATCTCGCCATCTTTCCAAAGGGCTGGGTCGCTGCGCGCGATCTGAACGGCAGCGCTGCGCCGCAGACCGTGGAGATCCTGCAACGTACGCGCGATTTCTTCGCTGACTGGCCCGCACGACGCCATAACGCGCGGCACGCTAGAACGTGATGTTGATAGGGCGCTCGTGAAATGACGAGAGCCAAGTCAGCTCAGGCATCTCTCGTATCAGCGCTTGTTCGCGGGTTCAGCTACGTCGCAGATGAAAGTCAGCAGTGCGAATCGCTGGCCGCGCGTGACCGGCAGCGCTTCGTGGAGCAGGGAGCACGAAAACACCACCGCGGCGCCGGTGTCCGGCTTGTAGCGGTAGTCGCCGAATTCCGGAAAGATCAGCTCACCGCCATCATACTCGTCGCTGTTCAAGTTGACGGTGAGAGCAAAGCGCCGGTCCGCGGTGTTGGGTGTTTGATTGTCGCGGTGGCGGCGGAAGTAGTCGCCACGTCCCGCGTCGTAGCAGGCGATCAGCACTCGGTCGAACCTGACGCTGCCGCCGAAGAAGAACGCCTTGTTGAGTTCCGGCCCCAGGCGCCGCGCAATGATCGCCATCAGCGGTTTGCGAATGGCCGGATCTTCGAGGCGATGGTCACGCCGCTTTTTCAGATCTTCGTAGACGCGCGTCACCACCTCGCCTTTGACCATCGAGGAGACAGAGCCCTCCTCGTGGCCCATCGCATGCCAGCGCGCAATCAACGTGCTGCAATCAGCGCGCGACAAGAGATTGGGAATGGTGAGGACGGGCGCGACGTGGCGTATCTCCGCCACAGGCGTGGATGGCGGTTCCGCGGACCAGCGGGCGAGTGCCCATTGGGCAAGATCGCCTTCATCCGCCAGCGCCAGCACGCGCTGATTGCGATCCAGCAGAATTGCCAAGGGTCGCATGGCCGCCGGTCCCAACCGATGTCCTGACATGTCACGGATCGCCTGGCGGACTTGGCCGGTGTTGTCGGCCAGCGAGCACGGCCACGGGTCCGCCCCCTCGGCGGTGTCGGCGATCACGTAACAATCCAGTTCCGCCGCCCGATACTTGTCCTCCAGCCCGCGCAGGGCCCAGCGCAGCGTCTCGTCGCAATCCACGAAAATGATTGTGCCCCGGCCTTCGACCCGCATGTAGAACGGCCGCAGCATGCCGGTCTGGTCCGCCAGCGTGAAATCCGGCAGACGGTCGCCGGGTTCGAGGCGATGGCGCACTATTGGCATCGGCTGCGGTTCGACCGCCGCCATCATTCACCGCCACGTGCTGGAAGGTTCCTCATAGCCGCCAGACTAACCGCACCGCGCCGGAATCGAAAGCCGCCTGACGATGGGGTGGTCAACCACCGGCGGCAGCGAGCCGCGCTCGCCGTCATGGCGCGAGAACGCGAAATCAGAACGTGAAGCTGGTGCCGATGCCGATTTCCAGGGCGTCGTAATTGTCGACCGGCGTGCCGCTGACCGTGCCATTTTCCGGATCGGTGTCGATCCAGGTGTAGCCGACCTCGCCATCGATGTTGATGCCGGGGCCGAGCGCATAGAGGCCGGTCAGCGTGACGCGGTCCTGCTGGAATTCGTCGGCCGTGTGGGAGTTGTTGGTGCTCTGGTCCAAATGCGAATATTGCAGGCCTAGCGTCCACGCATCGATCGTGTAGGCCGCGCCCAGGCCGGCGACCCAGCGATCGAGATCGGACGGGCCCTGGTCGATGATGTCGTTGTAGTACTCGAAGACGCCGCCGACCGCGAAGTTCCCCACATTGACGTTGACGCCGGCCTGGTAGAATTCCTGCTTGTTGCGGTCGGGACCCACTGACTTTTCGACGTGACCTTCGATCGACGCACCGGCGCCCGCGGTCAAACCCCAGCCATTTCCTTCATACGAATACGTGCCATAGGCGGAGAAGTTGTGGCGCGACTCTCCATCGGTATTGAACGGCATGCCGACATGCGGGCCGCCGCCGTCGATCTGGTCCTCGGTGCCGCCGCTCGGCGTGTATGACAAGCTCAGCTGGAAGCCGCCGAATACCGGCGTGATGTAGACCAGCTTCTGGGCGTCCTCTTTCGCGACGCCGATGCACGCCGCGTTCGAAGTGAGCGTGTTCGCGCCCCATTGGTTGGGCGAAAAAGCGGAGAAATTGTCGGTGCCGCCTGGTGGCAACAGGCATGAGCCGGCGAGCGCGTCGTCCTGAGAGCCAATGCGGAATTCGCCGAAACCGCCGGAGAAATAGACCCACGCCTCATCGATCTGGTCGTTCGAGTTCTCGCCTTCCAGCTCGATATGCGCGCCGACCGTAAGTCCGTTATCGAGCACGGTCGAGCCGGTGAAATGGACTTCGGCGTCGCTGAAGAAACCGTCGGTGTTGTGCTCGTTGCCCAGCTCGCCTTCGCTGTCGTCATCGAACACGGCCATATAGGCCGTCCGGAAGAAGCCGCCGATTCCCAGCTTCACGCCGTCGGCTGCAAAGGCCGGGCTGGTTACTACGCCCGCGCTCAACAGAGCGCTACTCGCCAAGAGAGCTTTCTTCACCAATGGTCCCCAAATCGGTCGATCGCACTGCCAGCCTGCTTGCCGGCACTATTGTTTCAGCGCCATCGTTTCTGAAGCGTTAAAGAACTGTCAAATCGAATTGCCGCGATTGGCCGAAATGTCACAGATGTGTAGTAAGCAAGCCACAGTTTCGCGTTGCCTAATCGGCCAATCAACGGACTTTCCCAGGCTCCTCCAGGTCGAGCAAAAAGCTTAACAGTGCAAATCTCTGGCCTCGCGTGACGGGCAGTGCCTCGTGGAGCAGAGAACAGGAAAAGACCACGGCAGCACCGGCGGGCGGTTTATAGCGGTGATCGCCGTATTCGGGGAAGATCAGCTCGCCGCCTTCATATTCATCGCTGTTCAGATTCAGCGTCAGGGCAAGGCGCCGCCCCGCGGTGGCCGGCGTCGTGTTGTCCCGATGCGGCCGGAACCGATCGCCGCGCTCGGCATCGTAGCGGGCGATCAGCACGCGGTCGAACCGGAAGCTGCCGAAGCAGAACGCCTTGTTCAGCTCCGGGCCGATGCGCCGCCCGATGAGCGCCATCAGCGGCTTGCGCACAGCAGGGTCCGACAGATTGTGGTCCAGGCGCTTTTTCACATCCTCATGGACGCGTTCCACCACCTGGTCCTTGACCACCGAAGTGACTGTGCCTTCCTGGTGGCCCATCTCATGCCAGCGCGCGATCAGGGCGCGGCACTCGGCACGTGACAGCACGTTTGGAATGACGAGGACCGGCGCCACCTGGCCGACCTCGCCCGCAGGCGGCGGAGGTTCCGCCTTCCAGCGAGTCAGGGCCCAGCGCGCCAAATCGCCTTGGTCCGAGAGCGCCAGAATATGCTGATTGCGGTCGAGGAGGATGGCCAGCGGCCGCGCGCCGGCGCCGGAGGCTTGCCCGGACATTTCGCGTACGCCTTGGCGGAAGCGCCCGGATACGTCGGCAAAAACACAAGGCATCGCATCAACGCCCTGTGTGTTGGCATCGATCAGAAAACTATCCAGCCTCGCTGCCTGATATTCTTCCGCCAGGGCGCGGAGTGACGTGCGCAGCCCCTCATCGCTGTCGAGGAATAGGGCCATGCCCATTCCGCGCGCGCGCTGATACAGGCTTCGCACCGTCCCAACCTGATCGGGCAGCGCGAAATCCGGGAATCGATCGCCGGGCTCCAGCCGATAGCGAGCACCTGGCGGCGCGGTCTGCACGGATGCATTCATGGACGGTCGCGTGAAGATCTGACGTTCCCCATGTCCGCACACTAGTCGGAGGAGCGCCGATTCGGAAGCGGCCCGGTCGCCGCAGGCCCGCCACCTGATGCCATGGTCACGTCCGTCCTGGGCCTTGCGCCGCATCCCGCAGAAAGCTGAGCAGCGCAAAGCGCTGGCCGCGCGTCACCGGCAATGCCTCGTGCAACAGGGAGCAGGAGAACAGGATCGCCCCGCCGGTCGGTGGCTTGTAGCGGGCCTGGCCGAATTCCGGGAACAGCAGCTCGCCACCCTCGAACTCCTCGCTATTGAGGTTGATGGTGAGCGCAAACTGACGATCCGCCGTCGCCGGGGTCTGATTGTCACGGTGGCGCCGGAAATAATCGCCGCGCGTCGCGTCATAGCACACCACGTAGGGCCGATCGAACCGGAAGCGCCGGTAGTGGAAAGCCCGGTCGAGTTCCGGCGCGATCCGCCTGCCGATCAGCGCCAGCAGCGGCTTCTCCACTGCTGGCTCATCGATCTTGTGATCGAGGCGCTTCTTGAGGTCGTCATAGACCCGGTGCACCTGCTCGCCTTGCACCAGCGACGTCACGGTGCCTTCGGCATGACCGCGTATCGACCAGCGCTCGATCAGGGCGCGGCATTGCCCGCGCGTCAAGACATTGGGGATGATGAGGACCGGCGCCGTCTCGGCGACTTGGCGTCCAGGCTCTTGCGACGGCTCGCGCGACCAGCGATCCAGCGCCCATTGCGCGAGGTCACCGTCCTCCGAAAGTGCCAGGACGCGCTGGTTGCGATCGAGCAGGAAAGCGAGCGGTCGCGCATCGGCATCGGTCGGCTGCCCGCACATCTCGCGCAGGCTTTGCCGGATCCGGCCGGCCTCGTCCGCCAGAACACAAGGCCAAGGCTCGGCGCCCCGGGCGCTGGCATCGATCATGATGCAGTCCAGCTCGGCTGCCTGGTACGCGTCGGCCAACATGCGCAGCGAACCACGCAGTGCATCATTCGGGTCGAGGAGGATCGCCATCGCCCAGCCGCGCGCCCGCTGGCTGAAGGCGCGGACCGTGTCGTTCTGATCGGCCAGCACGAAATCGGGAAAACGGTCGCCCGGTTCCAGGCGGTGTCGCGCGCTTAGCGGTGACGTCGGCGCGTAGGTTTCCTCGGCCGCGTTGCCATGCGCCGGCGGTTGCGGCGTCGCACTCATGACCGCCCAAGATGACTTACGGGTGTCGGCATCACCCGAGATTAGAGCATTTTCGTCGCGGCCGGATACCGGAACGCATTGAGCGGGCAAGAAAATGGGGGAGCGGTTGCCCGCTCCCCCAGATCGGAAACCTTCGAGTCAGCTTGCGCCGAACTTAGAAGGTGATCGCGGTGCCGATGCCGATTTCGAAGGCATCGTAGTTGTCCAGACCGCTCGCGTCATCCGCGAAGTGGCCGGTGCCGCCGTTGCTGGTATCGGTCCACGTATAAGCCAACTCGGCATCGACATTGATGCCCGGGCCCATGGCGTAGTTGCCGGTCAGAGCAACGCGGTCCTGCTGATCGCTTGCGTTGGACGCACCATCATCGTCGGCATCGCCGTGAGTGTACTGCGCACCGACGGTCCAGGCATCGATGGTGTAGCTGATGCCACCACCCGCGACCCAGGCGTCAATGTCGTTCGGACCCTGGTCGAGGGCGTTGTGGTAGTACTCGAACGCGCCACCAATGGCGAAGTTGCCGAAGGTGAAGTTCAAAGCAGCCTGGTAGTTGGATGCTTCGTTGCGGTCCGGTCCCGGCTTGGTTCTCTCGACGTGGCCTTCCCAGGCACCACCGGCACCTGCGCTCAGACCCCAGCCGTCACCCTCATAGGAGTAGCTGAGGTAGGCCGCTACGTCATGACGGGACTCATCTGCCACGTTGACGTGCATACCCGTATGCGGGCCGCCGCGATCCGCGGGAGTCTGGTCCTCAGCTCCAGCGGTCGGGGTGTACGAAATACCCAGCTGGAACCCGGCAAAGCTCGGGCTGATATAGAGGATCTTCTGTGCGTCACCAGCGACACCGGAGCAGGCCGAGTTCGTGGTGAGGGTGTTGGCGCCCCACTCAGACGGTGAGAAGGCCGAGAAGTTGGCAGTGCCACCCGGCGGCAGCAAGCAGAGCTTGCCGAGTGCGTCGTCCTGCGAACCGATGCGGACTTCACCGAACCCGCCCGAGAAATAGACCCAGGCTTCGTCGATCTGGTCGTTGGCGTTTTCACCTTCGAGCTCGATGCGCGCACCGATTTCGAGGCCGTTGTCGAGAACGGTCGAACCGGTGAAGTGCACCTCGGCGTCGGAGAAGAAGCCGTCGGTGTTGTGCTCGTTGCCAGCTTCGCCTTCCGAATCGTCGTCGAAGGTGGCCATATAGGCGGTCTTGAAGAAACCGCCTAATCCGAGCTTGATCCCATCGGCCGCGAATGCCGGGCTGGCCACCAAGCCAGCACCAAGCAGGGCCGTGGTACCCAAGAGAACTTTCTTCATCTCGAGATTCCCTAAGTTTGCGATTGCCACCGAGGGATATTGAAGTTCCCCCGGATGCCCCACGGCGCAAACCCTGCGTGTTTGTCTGGTACTGCCTAGCAACTACGCAGTCACCGGTGACGGCAAAACCAGCCAAACCATCGGGCTTGAACCACGCAAACCATCCTCAATGCGCTTCCGGGTGTCAAACCAATTGCGCCGTCAAAGCCTGTCCGCTGTGGCAAATTCCCAAGAGCTGTGGCGTGGATGCCACAGGCGCGTAGACCGGATTGTAAACCCCGAGGAACCAACGAAAATCTGACATAATTCCTGGAGAAATCCGGGGTCTATTTGCAATCCGGACGGGCCCATCGACACCCGCCAAGGTAAGGTCAAGAGAGCGGCCAGTAGCCGAACCGCTGCATCTGTTCTTTGTGCTGCTCTATGACACGATCAATCTGAGATTGCGTGAACAGGTCCCGCCACTGTCCGGCGCGGCCGGTCCGGAAGAACTTCTCGGCGTGGGGCGACTTCTCCTTGAAGCCTTTCTTGTCTTCCTGCTCGCGCAACGCTTTGAACGAGGATTGCTCGATCGCCCGTTCCAGGCGCGCGCGCGGCGGGTTGAGCCCGAGGAACTGCGTCAGGCCGCCGAACGCCTTGATCGGGTTCTTCAGCATGTCCTCATAGCGCAGTACCGCGAGGCCGGGCCTCGGCTGGCTGGTCCAGCTGTCGACATGCACGGACCAGCTCTTGTGGACTTCGTAAATGATCTTGTCGTTCGTCTTGGTCCCGATCGAAGGATCGGCCAGGATGTTGATGGTGGTGTCGATGTCGGTGCCGTAGTGGTGCGAGAGCGACACGATGACATCGAGTGGGTTGCGGACGATATAGATCGCCCCGGCCGTGAGGTCCTGGTAGATCATCGGATAGCCGAGATGGACCACCGATGCATTGTGCGTCTTGACGAAGGTATCGTCCGGACGCCAGGCGCAGATCGCGAGTTGGGCGCCGCGCCGCATGCGCGCCACGTCCAGCGGGCGCCAGTCCGGCCATGGTTTCTTGCTTTGCGCCTGATACCAGTTGATCGAGGAATCGCTGGTGGTGAAATCGGTGATCTGGTTGATGTCGTAGGATTCGTTGGGATTCCGCAGCAGGTTATGCAGGAACGCCCGCATCCAGGTGTTGCCCGATTTCGGATAGCTGGCGATCCAGATGATCTTCGACATGTCTCCGCCTTTGGATGGCCGCCGCCCGCCCTCTCGTCAGCCGCCGGTAAGGTCGAAATCGGCAGCCTTTCGGGCGGTTTGGCGCACTTGACCGGGCCGCGCCAGATCGCGTACCAGAGTGCTCGCTCGCCCGCGGGCCACACCCTTGGAGGCAGGGCAGTCGGGCGGGCCCTGGATGTCTGAATGAAAGGGCGCGCGCGAACGCCCGGGTTGATCTCAGCATCCGAAGGCGGTGGCAGGGCGTTCTTAGGAAAAGCGTAGAAGGGCCGTCAATATGAAAATTGCCGCGAAACTTGGCGAGGCGCGCCAGGTGAGGACTTGGGCGCTTATGCCTCGGGCGCGGCGGATACTTGCGATGGCCATAGTGCTCGGTTTAGGGCTCAGCGTCGCCGCCTGCAATTTCGACCTGGGCGGCGAAGCCAAATATCCCACGCCCAATCAGCAGAAGCCGGGCACCAAGCCGCAGTATGAGGATCCTGAGACCGTATTCGGGCAAGGCGGCATTTTCGGTCCCGCCACGCCGCAGGACCAGACGGGCGGCGGAATCGGCGTCAACAACCTGCTGTGGCGCGCTTCGCTCGACACCGTCTCCTTCATGCCTTTGGTCTCGGCCGATCCGTTCGGCGGAGTCATCATCACCGACTGGTACACCCCGCCCTCCGCGCCGGATGAGCGGTTCAAGGTCAATATCTACATTCTCGGCCGGGCGCTGCGGGCCGATGGCATCCGCGCCTCGGTGTTCCGCCAGCAGATGCAGGCCGGCAGCTGGGTCGATGCGCCGGTTGCGCTCAACACTTCGACCGACCTGGAGAACGCCATCCTGACCCGGGCGCGCCAAATGCGCATGGCGGGATCGCAATAGGGGCCACACAGCAGCGGTAGCGCTTGCCAGTCAGAGCTTGCCCGGCGGCTGGCAATTGTTATGGTGCCGGCCGATGCTTCCTAAGCAAGCCTAGAGCCTGATGTCGCGTTACAACTTCCAAGAAACTGAGCCGAAATGGCAGGCCGCATGGGCCGAGCGCCGCGCCTTCGCCTGCGAAGCCGATCCCAGCCGCCCCAAATACTATGTGCTCGAGATGTTCCCTTATCCGTCGGGGCGCATCCACATGGGCCACGTGCGCAACTACACCATGGGCGATCTGGTCGCCCGCTACAAACGCGCGCGCGGCTTCAACGTGCTGCATCCGATGGGCTGGGACGCGTTCGGCCTGCCGGCGGAGAATGCGGCGCGCGACCAGAAGATCCACCCCGCCAAATGGACCTATGACAATATCGCGGTCATGCGCGCCGAACTGCAGCGCATGGGCCTGGCGCTGGATTGGGAGCGCGAGCTCGCGACCTGCCACCCGGGTTACTACGCCCAGCAGCAGCGGCTGTTCCTGGATTTCCACAAGGCCGGCCTTGCCTACCGCAAGGAAGCCTTCGTCAACTGGGATCCGGTCGATCACACGGTGCTCGCCAACGAGCAGGTGATCGACGGCCGCGGCTGGCGCTCCGGCGCGCCGGTAGAGAAGCGCAAGCTCTCGCAATGGTTCCTGAAGATCACTGCTTACGCCGACGACCTGCTGGCGGCATTGGGCAAGCTCGACCGCTGGCCGGAGAAGGTTCGCCTGATGCAGGAGAACTGGATCGGCAGATCGACCGGCGCCTACGTGAATTTCGAGCTTGCCGGCTCCAGCGACAAGCTGACCATCTTCACCACCCGGCCGGACACCCTGTACGGCGCTTCCTTCATGGCGATGTCGCCCGATCATCCGCTGGCCGACCGGGCGGCGAAGAGCGATCCGGGTGCCGCCGCCTTCATCGCCGAGTGCCGCGCGGCGGGAACCTCCGAAGCCGTGATCGAAGCGCAGGAGAAGCGCGGCTATCGCCTGAAGGTGGAAGCATTGCATCCCTTCAGCGGCAAGAAGCTGCCGGTTTTCATCGCCAATTTCGTGCTGATGGAATACGGCACCGGCATGATCTTCGGCAGCGCCGGCCATGATCAGCGCGATCTCGACTTCGCGCGCAAATATGGGCTCGAAGTCCTTCCCGTCGTGCTGCCGCCCGGCGAGACGCCGGAGAGCTTCAAGGTCGATGACGTCGCCTATACCGGCGAGGGCACGATCTACAATTCCGATTTCCTCGATGGCCTGTCGATCGACGACGCGATCCACAAAGCCTGTGAGCGCCTGGAGCAGATCGGCGCCGGCGAAGCGACTACCATCTACCGCCTGCGCGACTGGCTGGTCTCGCGCCAGCGTTACTGGGGCTGCCCGATCCCGATGGTGCATTGCGCCGATTGCGGCATCGTGCCGGTGCCGCACGAACAGCTGCCTGTGCTGCTGCCCGACGATGTCACCTTCGACAAGCCGGGCAACCCGCTCGACCATCATCCGACCTGGAAGCACACGACCTGTCCAAGCTGCGGCAAGCCGGCGACGCGCGAGACCGACACTTTCGACACCTTCGTCGATTCATCCTGGTATTTCGCGCGCTTCTGCTCGCCGCGCCTGATGGAGGCTCCGGTCGACCGCGCGGCGATCGATTACTGGCTGCCGGTCGATCAGTATATCGGCGGCGTCGAGCACGCGATCCTGCACCTGCTCTATTCGCGCTTCTTCATGCGCGCGATGCGCCTGACCCATCACGCCGGGATCGATGAGCCGTTCGAGGGCCTGTTCACCCAGGGCATGGTGCTGCACGAATCCTACAAGGACGAAGCCGGCAAGTGGCTCTATCCGGAAGAGATCGACCGGCAGGCCGGCGGCAGCGCCGTACATATAAAGACTCGGCGCCCGGTCGAGATCGGCCGCAAAGAGGTCATGTCGAAGTCCAAGAAGAACGTGGTGCCGCCGGCGCGCATCATCGAGACCTACGGCGCCGACACCGCGCGCTGGTTCGTGCTGTCGGATTCTCCGCCCGAGCGGGACATGGAATGGACCGAGGCTGGCGTCGAGGGCGCCTGGCGCTTCACCCAGCGCCTGTGGCGCATCGTCACCGGCTGGATCGAGGCGCACCCCGCTTTGGCGAAGCCCGCCAACGCGGTCGCCGGTACGAACGGCGCGGCTGAATCCCTGCGGCGCAGCACACACAAGGCGATCGCCGGCGTCACCGACGATATCGAGAAGTTCCGTTTTAATCGTGGGGTGGCGCGCATTCATGAATTCGCCAATGTCCTGGGTGACGTGAAGGACGGCGACCTCGCCGATCCCGCCGGCCTGGCGGCGCGGCGCGAGGCGCTGGAGACGCTCACCCTGCTGATCGGCCCCGCCATGCCGCATCTGGCGGAGGAGTTGTGGCAGCGCCTGGGTCATGACAAGCTGCTGGCCGAAACCGCCTGGCCGGTCGCCGATCCGAAGCTGGTGATCGACGAGACGGTCACAGTCGCGGTGCAGGTGAACGGCAAGCTGCGCGCCACCATCCAGCTGCCGCGCGATTGCGGAAAGGCGGACGCGGAGAAGGCGGCACTCGCCGACCCGGCGGTGATCAAGGCGTTGGAGGGCAAGGCGCCCAAGAAGGTGATCGTGGTGCCGAACCGGATCGTCAATGTGGTCGCGTAGAGGAATCCTGCGGTCGTTGCTGCTGACCGGCGCGGCCGTGACGGCGGGCGCGTCGCTGGCCGGCTGCGGCTTCCGCCCGCTCTACGGCCAGGCCAGCACGGTCAGCACCAGCTCTGGCATGAGCGTCGATCAGGAGATGGCGGGCATCCGCATCCCCTCGATCGCCGATCGCGAGGGCCAGCAGCTGCACAACGCGCTGCGCGACCGGTTCAACCCGCTCGGCCAGCCAACAGTCGCCAACTATACGCTCAATGTCGGCCTGACCTTGCGCACCTACGGCGCGCTCTCCAAACGCGATCTCAGCGCGACGCGCCGGAACGTGGAGATGAACGCCTTCTACACGCTCACGGACCTGTCCGGGACGGTGCTGATGACCGATCGCTCCGTCATCACCGCCGGCTATGACGAGTTCGACGATCCGTTCAACGATATCTCCTCTTATCAGGACACCATTCGCCGCGGCGTGTACCAGCTCGCGGATCAGATCCGCACCCGCGTCGCCGTCTACCTCACATACGGGACCGTGCCGCCCAGACTGCCGTTGACAACGCCGCCGGCGGAACGGCCCGGCGATTGGAACAGGCCCTGAACCAGGTCTCGAATCCGCCGGCATGAAGCTCGACAAGGCCAAGCTCGACCGTGCCCTCAAATCGCCGGATTCGATCGGCGCGCTGCTATTCTACGGCCCCGACGAAGGGCTGGCGCACGAATATGCCGGCCTGGCGCAGAAGGCCGTGCTCGGCGCCGATGATGATGCGTTCCGCCTGGCCGAGTTGACCCCGGACGAGATCAAGGGCGACGGCGCGCGCCTGGCTGATGAGCTCAACGCCATTTCCATGCTGGGCGGCCGCCGCGTAGTGCGTATCGCCCAGGCGACCAACGCGATCGCGGACCAGGTCGCCGCCGCGATCGAGGGTCAGACGCCGGGGTCCGCGCTGTTGATCGTCGAAGCCGGCGATATCGGCAGCCGGGCGGAGCTTGTGAAGGTGTTCGAATCCGCCGCCGCCGCCGGCGCCCTCGGCTGCTATCGCGACAGCGAAAGGGAGCTTGGGACCCTGATCGCAGCGCATCTGAAAGCCGGCGGTTACGGAATCGCCCGCGACGCGCTCGCCTACCTCACCGAGCGCCTCGGCGGCGACCGCGGCGTCACACGCAGCGAACTCGACAAACTGATGCTCTATCTCGGATCGCCAAATCCTGGGGAACCGAAACGGGAGATCACGCTTGCCGACGCCATGACCTGCATAGGCGATCGCGCCGCCTTCGCGCTCGATGATCTGATCGGCGCCGCGGCCGAAGGCGATGCCGCCGGTCTCGACCGGCAGTATGCGCGCAGCTTCGCCGAAGTGGAGGCGATCCAGCTGCTGCGCAGCGCGTCGCGCCACTTCCTGCGCCTCCACCAGGTGGTCGCGCGCATGGCGGGCGGCGATTCGTTCGAGGCCGCCGCCGGCGCCTTGCGCCCACCTCTGTTCTGGACCCAGCGCGACCGCATGCAACGCCAGGCGCGCCAATGGTCGACATCCCGCATCGGCCGCGCGCTCGAGCGCCTGATCGAAGCCGAAAGCCAGGCGATGCGCGCCTACGCCATCAAGAACGAGATCGCCCAGCGCGCGCTGATGGACATCGCGACGCTGGCAAGAGGAGGTACGGCGAAGCGCGGCTAGCGCGGGGGCACCGGTGTTCCGTTCTTGACCCTGAGCCGACATTTTTGACCTTGCGCAGCGCTGCTCCATGCGCTGACCTTGACATGGGGACGCAAGTCGAGCGTCCGACCGCCCTATGAGGAGCCCAATGCCTGGACTGGCTGGACAGTCATCGCATCGCACATTCGGATCGCTTGCGCTCATCGCTGTCATAGTCGGCGTTGTTGCTGGTGCCTTCGCCTATACCGCCGGGTGGCTCTCACCAGACCGCCTGACGCCGACCAAGATCGTCGATTCGCTTGCGCCGGCGACTGGCCCGGCGCTCGGCCACCGACGAAATCATGCAAAGGGGATCTGTTTCACCGGTACGTTCGAATCGAATGGGAACGGCGCGGAGCTATCGCGGGCTCAGGTTTTCAGCCGCGGCCAGTATCCCGTTCTCGGACGCTTCAATCTTGCCACCCCCGATCCCGAGGCACAGGACGCGACCGTCCGGGTGCGGGGCATGGGCCTGCAGATCTCGGCCAAAGACGGCGAACAATGGCGCGCCGCTTTGATCGATCCACCGTTCTTTCCGGTGGCGACGCCAGTGGCGTTCTATGAGTTGTTGGAGGCATCTCACAACAAAGATCCGGATGCCATGAAAGCATTCGTCGGCAAGCATCCGGAGTTTGCAGCGTTTGTCGAATGGGCGCAGAGCGCGCCTTGGACTGCTAGCTACGCCGAGGATCCCTACAACAGCCTCGACAGCTTCGTATTCATCGACAATTCTGGCGGCGAGCACGTGGTAAGATGGTCGCTCCTGCCGGAGGCGGAGATCGTGCCGGTCACCAATGCAGACTTCGCCAAGCTTGGCCCCGACCATCTTGAACAAGAGATCACCGACCGGGTCAGCAAAGCGCCGCAACGCTGGACCATGGCGGTAACCGTTGCCGATCCTGGCGATCCTACAGCGGACCCAAGCAAGGCCTGGCCGAGTGGACGGCGTACCGTCGAGGTCGGCACGCTCGTCGTACAGAAGATTGAAGCCGAACGCGACGGCCCGTGCCGCGACATCAATTTCGACCCGACGATCCTGCCGAAAGGAATCGAGGTATCCGACGATCCGTTCCCGGCGGCTCGATCGTCAGCCTATGCAAAGTCGTACGACTTGCGTACGTCTGAAGTTAAGTACTATCCCCATCAGCAGCAAACTGCGACGGGTGCCCAGCCATGAACAGCGCCGGCATGCGTTTCACCGTTCTTCAGCGCTTGCTGCACTGGCTCATGGCCGTTTGCATATTGGCGATGCTCTTCATCGGAGTGGGCATGGTGTCGACCGTCATGCCTAAATACGTTGTCCTTCTGGCGACGCACAAGACGCTCGGAATCGCCATCCTCGTGCTCGCGCTTGTTCGGCTCGGCGTGCGCGCTCGGTACGGCTCGCCGCCGTTGCCGGCGGATCTGCCGGTGCCCATGAAGCTGGCGGCGCGCCTGTCCCACTATGCGCTCTATGCGATCATGATCGGCATGCCGCTGATCGGCTGGGCGATGATGTCGGCGGGCGCCTATCCGGTCGTGCTGTACGGGAGCATACATCTCCCCGCGATCCTCCCGCGGAGCGCTTCCCTCCATGCGCTTCTCTGGAATGCGCACTTCTACTTGGCGTTTGCATTTTTCGCCCTGATCCTGCTTCACCTCGCCGCGGCGCTTTTTCATGCCTTGATCCGGCGGGACGGCGTCTTCGAGAGCATGGCGCCCGTGCCGTCCCACGACGAGACGGCTCCGGTTGAGTGAGGGCCGCGCCAGTTGGCAAACCTGCGCGCGCCACGGTCCCGACAAAGAGCGAAGTCGGCCGCACTGACCTCCTTGCCTTCTACGCGGATAGTGTCGGCCGCCGACCGCTCGACCTGATCTCTCCCCGGCTCACCGGCCAGTCCGACCAGTTACCTAACGCCTTTGTCCGCTTATGGCACATAGCGGACATGCAGGCCAATAAACCTGAACGTTTTGTTAATGTCCCATTCGCAGACTGTCTGTTGGCAAATTCACCAGTGAAGGCGATAGCCCGTGCAAGGTGACGACGCGAGAGACGTGTTGATCGGGATCATCCGCAGGATTGCGTCGTCGTCACAGCCAATAAGCGATGAGACCCGGTTGCTACATGACCTTTCCATTTCGGGAGATGATGCCTTCGAGGTTCTGTCCGAGATTGAAAAGCGGTTTGGACCATTTACGGTCGGGATGGAATTTGACGACTACTTTCCAAACGAGACCGAGAGCATGTGGTATCGGCGTGGGAAGTTCCTCGGTCTTTGGATGCCGAAGAGGGAATTGACTGTCGGTGACCTGTTGACTTGCATTAAAGCGGGCCGATGGATGTTGTAGGTTCGCTGATGGCACGAAGCCGACATCCACTCGTGGCGATCCAAGCGTGAGCCGGCGGTGACAATATCAAGTCAAGCGTCCCGATAGACATCGCAATGCTGGCGCGCGCCGGAACGGCGAAGCGTCAACGCGCCGCGAACGGTCTTGTATGTGGACAGTCTTTCGGGTGTTGCTGAGGGAACATCGGGCAGCACGCGCGTATTCATGCTTGCAGTGCGCCGCCAGACCCGGAGCCGATCCGGCTCTAACGCAAGAGGACAAGCCATGGCAATCGCCAAGAACACGATCTGTCTCTGGTACGACAAGGACGCCGAGGCCGCGGCCCGCTTCTACGCCGCAACCTTCCCCGACAGCGCGGTGAAGGGGGTCCATCGTGCGCCCAGCGACTACCCGTCCGGCAAGGCTGGCGACGTGCTGACGGTCGACTTCACGGTTGCCGGCATCCCCTGTCTCGGCCTCAATGGCGGGCCCGCCTTCAAACACAATGAAGCCTTCTCGTTCCAGATCTCCACCGACGACCAGGAGGAGACCGACCGTTACTGGAACGCCATCGTCGGCAATGGCGGCCAGGAAAGCGCGTGCGGCTGGTGCAAGGACAGATGGGGCATCTCCTGGCAGATCACGCCGCGCGTGCTGATGGAGGCGATGGCCGCCGGCGGCGCGGAGGCAAAGCGCGCGTTCGATGCGATGATGGACATGAAGAAGATCGACGTCGCCAAGATCGAGGCGGCGCGGCGCGGCTGACCCGCGCTTTCTCGACCGTATCTCCGCCGGCTCAGACTGTTGGACCTCAGCGCTCCAATCTGGCAGGGTCGCATGGTCTTTGGACTCTGCCACCGGCTCTTGGGGTTTGCCGCCTTGCTGTCCTGGCTCAAGCGCATGTTCGGTGCGAAAGCGGCGGACGAGCCCGAACCGCCGCTCCCGCGCTACTTCGATGAGAAGCGCGCCAAGGCGATCAGGCAGGCCGCGCTGTTCGAAGAGTCCCACGGCACGAGAGGCGCCCCGCAATGCCCGCGCTGTGGCGCGGAAATGACGCTGGAACTGGCGCCGTCCGGATCCCGGTTCTGGGGATGTACCGAATATCCGGCTTGCAAGGCGACGAGAAAGGCTTAGCCGCCTCGCGCCATGCGGCCCCGCTCGTCGCCCGCGCGCGCATTGATCCTGCTGCTGCCATTTGGCGCGCCCCGGTGTGATAGATTGCTGAAGGACTCGAATGTCCGCAATGGCCCAATGGCACCGCACGTGAGCACGACGCGCCGCAGCACGACCGGTCTTCAGCGATTTCTGGACCTCCAGCAGCAGCGCGCGTGGATGCAAGGGAAGGCAATCTTGCGCGACGCCAAGGAGCGCGCGGACTCACCGGAACTGCGTCTCAAGTATGTCGCGCGCTTCGAGAAGCTGCTCCGCCGGCCGCAGGCGCGGGCGGTGCTGGAGATTCTCAAGCGCTACGGCCGCGACTGCATCCCGATCCCGCGCCGGACCGAGCGGCACTATTGGTCGGTCTCCTGCCTGCCGTCGACCCCCGGCAAGGCGCTGGTCCGCGTCAATGCGAGCTGGATGGAGCTGTTCGCGCTCTATGCCGACGGCGCGGACGTCCGTGCGAATTTCCTGGTCCATCTTTCGGACTTCACCACGGACCATTCGCTCGATCGGGATCGGCTGGATGAGCCCTTTCTCGAGCGCTGCGTCGCGACGCCGGAGGATGTCGGCTATTTCTTCCCGCGCGGCGAGGACATCTTCGGCATCAAGGTCCGCGGTTCCCGCTCGATCGGCAAGTTCCTCGCGAAGCCTCGAGCCTTGCACGCCATCCGGGCCTTCAACCTGACGCACATGAACCGCGGCCGGAACGCCTACCAGGCGAGCCATTGCTACAGCCTGGCGGATCACATGCTGTCGCACTGAATCTTTCGACGATTCCGCTGCTAGGCCTCGGCCGAGTCTGGGACGACATGATCGCGCAGCACGAAACGAAGATGCTCTTGCGTGAGCCGAAGTGCGTTCTCCAGCACACGCAGTGTTCGTGTCGCCGCGCTGGCATCGCGGTTGCCGGCGGTCAGCTTTTCGACCAACGCACCCTGCTGGGCGACGCGCGTCTCCAGTTCTGTGATCTGCCGCCGCGCGGCGCTCTCGATGGACTGATGCATGGAATGACCCCAAGAAGCTGATCGATGGGTCCATTGAACCACGTCGGCGCTGAACTGGGCGTTAACCAGCGCCGTTAATCGAGCGTAACTTTTGGCCTGACTTATCCGCCAAATTTGATGCGGATTGGATGCTCGTTGAGTCGAAAATGCGCGCGCTCAGACGAGGCCCCGCTCACCGCCCGCGCGCACAGTGATCCGCCAGCACGTGCGATACGGCGAGCGTCACGCCCTTGCCCATCGCGATGTGCAGGAACTCGTTGGGGCCATGCGCATTGGAGTGCGGGCCGAGCACGCCGGTGATGACGAACTGCGCCTTGGGATATTTATCGCCCAGCATGCCCATGAAAGGGATCGAGCCGCCTTCGCCCATCATCGCCGCGGCGCGGCCGAACGCAGCCTGCGACGCCTTATCGACGGAAGCGCGCAACCAGTCCGCCAGCGGCGGCGCGTCCCAGCCGGTCCCGGCCTTCTCCACCGCGAATGTCACCTTGGCGCCGTAAGGCGGATTTGCCTCGAGCAGCGCCTTGAGCGCGTCGCCCGCCGTGTCGGCATCCACCGTGGGCGGCAGCCGGAGCGACAGCTTGGCCAAAGTTGCGGGGCGCAGCACGTTGCCGGCATCCTGGATCCTCGGCGCGCCTTCGAGGCCGGTGATCGAGAGGGCGGGCCGCCAGGTGCGATTGAGGATGAGCTCGGCCGGGTCGTCGTTCATCGGCCGCATGCCGGAGACAAACGGGAACTTGGTATAGACCTCAGCGCCCAGCGCCTTGGCCGCGACCTTCGCCTCGGCAAGGCGGCCGGCCGGGATCTGCGCCGCGAAGGCCGGCGGCAGGATCTCTCCGGTGGTTTCGTCCTCGAGCCGCGACAACAGCATGCGCAGGAGGCGGAAGCTCGAGGCCACCACGCCGGAGGCATCGCCGGAATGGACGCCCTCCTCCAGGACCTTGACCGTCAGGGTGCCGCCGACCATGCCGCGCAGCGAGGTCGTCAGCCACAGCTGGTCATAGTTGGCACAGCCGGAATCGAGGCACACCACGAGCGACGGCGAGCCGAGGCGCGCGGCGAGGTGATCCACGTAGAACGGCAGGTCGTAGCTGCCGCTTTCCTCGCACGCTTCGATCAGGATCGCGCAGCGCGCGTGAGCGACGCCCTGCGCCTTCAGCGCCAGGATCGCCGCCAGGGCGCTGAACATCGCATAGCCGTCGTCGGCGCCGCCCCGGCCATAGAGCTTGCCGTCCTTGACCAAGGGAACCCAAGGCCCCAGCCCCTCGGCCCAGCCGGCCATCTCCGGCTGCTTGTCGAGATGGCCGTAGAGCAGCACGGTGTCGTCACTCTGGCCGGGAATGTCGATGAAGATGACCGGCGTGCGGCCTTCGAGGCGCACGACCTCCACGCTGGCGCCGGCGATGGCGGCGACCTTGGCGCGCGCCCAGCCGGCGAACTGCGCGACCGCCTGGTCCATGTAGCCGTGGCTCTGCCAGTCGGGATCGAAGGCCGGCGACTTGTTGGGAATGCGGATGTACTCGATCAGGTTCGGGACGATCTCGCGATCCCAGAGCTGGTCGATGAAGGCCCGCGCAATCGTCGTGTCCATAAGATCAGTCCTGTTCAGTCACCGAAGCCACAAGGCCGACCATGGAGTGAAGCTGTTCGCTCCGCAAGTGGCGGCAATCCGGATACGGCGCAGCCGCCGCTAGACCGGCAGTCGCGCAATCCGCTGCGCGATCGTCGGATGAGAGTGATTGAATGCGGAATAGAGCGGGTCCGGGGTCAGCGTCGCGGCGTTGTCGCGTTGCAGCTTCACGAGCGCGCTCGCCAGGTCGCCGGCCTTGCTGTGCCGGGTGGCGTAGGCATCCGCCTCGAATTCATGCCGGCGCGAGACGTAGCTCGGAATGATCCTGAACCATTTGGATACCAGCGGCAGCAACAGCAGAAAGAGCAGCAGCCCGGCGACCGGCATCTCCGTCGCGATGGCAGGATCGAGCCCGAAGCCCTGGTAGAACCAGCCTTGCCGGCTGAGCCACCCCAGGATTGCGAGCAGCGCCAGGCTGACGACGAGGCCGGCCAGCATGCGCTTCAGGACATGGCGGAGCCGGAAGTGGCCGATCTCGTGCGCGAGCACGGCCTCGACCTCGCCCGGCGCAAGCTTGTCGAGCAGCGTGTCGAACAGAACGATGCGCTTGGCGGGTCCGATGCCGGTGAAGAACGCGTTGCCATGGCCTGAACGCTTGCTGCCGTCCATCTTGAACACGCCCTTGGCGCGGAAGCCGCAGCGCTGCGCCAGGGCCTGGATGCGCCCCTTCAGCCCTTCATCCGCCAGCGGCTCGAACTTGTTGAACAGCGGCATGACGAAGCTCGGCACGATGAGGAGGGCAAGGACGTTGAATGCCACCAGGATGCCCCAGACCGCGATCCACCAGGCCGCACCGAGCTGCCGCGCGGCATAGTCGATCGCCAGCACCAGCGGGATCATGAAGGCGACGGTGAGCAGCACCGATTTCAAGAGATCGGTGAAGAACAGCGCCCTGGTGCTCCGGTTGAATCCGAACCGCTGCTCGACCCGGAACGTGTCAACGTAGTCGAAGGGAAGCGAGATCGCGGCGAAGATCAGCGCCAAGGCCCCGGCCAGTACGAGCGAGCCCACGGCGCCGGTTCTGAACACAGCCGTGATGCCGGATTGCAGGAGCGCGAAGCCGCCACCCGCAAGGAGCGCCATGGAGAGGGCGGCGCTGACGATGTCCCGTTTCATGCCGAGATACGTCTTGGCGATGGTGTAGTCGGCCGCCTTCCGGTGATCCTCCAGGCTGATCCTGCCGGCGAACGCCGCCGGCACCAGGTCCCGATGCGCCGCCACATAGCGGATCTGGCGCCGGTCCAGCCAGCGCTCGAACAGGAGCGCGGCCACGATGGCGAGCGCAACGACGATGGTCAACAAGGACGACTCTCCTTCCAATACGCGCAACCGCTGGATCCGGGCACTGTCGCGAAGGCAACGCCGCCAGCCTCGCGGCACAACGCATCACGCCACTTGGCCCACAGTAGATGCCTGATCGCAGCGCGTCTCATGTCGTTATTAACACGCTCGTCCGCGGACTTGCAGCTCTCGGGTGCCTTGCCAGGTAATCGGAGATGACGTCGTCCGCAACGCTGCTACAATGCCCAGCTACATTGTTTGGCTACAATGATGGGCGCACGTCAGGATGTTCGGCGTGCGGGACGGCGGAGGCAACGACGAGGATAGCATGGCCGCTGTGAACGGGCTTCTCGACAAACTTGCCGCGCTGGCTGCATTGCCGCTTGGCGAATCGACGTCCATGCCCCCGGAGCTCTACCACTCGCAGGCGCTGTACGAGCTGGAGCGAAGCCGCCTCTTCGACAAGGGGTGGGCCTGTCCCGGCCTGGCGGCCGAGATTTCCAAGCCCGGAGACTACCTTTGCTTTTCGATCGGCGACCAGCCGGTCTTCACCATCCGCGGCCAGGACGGGGAGCTCCGCAGCTTCTCCAACGTCTGCCTCCACCGCATGATGCGTCTGCTCGACGGGCGCGGCAGCTGCGCGCGCATTGTCTGCCCCTATCACGCGTGGACCTATGGAATCGACGGCCACTTGATCGGTGCGCCGCACATGAAACGCACGCCGGGATTCGAGCCGCGCCAGCACCATCTGCCGGAAATCCGCACCGAGATCTGGGAGGGCTGGATCTACGTCACGCTCGATCCCGAAGCGCCGAGCGTCGCGACGCTGCTGGCGCCGTTGCATGGCGTCGTCGCGCCCTATGCGATGGCGGGCTACGTGCCGGTGGTGACCCAGGATCACGTGTGGAACACCAACTGGAAACTCCTGACCGAGAATTTCATGGAGGGCTATCACCTCCCGGTCGCGCATCGCAAAACCGTCGGCGCGTGGTTCCCGGCGGATGACACGTCGTTTCCGGAAGAGCGGTTCGATCACTTCACCTACCAGACCTTCACCAAGAACGAGGACGCCAAATACGGCCGCGCGCATCCGGCGAACGACCGCTTGAAGGACGCCGAACGCTTCACCTCGATCATGCCGACGGTGTTTCCGGCGCACATGTACGTGCTGGCGCCGGACCATTTATGGTACCTGTCGCTGCGCCCCAAATCGCTGGGCGAGGTGCATGTCCGCTTCGGGGCCGCGCTGGCGCCGGAAGTGATCGGTTCGCTGAACGATCCCGAAACATCGGTCCGCGAGCTGGTGGACTTCTTCGACCGGGTCAACGAAGAGGACCGCATGATCGTGGAGGGCTTGTATCAAGGGACCGGCGCACCCCTGGCGCGCCCGGGCCGGCTGTCCTGGCTCGAGCGGGAGATCCACGATTTCATCCGCTATCTCGACCGCAACCTCTCGCCCCAGAAAGCCGCCGCGCAGCAGCCGCTCTCCGCGCGCGCGAAAGCGGGATGAAGAGCCGCGGCAATTTTACCCTATCCCCGCCTTGAGATCGCGGCTTGCGGTCTCGTGCGTCGCATTCGCATGCTTGGCCTGGGCTGATTGCAGTTTGCCGAATGCGATGTCGCGATAGTCAGCGGGCTGATATGGGGCTATCAGCTCCTTCAACGGCGCAAAGAAACCGCGCTTGCGGAAAGGATCAGCGCCGAAGTCGCGCAGAAGCTCGTCATGATAGTGCGCCATGTGCAGCAGGATTCGCGCGCTCCGCGTTGCGCTGAAGGGCATCCAGCTGCGCTTCCATTTCTGCATCAGCGCGATCTCGGCCCGCATCGCCGCCTGATCGGGCAGCCTGACCCGGCCGGCGAGCGCCTCGGCCAGCCAGCGCGCCTGCACGCAGTAGGTGGTGACGCTCATGAAGGACGAGGCCCGCCCGATGAAGACAAGGTTCGGCAGGTCCGGATGCAGCATGTGCCGGTAGAGGTAGAAGCCGTCGTCATCATCACCAAGTATCGCGCGGATCTCATCCGAGAAATAGGCGTGGCTGGTCTTCCAGCCGGTTCCGAAGACCACGCAATCGACGCCGATCTCGTCTCCATCGCTGAGTGCCAGTCCGGCGGACGTGAAGCGTTCGATCCCGGCGCGGTGCGCGGTGATGCGGCCCGAGTGAATCAGGCCGACGAAATCGGGGCGTGGCACCATTGTCGACTCGCCAAAGCAGTCGATCTCAACGGGATGCTTGGGCAGAAGAGTCTGGTTTCGGGCAATCCTCGTGTTGAGCCGGAACTGCACCCTGAGAAGAAGCTCGACAAGCCGCCAGAAAATCCACGCCAAGGGTCTGCCCAGTCCGTGAACCCAACGGGCGACCGGGCTTGGCCGCATATACGGTGGGATCAGCGTCGCGGTCAGCCGATTGAGCATTCCCCATTTGAACGGCAGGACGCCGGCCAGCTTCCGCGGCACCGGCCAATGCGCGTCCCGAAACACCAGATGCACATCCTTGCCGACGGCTGCCGCTTCGCCTGCCGCATCAGTGGCGCTCTTGCCGTAGCCGATCACGGCAACATTGCGTCCCGCGAGCGGCGCACGCGTCTTCAAATCGGAGATATGAAGCACCTCGCCCGCGAACGCGTCGCGACCCGGGCAATCCGGAATGTTCGGGGTCTCGGAATAGAGACCCGTGGCGACGACCACCAGATCGAACGGCTCTGTCCTTTCCTCTCCGTTGGCTTCGGAGCGTATCTGCCATCCTGGCCGCGCGTCGGGCCGTCGCTCGATGCGCGTGACCCGCGACCCCAGGCGCAGGGCATGGCGAACGCCGAAGTGATCGCAATACCGTTCGAGATAGGTCTGGAACACTGGGCCTGGCGTGAAGTTCGGCGTGTCCGGTGGTAGCGGCCAATCGGGAAACTCGTACAGCTCCTTCTGGACCTGAACGCCGAAATTGGAATATCCGCTCGCCCAGACACCGCCGAGCTGCTCACTCCGCTCGAAGACGGTGCAATCATAGCCTTCCGCCAGCAGCGTCTTAGCCGTCGCCAGCCCTGCCACGCCGGCGCCAATGATTGCGACCGTGCCAACGCCTTCGAACTTCATCGTGCCGATCCTGAAGCCTGCCGCAGGCGCGAGACCGCGAGACCAAGCGCCCCGAGAAGCCAGACCGCCAGGACGTACGGTCCGAAAACGGTCCAAAGCAGTCCGGTCCACACGGCGAACCAGGCGGCCGAAGGCAAACCACGATGGCCGCTTGCGATGCGCTCGCGGAAAATCTGGATGGCGTGCGTCAGGCCGATTGCAGCGCCCAGGACGATGCCCGTCAGCAAGAAGGCGTTCACTTTTGACCCCCCGATGCATGCAAGGCCATGCTAAAGTTTCCCTCAAGCAACTGTGCAATGGTTAGCCAATTTATCTTTGGATTACCAAAATATTTGCTTTAGCCTGTTGATATGAAGGTGATCCATCTCAACGGCCTCAGGGCGCTGGAGGCGTCGCTTCGGCTCGGCAGTTTTCGCGCTGCTGGCGAGGAACTCGGCGTTACCGCAGCCGCGGTCGGCCAACACGTCCACAAACTCGAGCAAGCGATTGGCCAGACATTGTTGAGACGCAGCGCAAACGGATTTGAGCCGACGGCAATGGCGCGACGCGCGGCGGAACGATTGACCTCAGGGTTCGAAATGCTCAGCGAGGTGACGCAGCTGATGCGCAGAAGCCCGGCAACATTGCGGCTCGCCATCACAGTGGCGCCCACCATTGCGGAGAGATGGCTCGCGCCCCGCCTTGCCGGTTTCCTGTCTGGGCATCCGGAGATCGACCTGCGACTCGATTCGACTCCCAGCCTGCTTTCCGGGGAGACTGGCGAATTCGACTTCGCGCTTCGCTATGCCCCTCCGTCGCCGGCCGGGCAGCAGGATCGAGAGCTGTTCCGCGAATGGCTTGTGCCGGTCTGCACTCCCGAGTTGGCGGAGCGGCTACGGCTCGATGATCGCTCGGACCCGTTTCAGGATGTGCCGCTCCTGCATGTCGACGTGGAGACCGCCGACCCCGCATGGATCGGCTGGCAGGAATGGGGACGACGCTTCAATTTCTCAGTTCCAAGCCAGAAGCAAGGATTTAGATTCACGCACACAACCCTCGCTCTGCGTTCCCTCTACCGCGGGCACGGCCTACACCTCGGACAGTTGTCGATTACCTTGCCCGACATCTCCGCGGGGCGCCTGGTCGCGCCATTTAGGGCGGCGCGATGTGTGCGGACCGGCTACGCGTATCGTCTCGTGATCTTTTCAAAGGGCACGACGCCGCTTCACCAGGATTTCATCAACTGGATCTTGTCCGAAGCGGCCGCCACACGCAAAGCGATGCGGGGCTATCTGCAGGAGACATCCAATCGGCAACAAACCCGCCCCGCCTAGGCTGCGCAACCAACATGTCGTCTCGTCGCGCGACGTCTGGCTTCTGCCCTCCGGAGCTTTCTGTCAGCCGCCCCGACCTTAGAACGCCCGCGGAATATCCTCGATGTTGTACGGCGTTGCGTCGTACAGCGCCTTGATCCAGTTGGTGTAGATGTGCGCGGTGTGGCGCCAGGTGTTGGGCGGCGTGCGCGTGGGGTTGTCGCCAGGGAAATAGTGCAGCGGCTTCGGCCAATTGGGGTCGATCGCCGAATCGCGCCGGTATTCGACGCCGAGCGTATCGGTATCGTATTCCGGGTGGTTCAAGATGTAGACGCGGTGCGGATAGCGGAAGCGGCCGCGGTCGTAGGGCGCGCTCTCCACCATGATGTTGGGGCCCGATTCTTCGGAATCCGCCACGATCTCCAGCGCCTCGTGCTTCAGGATGTCCTCGCGCCGCGGGTTCTTCCAGCGCGAGACCGGCACCTGGAACACGTCGGGGAAGCCGAACATCAGTCCGGTCTTGTCCGAGATCAGGCGATGCTCGAACAGGCCGAACAGCTTCTGCCTGCCCTTGATGCTTTCGACGTCGTGGAAGTGCTTGAGCGCGGCCTTGGCGCCCCAGCACAGATAGAGCGAGGAGAGCACGTTGCTCTCGGTCCAGGAGAGGATCTCCTGCACCTCGGGCCAGATGTCCTCGTCGCTTACCCGGTCCTTGAGCGCGTTGACGCCGGTTACGATGAAGCCGTCGAACTTGCGGTCCTTGATGTCGCTCCACGCGGAATAGAACTTGCGGATATGCTCGACCGGCGTGTTCTTGGTCTCGCGCCCGGAATTCACCGCCCGCACGTAGCTGTCGGTGGCGGCGAAAGTCAGCTTCACCTGCAGCGTGGTGTTGCCGAGCCACAGCGCCAGCTGCCGCTCCGTCGTCTGCTTGTCAGCCATCAAATTGATGATCGCGATCTCCAGCGGGCGGATGTCCTGGTGCTCCGCGCGCGCGCTCTCGATCGCCAGCGGCGTCGCGAGCGACGGCAGGAAAGGATGGATCGCTTCACTGTTGATGATGACGGGCATAAAGACCGGTACCTCTTACCAAAGGACAGGCGTTTCTAGCCTGTCCTGGACTGAAATTCATCCCCGCTTTGCCTGCTGGACCCGCAGGGCCGGCATGCGCGCGTGACGGCGTTCACCCTGCCGGCGGGAGTCATATTGACACCGCAGACATGGTATTTTCTCCTGCGCCGCCGGTCCCGTGCCGGCCGCACCGAGGGCAGCCAAGGCCATAGAGATGATCCCGCAGAAGGCGAAAACCAAGACCTTCGTCAACCTGGCCCCGGGCGATCCCGCGCCCTGGTTCCACCAGCGTTCCGGCAGCAATCCACACTATGCCTTCGACACGGTCGCCGGGCGATGGATCGTGCTGTGCTTCTTCGGGACGGCCGGCGATGCGGAGGGCAAGCGCGCCTTGGCCGCCATCGCAGCCAACCGCGCCCTGTTCGACGACGACCGCGCCTGCTTCTTCGGCGTCAGCCTCGACCCCAATGACGAGGCGCAGAAGCGCGTCGAGGATTCCATGCCGGGCTTGCGGTTCTTCTGGGACTTCGACGGCACGATCGCGCGCGCTTATGGCGCCATTGCCAGCCAGGCGGTCCTGAACCCGAAGCGGCTGGAGATGCGGCGCTTCTGGGTGGTTTTGGACCCGATGCTGCGCGTGCGGCGCGTCGTTCCGTTCCAGCCGCAGGGCGGCGAGATCGCGGACCTGATCGCCTATCTCAAGCGGCTGCCGGTCCCGGCGCAATTCGCCGGCATCGAGGTGCCCGCCCCCGTCCTCATCCTGCCCGACGTGTTCGAGGCCGAGTTCTGCCGGCAGCTGATCGCACTCTATGAAGAGGAAGGCGGCAAATCCTCCGGCTTCATGCGCGAGGTCGCCGGCAGGACCGTCGAGATCAAGGATGAGGCGCACAAGGTCCGCCGCGACGTGCTGATCGAGGACTCGGCGGTGATCCGCCAGACCCAGATCCGTATCCAGCGCCGGGTCGTGCCGGAGATCCGGAAGGTGCATCAGTTCGGGGTGACGCGCATGGAACGCTACCTCATCGCCTGCTACGCGGCTGAGGAGCGCGGCCATTTCCGCGCCCACCGCGACAACACCACCAAGGGCACGGCGCATCGCCGCTTTGCGGTCTCCATCAATCTCAACGATTCGTTCGAAGGCGGCGAGATCGGCTTTCCCGAATACGGCCCGAAGAGCTTCAAGCTGCCGACCGGGACAGCTTGCGTGTTCTCCTGCTCGCTGCTGCACCAGGTATCGCCGGTGACCGCCGGCAAGCGCTACGCGTTCCTGCCCTTCCTCTACGACGATGCGGCCGCCAAGATCCGCGAGGCCAACAACGAGTTCCTGGGCGAAGGGGTCGGGGCCTACAAGGCGTAGGCGCTCTATTCGGGCAAGCCGGCAAGGCGCAGGCCTTCGGCGACTCGCGCCGCATCCTCCGCCTGGCGAATCGGGTAGCGTTGCCGGACCGTCGAGGCTCGCGCCTCCGGATCGAGCGTGCGCAAGCGGCCCGCGGCCTCCCGCGCTTCCTCCAGATGGCCGCCCAACGCGCAGCTGGCCGTGAGCACATAGAGCGCATTGACATAGTCCGGCTGTTCGCTGAGCGCCGATTGCGCCCAGTTGCGCGCTTCCTCGAAGCGGCCCGCCAGCAGGTGCGCCCACGCCGATGCGGTCCGCATGTTGAAGAATTGCGGATCCTGCGGGCTCATGCGCATGGCGCGCTGGATGTGCTCGAGCGCGACATCCTGCCTGCCCTGCCAGATGTTCGTCCAGCCGCTGAACAGCCAGGCCCAGGCCGCATTCGGGTTGAGCGCGAGCGACCGTTCGATCATCGCCGCGCCGCCGTCGAGATCGCCGACCACATAGGCCAGCGCCATTCCGGCGGTGTAGAGCGCGACGGCATCGTCCTTGCCGATCTGCGCGACATGCTTGGCCAGCCGCGCGGTTTCGGCCGTCTCGGCCTCCAGATCGGTCACCCAGCCGCTGACCTTGCGCGCCGAATGACAGCGCGCGGCCAACCCATAGGCGGATGCGAATTCGGGATCGAGCTCGGTCGCGCGACGGAAATGCCGCAGTGCTTCGTCGCTGGCTTCCTTGGTCCAGCGATGTACGCACGCCATCCCACGCAGGAAGTGATCGTAGGCATCGAGGCTCTCGGTCGGCTTGCGCTTAGCGCGCTCGATCTCCGCCTGCTCGAGTTTGGGCGCGATTGCGCCGACCACGCTGGTCGCGACCCGGTCTTGAAGATCGAACACTTCCTCGAGCGCGCCGTCGAACCGGTCAGCCCACAAATGCGCACCGGTCGAGGTGTCGATCAGCTGTCCGGTGATGCGCACCCGGTTCGCGGCCTTGCGCACGCTGCCTTCCAGGACGTAGCGCACGCCGAGCTCCCGGCCGATCTGCTTCACGTCGACTGCGCGGCCCTTGTAGATGAAGCTCGAATTGCGCGCGATCACGAACAGCCAGCGGATGCGCGACAAGGCCGTGATGATCTCCTCCACCATGCCGTCGGCAAAATACTCCTGGTCCGGATCGCCGCTCAGGTTCTGGAACGGCAGGACCGCGATCGACGGTTTTGTCGGCAAGGCCGGTTCGGACTGGGAGGTTGCCGGCGATATCGCGGACTCGGCCGGCGGAGAGTCGCTTTGCGTGCGCTGCTGCCGGATCGACTCGTAGAGCTTCGCGGTTTCCGCTGCGGGCTTGACGCCAAGCTCCGCGTGCAGGCGCTCGCGCAGAGTCTCGAACAGCTTGAGCGCCAGGACGTTTTCGCCGCGTTCGGCATGAATCTGCATCAGCGCGCGCGCCGCCACTTCACGCAGCGGGTCGAGCGCGATCAGCCGCCGCGCTGCGCGCTCCCGTGTCGCCGCCGGCAGCGACGGCGCCAACAGGCTGGTCAGCGCCTCTTCATGCAACCGACGCAATCGCTGCCGCTCGTTGAGGAGCCACTCCTCGAAGCCTGCATCGCGGACGCCGAGCGCGTCCAGCAGGTCGCCGGCATAGAGCGCGCAGGCCTGCTCCAGCGCATCGGGCGTTCCCGTTCGCACGAGGTTCTCGAAGCGAACAGCGTCGATCGAAAGTTGCGACGGATCGAGCCGGACCGACTGGCGATCTGCGACGAAGGCCGACGGCGCAGCCTCGGCCAGACATTGGCGAATTCGGGTCAATGCGTGCTTGAGGCTGTCGCGCGCTTGCGCCTCGCCACGGTCGCCCCACAACAGGCCCGCCAGCTTGTCCCGGGCCTGGGGGCTCCCGCCGGACAGCGCAAGAATGGCAAGCAGTGCGCGGTCCTTCTGGCCGGGCAATTCGGCGAGGCGGTCAGCCGCCAGCCTTAGCTCGAAATTCCCAAGAAGGGTCAGCGTCACAGCTGCCATCCGGTCCGCCCCTTCCGGTCCCCGAACTGCTTTTCGCCGATCGTCGATGGTCGGTCGCGCCCCGAGACCGATTTAACGAATTTTTCCCGATGAAAACAACGGCCGTTTCCCGCCGGCGGCCGGCTTGGCCGTCCCCATCCCGATCCGTCCCACGGTGGAATCCCGCACCGCGACTACAAAAACAACATCCAAAGCACGCCGCCCGTCCAGATCAAGGAGACCCGACATGCAGCGCAACCACATGGACCCGATCGATACGCAGGTGGCGCGGCACGACCCGGCGGAAGACTGGAACCGCCCGCGCGACATGGGCTGGCTGGGTCGATCCCCCGTCGCCATCGTGACCCACGGCTGCCCAACGGCCTCGGACGACCACCTCATCGCCCTGCAATCCTGGGTCGCGCGGCTGGTCGGAGTCCTGACCGGCCTCCACCTGCCCCGCTTCCGCCCGCCGTCCTGGCAGCAGATCGCCGGGTCGATGCGCAGCTTGTTCTAGGGAGAATTTCCATGACCACGATTGACGCCTTTGTCTCGACGCATGACCGCAACCACACTCTGCGCCAGTCGACCCACGCGTGGACGACACGCGCGATGGCGTGGCTTATCCAGGCAACCGACGCGGTGCTCGATTGGCAGGACCGCACCCGCCAGCGGCGCCAGCTGCTCGCTTTGGGCGACCGCGACCTGCAGGATTTCGGCACTGATCGTTGTGCAGCGGCGCGAGAAGGCGACAAGGCCTTCTGGCAGTCGTGAGCCCGCCGGGCAAGCTCGCGAACGAGCTGCCACAAGTGACCGAGGGCTCAGTTCGCTGCGCGCCGAAGCGATTGCCTTCGACATCGCGCGAGCCCTGCCGATATCTGACGCATGAGCCTGGACGCGCGGAGCCGCCGCGTTGATGGGAAGCGAAATCAATTCAGGTCTGCCCGGATTCGATCATGCGGGAAAGGTCGCACGACGCCGCTGCAAAGCTCGATCCGCGTGAGCAGCATTTTTGCATTCCAGGTTCCATTGAAGGATTGAGCCTGTTCCTGCGTCATCTGCCGCCCACTGACGCGCACACACATCCCCCGCGAGTCGTGCTCTACGTACATGGCGCGACGTTTCCCTCTGCCTTGTCGATCGCGCACCGGTTCGACGGCCGTTCCTGGCGCGATGAATTGTGCGATGCCGGCTTCCATGTCTGGGGCCTGGACTTCTACGGCTTCGGCGAGTCCGACCGCTACCCGGAAATGATGGCGCCGGCGGACGCGCATCCGCCGCTTGGCGGAACGGACGACGCCAGCCGGCAGATCGCCGCCGCCATTCGCTTCATCTTCGATCGCCATGGAGCGCGGCGCCTGTCGGTCATCGCGCATTCCTGGGGCACCTTGCCGGCGGCGCATTGCGCCGGCGCACATCCGGACCTGATCGATCGCCTCGTGCTGTTCGGCCCGATCGCGCGCCGCGATCCCCCGGACCGCAATCTCGTGGACCGGGAGCCGCCGCCGGCGAATCTGGCTTGGCGTGTCGTCACGCTGGCCCACGGCGCGCTTCATCGAGGATGTGCCGGCGGACGCGACGTTGGTCCCGTCACGCCGCCATTTCGATGACTGGGGCGAACGCTATCTCGACTGCGATCCGGGGAGCCGCCGGCGCGATCCGGTCGGCGTCAAGGTTCCTGCCGCGCCGTCCGACGATATCCGGCGCGCCTGGAGCGGCGATCTCGCATACGACCCGGCGCGCGTGCAGGCCCCGGTCGCCATCCTGCGCGGCGAATGGGACAGCTTGATTCCGGACCGCGACGCGCGCTGGCTGTTCGATGCCTTCACATCCTCGCCGTTCAAGCGCGACATCAAGATCGGCCGCGCCACGCATCTGATGCATCTGGAGACGATGCGATATGCGCTCTATCGCGAGAGTATCGCGTTCCTGCAAGGCGGCGATCAGGTCCGGAGATAGAGCGCGCAATCGATCGGCGGCCGGCCGTCCATCCCCTGCGGCCAGCCGCGCGCCCCGCCTTCATCCGATCGGATGCAGCGGGTGATGGTTGGCCCGATCGTTGGGCTGTTCGCTCATCGTCACGCCTCTGGTCAGCGAGACGCTGGCGAAGCCGGCGAGCGTGATGCAGCTCAGCGCCACAATCACGATCAAGAACGCTTTCTTGTGCGACACGAAATCCTCCACAGCAACTTTCCAATGATTGGCCGCAGCGTAGGGGGCAGTTCGATTCGCGCACCCGGCGCGGCAACGGCGCGGACCCTACCTACCGGCCGTCTTCAATGCTTGGAGGGTCTGTGGAGAATTCGAGGAGATGTGATGCGATCCATCACGTCGCGGCCCGAAACGTCGGCTTTCCCCTGGCGCCGTGGATGAATGGCGATCGTCCGGTCAGGTAGTACCGGTTGATTTCACTCTCGCGACGGATGGCCACGACTTGCATCACAGCGTGCGGCGGCGCCGAATCCGCCAGCATTCCGGCCTTGCGCAGCCCGCTTGCCAGATGCTCGAGATCGGCGGGGTTGCGATAGGGCTCCTTGCGCACCACCGCCTCAGCCGAAAAGTCCGGGGATTCTTGCGCGATGGCCGCTGCGATCTGCTGCGCCGTTTCGACCCGGCCGGCCAGCGCATGGGCGGCCGCGTCATAGGCTCTGACCCAGGCGGCCGAATTGGGAATGTGCTCGAGCGCCGCGACCGCCTCGTCATAGCGCCGCGCGTTGAAATAGGTCGCGCCCAGCAGGTTCCAGTACCAGGTCGCCTCGAAATAGGGATCGACGCGCTTGGCGAGCTCGAACCACTCGATGCCTTCTTCGGGCCGGCCGAGGAAGCTGCAGGCGCAGCCCATGGCCGCCAGTTCCGCCGGGCTGTTGGGATTGAGCGCGATCGCGCGGCGGTAATGCCGTTCGGCCAGCTCGTACGATTTGCAATGCAGCAGGATCCATCCCACCGTCTCGTGGCACTCGTAATCTTCTTCGTCGATCGCAATCGCGCGCTCCGCATGCTCGAGCGCGCGCTCCAGCATCGCCGGCACGTCGTCCTTCGCGCGGAACCATTCGCACAACAGCACCACTGCCATCCCCGCATGGGCGCGCGGATAGTCGGGGTCCAGGGCCAGCGCCCGCTCGAAGAAATGCCGCGCCGCCGCCTCCTGCTCGGCATCGCCGATCTGCGCCTGCGCCGCCTGGCCGCGCAGCACGCATTCATAGGCCGCGAGGTTGGCCGGCGGCTTGCGCCGCGCCAGCGCGGAACCGGTCGAACGCACGCGGCCGACCAGCGTGCCGACGATGGTGCGCACCAGCTCGTCCGACATTTCGAACACATCCTCGGCGCCGCGGTCGAAGCGCTCGGCCCACAGCTGGGTGCCGCTGTCGACCGCGGTCAGCTGCGCGCACAGGCGCAGCTTGGCGCCGCGCCGCCGGATGCTGCCGGTCACCACATATTCGGCGGCCAGCGCGCGCCCGATCTGCTGCAGGTCGGCGCCCGGTGTGCGGTGCTGGAAACAGGAATCGCGCGCGATCACGCGCAGCTCGCGGAAGCGCGAGAGGTCGGTGATGATGTCCTCGGTCACGCCGTCGGCGAAGACGTCCTGGTCCTTGTCGCCGCTCAGATTCACGAACGGCAGGACGGCGATCGCCGGCCAGGCGCGGGTCAGGCGCCGGGCGGGGTCGCTCGCCTGTGCCTTGGCCGCGTCCGCTTTCCGCTGCGCGGCCGCGTCGCCGGCTTCGATCCGGACCTGGGCGATGAAGCGGATGCCGCGGCCATGGACGGTGCGGATCAGCTTCTGCTCTGTCCCATTGTCGCCGATCGCCGCGCGTGCCGACTTGATCCGGCTGGTCACCGTCGTGTCGGACACGATGCGGCCATGCCAGACATGCGCGATCAAATCGTCCTTGGTGAGGAGCCGGTCCGGATGGCGCGCCAGGAAGATCAGCAGCTCCAGGACCTGGGGCTCGACATCGCAAGCCACCCCGTCCCGGCGCAGCGTGAATCCCGCCACGTCGATCGTGCAATCCGCAAAATAGATGTACTCGGAGACAGTCATCAGACCGCGCCCATACCCGAGTCCCCACGCGGCGCGCTATGTGCACTATTCGAAGGCGAAACGCAAGTACTTTGGTGACGGGCGGGCACCAAATGAACAAAAAACGAAATAATCGAACATAAAACGCACATTTCGGTATTTTATCCTAGGCGGGTTGTCCGGCGCTTAGCGGCTCCGGACCCTGGCGATCAGACGCGAGCCGGCCGCTGCGGGCCGGCCGATGGTGTCTGGCCCGAGCGTGACGGCGCGATGCCGGACCACTATGCTCCGGCCATGCCCCAGCATGCTGCGAAGGAGGAACCGGCCGGCGTGAGGCCGTACCTTTTCAGCGCCGTCATGGTGGCGCTTGCCTGCATGCTCGGGCTTGCCATCGATGCCTGGATTCATCCGCCCAACATCTCGATGGTGTTCCTGGCGGCGGTCCTCTACAGCGCCATCCGTTATGGCCTGTGGCCATCGCTATTCGCGTCGGTGCTCAGCACGCTGCTCTACAACGTGCTCTTCATCGAGCCGCGTTATTCGCTGACGGTTGCTGATCCGTCGAATGTCGTTGCGCTGGTCTTCCTGCTGGTCGTGGCCGTGCTGACCAGCGAGCTGACTGCGCGCCTGAAGCGGCAGGCGGCGGCAGCCAGGGTGCATGCCGAAGCAAACGCGGCGCTCTACGCATTCAGCGGCAAGATCGCGGGAATCGGCCGGCTGGACGACCTTGTTTGGGCGGCGGCCCATCAGCTCGCCGCCATGCTGGATGCCGCCGCAATCATCCTGCTGCCCAAAGATGGCGCGCTCGCGGTCGCCGGCAGCTACCCGCCGGAGGACAGGCTTGCTTCCTCCGACCTCGAAGCCGCGACCTCCGCCTGGATCGAGGGCAGGCCGACCGGGGTCGACACTGCGCTTCATGCCGGCGTGCAATGGCTGTTCGTCCCGGTGAAGTCCGCGCGCGGCCCGGTCGGCGCGATCGGCCTCAGGCGGAACGATACAACGGATCCCATGTTCGGCGAGGCCGACCGGCGGCTGATCGAGGCGCTGGCGGATCAGATCGCAGTCGCGGTCGAACGCATCGAGCTGGCGCAGGAGATGGAGCGCGCCAGGCTGGCCTCGGAGACCGAGCGGCTGCGCGTCGCGCTGCTCGGCGCCATCTCGCACGATTTCCGCACGCCGCTCGCCGCCATCATCGGGTCCGCGTCCAGCCTTCGGTCCTTGTGGGACCGCTTTGATGCGGAGGCGCGCGCCGGATTGCTCGATACCATCCGCGAGGAGAGCGAGCGGCTTAACCGGTTCGTCGGCAATGTGCTGGAGATGACCAAACTCGAAGCAGGCAAGCTGGCGGTCAACCTCGAGCCGACCGATCTTGCCGACCTCATCTCCCTTACCATCACAGAGATGGCGCGCAGCGTGGCGCAGCATCAGATCGTGTTGGAGGCGCCAGCCGATTTGCCGCTCGCCAAGCTCGACCCCGTGCTCTGCCGACAGGTCATCGTCAATCTCATCGACAACGCCGCCAAATTCGCGCCCGCGGGTTCGAAGATCGAGATCAAGCTCGGTTCGCGCGATGACGATATCTCAGCCGAGATCCGCGACAGCGGGCCGGGCATTCCACCCGAGCATCTGGACAGGATCTTCGACCGGTTCTTTCGCGTGAACAGCGGCGACCGTCGCCGTGCCGGTACCGGCCTCGGCCTCGCCATCTGCCGCGGCTTCGTCGAGGCGATGGGCGGGACGATCGCGGCGCGCAACCGCGGTGACGGAACGGGCGCCGTCTTCACGGTGACCTTCCCGGTTGCTAGGTTGCCGGAACTTCGCGACATGGAGGATGCGCTTGGCGACCGCCGGGCCACGGATATTGGTGGTGGATGACGAGCCCGCGATCCGCCGGTTCCTGAACAGCGCGCTCACCGCCGACGGCTACGCCGTCCTGCAGGCGGAGACCGGCCGCGATGCCCTCGCCGCTGTGACGCGCGACAAGCCGGAACTCGTGATCGTGGACCTCGGCTTGCCCGACCTGGACGGCCATGAGCTGATCCGGTCGATCCGCACCGTCTCCAAGATTCCTATTCTCGTCTTGTCGGTGCGCGACGACGAAGCCGGCAAGGTGCGCGCGTTGGACGACGGCGCCGATGACTATGTCACCAAGCCGTTCGGTATCGAAGAATTGCTGGCGCGCGTGCGCACCGCGCTGCGCCATCGCGTCCAGCAGCAGGGCAGCGATCCAATCATTCGCTGCGGCGATTTGAAGATCGACATCGCGCGCCATGTGGTGCGATGCCGCGGCGAACCACTCAAACTGTCCAAGCGCGAGTTCGGCCTGTTGCGCGTGCTGGCGGAGAATGCCGGCAAGGTGATGACGCATCAGCACCTGCTGGTTCAGGTATGGGGCGAGGCGCACCGCAATGACACCGAATATCTGCGCGTCTATATGCGCCAGCTGCGCGCCAAGATCGAAGCCGACCCGCAGCGGCCCGCCCTGCTGCTGACCGAACCGGGCGTGGGCTATCGTCTCAGATCTGACGAATAAGGCTTCGTTCGGCTTTTTTTACGCGTTTCTTACGACCCGCCTCACAAATCCACCGCGATTTCTTACGCGCCTTGGCAGCACGCTGCCGACAACGCAATTTCAGCGGCGTCCTGTCATGACCACAGATCTGCTATCCAAGCGCACGTCCAATTTCGGCCCGCTCGCGCTGGCGGCTTTGGGTGTCGTCTACGGCGATATCGGCACCAGCCCGATCTACACCCTGCGCGAATCGCTCAATGCGGCAGGCGGCACGGCCGATTGGCCGACTGTCGCCGGCCTGCTGTCTCTGATGTTTTGGCTGGTGACGGCGATCGTCAGCATCAAGTATGCGAGCCTGGTGCTGCGCGCCGACAATCAGGGCCAGGGCGGCATGCTGGCGCTGGTCGCCTTGGCGCTCCAGCGCACGCGGACCTCGGGCGGCCGGCGTGTCCTCATCATCCTCGGCATGGCGGGCGCCTCGTTCTTCCTGGGCGACGCCGTCATCACGCCCGCAATCTCGGTCCTGAGCGCGGTCGAAGGACTGCAGATCGCGGCCCCCGCCCTGCAGCGCTGGGTGCTGCCGCTTACCATCGCGATCATCATCGCGCTGTTCGCCGTGCAGTCGCGCGGTACCGGATCGGTCGGCCGGCTGTTCGGCCCGATCGTCCTGGTGTGGTTCGCGGTGCTGGCGGCCCTGGGCGCGGTCGAGATTGTGCGCAACCCCGGAATCCTGCTGGCGCTCAATCCCTCTTACGGACTCGCTTTCGCCGTGGCGCATCCGGCCAGCCTGCTGATCGTGCTCGGCTCCGTCCTGCTCGCCGTCACCGGCGCCGAGGCGCTGTACGCCGACCTCGGCCATTTCGGCCGCAAGCCGATCCAGTTCTCCTGGTTCATGATCGTGCTGCCCGCTTCGATGATCAGCTACTTCGGACAAGGCGCGCTGGTGCTGCGCAATCCGGCGGCGGCGGCCGATCCGTTCTTTCTCCTGGCGCCGCACTGGTTCCTGCTGCCGCTGATCGTGATTGCGATGGCGGCGACCATCATCGCCTCGCAGGCGGTGATCTCCGGCGCCTTCTCGCTCGGCTATCAATCCATCCGCCTCGGGCTGATCCCGCGGCTGCGCATCGCCCATACCTCCGCCGACCAGGTGGGCCAGATCTACATTCCGCAGATCAATTGGCTGCTGATGGTCCTGGTCATCGGACTGGTTATCGGCTTTGGCTCGTCCAGCGCCTTGGCGAACGCTTATGGCATCGCCGTCGTCAGCACCATGCTGATCAACTCGCTGGTGGCCGCCCTGGTCTTTCGGCGCAATTGGGACTGGCCGCTGTGGAAGATGATCGCCGTGATCGCGCCGATCCTGTTGATCGAGGCGACCTTGCTGGCCGCGAGCTCGCTCAAGATCGTCCATGGCGGCTGGTTCTCGCTCAGCCTCGCCCTGGCGCTCTATCTGGTGATGCTGACCTGGCACGACATTCGCGGCGCGGTCGAGCGCCGACGCAAGGATTCCGCGCTGACTGACGCGCAGTTCCTGCGGTCGCTGTCGATGCGGCACCTGCAGCGGGTGCCCGGTGCCGCCATGTTCCTGACCGCCGATACCAGGCACGTGCCCTCCGCCTTGCTGCACAACATGCGGCACAACCAGGTCCTGCACGAAACCGTCATCCTGGCAAGCGTGACGACCGAACAGGTGCCGGTGGTGCCGGACGATCAGCGCGTGGAGTTGCAGGAGCTTGGCAACGGCTTCTTCCGGCTGATCGCCCGCTTCGGCTTCGCCGAGGAGCCGGATTTGCCGCGCACCCTGCGTCAGGCCGCCGCCAAGCAACCGATGCTCGATCCCGATCGCGTGTCGTTCTTCGTCGGGCGCGAGCGACTGGTGAGCGGCCTGCGGTCGCGCATCGACCGCTGGCGCCGGGCGCTGGTCATCTTCCTCTCCAACAACGAGAGCAGTGCCGCCGACTATTTCCACATCCCGCTCGGCCGGATCATCGAGCTGGGGCAGCGCTCTGAAATCTAGCGCCAGCTGTGCTAGCGTGCGCGCCGATGCAATTGCGGAGTGCACCATGCCGACCTGGGACCCGGGCCAATATCTGAAATTCTCCGACCATCGCCTGCGCCCGGCGCTCGATCTGATGGCGCAGATCCCGCTCGAGCGAGCGCGCAGCATCTACGATCTGGGCTGCGGGCCGGGCAACATCACGCGCATGCTGGCAGAGCGCTGGGCAGGTGCCGCCGTCACCGGAATCGACAACTCGCCGGACATGCTGGCGAAGGCGCGCAAGGAAGCGCCGGGCCTCGCCTTCGCGCTGGCCGATCTCACCAGCTGGTCTCCGCCGGATAAGGCCGATCTCCTCTTTTCCAACGCGACCTTTCATTGGCTGGACGATCACGCGGCGCTGCTGCCGCGATTGGCCGCGCGCCTTTCGCCCGGCGGTGTCCTCGCTGTGCAGATGCCGTGCAACCGCAACTCGCCCTCCCATCTGCTGATGGACGAGGCCGCGGCTGCCGGGTCATGGCATGCGAAGCTCAAGCAGCTGCGCCCGATCTATCGCTCGGTCGAAACGCCGGAGGGTTACTACCGCATCCTCGCCCCGCTCTGCCGGCAGGTTGATATCTGGGAGGCCACGTATCTGCACGTGCTGGAGGGCGACAACCCGGTGGTCGAATGGACCAAGGGCACGGCGCTCCGTCCCTATCTTGACGCGCTCGACGAGCCGGACCGGTCCGGCTTCTTCGCCGCCTATGCCTCGCGCATTGCCGCCGCCTATCCGAAGCAGCCGGACGGCCGCACGCTGCTGCCGTTCCAGCGCATCTTTTTAATTGCCCGGACCTAAGAGGACCGCCATGCCGAAGATCGACCTTCCCGCCGTGCCGAAACGCAAAGGCTCTGGCTATCCACCGCCGTTCGACGCGCCTTGTGCCGACCGTGTGCGGCAGCGGCTGGGCGACGCCGGCGGGTTGGCCGATTTCGGGGTCAATCTCATGCGCCTGCCGCCGGGCAATTGGTCGAGCCAACGCCATTGGCATTCGCACGAAGACGAGTTCGTCTACATTCTGGAAGGCGAACTGACGCTGATCGAGGATGATGGCGAGACGGTGCTGCGCGCCGGCGATTGCGCGGCTTTTCCGAAAGGCACCGGCAACGGCCATCATATGATCAACAGATCGGATGCGGTGGCGGTCTATCTCGAGATCGGCTCGCGCGCGCCGGACGATCTCACCACCTGCTCCGACATCGACATGAAGAGCGCCAACGCCGACGGCCGGTTCGTTCACAAGGACGGCACACCCTACTGACCGGGCTTCGATCCAGTTCAATACGGACCGGAACGGCGGTAGAATAGCGGCACATGAAACGCCTGATGCCGATCCTCGTGCTGCTCTTATTGGCGGGCTGTTCCAACTGGGATTGGAAGCAGACCGTGCGCAGCGCGCTTGAATCGACCTGCAACAGCTTCGGCAATTGCGGGGTGTCGTGCGACAGCAACCCGACCGAAGGCTGGTGCCAATAATCAGTGCGCGCGCTTCGAGACGCGCGCGACCAGGTCATCCACCCGCGACAGGAACAAGGTGAGCAGCGGCGATTCGTTCGCCTTGGGATAGCCGAGCACCAGGTCGATTGTCGGTGACGGTCCCTGCAGCGAGCGGCTGGTCACCGACCCGGGCAGGAACTTCTCCGCATAGGTCGGCAGCAGCGCCACGCCGCGGGTCGAGGCGACTAGCGAGATCGCCATGGAGAGATTGTCCGCCTCGTGCGCCGGCGCGATGTCGACGCCGGCCGCCTTGAGATAGCGGTCGATCACCACGCGCACCGAGGGTGCGGTCTTGGACACCGCGATGAAGGTCTCGCCTGCCAGCTCCTGCGGCGCGATCGCCTTTTGCGCGGCAAGCCGGTGGTCGCTCGGCAGGATGACGATCAGCGATTCCTTGATCAGCGGCCGGAACTCCAGCTCCGGCCGGTCCTTCTCCCGCCGCAGGAACGCGACGTCGATCTTGCCCCGCACCAGCCCGTCGGCCAGCTCCGGCGAGGTGGCGCTCGACACCACAACGTCGATGGCGGGCAGCTCGCTGCGCAGGATGCGCATGGCCTCCGGCAGCCACTCCATCTCCTGCCCGGTCAGGAAGCCGAGCACGAAGGTGTGCTTGGCCGGGTGCGCGGCGCGGCGCGCGGCCTCGCTCGCGGTCTCGATTTGGGCCAGCACCAGTCGCGCGTGATCCAGGAAGATCCGGCCCGCCGGGGTCAGTTCGACGCCGCGGGCGCTGCGCGCCAGCAGCTGCGCGCCGACCTCGCGCTCCAGGTCCCGGATCTGGCGGCTCAGTGACGGCTGGGCGGTGTGCAGCCGCCGCTCCGCCGCCAGGGTCATGCTGCCCTCCTCGGCGACCGCAATGAAATAGCGCAAGTGGCGCAGCTCCATGCCAGCTATGCCTTTCAAGTATGGCTAGGAGCTTACAAAGTCTTACGAGCCGGTTCCAGAGATACCTAGCTATGCCTAGCTGATATCGAAGAAAGGACCCTCGCCATGACCGCTCTGACCGGCAAGATCGCGCTGGTGACCGGCGCCTCGCGCGGCATCGGGCGCGCCACCGCGCTCGCCCTCGCCAAGGCCGGGGCCCAGATCGTCGTCCATTACGGCAATTCCGCCCGGGAGGCGGAGGCGGTGGTGGCGGAGATCCGCCAGGCCGGCGGCCGGGCCGATGCCATTGCTGCCGACATGGCGGCCCCCGACGGGCCCCATCAACTGGCCAGGCAGGTGCGCGAGATCGTCGGCGACCGGCTCGATATCCTCATCGCCAATGCCGGAATCGGCAAAGCCGCGGCGATCGAGGAGATGAATGTCGCCGATTTCGACCGGCTGTTTGCCGTCAATGTCCGCGCGCCGTTCTTCCTGGTGCAGCAATTGCTCCCGATCCTCGGCGCCGGCAGCAGCGTCATCCTGGTTTCGTCGCTGGCGGCGCATGCCTCGGTGGGAAAACTGCCGGCCTATGCCGCCACCAAGGGCGCGATCGACACCCTGGTCAAGCATTTCGCCTCTGCGCTTGGCGGGCGCGGCATCCGCGTCAACGCGGTCGCGCCGGGCGTCATCGACACCGACATTTCGAGCTTCACCAAGACCGAGGACGGGCGGCGCTATGCGCTCGGCATGCAGGCGATGCAGCGCTTGGGTGAGACCGGAGACGTCGCGCCCGTCATCGCGTTCCTTGCGTCCGACGCCGCGCGCTGGATCACCGGCGACGTCCTCAATGTCGATGGCGGCTCGAAGCTCTGATTGAGCATGTTGGCTGAGCATTCTGGCTGGGCGCCCTGGAAAAACGCCGGCGCCCGTTGCCGGCGCGCAAGATCGTGCAACAAAGCCCGGTGTTCCACGTTCTCTCTGTCAGCGCGACGTGCGCGCTGGGAGGCGAACATGGAACACAGATCCTTGGATGCAATCCGTCATGCCGCCGACATCCTGCCCGATGACATGACCGGCTGGGCCGGATCGCGGCCGATGACCAGGAACGAGCGTTTGGAGTGCTGGGCACAAGCGCTCGAGAGCAAAGGCCCGCGCAAGCTCAATACCTTGTTTCAGGTCGAGTACGAGCCGCCCGAGGTCCGCGCCTTGGCGCGCTCCGACGATTCGGTGATCACCGTGGCATTCAACGAGCCGCGCCTGCGCGCCGAAGGCCTGGCTGGCGACACGATGGGCGATGCCGAGACGTTCTTCCGCGTCAGCCAGCGGCAGCTGCACGATGCGGTGTGCTTCTGTCAGCACGGCATGAGGATCAGCGGCACGGCGGCGGCCGCGAACATCCGCGCCCTCGCCGCGCGTCCCAGGATGGACATCCGGCCGATCCTGGTCGGCGGCGCGATCGCCGCTTCGTTGGCGGTCGCCGCGCTGCTGCTATAGGCAGGGCTGCAGGACGCCCGCCCCGTTCTACTCCCGCGAGCCGTCGGCTACGTCTTTTGGACGAGAGGCGCGGGCGCGCGTCTTCATGCGGAATTAAGGTGGCGTCCGCATGATGAGGCCGCTTCATGGCTGGCTGATTGTTCCGTGGCGCTGTACGAGCAAGAGACCGACATCCGGTCGGACATGGTCCGGCTGCTTCACCGCTGGTGGCTCGGCAAGAGCAACGGCGCGATCCCCGATCGCGCGGATCTGGACCCCGCCGACCTGAAGCCGCTGCTCCCGAACCTGTTCATCGCGGATGTCGAGCACGCGCCGTTTCGCATCCGCTACCGGCTGGTCGGAACCAAGGCGACCGAAGCGACCGGCTTCGACCTCACCGGCCGCTATCTCGACGATCTCATGCCCTCGACCGCCGATCAGCCGTGGGGCGACTACTATCACCGCGCTTATCGGACCCGCCTGCCGGTGTTCGGCTCCATCCACGCGCCGACCCGCAACGGCGGGGACTTTCTCTACGAGTTCGGCCTGTTCCCGCTGCGCAAAGGTGGAACGGCCGTCGACCAGTTCGTGGCCATCGAGGATTATTTCGATCTGGCTTCGACCCACGTTCAGCTGGTCGAGTGGCGCGAACTCGAAGCCGCCAAGCGCCTGTCGGCGCTTTAGCTCCGCATCGTTCGAGCTACCCCAGCTTGGCGATCAGTTCGTCGAGCTGTTCGAGCGACTGGTAGTGGATGACGAGCGCGCCGCCTTTGCCGTCGAACTGGATCTCGGTCTTGAGGCCGAGCTTGGCGGTCAAGTCGCGTTCGAGCGCCTTGGTGTCGGCGTCCTTCTCGCGCTTCGGCTTGGCGACGCGGCCGTATTTGGTCTTCTTCTTCTGCGCCAGGCGCTCGGCCTCGCGCACCGAGAGATCCTTGGCGACGATCTGCTGCGCGAGCTCGATCACATTCGGCAGGTTGATGATCGCGCGCGCATGACCGACGGTCAGTTTTCCGCCGGCGATCATCTCGCGCACGATGTCGGGCAGCTCCAGGAGGCGCAGCAAATTCGCGATGTGCGGCCGGCTCTTGCCGATATGGTCGGAGAGCGTCTCCTGCGTGTAGGCGAACTCCTGCATCAAGCGGCGATAGGCGCGCGCTTCTTCGATCGGGTTCAGATCCTGGCGCTGGACATTCTCGATCAGCGCGATCTCGAGCGTGTCACGGTCGGAGAGATCGCGCACCACGATCGGCACTTCGTGCAGCTGCGCCTTCTGCGCCGCGCGCCAGCGCCGCTCGCCGGCGACGATCTCCCACTCGCCCTTCTTCGTGCGATGCTCGCGCACCAGGATCGGCTGCAGCACGCCCTGCTCTATGATGGATTGCGCGAGCTGCGCCAGCTTCTCCTCGTCGAACGTGGTGCGCGGCTGCATCGCGCTCGGATGCAGGAGCTCGATCGGCGCGCTGCGCGTCTGCGGGGCAGCACCGCCCGCCGCCATCGTGTCATCGTCATCGCCGCCGAGCAGGGCCGAGAGGCCGCGCCCCAGATGTCGCTTTGCCATTTCCGGGCGCCTTCTTCCGCTTGGTTCGTTCATTCCGCCGCACTCGCCAGCGAGCGGCCGGTCAGCCCCTGCTCGCGTTTCAGCAATTCGCTCGCGAGCTGGATGTAGGCCTGGCTGCCGGCGCAGCGCAGATCGTAGAGCAGGGCCGGCATGCCGTAGCTCGGCGCCTCGGCCATGCGCACATTGCGCGGGATCGCGGTGGCGTAGACCTTGTCGCCGAAATGCTGGCGGACGTCCGATGCCACCTGCTCGTTCAGGCTGGAGCGCTTGTCGTACATGGTGAGTACGACGCCCTGGATCTCCAGCACGGGATTCAGATTCTTCTTCACCCGCTCCATGGTCTTGATGAGCTGCGAGAGTCCTTCGAGCGCGTAGAACTCGCATTGCAGCGGCACCAGCATGCAATCGGCCGCGACCATTGCGTTGAGGGTTAGCAGGGTCAAAGACGGCGGACAGTCGATAAGAATAAATTCATACGGCAGGTTGCCATTGGCCAAGGCATCGCGCAACCGGAATTCCCGCCGCTCCAGGTCGATCAGCTCGATCTCCGCACCCGCCAGATCCGGCGAGGTCGGCACGATCCACATGTTGGGGACGTTGGTCGGCTTGGTTGCCTCGGCGATCGAGACGCTGTCGATCAGCATCTCATAGGAGCCGGTGCGGCGGTCGCCGCGCTCCACGCCGAGGCCGGTCGAGGCGTTGCCCTGGGGGTCCAGGTCGACGATCAGCACCCGCTTGCCGCAGGCGGCGAGGGCGGTCGCCAGGTTGATGGCGGTCGTGGTCTTGCCGACGCCGCCCTTCTGATTCGCGACCGCGATGATCCGCGGCTGCGCATTCCCGGAACTGTCTGGCATTACTGGCTTTTCCGCTGCAAGTGGCCGATGACCAGGATGTTTCCCCCGGGGTCGGAAATACTCCCCCGCGTCTCGACTCGCATTGTCCAGTGCCGCTGGGCCTGGGTCAATTCCTCTTCCGCCTGCGCGCCCTTCAGGAGCAAAGCTGTGCCCTTTTCGCCCAGGATCGGCGCCGCCAGTCCGAGGAGCTCATCCAACGGCGCGCAGGCCCGCGCCGTCACCACGTCGGCCGCGATCCCGGCAACCTGCTCGATCCTCTGGGCATGGATGGTGACTTGGGTACGCACCCCGCAATCGAGCGCGACCTGGCGCAGGAAGGCGCATTTCCGCTGGTCGGAATCGATGAGATGCACCCGCCATCCGGTCATCACGGCGAGGACCAGGCCCGGGAAACCGGCGCCGGAACCGAGGTCGGCGAGGGTGCCGCCGGCAGCCGGCAGGAGCGGGATGAGCTGGGCGCTGTCCAGGAAGTGCCGGCGCCAAAGGTCGGGCAGGGTGGCCAGTCCAACCAGGTTGATCTTGGCCTGCCACTTGGTCAGGAGGGCGGCGTAGGTCTCCAGGCGATCCAATGTTCCACGTGAAACATTGATATCTAGCGCCTTGAGATCACTGACAAATTGGCTCGGGCCGTACGCCATCAGGCGATCAGCCGGTCCCGACCATCCCGGCGCTTCACATGCTTCAGAAGAATGGTCAGGGCGGCCGGCGTGACCCCGGAAATCCGCCCCGCGGCCCCCAGGGTCGCTGGCTTGGCGGCCTGCAGCTTCTGGCGGACCTCGGCCGACAGCGACGGGATCACGGCGTAGTCGAGGTCATCCGGCAGCCGCAGATCCTCGTCCCGGCGGAAGGCGCGGATGTCGGCCTCCTGCCGCTTCAGGTAGCCGGCATACTGGCCCTCGATCTCCATCTGCTCGCGGGCGACCGGCGACAGCCCGCCGATCTCCGGCCAGATGGAAGTCAGCCGGTCGAGGCCGATCTCCGGATAGCCGAGCAGCTCCAGGGCCGAGCGGCGGACGCCGTCGAGATTGATGTTGAGCCCCTGCCCGCGCAGCTCGTTCGGGGTGGCTGTCAGGGTCTGCAGCAAGGTCCGGGCCTGGTCGATCTCGGCCTTCTTGGCCCGGAACGAATCGAGCCGCCCGGACCCGACGCAGCCGATCACAGCGCCCCGCTCGGTCAGGCGTTGGTCGGCATTGTCCTGGCGGAGGTGCAACCGGTATTCGGCGCGGGAGGTGAACATGCGATACGGCTCGTTGGTCCCGCGCGTCACCAGATCGTCGACCAGGACGCCGATATAGGCCTCGGCCCGGTCGAGCACGAAACCGTCGCCCTGCCCGCCCGCTGAGCGTGCGGCGTTGATCCCAGCCATCAAACCTTGGGCCGCGGCCTCTTCATAGCCGGTGGTGCCGTTGATCTGCCCGGCGAAATAGAGGCCCGCGACCGCCTTGGTCTCGAGGCTGGCTTTGAGGCTCCGGGGATCGACGAAGTCGTATTCGATCGCGTAGCCCGGCCGCAGCATGACCGCCCGCTCCAGGCCCGGGATGGTCTTGAGCAGGTCCGCCTGTACCTCTTCCGGCAGCGAGGTTGAGATCCCGTTGGGATAGATTGTCGGGTCGTCCAGCCCCTCCGGCTCCAGGAAGATCTGGTGCCGCTCCTTGTCCGAGAAGCGCACCACCTTGTCCTCGATCGAGGGGCAGTAGCGCGGGCCGGTCGATTCGATCTGGCCGGAATACATCGGCGAGCGGTGCAGGTTGGCCCGGATGAGGTCGTGCCCGGCCGCGCCGGTATAGGTGATGCCGCAGGCGATCTGCGGGGTCAGGATCTGCTGGGTCAGGTAGGACATCGGCGCCGGCGGGTTGTCGCCCGGCTGGCTGTCGAGCCCGGCCCAGTCGATGGTCCTGCCATCCAGCCGCGGCGGCGTCCCGGTCTTCAAACGGCCGAGCGGGAAGCCGAGCCGCATCAGGGTCTCGCTGAGCTTCAGCGCCGGCGCCTCGCCGACCCGGCCGGCGGGGATCTTCTTCTCCCCGCAATGGATCAAGCCGCGCAGGAAGGTGCCGGTGGTCAGGACCACCGCGCCGCAGGCGATCCGCTCGCCTTGGTCGGTGACGATGGCGGCGACCCGGCCGGCGGCATCGATCTTGATGTCGTCTACCCCGGCGGCTTTGATCTCGAGGTTCGGCTGCTCGGCCAGCAGCGCCTGGACCGCCTGGCGATAGAGCTTGCGGTCGGCCTGGGCGCGGGGGCCGCGCACCGCCGGGCCCTTGGATTGGTTCAGCATGCGGAACTGGATGCCGCCGCGGTCGATCGCTCGGGCCATGATCCCGTCCAGGGCATCGATCTCCCGCACCAGATGGCCCTTGGCCAGGCCGCCGATGGCGGGGTTGCAGGACATCTCGCCGATCTTGGCGGGATCGTGGGTCACCAGCAGGGTCCGGGCGCCCAGGCGCGCAGCGGCCGCCGCGGCCTCGGTCCCCGCGTGACCACCGCCCACCACGACGACGTCATAAGTCCCTGCTTTGCTTGCCATTTTGCCCAAATGTTTCACGTGGAACATCGGCTATTTGCCGATGCAGAACTCCTTGAAAATCAGATCCAGCACGTCCTCGACATCCACCCTACCCGCGATCTTGCCGATCGCCCGCGCCGCCAGGCGCAGATCCTCGGCCTTCAGCTCCGGCTGGCGGGCCTTGATGGCGCGATCCAGCGCCGCCTTGGCCTCTTCCATCGCCTGCCGGTGACGGGCGCGCGTTACCAAGGCGCCCTGTTCGGTTCCCATCGCGGTCTTGGCGCGATTGCCGATCTCGGCCACCAGCGCGTCCAGGCCCAGGCCGGTGCGACACGACAGTTTCAGAGGCGCCCGGCCCTCGATCGCGACCGGCTCCGGTTCCCGCATAAGGTCGGCCTTGTTCACCACACAGATGGCTTGATCGTCAATCAGCTTCGCGGTTTCCCGGTCGACCGCCGGCCAGTCGTCGCCATCGAACACCAGCAGCTTGAGGTCCGCATGCTCGGCCCGGGCCAGCGCGCGCCGGACGCCCTCGGCTTCGATCTCGTCGGCGGTCGCGCGCAACCCGGCGGTATCGGCCAGGGTCACCGGGTAGCCGCCGATATCCATCCGGACCTCGATGACGTCGCGGGTGGTGCCGGCGATGGACGAGACGATGGCCGCCTCCCGCCGCGCTAATATATTGATAAGACTTGATTTTCCGACATTCGGAGCACCCAGGATCGCGATCTCCAGGCCCTCGCGCAGGATCTCGCCGGAGCGATCCGCAAGGGCACCACCCAGCACATCCGCAAGCCCCTGGATTTCCAGATCGATCGATGAATACAATTGTTCTGGCAAATCTTCATCGGGAAAATCGATGAAAGCTTCCAGCCGCGCCAGCACCCGCAAGAGGCGCGTACGCTCCTCGTCCAGCCAGGCACGCAGATGTCCCGCGGACTGGCGCAGGGCCTGGCGGCGCTGCATCTCGGTCTCTGCCGCAATCAGGTCGGCGATGCCTTCGACCTGCGCCAGGTCGAGCTTGTCGTTGTCGAAGGCCCGGCGCGTGAACTCCCCCGCTTCGGCCAGACGCAATCCATGCTGCGCACCGAGCGCAGCAAGCAGCGCGGCAATCACCGCCGGTCCGCCATGCAGATGCAGCTCCGCGGCGTCTTCGCCGGTGAAGGAATGCGGCGCCGGGAACCACAGCACCAGCGCATCGTCGATCGGCACACCGTCGATCGCGCGCAGTCGCCGCAAGGTCGCGGCCCGCGGCTTCGGCAAATCGCGCCGCGTCAGCGTTGCGAGCGCCGCGGCCGCCTGCGGCCCGGACACGCGCACCACTGCGACCCCCGACCGCCCCGCCGGCGTTGCCAATGCGTAGATGGTGTCAGTGCCGGACACGATGCGCGCCGCTCCTTTCGCGCATCTATATAGCATCGTCATGGTCGCGGCGGCTCACCCACACGCTCACGTCACCCCGGACAAGCGTAGCGCGATCCGGGGTCCATCCAACCGCTTGGCGCCGAGTCTATCCATGGACCCCGGATCACGCCGCTTCGCGGCTGTCCGGGGTGACGGTAGGAGAGAGTCAAGGAAGTGAGCGGATTGACGCGCGAATGCTAGCTTTTCAAATCTTCCGGCAGCTTGTCGGTGGGCTGCAGCATCAGGCGCTCGACGCGCTCGCCTTTGATGAGGTGACGCTGCAGGATCTCTTCCGCGTCCTCGATGGTGCGGTAGCTGTACCAGACCTGCTCGGGATAGATCACCATGGTGGGGCCGAGCTCGCAGCGGTCGAGGCAGAGCGCCTGGTTGATGCGCACGCCCTCGAGCCCCAGCTCCTTGGCGCGCGCCTTCATGTAGTTGCGCAGCCGCTCCGAGCCCTTTCTCTTGCAGCAGCCGCGCGGATGGCCGTCCGGCCGCTCGTTCACGCAACAGAACACATGCGCCTCGTAATAGGGCGCGGGATCGCCCGGCTTCTTGCGGTCGGACATGATCGGGAAATTCTCCTTGGCTATCTTTTCTTGGTCGGATCGACGGCGGCGCCGAATTGCTGCCAGAACGCCTTCTGCATCTGCTCCAGATTGGCGATGCCGGCCGGCAGCCAGGTCTTCATCAAGGTCTCAGGATCCATCGAGCGCATCGCCGCCATCATGCGGTCCTGCATCTCCTTCATCACCGCTTCCTGCATCGGCACCAGGTCCGGCAGGCCGAAGAACGTGCGCGCCTCCTCCGGCGTGCAGTCGATATCGATATGGACCTTCATAGGCTGCCCTCCAAGTCTCGCGGCGTGGCGCACTGTAGGCACGGCAAGCGCGTCGGGGCAAATGGCAACCACGGATCGCCAACCCATCGGCGACACCTTGGGCGGATCAATCAGGTGATGGAGGGGGTATGCCGCCGCGGCGGCTTCAAGCCAGTTCTTCGACGCCGATCGTGTCGCCGCCGACGACCAAGCGGTACCCGATGCCCCGGCGCGTCTCGATCCGCACGTCGGCGCTGGCGACCTTCAAACGGCGGCGCAGTCGCGAGACCACCGCTTCCAGCGCGTTCGGCGTCACTGGTTCATCGAATGAGTACAGATGGCGTTCGAGGTATCTGCGGGTCACGTGCCGGCCGGCGTTCCGCAGCAGCTGCTCCAAAAGGTCGGTTTCGCGCTTGTTCAGCCTGATGGATGTTCCCAGCGCGGAGACTTCGCGGGAGGCCGGATCGAGCGACAGCGTGCCACATTCCAGACATGGCAACTCTCGCCTGCGGGGGCGCCTCAGCACCGCGCGCACCCGTGCCTCCAGTTCCAGGATGCTGAATGGCTTTGCCATGTAGTCGTCCGCGCCGCCGTTCAAGCTCGCGAGTCGTTCGGCCAGCGAATCATGGGCGGAGATGACAATCGTCGGCAGCGGGTCAGGATCGAGAGTCGAGATCCGCACGAGATCCCTGCCATCGCCGTCTGGCAAATTCAGGTCCAAGATCATCAGATCGTAGTTCATCATCGAGAGTGCGGCGCGCGCATCCTCCAATGCGCCCACCATATCAACCACGAAGCCACGGTCGGAGAGATGATCAGCGACCATCCTCGAGAGGTCTTCGTGGTCCTCGACCAGGAGGATTCTCATTCCGCAATCTCCAAGCTGCCTTCGGTCGCCCCATAACGACCTTGCGCTCAATCGGATTCATCCTGTTCGGCCGCATCGTTATCCACTACGTCGTCGCTGACCGACAATATTGTTCCGGTGCCCGCATCGACGTGCACGTCGCTCACGACCTCGCCGGCAACAATCTCGACATCGTAGACCCAACCCTCCTCGGCCCTCTCGAACTCGGCCTTGGAGGCACGGCCACCAGTCTTCGATTCCGCGGCGGCCACAGCTTCGGTGAGGGAAATCTTCGCCTGCTTGATTTGCTGTGCGTCGTTGCCTGATTGCTCGGCGCGCGCCTCTCCGGTCGCCGCCAGGATCAGGCCAGCGGCGGCGATCGCCAGGGCGCTCACTGAACTTACTTGCATTGTTGCTCTCCTCAGCCCGGAATCGGATCGCCGCATTGTGGCCGGGCAATGTTAGATGAGAGTTAGGGGCTAGGGCGCATTGCCCAGGCCAAAGTTCGCCATTGCGCCATAGTCGAAATCCGTACGTGATGGCGTCATGCGAATCCTCCTCATTGAAGACGACCCGATGATCGGCAAGAGCCTGCGTCAGGCCCTCCAGGATGCAGGCATGTCGGTTGATTGGGTCCGCAATGGCGAGGATGGCGAGGCGGCCATGTCGACCGGCGGCTATGCCTTGGTGCTATTGGACATCGGATTGCCGGGCAAGAGCGGCATCGAGGTCTTGCGCGCCGCGCGCGGGAGCGGCAATGCGATGCCGCTGCTGCTGATCACCGCGCGCGACGAGTTGGATGACCGGGTCACCGGCCTCGATCTCGGCGCCGATGACTACATCACGAAACCGTTCGAGATGCGGGAGCTGATGGCGCGCATCCGGGCCGTGGTGCGGCGCTATGGCGGCGCGGCAATCTCGGTACTCAGCAACGGGGAAATCGAGCTCGACCTCGGCACTTACGAGGCGCGTTATCGCGGGAGGTCCCTGGTGTTGTCGGCGCGCGAATTCGCGCTGCTGCGCGCCCTCCTTGATCGTCCGGGCACCATCCTGTCGCGTACCCAGCTGGAAGAGAAGCTCTATGGATGGGGCGAAGAGGTGGAGAGCAACGCTGTCGACGTGCTGATTCACTATCTGCGCCGCAAGTTCGATAAGGACGTCATCCGCAACGTGCGTGGCGCCGGCTGGTTGGTGCCCAAGTCGCCGGGATGACGGCCGCGTCCGGGGGGCATCGCGCCATGTCGCTGCGGCGTACTTTGCGCGTGTCGCTGATCGCGCTCATGACGGCGCTCGGCCTTGTCACGGCGGTGGCGTCCTACATCCTCGCGGGCGACGAGGCGAACGACTTCTTTGACAACCAGCTTCGGCAGATCGCGCTCTATGTCTGGAGCGTGCCGGCCGGCTATCGAGCCGACACGATCGGCGCATCACCTCACGATCCCGAGGATGATTTCCTGATACAGGTCTGGAACCGCGACGGGACGGCGATCATGTCCTCCGATCCGTCGATCGACCTGCCGCGCGGCACCGCTACCGGTCTTTCGGACGCGACCACTTCGGGAATCGACTGGCGGGTCTATACGGCGATCACCGCCGACAGGACCGTGCAGGTCTCCCAACAGACCCAGGTGCGCGAGGAACTGGCGGCGGACGCCTCCTTGCGCGCCACCGTTCCGATCGTTCTGCTCATTCCGCTCTCATGGCTCATGCTCAACTGGACCATCGGTCGAATCATCGACCGTCTCGACCAGGTCGCGGCAGACGTGGCCGCGCGCGAAGCACGGGGCCTGGATCCCATTTCCGCGGAATCTGCGCCGATCGAGATTCTGCCGTTGATCTCGGCCGTGAACGACCTAGTCCAGCGGCTGCAAGCCGCCCTCGCCCAGCAGCGCAGATTCGTGGCGGATGCCGCGCACGAGCTGCGCACGCCGCTCGCCGCCATCTCGCTCCAGGTCGGCAACCTGATGGCCGCCATCGGAGGAGACGCAAAATACGCCGCGCGGATCGCGGATCTCGAGGCCGGGTCGGCCCGTGCCTCCGCAGTCGTCGGACAGTTGCTGCGGCTGGCGCGGTTCGAATCGAACATTGCGACCCCGCGGGAACAGCACGTGCAACTCCTGCCCCTGGCGATAGAAAGCCTGGAACGGTTCGCGCCGATGGCCGAACATCGTTCCATCGACCTCGGGCTGGACCAGGATGCGGCGCCAATCGTCGAAGGCGACTCGGAGGAGATCAGGGTCCTCATCGACAACCTCATCGACAACGCGATCCGCTATACCCCGCAAGGCGGAACGATCGATCTCATCATCCGCGTCGCGAATGGCTGTCCGGTTCTGCAGGTACGCGACACCGGCCCTGGCATCCCGGCGGCCAGCCTGCCACGCGTGTTCGAACGGTTCTACCGCGCGAGCTCCGCGGAGATCGAAGGCAGCGGGCTCGGCCTCGCGATCGCCAAAGCGGCCGCCGACCGCAACAGAGTCGCCCTGACGCTGGAAAACCGCGCAGATCGCAGCGGCTTGTGCGCGACTCTGACCTTTCGGCTGGCAGCCAGGCTCTCAGCCCCGCAAGACATCTAATTCTCGGCTAACTCGGCCGCGTTAGTTTCCCGCCCGCCCTGATCGCAGGGCAGGCTGCGCCGCTATCGGCCCGCCGCCTCGAAACATGGGAGATAGTGATGAAGCCATTTCTGGCGGCGGCAGCCCTTGCACTGGCCGCATCGGCGATTCAGGCGACGCCGGCCACCGCCGATGACGTGCCGTGCGAAAACATGCTGAAAGACCTCCGCGCTGCGATCACGAGCGTCAAGCCGAACGATGCCGACGCGGCCAAGGTCAAGGAACTCGAAGACAAGGGCATCGAACGCTGCAACGCCGACGACGATGCGCGCGCGGACGAGTTCTTCGCGCAGGCCATGAAGATTCTCGGCAAGTAACCGGACATCAAAATTCGAAAAGGACCGCGCCATGCGGCAGCCGATCGACGATTTCGCGCCGGTCTACAACCGCGTGCCGCGCGTCACCGCCACGTTCTGGGTGATCAAGCTGCTGGCCGTTACGGTGGGCGAGACCGCCGCTGATTACCTCGCCGTCAATCTGGGCTATGGCCTCTCGACCACGACCTGGTTCATGAGCGCCGTGCTGATCGTCGTGCTCGCGCTCCAGTTCGCGCAGAAGAAGTACGTGCCGTGGGCTTACTGGCTCGCGGTGGTTATGATCAGCATCGTCGGCACGCTGATTACCGACAACATGGTGGACAACCTCGAAATCCCGCTGCAGGTCAGCACCGGTTTCTTCAGCGTCGTTTTGGCTCTCACTTTCACCGTCTGGTACGCGGTCGAGCGGACATTATCGATCCACACGATCTATACGACCCGGCGCGAGATCTTCTACTGGCTCGCGATTCTCTTCACCTTCTCGCTGGGGACCGCGGCGGGCGACCTGGTCTCCGAGCACTTCAAGCTGGGCTATCTGCTCTCCGGCATCATTTTCGCGGCAATCGTCGCGGGCATCGCGTTCGCCTATTTCGTCTTCCAGATCGACGGCATCCTGGCGTTCTGGCTGGCCTATATCCTGACCCGACCGGTCGGCGCCTCGTTCGGCGATCTGCTCTCGCAGCCCACCGAGTATGGCGGCTTCGGCCTCGGCACCGTGGTGACCAGCTGGATCTTCCTCGGCACCATCGCGCTCGTCGTTGTCTACATGACCGTGACCACAGAGGGCCGTGAGCTGGTCGAGAAAACCAGCGGCGAGGCATGAGGATCGGCCGCCAATCCACGCGCATGCGTACCCGGAGACCGGAATGAACGCACCCTATCGGACACAGTCGGCCGCATGCGGCCGCGTGCCCTGCTCGACGACGCATCCAGACTCCGCTTCTCCGTGGCGCAGGTTGTCATGGCCGCTTCTCCGCGCATGGCGATCGATCGCACGCGAATCACCGGAAAAGCGCTATGAACGGCGCATCCTGACGCGCATGGCGCGCGGCGACCTGACCAATACGCTCGGCGTTCAGATCCGTGATGAGGCGGGCATCAGGGCAATGGCGGAGGAATGGCTGGCTGGACTGATCCGGCTCGGCCTCCGCCCGCACGATCTCTGCGTCGAATATGGCTGCGGCTCCTTGTGGTGCGCGGAACCAATCATCCGCCATCAGCAGCCGGGCCGGTTTATCGGGTTGGACGTCACCGACCGTTTCTATGAGCTGGGACGCCAACGCCTCGAGGGCCTGTTGACCGAGAAACAGGTCGGCTTGGCTGTCATCTCGCGCCGAGCCTTGCGCCAGGTCGCGACGCTGAAGCCGGCTTTCGTCTACTCCCACAGGGTGCTGCACCATGTGCCGCGCGATGCGCTGGCGCGCTTCATGAACAATGTCGTCGCTCTGCTGAACGAGCAGACGATCCTGGTGATCGAAAACGCGCCGCGCGAATCGCACGGGAAGTCGCTCAAGCGCAGATACAAGGCCGACGATATCCGGCCCCACTTGCCGCAGGACTGGGACTGCCGGCAGGAACCTGCCGGATTGGTGATCACGCATCGCGCAAGATCGGCCGCCTAGACCAGCCGCTTCCGGAACCTTTCCACCGCCAGATCGATGAAGGCGCGCACCTTGGCGGTCACCTGGTGGCGGGTGGGATAGATCGCGTTGATGGCGAAGGCGACCGGCTTGTAGCGCTCGAGCAGCGGGACAAGGCGGCCCGCATCCAGATCCTCCGCGACCAGGAAGCTGGGCGCGAGGAAGATGCCGAGGCCCGCCATCGCGGCGAGGCGCAGCGCTTCGGCGCTGTTGGTGCGGAGCGTGCCCCTGACGCGCGCGCTCACCGCCTGGCCGTCGGGCCCCGCGAAGTGCCACTCGTCGCCGTAGGGATAGAAGGCGTAGCGCAGGCAATTGTGCTGCGCGAGGTCGGCGGGCTCCTCGGGACGTCCATGCATCTCGAGGTAAGAGGGCGCCGCGCATGGGACATGCCGCCAGACGCTGAGCTGGCGGATCACCAGGCTGGAATCCGCCGGCACGGTCGGCCGGATCGCGAGGTCGAAGCCCTCCTCGATCAGATCGACCATGCGTTCGCCCATGGTGAGCTCGACCGAGAGCGCGGGATAAAGCGCCATGTATTCGGCCAGCACCGGCGCCACGAAGCGCACGATATGAGTGCCGACATGGAGGCGGAGGCGCCCGCGCGGGGTCGATTGCAAGGCGCCGGCGACCCGGTCGGCCTCTTCCAGCTCGTTGAGGATGCGGGCGGCGTTCTCGTAATAGGCCTGGCCCACTTCGGTCAGGCTGATCTTGCGGGTGGTGCGCTGGAGCAGGCGGGCGCCCAGCTGCTCCTCCAGCGCCTGGATATGCTCGCTGGCCATGGTCGGCGACATGTTGAGACGCCGGGCGGCTGCGGAAAATCCGCCGTTCTCAACCACTTGCACGAAAGTCGTCAGGCTCTTCAGCCGGTCCATGGCGCGACTCGATTATCCGGTATAGCCGGATAATATCCTCGAAACATTCTCGATTATCGCCGTGTGGAAAACAATCCATCTTCTGTCACGTCAGCAACGCCAAGCTCGTCTTCAGAATATTCGACACCGAGACCGACAGGAGATTGCGATGAAACCCCGCCTCAACCCGTACCAGGCCGCCCCCGAAACCGTGAAAGCCATGATGGCGCTGGAGGATCACCTCGTGAAAAGCGGATTGGAGACCTCGCTCTACCACCTGGTGAAGACCCGCGCCTCGCAGATCAACGGCTGCGCCTTTTGCATCCACATGCACACCCGCGACGCGCGCGCCCATGGCGAGACGGAAGAGCGGCTCTACCTGCTCGACGCCTGGCGCGAATCCCCGCTCTACAGCGAGCGCGAGCGCGCCGCCCTCGCCTGGACCGAGGCGCTGACCCTGATCGCCGAGACCCACGCGCCGGACGACGTGTTCGACGCGGTGAAGAAGCATTTCAGCGACGATGAGATCGTGAAGCTCACCATCCTCATCGGCGCCATCAACGCCTGGAACCGGCTCGCCATCAGCATGCGGTCGGTGCATCCGGTGAAATCGTCGGCTGCCGCGTGAGCAGCCGATGCCCAAGCAGCCGATACGGGAAGATGCCATGAAACGCGCCACCAACACGCTGGCCTGGTTCGCCGCCGGATTGACCGCGGTGTTCCTGCAGCCGAGCTCGATGAATGCCGCGAGCGCGGATGAAGCCGTAAAGCCGGTCTTTGCCACGCAGCTTCCGAACGTGCCCGGCAACAGCCTCACCGCCGTGCTAGTCACCTACGAGCCCGGGCAGAAATCAGAATCGCACCATCATGCGGGCAGCGTGTTCGCCTATGTGCTCTCGGGCGCGATCCGCTCGCAGGTCTCTCCCGGCGGACCAGCCAAGGTCTACAAAGCCGGCGAGAGCTTCTACGAGCCGCCGGGCAGCAGCCATCTGGTGAGCGAGAATGCCAGCGACACCGAGCCCGCCAGCCTGCTTGCCGTGATCGTGGCGCCCGATGGCGCGACGCTCACCGCGCCCGGCCCGGCGCAGTAGCGCAAAGAGCCTTCTGTCATCGCCCGCATCGCTCTAGACTCGCCTCTTCATCGGATTGTTGACGGTCGCGATGGAGAGGCGATGTGGCGAATCCAAATACATCGGGCGAGCGCAATCTTGCCGGAAGCTGTCTCTGCGGTGCTGTCCAATACAGCGTGCCCGACGCTTTTCGCTACGCGCTGAACTGCCATTGCTCGCAATGCCGCCGGGCCACCGGCTCGGCCTTCAAGCCGCTCGCCGGCATCGAGCGCGCGAAGTTCGCCGTCACCAAGGGCGCCGACAATCTCGGCATCAACGGCACGCCCGACAATCACGACGCGTTCTGCAAGAGCTGCGGCTCGCTGCTCTATTCGGTGGTGCGCGACGGCGCCTACGTCCACGTCACGCTCGGGACGCTGGTCGACGATCCCACCATCCGCCCCGCCAATCACATCTTCGTCGGGTCGAAGGCGCCGTGGTTCACCATCACCGACGATCTGCCGCAGCACGACGAATTCTGACCCTGCGACCGGAAGCGATGCGACATGGCCTATCAACAGCATGAACCGATCGCCGCCTTCCGTTCCGTCATTGACGCCTATTGGATCAATCGCGCGCGCGTCGGGGATGCGGCGCCCTTCGATCGCGTGCTGCCGGATGGCTGCATCGATCTCATCTTTCGCGGCGGCGCCGCGGGCGGCCGACTGTTCGCCGGCGCTTTGATCGAGCGTCCCATGTTCGTGAGCGGCGGCGAGACCGCCTGGTTCGTCGGCGTGCGCTTCCGGCCCGCGATGGCGCGCGCCTTGCTCGACATCGATCCGGTCGATTGCCGCGACCGCGAAATTCCGGCGGCGGCGATCGCTGGCAGCCTCGCTGCGCTCGAGGCGCGGCTGCAGGATTGCGCCTCTTCGCACGATGCGCTCGGTATCCTGAGGCGCGCGGTGGATGAGCGGCTCGCGCAGGGCGAGCGCCGCCTTGCGCCGCAGCGCGTGTGCGAGGCCATCGATCGCTTGGCGCGCGGGGCCGAGATCCAGCGCGTTGCGCGCATGCTCGGCATGGCGGAGCGGACTTTGCATCGTGACCTCGTGTGCTGGAGCGGCCTGGCGCCGAAATCGCTGGCGCGCATCCTGCGCATGCAGCGCTGCCTCGCGGCATTGCGCGCCGGCCGAGCGCCGCTTGCGCTTGTCGCGCTGCGCCTTGGTTATGCCGACCAGGCGCACATGACGCGCGAGCTGAAGGAGCTGACCGGCTTCAGGCCGTCAGAGATCGCCGCGGCGAGCCGCCGGCCTGTCCGAAATCTTCAAGACGCCGCCTAGCACCGCATCCAATCTGAGGGGTGAAACCGGAACCCGCACGGAGCAAGGCCATGAAATTCGGCTACACCATCATCTATGTCGACGACGTCGAGGCGACCATCGCGTTCTATGAAAAGGCGTTTGGCCAGAAGCGCGGCATGGTGGCGGGCGGCGAGTTCGGAGAGCTCGCGACCGGAACGACCAAGCTCGGCTTCGCCGCCAAGAAGATGCTGCATGGGTCGGGTGAGTTCGCCAGCCCCGACGGCAAGGTGCTGGGGGTGGAGATCGCTTTCACCACCGACAGCGTGCAGGCCGCCTATGACAAAGCGCTCGCCGCCGGCGCCAAGCCAGTGTCAAAACCGGAGACCAAGCCGTGGGGCCAGACCGTCGCCTATCTCCGCGATAACAATGGATTCCTGGTCGAGCTCTGCACGCCCATAGGTTAGCCTGGCTCACAGATCACGCGAGCTTTTGTCGCTTGTCCGAGGCCGGCAATCGCCATAGGTAGTTGCCTGAGAGCAATTGGGCTGCGGGCCCGTCATGGTGTGTCCCGCATGCCGTTTTCAGGTGACGGTTCATGAACCAGATGAATCCGACCTTCGGTCATCGTCAAAAGAACGCTTCCGGCTACGTGCTCGCGACGCTGAACTACACGCGGCCCGGCGATCCGATGCCGGCCTCCTACATGTATGAGCGGCCGGCCGGCGTGCCGGCGATCGAGGAGCGCAACGAGCCGCACCAGGTCGCGATCCATTCCGCGCGGCCAATCCTCGAGACCTTGTCGCTCGATGTGCACGGCTTCTCGGTCACGCATGGAGAGACCGCGGTGCGCGACTTCGACGATCCGGCGGAGCTGAAGCGCATCTATGACGCGGAAGTCGCCGCGCTGGTGCTGGCGCGCACCGGTGCCCGCAAGGCCGTGGTGTTCGATCACACGGTCCGGCGCATCGCCGGCGACGATTCAAGCGCCGCGCGGCGCGCGCCGGTCCATGTCGTGCACAACGACTACACCACCAAATCGGGACCGCAGCGCGTCCGTGACCTGCTGCCCGCGCAAGAGGCCGAACGCGCCCTCAAGCACCGCTTCGCGATCGTCAATGTCTGGCGCTCGATCAACGGCCCGGTGACGGATACGCCGCTCGCCTTCGCCGATGCGCGCACCGTCAAGAATGAGGACTGGATCGCGACCGATCTCAAATATCCCGACCGCACCGGCGAGGTGTATCGCGTCGGCTTCAATCCGGAGCATCGCTGGTACTATGTGCCGAATTTGCAGCCGGACGAGATCCTGCTGTTGAAGACGTTCGATTCGGCAGAAGACGGCCGCGCCCGCTACATGCCGCACACCGCCTTCAACGATCCCGCCACCAAGCCGGGCTCAGCGAAGCGCCAGAGCATCGAATCGCGGGTGCTGGCACTCTTCTAGGTCCCAGCCCTTAACTGCTGCGCCCCGATCAGGCGTGAGTTCGTCAGGCGTGCGTCAGCGCCCTCGTGTCAACCTGGTGCTCGAAACGGCAACCTAGGAAGACACGGCGTCCTGCGCACGCCCGCGGCCGCGGATGATTGGCTGCATGCGAAAAACAGGCTGAGTGAACGCGGGCGGTCGGTGCGTTCGCTGGCATCTTGGCTTCGCCGGTGTCTTGCTTCACATCGCAAGTGGAAGAGCGGGTGAACAGATACTTCTTTCCGCCACCGCTACCGCATTTCTCCGCGTCCGGAACGACGGAAGCGAGCCGCATCATCCGGTCGGCCTATCTCAAGCTGGCTTGGTCGACAAGCGATCGCCGGCGACTCATCGGCTATGCCCTGGCGACCATCGCCTGGCCGATCGTGCTGGTGTTCACGGCGGCGCTGGCGACCGCGCGCAGCGGACAACGGGTCGCGCGCACCAGCGGCAAGCCGCGCTGGCGGCAATTCTGTGAGCAGATCTGGCTAGGCATGGTCCATACTATCCGGCCGCGCACATATTATGTGTTCGAGCTGCATGATCCTGCGCGCTTCGCGCGGGCCGGCAGCTACCTGCAGCGGTTCGAGACCAAAGGGGGCCTCTATTCCGCCCTGAAAAATCAGTCCGCGCCGCGCGGCCACCGCAAATGCCTGCGCGACAAGCTGCGGCTGTTCGAGCGCTGCCGTGCGCTGAAGATCCCCACGCCGCGCGTGCTGCTGGCGCTGAGCGACGGCGGCCTGCTGTCCCTGGAACATGACGGATGCGACTTGCCGCCGGCCGACCTCTTCATCAAGTCGCGCGGCGGCGGCGGCGGGAAGGGCGCCGAATTGTGGCGCCACGCCGGCGAGGTCTGGACGCGCCGCCGCGATGCGCTTGACAGCGACGCGCTTCTGGATCGTGCGCTCAGGCGCTCGCACGGCGATCCGGTCATCATCCAATCGGCTCTCCGCCCCCATCCGGCAATTGCCGCGCTCAGTGTCGGCGCCCTGCCGACCGCGCGCATCGTCACCATCATCAACGAGCGAGACGAAATCGAGATTGCCGGCGCCGTCTTCCGAATGTCGGTCCAGCCGGACATTGTCGTCGACAACGTTCACGCGGGCGCGATCGCGGCCGCGATCGACGCGAACACCGGCCGCCTCGGACTGGCCACGGATATCGGCCACGGTCCATGCAGCGCCTGGCACGAGGACCATCCGGTCACCGGTCAGCCGATTGCAGGAATCGTGCTGCCGCACTGGCCGGCCGCCGTTGCGTTGGCGCGCCGCGCGCACAGATCGATGAACGACCGGCCGATCATCGGTTGGGACGTCGCGATTCTGCAGGAAGGCCCGGTGCTGATCGAGGGCAACGGGCTGCCCGATCTTAACGTACTGCAGCGTTGCCAGCGCGCCCCCGCCGGAGACGGCCGACTCGGCCGGCTCCTGGCCTTTCACGTCGAGCGCGTGTTGGGACACAGGCCAAACCCCGCGCGCCCCGGCGATCCGATCCCTGATGTAGCGAATGCCGGGGCGCCGCACGCGCACCTCGTCACGTCCGCATCTTCCGGACCGCGTCCTTCAATGCAATCCAGGTCGCGCGACGGCCTTGCCCGGTCGCGATGACGAAATCCGCGCGCCGGCGTTTCTCGGCGTCGGGCATCTGGCGCTGCTCGATGCCGGCGAGCTTGGCGAGGCTCATGCCCGGCCGCGACAGCACGCGCTGCAGCTGGACCGCGCGCGGAGCGGACACCACCAGCACGGCATCACAGCGTTTCTCGCCACCGGTCTCGTAGAGCAGCGGGATGTCGAGCACCACCAGCCGCGCGTGCCTGGCCCGGTTGCGGTGCAGGAACCGCGTTTCCTCCGCCCGCACCAGCGGATGCAGGATCTGCTCGAGCCGGCGCAGCACACTCGGATCGTTGAACGCGCGCTTCGACAGCTCCGGGCGATTAATCGCATCGCCGGTGACAAGGTCGGGAAAGGCCGCCTTGATCGCGGGGATCGCGGCGCCGCCATGTTTGGTGAGGCCGTGCACCACCTGGTCGGCGTCATGCACCGGCACGCCCATTCGCCGCAGCATCGCCGCGGCAGTCGATTTCCCCATGCCGATGGAACCGGTCAGGCCGAGGATGCGCATCTACTGTCACGCTTCGTGGGGCTAAAGTCGGTCACGGACAACGAGCCCCTTCAGGTAGTCCCGAACCAGCCTAAGCGAGAACTTCATATCTTCGACATGGAGCAGGTCGGAACGATCAAGATATGCGATCGTGAGCCACAAGACTCCGACGAGCAGCCCCAAGATCGACGCCAACGCCAACAGCGTGCCGACCTCAGCCGGCAGATTCGCCGAGAGAATTCCAATACCGATGGCAGCGACCACAAGCAGCGATGCTCGCAGCATCGCCGACGATGGTCGGAATATGGCGCGAATCACATTGCCTATGATGTCGCTCCACCGCATGGGCTTGTCACTGCTCCAGCACGAACGCCCGGAGCTCGGGCGTCACTTGCGGGTCGGGGCCGAACCAGGCTTTGAAGCCGGGGCGGGCCTGGTGCAGCAACATGCCGATGCCGTCGACGATGCGGTTGCCGCGCCGCTGCGCGGCCCTCAGCAAGTCGGTCATCAGCGGAACATAGACGATGTCGTAGACGATCGCGCTCAGCGGCAACGCGCCGAGATCGAGGTCGAGCGGCGCCTGTCCGGCCTGGCCGAGATTGGTGCTGTTGACCAGCAGCGCGGCGTCCTTGAGCGCGCCCGCGCGCGCCTCCCAAGGCAGCACCGTGATGGGGCCGCCGACCGCCTGCGCGATCTCTTCGGCGCGGCGCGTCGTCCGGTTGACCAGGCGGATCTCCGGCACGCCTTCATCGAGCAACGCCACCACGATGGCGCGCGCGGCCCCGCCGGCGCCAAGCACCGCCACGGGCCCCGCCGCGCCGCGCCAGTCCGGTTGAAACTGCCGCAGATTGGCGATGAAGCCGAAGCCGTCGGTGTTGTCGCCCAGGATTGCGCCGTCATCGCGCACAATCAGCGTGTTGACCGCGCCGATGCGCCGGGCGAGCGGAGTCGGTTCATCGACGATCGCCAGCGCCCGCTCCTTGTGCGGCAGCGTGATGTTGCCGCCGCGGAAGCCGAGCGCCGGCAGCGCGCGGATCGCCTGCTCCAGCTTGCCCGGATGGGTCGCGAACGGGATGTAAGCGCCATCAATTCCGAATTGCCGCAGCCAATAGCCGTGCAGCCGCGGCGAGCGCGAATGATCGACCGGCCAGCCGAACACGCCGGCGATGCGGCTCTTGCCGGTGAGGGTCGCGACGCTCATCGCGTCACCAGGCCATGCTCGCGCAGAATGCTCAGCACCGGCAGCAGCGGCAGACCGAGGATGGTGAAGAAATCGCCGGTGATGCGCTCGAACAATTGCGCGCCCAGACCTTCGAGCTGATAGGCGCCGACCGAGCGCAGAATGTCATTGCCGGCCCGCTCGAGATAGGCGTCGAGGAATTCGTCGCTGAAATTGCGCATGCGCAGATCGGCGCGCTCGGTCACGTGCCAGATACGCTCCTCGTCGCGCACCAGGACGGCACTGGTGATGAGGCTGTGGTTCCGCCCGCGCAGCCGCTTCAGCTGGTCGCGCGCATGGTCGCGGTCGGTCGGCTTCTCCAGCCAATGCCCGTCGCATTCCAGCATCTGGTCGCAGCCCAGCACGAAGCGCGCGGGAAAGCGCGGCGCGATGCGCTGGGCCTTCATCTCCGCCAGCACTTCCGCCACACGCGCCGCACTGGCGCCGGCTGCGCTGAGGCTCGCCATCAGCTCCGGCTCGTCGATCGCCGGCACCGCGACCTCAATTGGGACGCCAGCGCCGCGCAGCATCATCGCGCGCGTCTTGCTGCCGGAAGCGAGGATGAG